>JAZRNE010000018.1:0-12673 GCA_045648045.1 Christensenellaceae bacterium
CCCGTCAAACCAAATGTTTGAGCCTTCTTCTGGGATTGAATAACTTAAAGACCTAGTTTTCTCTTCTGAAAGAACGTTTCCGTCTTCATCTTCAACTTCGCCTGACGCAACGTCGATTGCGTAAGCAGCGTCGCCACTCCACGCAACGTAAGCGTTGATATTTCCAAGAATTATATCGTTTTTACCGCTATCAACTTCAAAGCCGTAAAGCATAGGTTTAAGCGAACTCAACTTTTCACCAACCGCTTTGATATTTTCTTGTTCAGTTCTATTCAAAATAGCAGTTATTTGTTCGTTTGTAGTAGCGTCTTTCAACTCTTGCCCGTAAACCATTGCAAGTCCAACGATATAAGAATCTCTTACCGCATCTTTTATGGTTATCTTTTTTGACAAACTTGGGTTTTCAAAAACGCCTAGCCAAGAAGAAACTTCTTCTTTCGTAACGTAATCGGTGTTATAAACCCAACCCATAGTGCCCCACATATAGCCGACGGTAAAATCGTAAAGATTTTTGCCTTGATTTTCCCCACGCTTAATTTCTAAACTTTGAAGTCTAGATTTTACGTAAGGCGAAATATTATTGTCGTAATCGATAAGTTCTTCTCTTTCGTCAAAATTAAGCGATTGAATTCTGCCTTCTTCGGCAAGTTTTTCAATCATATATTCGCTAGGAACAACCAAATCGTAACTGTTCGGGTTAATAACCAACTCATTATACAAGTTTTCGTTCGTGCCGTAAGTAGAATATATTACTTCTATACCCGTTTCTTCATAAAAATCTTCAAGTAAAGTTTCGTCAATATAATCTTCACAGTTACAAACACGCAAAACTTTTTTATCTTCTTCTTGCTTTGCACACCCCACTAAAGCAACTGAAGGCAACAGCATCAAAACCGCTAAAACTAAAAAAGCAATCCTTTTCATTTGTTAGCCTCCTTTGTTCTAGCGCGCAAGTTGTTTATAACTACGACTAAAATTATTACCACGAATATTATCGCAGACAACGCACGCAATGCGGGTAATGACGAGTTGGCGTTTGATTTTGCCATAGCCCCGTAAACGTATGTTGATATCGTGTCAAACCCTGCGGGCTTTGTGTATGCAGATATAATGTAATCGTCAAGCGACAATGTTATTGCCATCATAAATCCGCTCAATACACCCGGTAAAATTTCAGGCAATACCACCTTTACGAGTGCGCTAAAGGGTGATGCGCCCAAGTCAAGCGCAGCCTCGTATAAGTTTGCGTCCATCTGTTTAAGTTTCGGTATTACTGACAAAACCACGAAAGGCGTAGTAATTACCAAATGCCCGATAATCATTGAAAAATATGAACGGCTTTCACTAAACACTAATGCAAAAAGCAAAACGAGCGCAACTGCCGTTACGATTTCCGCATTGATTACAGGTATTCTTGACGCAGCGGAAACGCCTTTGCCAAACTTACCCTTTGCATAGTAAATTCCGATTGCGCCGAGCGTGCCGAGTATCGTTGCAAGAACCGCAGCGATAAGCGCAAGCGTAAGCGTATCCCAAACGATTTTCATTAACGCAGAATCGTTGAAAAGTTTTTTATAAAGTTCAAATGAAAAGCCGATTTTCATTGCCTCTTGTATATTTACAACGGGCGTATCAACGAAACTATACAAGCATAGCGTAAATATAGGTGCGTAGATAAACAAGAGTATAAGCGCTATATAAAAAATCTGAAAAAACTTTTTCATTATATATTCGTCCCCCTTGTATCTTCGCTCTTAAATTCGCCCGTTACCCACATTGAAATAAGCATTATAACAAGCAAAACAAGCGCCATTGCAGAACCAAAATTCCAGTTTTGGAAGGTTGTAAACTGCTCGTCGATAAGTTTACCGATAATGGTAATAAGCCCGTTACCAAAGGTGTCTGAAATAACGTAGCAAGTCATTGTGGGCATAAACACCATGGTTATACCGCTTGCAATACCCGGCATTGACAATGGAAAGGTTACCTTTGTAAAAGTTGTAAACGCATTTGCGCCAAGGTCTTTACTAGCCTCAATGTAACTTTTATCCATTTTAATTAGCACGGTATAAATAGGCATTATCATAAACGGCAAATAATCGTAAACCATACCGATTATAACGTTTACGTAATTATTAACGCCGAATAAGCCTATTAAAGTTAACAAATCTTTCATTGCCATAGCGCGCAAAACGAAGTTTATCCACATAGGCATAATGAAAAGTAACAAAAGCGTGCCACCCTTGTTGAGATTTGTGTTTGCCAAAATATACGCCACGGGATATGCGATAAGTACGCATATAAAAGTTGTGGCAAGCGCAATCAACACGCTTATAATAACAGTTGTAAGCGTGGTTGAACTTGAGAAAAACCTTACGAAATTATTAAACGAAATTCCGCCGTCTTTATCCGTAAAAGAATAAAACACTATTAAAAGTAGCGGAAGTATTACGAACAATGCTAAAAACAAGCCGTACGGAATACAAAGCGCGCTTCTTGAAAAACGGAAAGGAGTTTTTTTCGGAAGGCTTTCAGGAATAAAATCCTGTCTACTAATCACCTTCGCGTTTTTCATCGTTTATTCTCCTGCTTAAGTTTTAATTTAATATTTTCTTTCTTTATAATAACGCTTACCCTATCGTTTTCGTTCCACGTATCTTCAGTATCGAACACGAAGTCTTCTTCATTTTCATCTGTACGAACGATTAATTGATAGTGGTCGCCCTTATAAATCATTGAAATAATGTTACCGATTGCGCCACCCGCGTTTTCATCGTCGCTAATTTCAATATCTTTAAGACCAACTTCAACTTCAACGTCAACGTCGGTTAAGTCAATTCTTTCGCCTTCAGCGGTTATAACGTAACCTTCTTCATCAAGAATTGAACCGGGATAAAGCGTAGTAACGTCACAATCAAACTCGCCGTCGCCAAAACAAACGGTATTGCGCTTGGTAATATACCCATCGTATTTATTTGACGAGAATTCTTTTGCCATTATGTGAATGTCGTTAGGCTGAATTTTAAGGCTTACTATTTCCCCAACCTTTCTTTCAACCGTATCTTGAATAATGATTTCAGTTTTGCCAACGAGCATAACCATTTCGTAATGCACGCCCTTAAATATTGAACTGATAATCTTTCCGTCTACTTGCCCTTCGCCAGCGTCAACTAAAACAACGTCTTCGGGGCGAACGACAACGTCAACTTTTTCGTTAATTGCAAATTCGTCAACGCAATCAAAATTGTGGTTAACAAATCTTACTTTCTTTTCGCCGACAATCGTGCCACTAAATATATTACTTTCCCCGATAAAGTCTGCAACGAAAGAGTTCTTGGGCTCGTTATAAATATCGGTTGGCGTGCCGATTTGTTGAATAACGCCGTCTTTCATAACCACGATAGTGTCGCTCATCGTAAGTGCTTCTTCTTGGTCGTGTGTTACGTAAATAAAGGTAATGCCTAGTTTTTTATGCATTTCTTTAAGTTCAAGTTGCATATCTTTACGCATCTTTAAGTCAAGCGCGCCAAGTGGTTCGTCAAGAAGCAAAATCGTAGGCTCGTTTACTATTGCACGCGCAATAGCAACCCTTTGTTGTTGTCCACCTGAAAGGGTTGTTACACTACGTTTTTCAAAGCCTTCAAGGTCTACCATTTTAAGCGCCTTTTGAACTTTTGCCATTATTTCTGATTTTTTGAGTTTTTCTATCTTTTCGATTTTGTTACCTTCCGCATCTTCGTAGGTAACTTTAACTTTCTTTAATTTTAAGCCGAACGCTATATTATCAAAAACGTTTAAGTGCGGAAAAAGCGCGTAGCGTTGGAACACCGTATTAATCGGGCGTTTGTTCGGGGGTAAATGACTTATATCTTGACCGTTAAGCAAAATTTTACCGCTGGTTGGTTTATCAAAACCCGCAATCATTCTAAGCGTTGTAGTTTTTCCGCAACCTGACGGACCTAAAAAGGTTACGAATTCACCACGGCGCACGTAAAAACTTATATCGTCAACGGCAACAACCCCGTCGTCAAACTGACGGGTAAGGTTAACTATTTCTATAATTTTATCTTGTCTTTTGTCTTCCATTTTTTCTACCTCTTAAAATTACTTAAAACGACGGTGGAGTTGACACCCAAATAAATTCAGCGTCAATCTTTCCACTATTTACTATTTTGTGCGTCTTTTGTGCAGAATAGTAAAAACTTTCACCCTTTTTAACCTTATGTCGTCGTTTCCCGATAATAAGCGTTAACTCGCCTTTAAGAACAAAACCAAACTCTTCACCGTCGTGCGGAAAATCTTCATCCGTACTTTTCCCCGCAAACAAGTGCATTCTAATAGGTTCCATTTCATTTTTTTGCGCATTTGGAACTAGCCAACTGAGTTTATATTCTTCAGTTGTTTTTTCAACGAATTCTTCTTTTGAAAAAACTATTTTTTCTTCTTTATCAGCATCGGCGAAAAACTCTTTCAAATCCGTGCCAAGCGCAGATAAAATATCAATTAGTGTTGCGATTGACGGGCTAGTCAAGTCGTTTTCAAGTTGCGAAATATAGCCTTTCGTTAGTTCACACCTGTCGGCAAGTTCTTCTTGCGTAAGTTCGCAAAGCAATCGCAAATCCTTAATTTTTTCACCGATAACCATCGTTTACCTTCTTTTGTTTAGAGATTATTAACAAAAAGTTTAATAAATCTAAACTTTTATGATGAATATATTATAAAAAAAACTGTGAGTATTGTCAATCATTTAATAAGGTTTTTTGCTATATTTTTTTGATTGATATTTAAGGGGGATATTTTTTAATTTTTTTAAAACTTAAAAACTTATTTACTTATCTTTTGAACTTCTTTTACTTGACTTAAACTTGCTTTTTTATATATAATATTTTTAACGTTTATTAAGGAGCGAATTATGTTTGATATTTTTGTTCAAGCAATAGGTTTTATCGGTATTGCGATAAACATTTTATCCGTGCAATTTAATTCGCACTTTAAAATAATGATAATGAAAACACTCGGCTCTATGGCGTTCGTTATTCAGTACCTTTTACTTGGTGCTTGGGTTGGAATGGTTATGGATTTAATCGGCTCGATTAGAAATATTATCTTCACGATAAACGTTCAAAAATGCAAATCTAATAAATGGTGGGTTGTTTTCTTTTCAGTCTTTACCCTTGTCGCAGGCATAATTACGATTGCATCTACTTGGGATAAATCTATTGGTTACGCTACAAAATGGTCGTCGAATGCAGATACGGTAGTTGCCATTGCCGTTTCAATTAGCATTATTTCTATAATTGCAAAACTTTTAACTACTGTGGCTTACGGTTTTAAAGACCCGCACGTAATAAGAATGGTTAACCTTCCTTCAAACGCTTGTTGGGTTGTTTATAACGTGGTGGCATTCTCAATTGCGGGCGTTATAAACGATTGCTCTTGCCTAGCGTCAATCGTAGTTGCCGAAATCAGATTTAGTAAAGAACGAAAAAAATTAAAAAAAGATAGCAAAATATAAGAAGAAAACCAAATTACACAAATAGAAAAAGCGGACTAATTAATAGTTCCGCTTTTTTAGTTTTAAATCGTTTAACTCGATAAATTATCTTAAAATCACTTCTCACCAGTCGTCTTTCGGGGTGAGTTTTATATCGTCGTAATATTCAAAATATTTTTCCTTAGAAGTTTTTTGCCTTTCTTCTTCCCACACTTCGGGGTAAAAAGCGTCTTCTTCACAATTGTCCGCATCACGCATTAAATCGTAGAGCGTTCTTCCTTTCGACATTTAATTTCTCCTTGACAGGTTGCGCAAAATCCGCAACCTTTTCGCTTTAATAATTTTAATTTTTTGAGCGAAAAAATCAAACCAGCTATCAGTATTATACCAAGAATAATAGATAAAATCAAGCCCTTATAATAAGTAATTAAATTTCCTAACGCATTTATCGTTATCGCAACTGCGTAAGCGGTTAGCGTTTGAAAAATAAGCATAAAAATAAACCATTTAACGCTACCTAATTCCTGCTTTGCAACTACCAAACTGCCAACGCACGGTGGCGATAATAAAACGAACGCCATAAAAGCATAGGCGGAATATTTTGTAGAAAACACGGCGTTTACGTCGCTAGTGATTAAGTTTAACGTTTCTACTATAGACTCTTTTGCAAACGCACCTGAAATCAAAGCAACGCTTGCTTCCCAACTATTTACCCCAAATGGATAAAAAATATATTTTAAGCAATTTCCAACGGTAAACAAAAAACTTTTTTCAATATCTTGCCCAACGTAACCGCTCACACCAATACTCTTAAATAGCCATAAAAATATTGAAACGCAAAAGACAATCAATCCTGCTTTGGTAATAAATTCCTTTACTTTTTCTATCAAAACGAAAAACACGTCTTTTAGAGCAGGAATTCTAAGCGTCGGGATTTCCATCATAAAGCCCCCGTCGTTCTCCCTAAACGGCTTAAACCCACTTAAAATTTTACCAAAAACACCTACGCAAATTATCCCTAAAAAGTACATTGACGTTGCCACGAGTGCGTTTCCGCCAAAAATCGTTGAAGAAAACCACGCAAACACGGCGGTTTTTGCGCCACACGGCATAAAAGGCGATAAAAATACCGTCATTCTTCTCTCGTTTACGCGCTCAATCGTGCGTGTAGACATTATACCCGTAACCGTGCAACCGCAAGACACTATTAGTGGTAAAAGCGATTTTCCGCCTAAACCAAACGACCTAAAAACTCTATCTAATAAAAACGCAACTCTCGACGCATATCCACTTTGTTCAATAATTGCCATCAAAAAAAATAATATTAAAATTTGTGGTAAAAACGATGTTACCCCGCCTAGCGCGCCAATAACCGCATCACAAACCAAACTAACTAGCCACTCTCCAACTCGGTTATAATTTAGTTTTATCGCCAAATTTTCACCAAAGTTATGTATTTGCGTAGAGAACACGCCACCGATACCCCCACCTATTTTCATTGATAAAAAATAGACCAAAAACATAACGGTAAAAAATATCGGTATACCTAGGTAGCGGTGCATTAAAAGCCCGTCTATCCGTTGCGTTATTATTTCTGATTTTGTGTTTTTACGCGTTAATACAGCATTTGCAACCTTTTCAATAAACTCATATCGCCCTTCTATTCCAACGCTAGCCGTTTTACCCGTAAAGAAGGCTGTTTTAGGGGTTATAGCCCGTTTGATTGCAAGATTGATTAACTCGTCAACGTTTTTGTTTTTGAGCGCTGAAACGCAAATTACGGGCACACCAAAAACGTTTGATAACTTTTCAGAGTTAAATTTAATATTGTTCTTTTCCAACTCGTCGTACATATTGACGGCAATCACCATAGGCACGCCTAGCACACACAAGTCCGTCGTTAAAAACAAGTTTCTTTCCAAATTCGTTCCGTCAACAACGTTAATTATTACGTTTGGGCGTTTATTTTTTAGATAGTCACTTGCAACTCGCTCGTCCACAGCGTCAGAATTTAATGAATATACGCCCGGCAAATCTATAATTTTAATATTTTTATCTTTTTTATACGCACCGACTTTTTCTTGTACCGTAACGCCCGTCCAGTTACCGATTTTTTGATGCGAACCCGTCAACGCATTAAAAAGCGTGGTTTTACCACAATTAGGATTACCCACAAGTGCAATATTCGCGTTCATAACCGCTCCATTTCAATTTTTTTAGCATCTCTTCTCCTTATCGCAAGGTAAAAATCTCTAACTTTTATTTCTATCGGGTCGTTGAACGGCGAACGCCTAACCATCGTTACGCGAGCTCCTACGCAAAGCCCCAAAGCATAATATCGTTTTTTTACTTTGTCGCATGCGTTTATTTTCGATATTTTTCCACTTTGTCCTATAATAAAATCAGATAACAACATATTAAAGTTTATTACTATAACGATTTATTTAGAACGGTATATTTTTCTTATTTACGAATACTTTTTGCTTGTTTTAAGAATATTAGTTTAAAAATAGAACAACCGCGCTATTTGCGCGGTTGTTATGATTAAAATTAGTCAACCATTTCGATGATTGCAACTTCTGCAGCGTCACCTTTACGGGGTCCAAGTTTGTAAATTCTGGTGTAGCCACCGCCTTGACCCTTTTCTTCTTTGCGAGCCGCATATTTGGGAGCGTATTCATCAAAAATCTTTTCAATAAGGGGATATTTGATAGTTTCAGTTCTCTTCTTGAAGTCTGCTTTGCTTTCTTTGAAACCTTTTACTTCTTGCAAGTCGTTAACCAAGGTCATGATTTTTCTTCTTGCATTGAGTTTTTTAACGCCATCCTTAACTAAAGTTTTGGTGGTTTCTTTACCCTTTGCGTCAACAACTTTAACTTCACTTTCTACGGTGTCAGTATAAGTATTGAGTGCAAGAGTAATAATTTTTGCAACGTAAGAAGCAACTTCTTTTGCTCTTGATTCGGTAGTTTCAATTTTGCCGTGCCATAAAAGCGCAGATGCTTGATTTTTGATAAGCGCTAATCTTTGCGTAGCGTTTACGCCTAATTTTCTTGCCATTGTTTAGTCCTCCTTGTCCTTTAACTTTAAACCGTAACTTTCGAGTTTGTAAATAACTTCGTCAAGCGATTTTTTGCCCAAGTTGCGGACTTTAAGCATATCGTCTTCCGTTTTCTTTGTCAAATCTTCTACGGTATGAATATTTGCTCTCTTTAAGCAGTTGTAAGAACGAACCGATAAATCCATATCTTCAATCGTCTTTTCAAGAATTTTGGTCTTTTGGTCTTCTCCCGGTGGAACCAAGATACCGATATTGCCAACTTCTGATAATGAAACGAACATCCTAATGTGTTCTTCCATTATTTTAGCGGCAAGGCTTACGATATCTCTACCAGAGAATGCACCGTTCGTCCAAACTTCTAAGGTTAATTTATCAAAATCAACACTTTGACCAACACGGGTTGCGGTTACGTTGTAACTTACCTTCTTAACTGGTGTATAAATACTGTCGATTGCGATATTGTAAATAACGTCAGTTTTGTTTTCGTTAGCACCTTGATAACCACGGCCCCTACCAACGGTAAGTTCCATATCAAGTTTGCCACCTTCGTCAATCGTACAAATATAAAGGTCGGGATTTAATACTTCTAAATCAGCATCGCATTCAATATCCCCCGCTTTAACAACGGCAGGACCTTGTTTAACGAGTTTAACCGTCTTTTTATATTCTTTGTCCATAGACGTTGATTTGAAGGTTACGCACTTTAAGTTAAGGATAATTTCAGTAACGTCTTCCTTAACCATAGGTACTGCAGAAAACTCATGCTTAACACCAAGTTCTTCAGCAAACTTAATGTTTTGAATTGCAACACCGGGGAGCGCTGATAACAAAATTCTTCTCAAAGCGTTACCAAGTGTTAAACCGAAACCTTTTTCCAAAGGTTCTACTACAACTTTCGCATAACTTCTGTCTTCACTTTCTTCCACTGCTATTTTTGGCATTTCAATTTCCATCATAAGAAATTTACCTCCTTAAAAAATAGTTCCGATATAGATTAATGCGGGAATTCTTGTCAAGGCGTGGAAAACCAAAACTTTCCCCCCGCAAAAATCCATCGGCATTTTATTAAATTTAATAATTTGTTTAGATTATTTCGAATACAATTCGACAATCATGTGTTCAGCAATTTGAACGTCAACGTCTTCTCTTACAGGAAGAGCCAAAATCTTACCAGTTAAGGTTTCGGGGTTGAATTCCAACCACTTAGGCATGTTACCAACCTTCATTTGTTTGATTTCAGCGAAGTATTTGTTATCCTTCTTGCTTTCCTTAACAGCGATAACGTCGCCAGCCTTTACACAGTAAGAAGCGATATTTACGTTCTTGCCGTTTACGGTAAAGTGAGCGTGTGTTACGAGTTGACGAGCTTGCGACCTTGAAGAACCGATACCCATTCTGAAAATAACGTTATCAAGTCTTCTTTCTAAAAGTGAAAGCATGTTTTCACCGGTGATACCCTTCATGCGGTCAGCCTTTTCATAATACTTTCTGAATTGACCTTCGAGTACGCCGTAAATTCTCTTACATTTTTGTTTTTCACGAAGTTGTAAGCCGTATTCTGAAACTTTCTTTCTGTTCATACCATGTTGACCAGGAGCAACGGGTCTTTTTTCAAAAGCACAAGTTGCTTTGAAACATCTTTCACCCTTTAAGAATAACTTAGCACCTTCACGTCTGCACAAACGACATTTAGATTCTGTATATTTAGCCATTTATCTGTCCTCCATTATACTCTACGTTTTTTGGGCGGTCTACAACCGTTGTGAGGAATGGGTGAAACGTCTTGAATAAGAGTTACTTCCATATCACAGTTGGTAAGTGCGCGGATTGCAGATTCTCTACCTGCACCAGGACCTTTTACGTAAACTTCAACAGAACGCATACCTTGGTCTCTTGCTACCTTACCTGCCGCTTCTGCAGCCATTTGCGCTGCAAACGGAGTGCTTTTTCTTGAACCCTTAAAGCCAAGGCTACCAGCGCTTGACCAGGATACCGTATTACCTTGCATATCGGTAATAGTTACTAAAGTGTTGTTGAAAGAGGCTTGAATATGTGCTTGCCCTTTGTCAACCTTTTTAACGTCTTTACGTTTTTTAACAATTTTCTTTGCTGCTGCCATTATAAGTTACCTCCGTTATCTAGTTGCCGTTTTCTTTTTAGCAACGGTACGACGAGGACCTTTCCTGGTTCTCGCATTTCTCTTGGAACTCTGTCCACGAACGGGAAGGTTCTTTCTGTGGCGAACACCGCGGTAGCAACCGATTTCAATCAATCTCTTAATTGAAAGGCTAACTTCACTACGCAAGTCACCTTCTACGCGAAGGTTGTGTTCGATGTATTCTCTGAGTTTAGCGATATCGCTTTCGCTCAAATCTTTTACTCTTGTATCGGGGTTAACGCCCGTTTCACTGATGATTTTTTTCGCCGTGGTGAGACCGATTCCGTAAATATACGTTAAACCGATTTCAACTCTTTTGTTATTCGGCAAATCAACGCCGGCTATACGTGCCATTAATTTTTCTCCTTAAATATTTTTTATATTATCTATGTCAATGCACAAGCATATTTTCGCTTTGGAATGATTGCTACTTAACACTTATGCGGTTATTTTCGCAATAAACTTCGCAAAGAAGTTTAAGCATGTTTTGGGAATTAACCCTGTCTTTGCTTGTGGCTCTTGTTCTTAGAACAAATAACCATAACTTTACCGTTTCTTTTAATGACTTTACACTTGTCGCACATAGGCTTAACTGAAGGTCTTACTTTCATTTTAATATCTCCTTTGGAATTCGTTTATGTTTTAGTTTTTGCTTCGCCAGATTATTCTGCCTTTCGTCAAATCATACGGGCTCATTTCAAGCTTTACGCTATCGCCGGGAATAATTTTGATGTAATGCATACGAAGTTTTCCCGAAATATAAGCCGTTATCACGTGACCATTTGATAATTTAACCTTAAACGCTGCGTTTGGCAACGCTTCAACAATCACGCCTTCGGTTTCTATAACGTCATCCTTTGACACAAACTTAATCCTCCTGTATTTTTTGTTTAGCAAGGCGAATTACCTTTATCACCCTTTCGTTTGACGTAGGTTGCCCGCTTTTTATTTTTATCGCCAGGTCTTTCGACCCGCCTTCTAAAAATTTTTCAAGATGTTTAATTTTTTTCTTTTTCGGATTAGAAATTCTTCTAATTTTTCCGTCGACGATTTTTGCATAATCACCGTCAACGTCAATCACCAAAAAAATTTCACCACCATCGCGACCGGCCTTGCTTAAAACCAAATCGCCTAAACTAAAAGTGCTTTTCATTGCTCACCTTAAAGCGTAAGAATTTCAACGCCGTTATCGGTAATTGCAACCGTATTTTCATAATGAGCGGAAGGTCTACGGTCTTTCGTTTTTACCGTCCACCCGTCAGACATAAACTCTACCTGATAAACTCCTGCGTTAATCATAGGCTCAATCGCAATGGTCATTCCCTTTTTAAGGCGAATTCCCGTACCCTTTTTTCCGTAGTTAGGAACTGAAGGGTCTTCGTGCATTTCTTTGCCGATTCCGTGCCCAACCAACGCTCTTACCACCGAGAAACCGTTTGATTCTGCATGACTTTGAACATAATAACCGATATCACCTAACGGCGTTCCGTCACGCAGTTTTTCAACTGCCTTAAAGAAACACTCTTCTGTGACTTTGACAAGTTTACGCTTTTCTTCACTTACGTTTCCGACCATAAAAGTTCTTGCTGCATCACCTTGCCAACCGTTATAAACAACGCCTACGTCAATGCTGACAATTTGACCATCTTTTATAACGATGTCATCTGACGGAATTCCGTGAACCACGGTATCGTCAATAGATGCGCAAATCGATGCGGGGTATCCAGAATATCCTAAAAAGGAAGGATACGCTCCGCAAGATTTGATATAGTCATACGCAATTTTGTCTAAATCTTTCGTGGTCATACCTACTCTAATTTCTCTACCAATAAGGTCAAGAACTTCTTTTGTAAGTTTTCCACTTTCACGCATAAGAGCGATTTCTTTCTCGGTTTTAACCGTTATCATAATTCTAAAGCCTTTACGATTTCTTCAAAAACTTGTTCGATAGACAAATCAC
>JAZRNE010000019.1:0-2099 GCA_045648045.1 Christensenellaceae bacterium
TGGTATGTTAATACCCAAGAATTGTGTGTTTGATTTTGCATTTACTTATGCGGAAGGCGCGGTTGAATACACAAAAGTATCCGTATTTAGAAATAGAACGCCAAAATCTGGCATGCAAAACGTGTTTGCAATTTCAAAATCTTATTTCTTGAATGAACTTGTTGGTGGAAAAACAGGATTTGGCAATGTTTTATATCCTATTGAAGGTTATACTTATAGCAACTACGGTAGATATGATAACTATTCTGCTCTTGCAAGCGCAATTAGCCAAGGTACGCTTGATATGAGCACGTTTGCCGCGTCTGGTTACTGGGATACTACTGCAGGATATCCCGTTTGGAAAACTGCTAACGCTTAATTATTTATTGCAAAATGCAATTATTTACACACCGCTCCCTAATTTTTAGGGTAGCGGTGGTGTAAGTTAATCGGTTACTTTTTTTGTAACCCTTAATAAGGAGTAAAAATGAAAAAGATTTTAATTGCTGTTTTATCGGTGATTATGGTTCTGTGTTGTCTTTCCGCGTGTGATTGCACGAAAAATAAAGACCCGAATGAAAATAATGCACCTGATAACAGAACTTTACAATTTGCGTCTGAAACACTTTCGATTGAAATGTTTAAAGAATTGCAACTTGATTATGACGTGGAAAACGTTACCGAAAAGATAGATTTTTCTTCTTCGAATACTGATGTCGTTAAGGTAGACGCCATAGGTAAAATAGTTGCCATTAAAGAAGGCTCTGCGGTTGTTACAATGTCCGCAGGTGATATTTCTGATACGATTAACGTAACCGTTACGGCTTGCGATTTAACTAAATTAGAAATCTTCTACGAGTTCGATTCATTAAACATTTACGAAAATTACTCTAAAGAGATTACGCCGATTGTTTTATACGACGGTGCAGAAGTTGATGGTGGTGAATTTGTTTACACACTTTCAAATGAAAACGTTTCTTTGAGTGAAAACACTATTACGGGTCAGTCAAAAGGCGATGCGTTTTTGACCATTTCAGGCTCAATCAGGGGCATTACGCTTAATCCTTTAACCGTTCAATTAAAGGTGCATGAAAAATTAGAAATACTATTTGCTGATAACGTTGCTGATAAAAATGAAATTTTCGTTTTCGCTGGCTCGCAAGGTCAAAACGCAGTAACGGAATTTGCATTTAATCCTATCGTTTATCTTAATGATAATGCGGTTGATAGTTCAAGCGTTTTGATTAACACTTCTAACGATAACGTTGTTGAAATTGCTGACGGAAAAGTTATGGCAGTTGGCGTTGGAAGTACGGAAATAACCATATCGTATACTTCTGCAAAAGATACTTACGTTTCTAAAACTATCAGCGTTGACGTTATTAAACCGTTTGCTGATTTAGGTAATCGCGACCAAATTGAAATTATTAAGAACAAGATTGAAAAAGTTGAATACGCTTTAAACGGTATGGTTACCGTTACTAAATTACAGTTTAATGAAAGCACGATTAGTTCTTCTGAATACGCTTTAGATAACGGCGTTCTTAAAATTGAAAAGGACGTTCTTGTTAACTGTATGGACGGGACAAAAGTTGACGTTGAACACAATATCGTTATTTTGTGCGAAAACGAACAAGAAAGATTCCAAATTAGTCAAGATATTAAACTTATCGACTTTGCAATCGGCACTACTGATGAATTCGTTGATTGGGCAGTAACCGTTATGAAAGATAGAAATGGTACGGGAGCACCATTATACTCAATACTTACTGCAAATATTGACCTTACAGGCATAGCATTTGCTAATGCCGATTCAAACTACACAAGTAATCCGCTTATTATCACAAAAAATAGAACGGTTATTTCAAAAGATACTAAGGGTGGCAATGGATTTGGCTACGGTACTTTATTTGGTGAATTAGACGGAAAAGGCTATACTGTGGATGGTTTGTTGCATACACAAGGCGGATTGTTTGGCAATGTAGGTATTTCTGGTGGCGCAGGCTTTACGTTAAAAAATATTGCATTTACAAATATTGAATTAATGAATTCTAGTGCCACTACTAAACGTTTTATTTTTGGTTCTGCAAGAGCAAGGTTTATATTAGAAAACGTTTATT
>JAZRNE010000020.1:0-39864 GCA_045648045.1 Christensenellaceae bacterium
TTCCCAGTCTTTGGTAGGTCCAAAAATTCTTTCACAGAAAAGACCGCCCATTTCTGGTTTTTGGGTTCTATAGTTAATGGTTTCGGGCTTGGTTACTTCGCCGTAAGACCATTCTCTAATTTTTTCGGGAGACGCAACACCAATTTGTATAGAATCAAAGTTGTTAAGTTCAAACATAATCTTATTACCTCCCTAATTATTCTTCATCATCAATTTCGAAGTCGTCAAAATCGTCGTCAACTAAATCCATTTCATCTGGAATAGTAGTGTCAATTTCATCGTCTTCATCATCAAACATACTGCCGTAGCCGAGTTCGTCAGTCAAGTCTTCGTCGTTATCGTCGTCTTCAAATACAACGCCGTCGATATCATCTTCACCAATGTCATTGATAGAAACTTCATCTTGAATAACTTTTTCACGAACGAACGGAATATCGTCAATATCGCTTTCAATAAGGTCTTTAATAGCAAGTTCTTCTTTATTTTCGGTAAGAACCTTCATATCGAGAGCCAAAGATTGCAATTCTTTGAGCAATACTTTGAACGCTTCAGGAATACCAGGTTCGCTAATATTCGTACCCTTAACGATAGATTCGTAAGTCTTAACCCTACCAACGATATCGTCTGACTTAACGGTAAGAATTTCTTGCAAGATATGCGCTGCGCCGTATGCTTCAAGCGCCCAAATTTCCATTTCACCGAAACGTTGTCCACCGAATTGCGCTTTACCACCGAGCGGTTGTTGCGTTACTAAACTGTAAGGACCAGTAGAACGAGCGTGAATCTTATCGTCAACCAAGTGGATAAGTTTAATCATATACATTTGACCAACGGTAACTCTGTTTTCAAACGGTTCACCCGTTCTGCCATCGTAAAGTTGAATTTTACCGTCAACTTCGCCGTCGGGGTTAACAATGTTATTTTCACGGAACAATTCTCTAATATCTTTTTCAGTTGCGCCGCCGAATACGGGGGTTGCAATCTTCCAACCGAGTTGTTTACATACCAAACCTAAGTGCACTTCTAATACCTGACCGATATTCATACGAGAAGGAACGCCGAGCGGGTTAAGCACGATTTGCAACGGCGTACCGTCAGCCATAAACGGCATATCTGATTCGGGGAGTATTCTTGAAATAACGCCCTTGTTACCGTGACGGCCTGCCATCTTATCGCCGATTGAAATCTTACGCTTTTGAGCGATATAAACTCTAACGAGTTTGTTTACGCCGGGCGCAAGTTCGTCTTTATTAGCACGGGTAAAGATTTTAACGTCAACAACGATACCGCCTTCGCCGTGCGGAACTTTAAGCGACGTATCTCTAACTTCTCTTGATTTTTCACCAAAGATTGCACGGAGTAATCTTTCTTCGGGGGTAAGTTCAGTTTCACCCTTAGGCGTAACTTTACCAACGAGAATGTCACCACTGTTAACTTCAGCACCGATACGAACGATACCGTCTTCATCAAGGTCTTTAAGAGCGTCTTCACCAACGTTAGGAATATCTCTAGTAATTTCTTCTTCGCCAAGACGAGTATCTCTCGCTTCGATTTCGTGTTCTTCAATGTGAATCGTGGTGAACACGTCTTCTCTAACTAATTTTTCAGAAAGCAAGATAGCGTCTTCGTAGTTATAACCTTCCCAACTCATGAACCCAACTAAAATGTTGCGTCCAAGAGCAAGTTCACCGTTTTTGGTTGAAGGACCGTCGGCAATCGTTTGACCTTTTTCAATCCTTTCGCCCTTGTCAACGATAGGTCTTTGGTTAAGGCAAGTGCCTTGGTTACTACGTTCAAATTTCTTTAATATATATTGTCTTTCAGTACCGTCGTCTTCGGTAATTACGATAAGGTCGCTGGCAACGGACTTAACTACACCCGCGTTAACGGCGTTAACCATAACGCCTGAGTCGTAAGCGATTCTTCTTTCAATACCAGTTGCAACGATAGCGTTTTCAGGACAAAGTAGTGGAACTGCTTGACGTTGCATGTTAGAGCCCATGAGCGCACGGTTAGTATCGTCGTTTTCTAAGAACGGGATAAGTGCGGTAGCAACTGAAATAAGTTGTTTAGGCGAAACGTCCATATAGTCCATTTTTTCCTTAACGTCTTCGGTAATTTCATCCCTATGACGGCAAGAAACACGGTCGTTTACAAAGTATTTGTTATCAATCAACGGTTCATTTGCTTGTGCAACGATATAGTTATCTTCTTCGTCGGCAGTCAAGTAATCAACGCGTTCTGTTACGATAGTTTCAATTTGACCGTCGTCGTTCATAACGTGTTCAATCTTTCTGTACGGAGATTCGATAAAGCCGAATTCGTTAACTTTTGCGTATGCTGCAAGCGAAGAGATAAGACCGATATTTTGACCTTCAGGCGTTTCTATCGGACACATTCTGCCGTAGTGAGAGTGGTGAACGTCACGCACTTCAAAGGTTGCCCTATCACGGTTAAGACCGCCAGGACCAAGTGCAGAAAGTTTTCTCTTATGCGTAAGTTCTGCAATCGGGTTGGTTTGGTCCATAAATTGTGAAAGTTGTGATGAACCAAAGAATTCCTTAATAGCCGAACTTACGGGGCGCACGTTGATAAGACCTTGTGGTGAAACGCTACTTTGGTCTTGCGTACCCATTCTTTCTCTGATAACCCTTTCAAGTCTTGCAATACCGATACGGAATTGGTTTTGCAAAAGTTCGCCAACCGAACGAACGCGACGGTTACCAAGGTGGTCAATGTTATCAATCGTGTTGATGCCGTAAGCAAGGTCAAGGTTAACCGATACTGATGCAACGATATCGTCAACCGTGATGTGCTTATGATTTAATTTATCCATAAGCGGACGAACAATCTTCTTGTCTTCCGCACTTAAAGTTTCAGGCAATTCGTTTTCGATAACGTCGTAATACTTAACGCAAGCGTTAATAAACTTAATTCTCGTTTCGCGTGCCTTTTCTTCATTCTTTTTATCTTCGGGTTTTTCTTCGCCCGCTTTAATCTTCTTTTCGTCGATATAGAAGAAAGAATTGATTTCTTTTTTCAAGATTTCAGAAGTTTCTTCTACGCCGTTTTCTCTAGCCGTTTCACAAACGACTTTAGAGAATTCGAGCGCGGGGAAATAAACGTAGTCTAAAAGTCCGAAAAGTTTGGGGTTAACGCCCGTAACTTCTTTGAAACTTACAACGTTGTTTGCAATAATCTTGTGTTTTTCACCGTTCACGTCAGCATAGAAAACGTTGATGCCTGCGTTTTGAATTGCTTCGGCTTGGGTTTTGGTGATAATTGCACCTTCTTCAGCAAGAACTTCACCGTCGGGGCTAACTACCGTTTCGCTAGACTTTAAGCCCACGATTCTTGCGCCAAGACGCAATCTCTTATTAAATTTATATCTACCAACCCTTGCAAGGTCGTAACGACGGGGGTCGAAGAACAAGTTTTTAAGGTGTTGCTTAACCGCTTCTTCGGTGGGAATTTCACCCGGACGCAAACGGCGATACAACTCGATAAGGCTATCGCTTTCAGATTTGCTAGTATCTTTTTCAACCGTATCGGCAATCATCTTGTTGCCAGTGAACAAGTTGTTTGTAAGTTCGTCGTCACTACCGAAACCGAGCGCACGGAGAAGAACGGTTGCCGTAAGTTTTCTAGTTCTATCAACCCTAACCCAAAGCACGTTTTGTGAATCTTGTTCAAATTCAAGCCAAGCACCCCTTGACGGAATAACCGTAGTATTGAAGAGTTTTTTACCAGACTTGTCCATTTCAGCGCCGTTGTAAACGCCGGGAGAACGAACGAGTTGAGAAAC
Organism: Christensenellaceae bacterium; assembly: GCA_045648045.1. GTDB lineage: Bacteria > Bacillota > Clostridia > Christensenellales > Borkfalkiaceae > UBA1259. Next base: position 3,806 of record JAZRNE010000020.1, read on the forward strand.
GATAACTCTTTCCGCACCGTTGATAATAAACGAACCGTTATCGGTCATCAACGGGAATTCGCCCATAAATACTTCTTGGTCGATAACTTCGTCGGTAACTTTGTTTACAAGCCTTACTTTAACGCGCAAAGGAAGAGCGTAGGTTGCATCTCTATCTCTACATTCTTTTTCGTCGTACTTTGGCTTGCCGTCAAGGCTGTAATCCAAGAAATACATTTCAAAGTGGTCGGAATAATCCGTGATTGGTGAAAAATCTTCAAGCACTTCGCCGATGCCTTCTCTAATAAACGCATCGTAAGAGTCTTTCTGGATTTTGACAAGATACGGAAGTTCTATTGCTTCTTTAATCTTACTGAACGTTTTTCTCGTAATCTTGCCGCTTACAATTTCAGGTAGAATACGTGTCATCAAAACACACTCCTTAAAAAAATTTAAATAGTTTTGCCATCAGAGTTTACAAAAACAAAATTTTGTTGTATAATATCCCCTGACGACTAAATAGTGTTATCATCAATTACCGCCTAATTCTTTTCCTACGGAAAACGAACTATTTTTTTTGATTATTTTTGCAAAAAGGCGATAAGATGCGATAATAACCTATCATAATGCATTCTACAATATTATCCCAAATAGTCAAGATTGTCAAGCGTTTTTCTTTAAATTTTAAAATAATTTTATTTTTCGCTGTTTTTTGACTTTATTTTTGCTTTCTAGGAGTGTTTTTTTATGAGAATTGATAAATTCTTAAAAGTTTCAAGATTACTCAAACGGCGCACCATCGCTAACGAAGCGTGTGACGGTGGTAGAGTTAAGGTTAACGGCAGGGCTGTTAAGCCGTCTTTTAACGTTAAAGAAGGCGACGTGGTTGAAATAGGCTTTAATAGTGGCACGGTCAAATTCAAAATTAACGCAATCAAAGAAACCGTAAAAAAAGAAGACGCGGAAAAACTTTACGAAATTTTGGCGGAGTAAATATGAAAACTTCTCTTATTCTCACCTGCGCGGGCAAAGGCGTGCGTGCAGGCTTTAACAAAAATAAACTTTTAATCGACTTAAACGGCAAACCTTACTTCTTGCACTCGCTTGACGCTTTTTACGACAGCGGACTTGTTGAACAAATTATAGTTACCGCTAGCGAAAGCGACTTTGACCTTATAAAAAACACCGTCGGCGACAAAGCGCAAGTGGTTTTGGGCGGACAAACGCGCACTCAATCAATAAAAAACGCCCTTCCGCTAGTGAAAGGCGAAATTTTGCTTATTCACGACGGCGCAAGACCGTTCGTAAGCAAAAAAGTTATTAGCGACTGTATTGAAACGGCAAAAAAATTCGGTAGTGCTATACCCTGCGTTGCCACGCGCGACACGATGCTTAAGCAAAAGGACGGGGTTATTTTAGATTATCTTGGCAAAGACGGACTTTATAGCGTTCAAACACCGCAAGGCTTTCAAACAAATCTTATTTTAAACGCGTACGCACGCGCGGACGAACAATCGTTTAACGACGACGGCGAAGTTTACAAACGCTTTATCGGTCAAACACACGCTTACGACGGCGACCCTGATAACGTAAAACTTACCTATCCACAAGATTTTAATTTAAATTGTCAACCCACCGACTTCCGTTTGGGAACGGGGTTTGATTGCCACCGTTTGGTTGAAGGGCGCAAACTCGTTTTAGGTGGCGTTACCATTCCGCACGACAAAGGACTTTTAGGCCACAGCGACGCAGACGTTTTAACTCACGCTATTATGGACGCAATTTTATCAGCCCTTTCACTTCGAGATATCGGCTACCATTTTAGTGACAAAGACCCTGCGTATAAAGACGCAAACAGTATGCACCTTTTAGAAAAAGTTTTGTTTATGATAAAAGAACAAGGCTATTCGGTTAACAACGTCAGCGCAACTATTATGGCGGAAAAACCAAAACTACTTAACCATATTCCGCTAATCACAAAAAGTCTTTCAGACGCCCTAGCGTTACCTATTGATAGGGTTGGCATAGGCGCAACTACCCTTGAAGGTTTAGGGTTCGTGGGGCGTGAAGAAGGCATTTGCGTGCACGCTACCGCCACGTTAATAAAGCGTTAACACACGCCACCGCCACGCACAAAGCGTAATACTGCACGCTATAGCACGCTCACATAATAACAATAACTAAAAAAAGCGGTCAAGCAAATTGCTTGACCTCATATTTTTTTCTTTATTATCTAAATGCGTAACTTCTCTTGTTAAAGTAACTCATATTGATTATAAGCAACAATAAAGAAATACCGATATTATAGAACGCCTCTTTATATGCTGCAAAACCTGCAAATTCTTTTCGTGTATAAATGCACAACAAAACGTAAAATACTGTTGAAACTATATCAAGTATGTAGCAAAAATACAAGAATACGTCTGCAAATCTTCTATAAGATGACAACAAATATATACACACCAGGAACATAACGAAGAGTGCGCAACAAACTATACCATACTCAAAATCAACTTCTTGTAATTGAGAAAAACGCTCGTATATTGCAGCGCCATCATATTTAGAAAGATTAACGTAATATGCGCCTACAATTAAATTATAAATTGCTGAAATCCAAAGAAAAAAGCGAGTGAGAAAGTTAACCCACAAAAAATTATGCTTTTTTTCTTGCTTTTTTGATAAATCTTTTGATGCCACTTTTATACCTCCACTCCCTTTAATTTGAAACTCAACCCAGTAGATTAATTTTACATTATTTCTCATGCCGTGTCAAGCCTTTTTTGCAAACATTATATATAATATGCGTAAAAAATTCAAATGATTACGTCTAACAAAAAATCGAATTTTTCAAAATACGCTAAAAGCCACTTGAAATCAAGTGGCCTTAAGTCTAGTTAAATAACTTAGTTTTTCTTTTCTTTTTTAGAAACGTCAACTACTTGTTTACCGTTGTAGTAACCACATTTTGGGCAAACAACGTGGGACGCTTTGAGTTCATGGCACTGGGGGCATTCCGAAAGGTTCGGAGCATCAATCTTCCACTGTGCAAATCTAGTATTTGTCCTTTGTTTTGACGTTTTACTTTTCTGTACTGCCATTTTTATATACCTTCCCTTTATTTTTTACATTTACATTCGCCGTCGTTAAGGTTTGTTCCGCAACCTGCACACAGCCCTTTGCAATCTTCCCTACACAAAAAGCTGACGGGAATATTCATAGCGATAACATCATCAACGATAACGGTTAAATCAACCGTGTCGTTTTTTACGGAATATCCATTAGGATTATTTTCTTCTAGCGATTCCCTAAACTCTGCAACGTAAGTGTTAACAGCGTCGCTCAAACATCTAGTACATTCGCCTTTTAGCGTAAAAGCAACTTCCCCTTCAACCAAACAAGTATGTTCACCCGTCAAAGTTATCGTGCCGTTTATCTTAACCGCACCGTCAAAAGAGCACTCGGGAATGTCAATCAGTTGCTCGTCCGCAACGTATTCAAAGAAAAAATCTTCTTGGTCTTTTCCGCTTCTTTTAAGTTTTCTAAGGTCTAATTTCATAACACCCCAACCTAATAAGCCATACAAGTATATACTATTTATCGCCTATTGTCAACTTTTTTAACCAAAAATTTCGTTATAATAACAATTACTTTTGCGTTAAAGTCTTGGTTTCTCTTGCGATAGACAATTCTTCGTTGGTAGGAAGAACGATAATCTTAACCTTGCTGTCTTCGGTATTGAGATAGCCGATGCCTGAATCGTAAGATTCATTCTTGCTTTCATCAAACTTAGCACCGCAGAATTCCATACCTTCCATAACGAGTCTTCTAATACGGGGTGAGTGTTCGCCGATACCACCGGTGAATACTACTGCGTCAACACCGCCCAAAACGGCAATGTAACTACCAACGTATTTTTTAACTCTATAAGCAAGCATTTCAAGAGCCAGTAAAGCCTTGTCGTTACCTTGGGCAACAGCAGCTTCAAGGTCGCGAAGGTCGCTTGAAATTCCACTAACGCCTAAAACGCCACACTTCTTGTTCAAGTAATTAACGACTTCTTCGGGTTTAAGATTGAGTTTTGCTCTCAAATAATCAACAGCCGCAGGGTCGATATCACCACTACGAGTGCCCATTACCAAACCTTCAAGCGGTGTAAAGCCCATTGAAGTGTCTTGACACTTACCGTCTTTAACGGCAGAAATTGAAGAACCGTTACCCAAATGGCAAATAACCATTTTTGCGTTGGGGTTACCTAAAAGTTTAGCAGTTTCTTGGCTTACGAACTTGTGCGAAGTGCCGTGGAAACCGTACTTTCTGATTTTGTGTTCTTCGTAAACTTCGTACGGAATACCGTACATATATGCTTTTGCAGGCATGGTTGAGTGGAAAGTCGTATCAAAAACGGCTACCATCGGAACTCCTTTCATAACTTCACGGCAACTCTTGATACACGCGATATTACCGGGCATATGTAAAGGTCCAAGTTCAGCGTTCTTTTCGCAGATAGCGATAACTTCGTCGTCAATAACTACTGAAGAGTGGAAATCTTCTGCCGAGTGAAGAACTCTGTGCCCAACCGCGCTGATTTCGTCAACGCTGTTGAGTGCGCCGTTTTCTTTATCGAGCATTGCCTTTAAAACGAGTTCCATCGCTTCTTTGTGCGTAGGCATATCTTGTTCGATAACAACCTTTCTGTCGTCGAAAGTTTTTTGAGTTAAGATACCACCCTTTGCGGTGATGCGTTCACAAACGCCTTTTAAGATAACGCTTTCATCTTGCATATTGATAAGTTGATACTTAAGTGATGAACTACCTGCGTTAATAACCAAAATTTTCATATTAAAACACTTCCTTTCGTTATTTTTATAAATTATTGCGCTTGAAGAGCGGTGATTGCGATAACTGCAATTACGTCGTCACTACTGCAACCACGAGATAAGTCGTTGATAGGTTTAGCAAAGCCTTGGCAAATAGGACCGAGTGCCATATATCCACCGAAACGTTGAGCAATTTTGTAACCGATATTTCCTGCGTTAATGTTGGGGAATACGAATACGTTTGCGTTACCTGCAACGGGTGAATCGGGTGCTTTCAACTTGCCAACTTCGGGTGCAACTGCTGCGTCGAACTGGAATTCCCCGTCAAGTTTAAGGTCGGGTGCAGCGGCTTTTGCAATTTTAGTTGCTTCTTGCATTTTGGGAACTGACTTAAAGAACTTGTCGTCGTTACCAGAGCCCATAGTAGAGAATGAAAGCATTGCAACTCTAGGTTCGATACCTGCAATGTTCTTTGCCGTTTCAGCAGAAGAAATTGCAATGTCTGCAAGTTGTTGCGCATCGGGTTCAATGTTGATAGCACAGTCGGCAAAAACTGCAACGCCGTCAGGATTATATTTGTTTTCACGGTCGGCAACCATAATGAAACTGCTTGAAACGGTGTTGATTCCGGGCGCAGTTTTGATTACTTGAAGGCCGGGACGCAAGGTGTTAGCGGTTGAGTGGCAAGCACCTGAAACTAAACCGTCAACGTCACCCGCTTTAAGCATAAGTGCAGCGTACATGGTGTAGTCTTTAAGAATTGATGCCTTTGCAGCGTCAACGTCAGCATATTCGGGCAAACCCGTTTTCTTGTTGATTTTGCCTTCCCTTGCCTTATAAAGAATAGTTGCATATTCAATAGTCTTGTCGTACGTAACGGGGTCGATAACTTCAACGCCCGTAAGGTCAACGTTGGGGTTAGCCGCTTTGATTTGTTCAGGGTTACCCAAAAGAACGACGCGGGCAAGTTTTTCTTTAACCGTTTGAGCAGCGGCGATAACTACTCTACTATCTTCACCTTCGGGTAAAACGATGCACTTGTTAAGTGCGGCTGCATGTTTTTTGATATTTTCTAAAACATTAGACATAATATTTCTACACTCCTTTTATTTTTATTTTAATTCGTTTTGAAAAACTGCTAAAATATAGTAAAATGTAATTAACCACTTTATTCTACACCATTTAAATAAAAAAGTAAATTAATATTCGAGGTTTTTGTATTTTTTATGAAAATTTGCGCTTGTATCGCTGAATATAACCCCTTTCACCTTGGGCACTTAAAACATATCGACTATATCAAAACCGTTTTAAAGGCGGATAAACTAATCGTCGTTATGAGTGGAAACTTTACCCAACGGGGCGAGCCTGCCGTTTTGGATAAGTTTACCCGCGCAAAACACGCAATTATTGCTGGGGCGGATTTAGTAATAGAACTACCCACGGTGTTCGCAACCGCAAACGCCGAAACTTTTGCAACGGGTGCGGTCAACTTAATTCATTCGTTGGGTTGCGTAAACCAGTTGTGCTTTGGCGTTGAAAGTGGCGACAAGTCCGCCTACCTAAAACTTGCAAACGCACTCTTGAACGAAAGCAAGGAATACAAAAAGGCGCTTAAAGAAAATTTGGATAGCGGAATTTCGCTTGCCAAAGCCAAGTTTGAAGCGTTAAAGGCGCTCGACAACACCGAATACGACGCAAACCTAATTTCTTCCCCCAACAACATTTTGGGGCTCGAATACACCAAAGCGATAATAAAAAACCAAAGCGATATTGAAATATGCCCTATGCTCCGCACGGGCAACCATAACGACGTTAGTCTAAAAAAAGGCGTAACAAGCGCGTCTAGCATAAGAGAAGTTTTAAAGACGGGTAAAAAGCGAAAAGTTAAGAAAAACATGCCCAAATTCGTTTATCAAGATATTGCCGAATACCCCTTTGCGTTTGATAAACTTATAATGGCAAGTGCCGTTAGCGCAACGGCAGACGACCTGAAAAAGATTTCCGACTGCACCGAAGGGCTTGAAAATCGCATCAAGGCACTCTTGAAAGATAACCTTTCCGTTAACCAACTAGTTGAAAAAGTTTGCACTAAACGCTACCCCGCAAGTAGAGTGCGCAGAATACTTTTATCAAACTTCTTAAAGATAAATCAAGATTTAATTTCAGACTGCTTAAAACATAAAACTTACGCAAAAATTCTTGCCGTAAATAAAGACTCAAAAGACCTGATTTCTTTGCTTTGTAAAAGCGCGCAAGTACCCGTGTTGACGAGAAAAAGCGATAGCACGCTCGTTAAAAAAACAGCACGGCAAGCGTTTGAAATTGATATTCTTGCAAACGACTTATATAATCTTGCAACAAATCAAAAAATTAACGAACACAAAATGGATATAATTTAGTAAAAAAATTACGCCCTAACGGATATTTGTCCGTTAGGGCGTTAAACTTTTAAGTTGTATTTTAAGGAGGCTATGCCTCTTTTGCCTTTGCTTTCGCTCTCTAGAACGGGTTAGAAACAAGTTGCAGTAGGCTCGACAAGCCGTGGGGCGAAATTGAATGTCTATTCATTGAAGTCCACGGCGCAGTCAGTTCACGACCTGCAACGCAGTTTATAACCGCATTATTTAAGTGGTTAGAAACAAGTAGTTCAAGGCTCGCGACGCGTTTTGGGCGAGATAAACCTTTTTGGTTATCGAAGTCAAAACGCAAAGCAGTGACGCGGAAATGCGCAGTTTATAACCGCTTAAAATTAGACTGTACCTTGCGCCTTCATAGCCTCTGCAACTTTTATAAAGCCTGCAATGTTTGCACCTGCCATATAGTTGCCGGGCATGCCGTATTCTTTAGAAGCGTCGTCACACGCTTTGAAGATGCTCTTCATAATGTTGTGGAGTTTTTCATCAACTTCTTCAAACGACCAAGAAAGTCTGATTGAGTTTTGGCTCATTTCCAAGCCCGACGTTGCAACGCCACCAGCGTTTGCAGCCTTTGCAGGACCATACAACAAACCGTTTGAAAGGTAGGTGTCGATTGCTTCGGGGGTTGAAGGCATGTTTGCGCCTTCAGAAACGACTTTACAGCCGTTTTTTACGAGAATCTTTGCGCTTTCGCCATCAATTTCGTTTTGTGTAGCACAAGGAAGAGCGATATCGCAAGGAATAGTCCAAATACCTTTGCAACCTTCGTGGTATTCTGCGTTGGGGTGGTATTTTACGTATTCGCTAATTCTCTTTCTTTCAACTTCTTTGATTTGTTTTACGGTATCAAGATTAATACCGTCCTTATCGTAAACGTAACCGTTACTGTCAGACATTGCAACTACTTTTGCACCGTAAGTGGTAGCCTTTTCACAAGCGTAAATTGCAACGTTACCAGAACCTGAAACGAGAACGGTTTTACCTTCAAAACTCGTGCCGTTTGCTTGGAGCATTTCGTTAGTAAAGTAGCAAAGACCGTAACCGGTTGCTTGTTTTCTTGCAAGTGAACCGCCGTAAGTTAAGCCCTTACCGGTAAGCACGCCAACCCATTCGTTTCTAATTCTCTTGTATTGACCGAACATATAGCCAACTTCTCTTGCGCCTACGCCGATATCGCCTGCGGGAACGTCAAGGTCAGCGCCGATATGACGATAAAGTTCAGTCATAAAACTTTGGCAAAATCTCATAATTTCGTTATCGGATTTACCCTTGGGGTCAAAGTCAGAACCACCTTTACCGCCGCCCATAGGAAGAGTGGTAAGACTGTTCTTAAAGGTTTGTTCAAAGCCCAAGAATTTGATAACGCTCAAATTAACCGACGGGTGAAGTCTGATACCGCCCTTGTAAGGGCCGATAGCAGAGTTGAATTGAATTCTATAACCCCTGTTAACGTGTTGAACGCCGTTATCGTCAACCCACGGAACTCTAAAAATAATTTGCCTTTCAGGTTCAACTATTCTTTCAAGAACGCCTGCGTCAACAAGGTCTTGCCTTTTTTCAATAACGGGTTCTAAAGTTGAAAGAACTTCAGTAACCGCTTGAATAAATTCAGGTTCGTTGGGGTCCCTTTTTGCTACCCTTTGTAAAAGGTCAAGCAAGTATGCATTTTTAATTGCCATAATATTTTTCCTCCAGTGAAAATATCTATTTTATAATTATCGTAATGGATTATACCGCATTTTTTTAATTGTTGTCAACTGCTTTTTTATAAATATTTGCTATAACCGAAAAATTATGCTCGTTATACTTTTGGGGTTATAGAAAGGCGGTTTTTCATAACTAAAAGCATTGTTGCAAATCTATGAGCACGGCGAACGCCAAAAGCAACACGAAACCGACGGCGTGAATAACGCCTTCGACCCTTCTATTGACGGGCTTTTTGAATATTCCTTCGATAACCGTGAACACCACCCTTGCCCCGTCTAGCGCAGGTATAGGCAGCAAATTAAACACGGCAAGGTTTACGCCTATTAGCGAACTGATTAGCAATAAATTGTGCAAGCCACCCACTCTGATTGCGTCGGCAGTAACCGAAATAGTCGTTACCGTTCCGCCCAAAGACTTGACGCCAAGCGCACCCGTAATCAACTGCCCGAACACGCGGAAAACCATTCCCGCTAAATTAAGCGTGTACTCAAAACTGCGCGCAATCGTTTCAAAAAAGCCGTACTTTATTCTAGTTGAATATAGCCCCGATTGTTCTAAAATGACTTCGCCAGTAGCCTCATCGAACTGCGCACTTATGCCTAGTGCAGTCATTAACTTGCCCAAGTCTTCTACGCTCTCAAAATTAGTATCTTCACGCAAAACTAGGTTGATTTCTTGTTGTCTTCCGTCACGGCGAACTAAAAGTTTAACCGTTTCGCCCTTTTCCCTGCCTTCAACGGCGTTCATTAGGTCGGTGGTTAAATAAATATTTTTTCCGTTTGCCTTTAATATTATATCTTCGTCTACTAAACTGTTCGTTTCGGTATACCCCGCGCCACCGTTTTCAGTTTTGTACGCGAGTAGTGCAGAATTTCCGTACGCACCGAACATGGTAACCGTTATAATTAGCGCAAGAAGATAATTCATAAACGCGCCCGACACTAAAACGACAACCCTTTTCCACCATTTTTTGTTATTAAATGCAGTCGCGTCGTCACTTTCGGCGTCTTCGCCCTTAAACGAACAAAAGCCGCCTATCGGGAAAATTCGCACGGAAAAGACTTCGCCGTCAGCCTTCTTTTTTGAAAATATTTTCGGGCCGAAACCGATAGCAAATTCTTCAATGCCAAAGCCAAGGCTTTTACCTGCAATATAATGCCCTAATTCGTGCACGGTTATCATTACCAAAAGCACTAACACGGCAAGCGCAACGTACCCTATATAAATCATTACTTCTCCGAAAGAAGTCAATAATAACAAACTCATTTTACCCCAAACAAATCTAAAACGTATTTGCGCCCAAACGCATCTGACTCTAAAAGTGCTTCAACGTTTATATGGTGTTCACCGTCAAACGCTTGCATCGTGCCGTAAATCGCCTTATATATATCGTTGTAGCCTATCGCACCTTTTAAGAAAAGATTAACCGCAACTTCACTTGCAGCGTTAACCGCCGCAGGAAACCCGTTGCCGTATTTACCCGCTTCTAAAACCAAATTAAAGCAAGGGAATCGCTCGTGGTCAATCTCTTCAAACGAAAGGGATTTTAGCGTCTTAAAATCTAAATTTTTAACACCCGACGGCAACCTTTCGGGATAAGTTAGTGCAAGTTGAATAGGCAATTCCATACTCGGCGTTGACAACTGTGCCATTATAGAGCCGTCTTTCATCTCTACCATAGAGTGTATGATACTTTCACGGTGAATTATAACGTCAATCTTGCTAAAAGAAGTGTTGTAAAGCCATTTTGCCTCAATAACTTCAAAGGCTTTATTGATGAGCGTTGCACAGTCTACCGTGATTTTAGGGCCCATCAACCAGTTGGGGTGGCGAAGCGCGTCAACCGCCGTAGCGTGCGATAATTGCTCTTTTGTAAAATCTCTAAACGCACCGCCACTACAAGTTAATATGATTTTATTAAACTCTTTTTCGTAGTCAAATCCGAGCGCTTGCCATACGGCTGAATGCTCGCTGTCAACGGGCATAATTTTAACGCCTTTTTCCTTTGCCTTTTGCATAACGAGTTCACCGCCAACGACAAGGCTTTCTTTGTTTGCAAGTGCGATATCCTTGCCCTTTTCAATAGCGTCAAGAACGGCAAGTAACCCCTTAAAGCCAACCAAGGCAACGACTACGATATCCGCTTGCTCTATAATCGCATTTTTAAAACTGTCTTCAGCGCAAAAGAACTCTACGCCCTTTGGTAATTGCAAGCCGTCTATTGAACAAGACAAGGTTGCAACTTGTGGCTTAAATTCTTCGACCTGCTGTAAAAAATCGCCGACGTTGTTACCCGCGGCGAGAGAAACTATCTTAAATTTATCCGGATAACGGCGAACGACCGACAAGGTTTGCTTGCCGATTGAACCCGTGCTACCTAATAAAGCAATTTTTTTCATTATTACACCATTAAAATAAAATTAAGAAAAAGATATAAACGAATACCGATAAGAACATAGCCCCGTCCATTCTATCCATCACACCACCGTGCCCGGGCAAAATTTTACCCATATCCTTTATACCTGCACGGCGTTTAACAAAACTTTCAATAAGGTCGCCGATTATATTCAAAACGCTACCCACAACGCCTATTATTGCAAACAACAACACGGGCGAAAAGAAATCAACGCTAATTTTATTTTGGAATATAAAGTATACTGCGATTGCGCCAACCGCACCGCCTATCGTTCCTCCGATAGCGCCCGACCAAGTTTTTTTAGGGCTGAGTTTGGGGCAAAGTTTTTTACCGCCGATTAAACTACCAGTAAAGTACGCAAAAGTGTCGGACAAGGGCGAAATAATATAAATCAAAAGTAGTGCAACTAACCCCACGCTTTTATCAAGCCCGTTTGCCAAAAGCATTGTTAGCATAGGCAAAGTAGGATACACGAAAGGCAACGCACTAATAATAAAAGTTTTGCCCGTTTGCTTGTTTTTTAAACACGTTATTCCCGTCTCTGCAATAAATAACGCCGAAAGCACGACCACCGCTAAACCACCGCGCAAAGCGCCGTGCGTGTTCATAAACACCGCGTATAGCGCAACGCTAGCCCCACCAAATATAAGTGCCGTTGTAAAATTATCTTTTACCGCCCAAGGGCGAATTGCCCTTGCTACCTCAAACGTTCCCACGACTAGCCAGAAAAATGTCAACAAATCGAATAAACGAGTATCGACGAATTCTCTAAACAAAAAAAACGTTGCAACGACCGCAACGTAAATTGCGCCCGTTATAATTCTTTTTTTCATAATTACACCTTACCAAAACGACGTTTTCGTTTTGAAAATTCTTCTAGCGCTAAATCAAACCCACTCTCATCAAAATCCGGCCATAAAGCGTCGGTAAAATACAGTTCGCTATACGCCCCTTGATAAAGCAAAAAGTTTGACAAGCGAAGTTCACCGCCCGTTCTAATAATCAAGTCGGGCTCACCCGAGTCCGCAGTATATAGTGCGCCTGAAAGTGCGTCAACCGTAATTTCTTTACCACTTTCAACGAGTGTGTTTACGGCGGTTACTATTTCTTGGCGACCACCGTAATTGATTGCAATATTCAAAACGCCTTTATCGTTAATTGCCGTTTTGTTTTCAACTTCTTCAATGACCTTATTAAGGTCGGCGGAAAGTTCTTTTTTTGAACCTATAACTTTAAGTCTAATACCGCTAGCGCTCAATTTTTTTGCAAACTTTTTTAGATAAGTTTTGAGAAGATTCATCAACCCTTCGACTTCTTCTTGTGGGCGCAACCAGTTTTCGGCAGAAAAAGCATAAAGGGTGAGAGCAAAAACCCCCCTATTAAATGCGTGCGTAACGATTTTTTCAACGTTTTCAGAGCCTACTTTGTGCCCGAAAGTGCGCTTTTTGCCACGCAAAGTTGCCCACCTGCCGTTGCCGTCCATAATGATTGCGACGTGGCGCGGTATTTTATTAATTTCCATTATACTGAAAGAACGTCCTTTTCTTTGTCTGCACAAAGTTTATCAACTTTTTCAACTGATTCAGCAATAAATTTATCAACTTCCTTTTCGCAAACTGCGTGTTCGTCTTCTGAAAGTTCTTTATTGTTCTTCATTTTTTTGAGCGCGTCCATAGCGTCGCGACGAACGTTTCTAATAGCAACCTTTGAATCTTCTGCCATTTTCTTAATTTGCTTAACGAGTTCTTTTCTTCTTTCTTCGGTAAGCGCAGGGAAAACTAATCTAATCACCTTACCGTCGTTAACGGGGTTGATGCCAAGGTTTTCAGCGATAAGTTGTTTTTCGATAATTTTAAGCATGCTTGCATCCCACGGAGCAATAACCAAACACCTACCTTCGGTTACCGACAAGTTACCAACTTGGTTAATAGGCGTGGGTGTTCCGTAATAATCAACGAGCACCTTATCAAGAATGTGCGGATTTGCTCTACCTGCACGAATAGTAATGTATTCGCCGTTCAAAACGGAAATGGTTTTTTCAGCCCTTTCCATAGTTTCCATCATAATAACTTCATATTGTTCGTTTTCAATAGCCATAATATTTTCTCCTTTACCTAATTTATAGTGTATCGTATAATTTTATTTTTAAGTTGTGGCGCGGATAGTGATTGATTTTAACTGAATTTTCTGCGCCTTGACGAGAACGAACGCAAGATAGTCAAGGCAAATGCCCAAAGGCAAGAGTTTATATCTTGTCAAGGGCTTTAACGCTGAATATCGCAACGTTTTTCGTCAAAAAATCAATCAAATAACGCGACGTAACTACTTTTTAATAAGAGTTCCGATATTTTCACCGGTTACCGCACGAACGAGCGCGTTGTCTTCAAACAAGCCGAATGCAAGTACGCTGATATCGTTTTCCATACAAATAGTAATTGCGGTAGTATCCATAGCGTGCAATTCTTGAGCAATGTATTCCTTATAAGAAACTTTGTCAAGTTTTTTAGCGTTGGGATTGAGTTTGGGGTCGGAATCATAAATACCGTCAACGTTTTTAGCCAAAAGTAAAACTTCAGCGTTGATTTCCGCAGCGCGGAGTGCCGCACCCGTGTCGGTTGTAAAATACGGGTTACCCGTACCGCAAGCAAAAATTACAACCCTACCTTTGTTTAAGTGTGAAAGCGCCTTTCTTAAAATGTAAGGTTCAGCAACTCTCGTAATAGTAAGCGCCGTTTGCACTCTCGTGGGAACGCCCTTTCTTTCAAGCGCGTCTTGAAGCCCCAAAGCGTTGATAACGGTAGCAAGCATGCCCATGTGGTCGGCTGTACTTCTATCCATTTCTTTACCTTGTCTACCACGCCAGAAATTTCCGCCACCAACGATAATGCCGATTTCTACACCGAGATTTCTAACTGCGATAATTTGGTCGGTAACTTGATTAAGCACTTGTTCGTTAATGCCGTTACCTTGGTCGCCGGCGAGCGCTTCGCCCGATAACTTTATGATTACTCTTTTGTAAATTGCTTTACTCATAAAACACCTCTTTGATTTTAAGCATTTTCACACCTTTCATCTATCTATTATACACTTTTTTTACCCGTTTGTAAATAGCAAATTACGATAAACCTTAAAAATTTAAATTAAAAAGCACGAAAACGAATTTCGTGCTTTAATTGTTTTAATTAATTATTTCTTCATTTGTGCTTCAACTTCTGCAGCGAAGTCGTCGTTTCTCTTTTCTAAGCCTTCGCCCATTTCGAAACGGACGAAACGCTTGATTGAAAGAGTTCTACCAGTCTTATCGTTATGAGCCTTAACGAGTTTTTCAATCGTCATTGAGGGGTCTTTAACGAATACTTGGTTGAGCAAACAGAATTCATCGTAGTATTTCTTAACTCTACCTTCAACCATTCTGTCAACGATAGCGGCAGGCTTACCTTCGTTAAGCGCTTGAGCCTTAAGAATTTCTTTTTCGTGTTCGATTACGTCTGCAGGAACTTCTGATGCGTTCAAGTACAAAGGTTTAGCAGCAGCGATTTGAAGAGCAACGTCGTGTGCAAGTTCTTTTGCCAAATCACAAGTGCAACCTTCAACTTCTACTAATACGCCAACCTTACCACCCATGTGGATATAACTTTCAACGATACCGTTTTCAGTAGCGAATTTTGCAAAACGACGGATAGCGATTTTTTCACCGATTTTAGCGGTTGCGTTAATCGTATCTTCTGATTTTGCAGCAACGAGCGCGTCGATATCAGCAACGTCGTTATTTACAACGTATTCAGCAACGCCGTCAACGAATTCTTTATATTGGTCGCCCTTTGCAACGAAGTCAGTTTCACAGTTAACTTCAACCAAAGCACCAACGTTACCAGCGATTTTAGCGGCAACAACGCCTTCTGCAGCGATTCTTGACGCTTTTTTAGCAGCGGTAGCAATACCTTTTTCTCTCAAATAGTCAGCGGCTTTATCCATATCGCCGTTGGTTTCGGTGAGTGCCTTTTTGCAATCTGCAACGCCTGCACCGGTCTTCTTACGAAGGTCCATAACGTCTTTATTAGTAAACATAATAGTATATCTCCTTATTAGTTATGTTAAATTATTCAGCCTTTTCGGTTGCTTCTTCAACAACTTCGCTAACTTCTTCAGCCTTAAATTGTTCGCCTTGGTTAGCTTCGATAACAGCGTCAGCAATAACAGATGCAATAAGTTTAACTGCTCTGATAGCGTCGTCGTTACCGGGGATAACGTGGTCGATAAGGTCGGGGTCACAGTTAGTATCGGTGATAGCAACGATAGGAATGTTAAGTTTCTTTGCTTCTAAAACTGCGATATCTTCTTGTGAAGGGTCAACGATGAACATCAAACCGGGAAGTGCTCTCATTTCTCTGATACCACCAAGGTTGGTTTGAAGTTTATCTCTTTCAGCCTTAAGTTGGCTAACTTCTTTTTTGGGACGAAGGTCGAATTCGCCCATCTTTTCCATATTGTCAAGTTTGTTAAGTCTGTCAATTCTTGACCTAATGGTCTTGAAGTTTGTGAGCGTGCCGCCGAGCCATCTGCTGTTAATGTAGTATTGACCGCATCTTTCAGCTTCTTCTTTGATTGCTTCTTGGGCTTGCTTTTTCGTACCAACGAAAAGAACGCTCTTGCCTTTCTTAACGGTTTCTACAACGAAAGGATAAACGTCTTTTTCAATAAGTTCAACCGTTTGTTCAAGGTTGATAATGTGAATACCGTTTCTTTCACCGTAGATGTACTTCTTCATTTTGGGGTTCCATCTTCTGGTTTGGTGACCGAAGTGAACGCCGGTTTCGAGAAGTTGTTTCATAGTAATAACTGCCATAATAAAATACCTCCGTTCTGCCTCCCCGTCCGCAACTAAATTTAAGGTTACATTTCCGATTGAAAAAGTGTATTTTCGGAAACACGAAAACCTTATATACGCACGGGTGCGAATTTTTGCTTGTATATTTTAGCACAAACCTTTTCTTTATGCAAGGATTTTAACGGGCTTTTTTTAAGTTTTTGCGATATTTTTAAGCATATTCGTTGCTTTAATCGCTTTTTTTTGCTAAAATTCTATCAAGGAGCAATTATGTTTAATTTTTTTGTTGACAGTTCTAATATTTCTAACGACACGGTTTTAATTTCGGGCAACGATTTTTTTCACGCCAAAAACGTTTTGCGAATGAAAATAGGCGACGAGTTTTTAATCAGCCACGACGGAACTAGTAGTTTATGTGAAATCGTTGAGTTTACCGACGGCGCAGTCGTTGCAAAAATTATCGAAAAAGATTACCAAAACACCGAACTTTCCGTTAAGTTTTACCTTTTTCAAGGTTTGCCTAAAAGCGACAAGTTTGAACTTATAATTCAAAAGGCGGTTGAACTTGGCGTTTATGAAATTATCCCCGTCGAAATGGATAGGTGCGTAGTTAAACTTGAATCAAAGAAAAAGAACGCCAAGGTTGAACGTTGGCAAGCGATTGCCGAAAGTGCCGCAAAACAAAGTAAGCGCACTCTTATACCAAAGGTAAGCGAGGTTTTAACCTTTAAGCAAGCAATAGAAAAAGCAAAATCGTTAGACCTGTTTGCCGTGCCGTACGAGAACGCTTTGGGCATGCAAAGCACGAAAGAATTTTTATCAAAAATCAAAAAGGGCGACAGCGTGGGCGTATTTATCGGCCCTGAAGGCGGTTTTGCCGACGGTGAAATATCGCACGCTACCGCGTCGGGCGGGGCAACCGTTTCACTCGGCAAGCGAATTCTTCGTACGGAAACAGCTTCAATCACAACCCTTTCTATGCTAATGCTCCACACCGAAATGAATATAGAATAGTTTTTTAAGCCCGCTTTAATCCATAACGGTTAAAACGTATGCCCGAAATTTAAAGACCAAGTATTACGCTTAATGATTTTTTGCAACATAAAAGGATAGCAAAGTTTTGCTATCCTTTTCTTATTTTCAAACATACCGTTCTATTTTAAGTCAACCGTACGAATTAAAATTTATATAAACAAAATCCAAATCAATTTTGATACGATATGGCATCCGCCGTGCGCAATCATTGCATAACGCAAGCCGTATTTTCTATACAAAAAACCAAACAATAGCCCTGTGCCCCCGTTTAACAAGAAACACCTTAAGATTATAACGGGTGAATTTCCAAGCAATATAAAGGTCGCCGGTAAATGCCCTGCGGCAAACAAAATTGCGGTTATCACGTTCGCCACAACGAAAAACGCCGTCGTGGGGTTGTCGTATTTTTTTCTAAACATTTTATGAATAACGAATACGATAAGCGACGTAAAGAAAAGCCTTAACATAACTTCTTCTATAACCGCCCCGTAAGTTACGCTTGCTAGCATATAAGAAATGGTGGGTTTCGTTGCGTAGGAATTGATAATTGCATCAGAATATTTACCAAAGACGAAAATATCCGATAAAATCATTACTAATCCGCAAATAATTGAAACGGCAATCGCAATTAGCAAAGGTTTTTTTGATATGTGCCATTCGTCTTTCCAAAGCCCTACTTTTTTGCCAAGCCAAATACCTAATGCGCCGAACGCTATGCCGTAGACAGCAGATTGTATTGCCGTTATAACACCCATAACAATATCGGCAGGGAATTGACCAAGCCCTTCAGCGTTCAATTCTTCAATAAGTTGTTGCTTGATATTTTCAGGGTAACTATCCAAAAGGAAAAGTCCGATAAAAAATCCACCAAAAATACCTATTATCGCAAAAAATAAAATCGTTTTCCAATAAGTTTTTATAAATCGTTTCATAAAACACCCCACTTGCGTTAGCACAAACTTTCGTTTTAACAAATATATACCCCCTATCGTAACCAAGTACAGGTACTAGTGGTTGAGTTTTACAAAATCTACTAACGGTAGAGTAAAACGGCGCAAAAATTTTTTGAACTTTTTTATTAATTGCTTTTTGTTTTATTTAGACAAGTTTACGCTTGCTCTAATTCTTCCAAAAGGGTTAGCCATTCTTCCGAATAAGCGTCGTATGCTGTTTGCTCTGCCGTCAACTTTTCTTGAATTTCGGTTACTTTGATATAATCCGAATACACTTGTGGGTTTTCAAGTTCGCTTGACAAAAGAGCGATTTGCTCTTCCGCTTTAGCAATCAATTCTTCCAACTTCTTAACGCGCTTTTCCTTTCTAGATTTATCCTTTAAGGGCGTTGAAAAATTCTTTTTCACGCCTGCGTTACTTGTTGACGTTTTTTCTTTTACCGTTTCTTCAATTTCATTTTGCGCTCTTTCCCTTTCAATAATTTCATACTCGGCATACCCGTGCGGATAAAATTTAGCGCCGTCGTCTTCAAAAACGAGCAACCTATCAGCCACCTTGTTTACGAAATATCTATCGTGCGAAACGAAAATTGCCGTACCCGTGTATTCGCAAAGCATATTTTCAAGCGTTTCCTTGCCCACTATGTCCATGTGGTTGGTCGGCTCGTCAAGTATAAGCACGTTGGGGCGTTTTTTGAACATTTTGCAAAGGGCAAGCCTTACCCTTTCGCCACCCGACAAATCGTCAACTTTCTTAAACACGTCTTCCCCGCTAAAAAGAAACGCACCGAGCGCGCTTCTAACTTCCGTTTCGTTTAAGCGTGGAAAACAATCGTGAAAATCATCAAACACCGTACTAGTGCTAGAATACTGCGCCATTTGTTGACTAAAATACCCTATCTCGGTTTTTACACCGAACTCAAACGCTCCGCCAAGCGCTTTTACTTCACGCAACAGCGTTTTAACTAGCGTTGATTTACCAACCCCGTTGTCGCCTATAATACCGAGTTTTTGCCCGCGCATCAACTCTAAATTTACCGTTGCAAGAGCGCCGTCGTAACCGATAGACAAGTCTTTAACGCTCAAAACTTTTTTAACGCTTTCGGTTTGTGGTTGAAAATTTGCGTGGAAAGTTTTTAAGTCGTATCTATCAGGTTTATCAACTATTTTCATTCGTTCAATCTGCTTAATTTTTGATTGAACCATTTTGGCTTTGGTCGCCTTATATCTAAACCGTTCGATTAGCCTAGTTAATCTTTGTATTTCTTCTCTTTGATATTCGTGGTCTTTTAATTGCTTTTGGTAATTTGCTCGTTTTTGCCTTTCAAAATCCGAATAATTGCCGTGGTAACAACGGGTTTCGCTATACTCTATTTCATAAACCTTATCAACCGTCCTTTCAACGAACATTCTATCGTGCGAAACGATAACTACTGCCGACTTATAAGTTTTTATGTAACTTTCAAGCCACTTTACCGCGGTGATATCTAAATGGTTGGTAGGTTCGTCTAAAAGCAGAATATCGGGGTGGGATAAAAGCAACTTAATAAACGCAATTTTCGTGCGCTGTCCCCCCGAAAACTCGCCGAGCGGTTTAAGTTTATCCTGTTCGGAAAACCCAAACTTTTTTATCATTACCGAATACTCTTTTTTGTAAGTATACCCACCCAAAAACTCAAACTTTTCGTTTAACGCCGAGTAATTTTTAATGTTTTTTTCGCTAGGGTTAACTTCGATTTCTTTTAGCAACGCTTGCATTTTGCGTTCGGTTTCTAAAATAGGTTCGAAAACTTTTAAGATTTCGTCAATCATACAAACGCTTTCGTCTTTAAAATCTATTTGCTTTAAGAAACCGATAACGGGGTTGCCAGCCTTCGTTAAAGAAAAGGGCACTTCACCCGTACCTTCTTCTAACTGCACTTCACCCGTAATGGCTTTTAAGAGAGTAGATTTGCCCGCACCGTTTCTACCGACGATTGCAATTTTTTCTCTATCTCTTATTTCAAAATCAATATTTTCTAATATGGTATCGGCGCCGAATGAAACGGCGCCGTTAGTTATCTTAAAAAGCATGTTCGTTTACTTTTGTATTTGGCTTTAACCCCTAATAGCGTTCAGTTATAAAGCCTATTTACCCTTTTTCTTGTTTTTTTCTTGTGCACGCTTGTCGCTAATTATTTTCATGTGTTCTTCGGTTACCAAAGTAACGCCGTTTTCTTTTGCCCATTGAACGCAACCTTTAAGAACCAAGGGCAAGAAAACTCTCGGCACACCCAAAACGGTCTTCAACGCTTCGTCGGTAAATTTAACCTTATCGTCAACTCTATCCGCAGCGTAACGAACCGACTCAAGCGACGCTTGGCGCACTTGTAAAAGTTCGGCTTTCATTCTGCATTTCCTGTGATACCAAAAATTCTTGCTATCACGATAACCGTAATCGACGGGCAAGGGCGGAAAATCGCTTGACTTTACACCGCGAATAATTGCGTCGCTATATTTTTTCTTCATCAAAATTTTATCAATCTTCAAAATGAAATGCGCACCAAACTTGCTAGTGATGCCGTTAAAATCGTGATAGGGCGGTTCGTAACCGTTAATTTCGCCTGCCGTATCTTTGTCTGCGCCGTCAAGTTCTCTAACCCAAGTGCATTCGATAACTTGAATAGCGTCAGTCAAAACTAGCGGGCGTTCTTCCCCACTTTCTTCTTGAATAATGCCTTTTTCTAACTTAAATTTGCACTTTGGCATTTTATCGCTAGGCTTATCGCCCGGCCAAGAAAGTTTAACGGCTTCCTTAAACGACTTGGGATTATCGTCGATAAAATTGATTGCGCACTTGCCGTTTCTTAAAATATTTTGCGCCGTGTTAGACGAATTACGGCAACACAAAAGCATTGCGTAAAAATCTTTACCCGCAACGTAATACGGCTGTATTAACGAATACGGGCCGAGCGTAGTGCTACCGTCTTCGCAAAGCGTAGAGATAACGACGGTCGGCATCGGAAAGAACAAAGACGTTTGATAAAAATTATCAACTATTCTTAAATTTTCAAAACTACTCATAATATACCCCCTTTTCAACGAACGCATTTTCGCGCACTATTTTAACAAAGTTTTATAATAATATATAGGAATTGCACTCCAACCGTGGCAAAGACTGCCAGCCCCGTTAAAGTCATTTTCGCCAAGTTCAGTTTCCCAAAAAGTGGTTGCGCCTGCGTCTAGCATTTTGCCGTAAATGCTATCAATTTGGCTCAACACGTACGGCGTATACTTTTCTTTATCAACGCTTAAAAGCGCATCGAAACGGAACACGTTCATGCTGAGCGTGTTTTTAATAAGCAATTTATCTTCACTTACTATTTTTTCAGCAACCACACCTTGCAAGTCTTTCGGGCACGCACCGCAAAGAATACAAAGCGAATTTGCAAGCACGCTGTACTTGTCTTTATCGAGATAGGTCTTAAATAACGAAGTTTCCTTACAATAGAAGTTTTCAAAAATCGCTTCGTTTAAGCCTTCTTTTATTTTCCTTAAACGGGTTGCACTATCCTTGTCACCTATAAAATCGTACAGACAAGCAGTCTTTTCAAGCGAGAGTGAAATATACGCGTTGATTAAACTATCGTAACCGTTTCTATATTTTTCTTTGGGGTCTTCTGAAAAGAAGTTGCTATCCAAATCGTCAATCCATTCGTAAAAATTCCATACGTCGTCAGTAGTTACCGTCTTAAACAACCCCGTTTTATCAATTTTATCGGTAAAATACGCAAGCATTTTTTCTAGTTGTGGCATAAACTTTTTAGCAAAGTCAATATCCTTAACGCGCTCGGTGTATTCTAAAATAATCCACGGAAACATTAGCGTAAACGACGGAATAGTGAACTCGCACTTGCTAGGGAAACAAATGTCAAACAACCCGTTTTCGCGCTGACCTTTTGAAAAAAGTTCGATTGCCGCGTGTTGAAATTCGATATTTTCATACGCATAATACCCGAACAACATTTGATTTCTACTATCTAACAAATATTGCCCTTGCTCTCTCCACGGGCAGTCTTCGTAATGCTCGTGCGCGCAAAGTTGCAAAGTTCTTTGACTAACGTCGTAAATTTTTTGCCTTAATTCACTATCCGCTTTATAGCCCAACCACTTAAACGGATAATTCGTTTCAATAACCGCAATTTCTAAAACTTCTACGTCCTTATTCTTCACTTGTAAATATCTGCACCCTAGCCTACGGAAAGTGCCTAAAACTTCCGCTACGCCACCGTTACATATAATTTCAACCGAAAAATCACGCGATTCAATCTTTGCGCGAACTTCGCCGTCGGTTACGTGCTCGCCGTACTTGATTTCAACTTTTTTACCGCTTTCGCCCTTGATTTTAATATACAAAAAGCCCGCGCAATTTTTGCCTAAATCGTAAAGCCCTTTATCGGCGTCAATAAGTTTACCGACTAATTTTTCCCCAAACACCAACTTTTGGTTAGGTCTTAAATTCAAATCGTAAGTAAGGTTGTCAATTTCAACCGCACCCGTTAGTTGGTCCGCGCCGTCGTAACGGGTATCCGCCGTGTACGAATAGCCAACTTGTGCAGTTATCAACTTTTTGTTGTAACTTTGGTAACCCTTGTAAAGCCCACAAGGCGTGCCTTCTTTTGAATAGCACAAAACGCTCTTTTCATCGTAAACTTCGTAAATAGCGCCCGTCCCGAAAGAATACCCGTTGAATGCGTCAAGCCCGATATGCCACGCTATTAGTTTAAGTTGATTTTTACCTGCCTTAACGAATTCGCTAATTTCAATTTTATCGTAAACCTTAAAGTGCGCGTAATCGGCGTACTGGTCAAACGCAACTAATTTTTCGTTGATATAAAGAGTATAATCGCCTGCAACTGAAATATCAATAAACACCTTTTCGTCACTACAACTAAACTCGTCGTAAAAAACAACGAATTCATCGGGGGTGTTATTTTTGTTAAGCCATATCCATTTTGCTTTGTTCATAAATTTCTCCTATCGTTTTTCGCTTTCATCAAAATCTAATTAACTTTATAACTTTAAACGCGTGCGCGGACAAATACCTTTTTTGCTATTAAATTATAACAACTTAAGGGGTTTTTGTAAAGCAAAAAAGCATTTTTCTCATATCGAAAAATTGCGGTTTTTACCATAAATCTCCTATTGACTTGGGTGAAAAGTTACCGTATAATTTAGGTATGAAAAAAATGATAGTATTTATTTGTTTACTTTTTACTTTCACCCTTTTCGGGTGTTTTAGCACTAGCGAAAACGAATCGCAAACCACCCCTAACCAACAGCCACCTATTATTCAGACGCCTAGTGATGCCCCCGATAGCGGAGCGGGAAACGATACTGAAAGCGAAGACGACGGCGAACGAGAAGACGAAGACGACGAGCAACAAACCACGCTTGAAAAAAAGAAAAAATTATATTTGGTTTCAAATACGAATTCTTTAAGAGTTAGAAGTTTACCAAACTCTTCTTCAACCGTTTTAGGGTATCTTGATAAAAACGACGCTTTGCAATTAATCGGCGAACAAGACGGTTATTACAAAACTGTTTTTAAGGAAAAAACGGCTTTCCTTCACAAATCATACTGCTCGGTTATGGAAATCGAGTGCGAAGACGATAAAATTGAAAGCGCTATCTCTTTAGGTAGTTCTTTACTCGGTTATCCTTACGTTTGGGGTAGCCAACGCTACCACTGGGGCAACGGCGTGTTAAATAAAAATTATATACACGGCGAATACGACTGCTCTGCACTTGTGCAATTCGTTTACTTTAAGTCAAACGGCGTGCTTTTGGACCTTACTTCTAGAGCGCAATCGTTAAACGGTGTTGAAGTCAGCAAAAACGCATTAAAGCGTGGCGACTTGATGTTCTTTACGAACGCGGATAGAAAAAACAAGACGGGAATAGAACGCATAGGCCACGTTGGCATCTATTTTGGCAATAATTATATTTTGCACACGGCAAGCGACCACGCCGTAATTGAGCCTATTTCCACCACTCGTTGGAGTTACTATATAACCGCACGAAGGGTTGTGTAAAAAGTTACTTTAATCTTGCCACCACAACTAAATAATAAAAACAGAATAACGAGTTGAAAACCAACTCGTTATTTTTAGTTTACTTATTTTATAATCTTTTCCATATACGTTTTTTGCGGAACTAATCCACACGCTTGATAAAATTTCATTGCCGACGGGTTGCAACTCCAAACGTTTAAGGTCAAATTATAGCACCCATTCTCTTTTGCTAGTTCAACCGCAGCGTTATAAAGTTCTTTTCCCACGCCTTTTCCACGCAGGGTTTCGTCAACGCACAAGTCGTCAACATATAGCGTTTTTATATCCGTTAAAACCGAACTGTTTTTATGCTCGATAAACTGACAAAAACAATACCCTAAAACGCTATCGCACTCATCAACCGCAACCAAAATAGGCTCGGTAGCGTGCGATATAATGCCTTCAATCTCGCTAGCGTTATACTTTGCCCCGACCTTAAAAATATCAGGTCTACCGTTGTGGTGAATTAAATCTACTTGCCTTAATAAATCAAGTATTTTAGGTATATCTTTTAGTTGTGCTAATCTAATCATTGTTTACCTATTTTAACGATTGCTTCAGTTACGTCGGTTAAAACCAACTCGCCCTTTTGATTAAACGCGTCAATAGTAACTTCTACAATCCCGTTTTTCTCGTTTCGTGGGGTAAGTTTGGTTATAGTTGCCTTTGCGGTTAAAACGTCGCCCGTAAACGCAATTTTGCGTTCGTAATTAATTAAAATAACTTCGCAAAGTCGTTCAGCCTGCGTTAAAAACTCTGACAAACCGTTTAGTCGTTCACGTACAAACCCATCTTGAACTGTTGATAATCACTACCGTTCTCTTGCGAACTTATATGTGAAATATTAAAATTGAATTTGCTTATTAACTCTAAAACGGCAGTAAACGACCTGCAACGACGCTTATAATTTGTTTCTTTGGATTTTGCCACTTACAGTCTTTGGCAACTCATCCCTAAACACTACTACTCTAGGATATTTATAAGGGGCAGTATGGTCTTTAACGTATTTTTGAATTTCTTTCTTTAATTCTTCAGTACCAACCGTGCCCTTGGTTAAAACTATGCTTGCTTTAACGACTTGACCACGAACTTCGTCGGGAACGGCAGAAACGCCACATTCTAAAACGTAAGGAAGTTCCATGATAACGCTTTCGATTTCAAACGGTCCGATACGATAACCAGAAGATTTGATAACGTCGTCAACACGACCAACGTACCAAAAATACCCGTCTTCGTCACGCCAAGCGGTGTCGCCGGTATGATATAAGCCGTCGTGCCAAGCGTCGGTAGTCTTTTCAGCATCGCGATAATATTCTCTAAACAAACCGCAAGGAACGGTTTTGTCGGTATGAATAACGATTTCTCCAACTTCGCCGGCGGGCAACGAATTGCCGTCGGGGTCAACCACGTCAACGTCGTATTGCGGATTAGCCTTACCCATTGCACCGATTTTTGGCGTTGTGCCGTAAAGGTTTGCAATCGCAAGCGTGGTTTCAGTTTGGCCAAAACCTTCCATTATTTCTAGTCCAGTTGCTTCTTTGAATTTGTTGAATACTTCGGGGTTAAGCGCTTCGCCAGCCGTAGTCATGTGGTGGATAGAAGACAAATCGTATTTTGAAAGGTCGCCACGGATTAACATACGGAGCATCGTGGGCGGTGCACAGAAAGTTGTGATATTATACTCGGCAAACATAGGCAACAAATCGTTTTCATCAAACTTATCGAAGTCGTAAACGAAAACTGCGCCTTCGCAAAGCCATTGACCGTAAAGTTTACCCCAAAGCGATTTACCCCAACCCGTGTCTGAAATGGTAAGGTGCAAACCGTCTCTTTCACAACAATGCCAGTATTTAGCAGTAACGTAGTGCCCTAATGCGTAAGTGTGTTTATGCGACGCCATTTTGGGATTACCCGTCGTACCTGACGTAAAGAACATAAGAGCGGATTCGTCGCCACAAGAACAATCTTTTTGGCGTTCGAACTTACTTGAAAAGAGTTTGTATTCTTTATCAAAATCAAGCCAACCTTCATTTACCCCGCCAACCATGATTAGTTTTTCAACTTGCGGGCATTTTTTAGCGGCGCTTTGTGCGTAAGTATAAGTATCGCCGTCGCTAGTGCAAACGATTGCCTTTACACCTGCCGAATTATATCTATATTCAAAATCGTGTTCTTTAAGTTGGTTGGTTGCAGGAATTGCAACAGCGCCAAGTTTGTGTAGTGCAACCATGCAGAACCAGAATTGATAATGGCGCTTTAGTACGAGCATTACCTTGTCGCCACGCTTAATTCCGAGCGAAGTAAAGTAGTTTGCAACTTGGTTTGACGCTTTCTTTATATCTTTAAATGTAAATCTCCGTTCGAACTTGTTTTTGTCAAGGTGAAGCATTGCAAGTTTTTCAGGATATTTTTCAGCAATGCCGTCAACGATATCAAAACCAAAGTTAAAGGTATCGGTATTTTTAAAGTTGATTGACTGCAATCTACCATCAGCATCTTCAACCGTATCAACGAATTTTTCACAAACGAGTTTTTCGCTTGCCGTTGCGTTCATAACGCTCTTTCTAACCACCGTTTCGGCAGAGTTATCGCCACTCATAACGACGGCAACGAAAGTGCAATTCTTTCCGTCAACGGCAATCATACCGTGTGGCATAGAAGAATTATAGTAAATGCTATCGCCTTCTTCTAAAACTTCAACGTGGTCGCCTACTTGAACTTTTAATTTACCGCTTAACACAAGGTCGAATTCTTGACCGCTATGCGTGGCTAAGTGAATAGGCTTGTTTTGTTGACTTTGAGAATATTCGTAAGTTACGTAGTAAGGTTCGGCAAGTTTATCCTTAAATTTGGGCGCAAGGTTAGCAATGTCAATACCGTCTTCTTTTGCGGTTTCTTGCCCTTGCCCTTTTCTAGTTACGGTGTACGTTGAAAGTTTTGCCGAACTACCTTCTAAAAGGTCGGTCATGTCAACGCCAAACGCTAGGGCGCATTTATGAATAAACGAGAACGGAATATCTACCTTTCCGCTTTCATAAGAAAGGTAAGTATTTTCGTCGATGTTGGTTTTTTCAGCCATTTCTTTTACGGAGAAACCAATAATTTCGCGCAACTCCTTAATTCTTGTTGCGACTTCCGATAACTGATTTAAAGTGTTGTTTGTGTTCATGGTTAATAACCTCCTTAAAAATTTTATTATTTATAAGCGCATTAGTGCGCCGTTTTTAAGCTATTGTTTTTAATGTTGTTTTTATTTGTTAGAAACGAGTCGCAGTAGGCTCGACTGCGCAAAAAGATGAAATAGACCGTCCGGTCATTGAAGTTTTTTGCGCAAGGCTGTTAACGACCTGCAACGAAGTTTATATGTTTTTATTTGTTAGAAACAAGCAAGACAAGGCTCGCTCGCAAAAACGGATGAGATAGAACGTCCGTTCATCGAAGTCGTTTTTGCCAGAGCAGAAACGCAGTATTGCGAAGTTTATAACAAATAAAAAAACGCCCCAAAGCCTTTTGCTTTGAGACGGGCATAATTTACTATACTCGCGGTACCACTCAAATTGTAGTTAGCAACTACCACCTTCAGAGTCCAACAACTCCTATGCATTTACGCAGCAATCACGGAAAGCGCCTACTCAGTTTCCCTTTGGGACTTTCGGCTCGGAAGTGATGGGAAATTCTGCTCGTTTTATCGGGTTCACACCACCCCCGACTCTCTGAAAAAACCTTTCACAGACTCCGTCTTCGTCGTAGCCTTTATATTCAACATGCTTGAATATTATCACTTCGCTAAAAACTTGTCAAGCATTTTTTAAAATTTTTTTAATTTTTTTTCGCACCTATCGCTACATATAATATTCAACGGTAATAACGGCGCAATATTTTTCATCAATCTCTTTAACGGCGTTTTTAACTTTTTCGCTTATTTGTTGTTTGGTTAGTTCGGTATCGTACGGAATAGCCACGTCAAACAAAACGTTAGTGCGCCTTTCGCCGAACACAACCCTAAAATCGTGTATACTAAAAGCCGAATTAATGTCTCCTACCGCGGTCATCACCTTTTCTTTAAGCAAATTGACTTCTACGTTATCAGTTACAATCGGGTCAAGATGCCCCGTCAAAACTATATTAGTGTTTTTAATAAAATCCCTTTCGATATCGTCGACTAATTCGTGCGAAACAAGCACGTCAACGTTAGCGTCAACTTCGATATGCACGCTTGCAAAATACTTATTCGGCCCGTAACTATAAACCGAAAGGTCGTGCACGTCTATTACCCCTTCGTACGATAAAATTCTTTGTTTGATATCGTTTAAAAATTCTTTGTCGGGCGCTTGACCGATTAGTTTTGAAAAAATATCTTTGAGAATATTAACCGCCGACCAACCGATAAATAATGCAACAACGATACCTGCATAACCGTCGATATTAACGCTAAAAACCTTGCCGATTACGCAACAAATACCAACGACGCTCGTTGCAACGCAGTCGGTTAAGCAATCCACCGCACTCGCCGATAAAATTGACGAGTTGATTTTTTTAGCCGTGCTTTTATAATAAACGAACAAACATAATTTAGTTATCACCGAAAAGGCAAGCACTAGTAAAACTATATACGAAAAATCCGTTTGCTGTGGCGCAATGATTTTGCTTACGCTTTCTTTTATCGTGTCGATAGCGACTACCGCAATCAAAAACGCCACCACTAACGAACAAACGTACTCTATGCGTTCGTGCCCGTAAGGGTGCTCTTTATCCGCCGGACGCGCGGACAACTTAAACGATATTACCGAAACTATACTGCTACCACAATCGGTCATATTATTAAGCCCGTCTGCAAGCACGGAAATAACGCCAAAAATAGCCCCTACGGCGATTTTACAGCCTGCAAGAACCAAGTTGGCTAGAATACCTATTACGCTTGCTAAACTCCCGCTAGCGCTTGCTGATTTAACTTTTTCTTCTTTCATAACTCTTTACGTTTTAAATTATTCCCAGAACGGAAGAACTATGCCTGCGCCGTTCTTTTTAGCGTTTTGATAGCAACGCGCAACCACCGCTATATCTAAAATTCCCGCACCAACGGCGTTAAAGTAAATAATTTCGTCGTCGTTTTCTCTAGGTGCTTTAAGTCCGCACAAAATTTGACCGAGTTCGGCGTGAATATCGCTATCCTTAACAAGCCCGTCTTTCCACATAAGTGCAACCGTGCTTATCATACGGTGTTTTATGCCTTCCCAGTAGTCAACTACTAATTTGTCAGCCCTTTTGACACAATCGTTATCCACTTCGTAATCCGCCATATTCATTACGAGCGCACCCTTTTTAAGCCATTCGCCTTTAATAAACGGTTCTGACGCAAGCGTTACGCAGTCGATAATATCGCTCTCTTTCGTTGCGCTTTCAACGTCCGTCGTTACGATGGCTTGCACGTTAGGATATTTTTCGTTAACGAAGTTTACAAATCTTTGAGCGTTTTCAACTTTAATATCGTAAACGAACAATTTGTTGATGGTAGGTCTAACGATAAGCGCCGCTTCTAATTGAGTGTACGCCTGCGCACCTGCGCCACAAATCGTCATTACGCTAGCGTTACTTTTAGCGAGTAAATTAATAGCAACGCCACCGCTAGCGCCCGTTCTCATAGTGCTAACGGCAGTTCCGTCGGCAAAACATACGGGGAGTTTTGTGTCGGGGTCGTTTAATATAACGGTTACGCTTGCCCTTGGTAAGCCTTGCTTGTAGTTCATAGGCCCACTACCTATCCACTTAATACCAGCCATATTATATTCACCGCCAACGTAACCAGGCATTGCGTTAATTCTACCCAAAACGTTTTCGTCTTCAACCGTTTTGCCCCAACGAACGACGCACTTTCCGGGTGAAATAACGTCCCCTTGACAGTTGAGTTTATAAACGCTTTCAACGTCTTTAATAGCGGCTTTCATATCGAGCACGCCTTGCTCTTCCATCATTTTATTGTTCAAAAACAAGACTTCAACTTTAGCCATAATCCACACTCCATAAATATTGTAAAACAATTATGTCATTTTTATATTTAAAATCAAACTAAAAAAGAGTTTAGGCTTAATTTCCCCTAAACTCTTTTGATTTCAATTATTCGGGTTTTTTATCAAAATCAAGCGTCAAATCGTAATCGCCGAGTTTGTTAACCTTAAAGCCGTTTTTCTTGAATTCTTCATAATCAAACGCTTCGAGTTCGTCAATAGCAAGTTTATGGAATTCGTAGAAATTGTGCCACCATTCCCAACCGCTACCTAATTCGTTGCCCAAATATGCGTCAGCGATATCGCAAGCGGTTTGCGGAGCAACATAAAACGCACCCATTGCAAGAACGTTAACGCCGTTACCCGTGATTGCACGTGTAGCAGCGGGCAAGCTTTCAACAACGCCTGCGTGAACGTGCGGACATTTGCTTGCCGCAATATGGATACCCATACCCGTACCGCAGAAAAGAAGCGCTCTTTCATAATTCCCTTCGGAAATTTCCGCACCAACTCTTAAGCCAACTCTATGGAACATCAAGTCGGTATCCTTGGGGTCTGAATCTTTTTTAACGCCAAGGTCAAGAATTTTCCAACCTTTTTTTGTTAAGTGTTCAACAACCACTTCTTTTAACGGAAAACCTGCAAAGTCAGCACCCACAACTAAATATTTGTCTTTAATAGTCTTCATATTTTCACTCCTAAATTAAATCAATTTTATTCGTAGAATACTACTTTTTATATTTTAACAAATTAACAAGTAAAAATCAATACTTTTTTAAAATTTATTATTGTTTTAAAATAAAAAGTGGCGAACGAAATCGTCCGCCACTTTGCAATACGTACTATTTATGATTAGAAACTAGTAGGCACGAAGAAGTAGATAAGGAATAATACTGCAATTATAATCGTTACAAGGTTAAGGTCGCAAACGGGTTTTGCTTTTTCACCCTTAGACGCTTTGTATGCGATAAAGCCAACCAAACAACTGATTGCTTCAATAATAACGTAAGAAAGAATACCCAAGCCGATACCGGTGGTGATTGAATAACCGAAAGGCATCATAGCAATAGTTAAAAATGCAGGAACGAAATCTTTAACGCTATCAAGTTTAAGGTCTTTTGCACCTTTAAGCATCAAGCAACCAACCCAAATAAGAGCAGACGCTGCTGCTGCGCCGGGGATTGATGCGAACAACGGCAACAAGAAAATTGACAAAATAAACAATACTGCAGTCGTCAATGCAGTAAGACCGGTTTTACCGCCAACGGCAATACCTGCGCCTGATTCAACGAAAGTGGTTACGGTAGACGTACCAAAGAACGCACCTGAACAGGTTGCAACAGAGTCGGCAACCATAATTCTATCGTAGTTTACGGGAACACCGTCTTCGGTCATTAGCCCTGCTGCTGAACAACAGCCAACGCAAGTGCCCATAGTGTCGAACATATCAATCATACAGAAGGTTAAAACAACCATCAACAAAGAAACGATTGAAAAGCCGTCGGGGAACTTAAAGCCTTCGGTAAATGCAACCAAGAACGTACCGCCCTTGTCAGAACTCATTGAGAAGAAATTTTTGAAATATTCCCAGAACTTCCAAGTCATGCCAGACCATTGAGTAACGCCGATTGCAGGAATGCAACCTAAAAGGGTTGCCGCTAAAATACCGATAATAACTGCGCCTTTAACGTTAAAATGTGCAAGAACTGCAATTACGATAAAACCGAATAAGCAAACGAGTGCAGGGCCAACTACCGCCATATCCCAAGAAGTAAAGTTAACCATGCCGATAACCGTGCCGTTGCCAGCACCAACGATACCTGCGTTTGCAAGACCGATTATTGCGATAAACAAGCCGATACCAACTGAAATTGCCTTTCTAACCGTTTCGGGAATTGCTCTATAAATAAATTCTCTAATAGAAACGCCACTAACTTTGATAAGGCTTAAAAGCAAGAACAATACGCCTGAAATTAAAACGAGTAGCATTGCATTGCCGAAAGATAACGCCGTGCCGATAAGACCGCCACCGAGCATACCGCCAACCATTGAGTTAAGCCCAAGACCTGGTGCTTGTGCCAAAGGTAATTTTGCGTAAATTGCCATAAGCAAAGTACCCAAGAATGCACCCAAAGCGGTTGCAATAAATACTGACGGTACTAAATGCTCGTATTTCAACGATAAAACGGGAACAAATTGATTGAGCATTAGTTGTGGGTTAAGCACAAGAATGTAAGCCATTGCAAGGAATGTAACGATACCTGAAATGATTTCCGTTCTTACGCTGTGTTTAGCAGGGTCGAAGCCAACTGCCTTGTAAAACTTGTTCATAAATTTTCCTCCTAATCACCTTTCGGTGTATTTTTCATTAGTTTTCCTTAAATTCAGCAATGAATTTTAGGTTTCTATATTTTTCCGCACAGTCTAGTCCGTAACCAACCACGAACAAATCGGGAATTGTGAACAGCGATAAGTCCGCCTTAAAATCAACTAATCTTCTTGACGGCTTGTCTAAAAGGGTTACGACGGATAAAGACGCGGGCTCTCTTTCCAAAAGAATTTCGAAAATATCTTTAAGAGTTCTGCCCGTGTCAACGATATCTTCAATAATAACAACGTGGCAATCTTTAATATTTCTGTGTAAATCCATAATAATATTAACCTTACCCATTGAAGACGTGCCTTCGTAATAACTTTTAGCGCACATAAAATCAATTTCACAAGGAACGCTAACTTCCCTACACACGTCCGCCATAAAAACGAAAGCGCCCTTTAAGATGCTAACCAAAACGATTGGTTTGCCGTCATAAAGCGCGTCTATAAATTTACCAGCCTTTTTTAAGGCTTTCTTAATTTGTCTTTCCGAAATTAATACTCTGCTAACGTTGTCTTTCACATATTGCGGTAACTTTTTATTTAGCATTTTTTTACTCCTAAACATTTTACCGCCATATTTTAACATATTTCTACAAAAATTTCAATACCTAAATTGAAAATTCTATAAATTTTTTTTCGTTAGTTAAAACCTTGATTTTTTGCGCATTTCTTCTGTTTTTTTGTTAAAAACCGTACAAATAAAACGCACCGCAAATTTTTTGTATTTGCGGTGCGCAGTTCGCTTATGTTTGATTTGTTTTAATTACTTAACGCTTTTTTCAAGTAACGCTTTAATTTCTTTAAGCAAATCTTCGGTGGTCGGGTTGTTTAAGCGGTCGATTCTTGCTTGTTCTTCCGCAAGGCGTTTTTCTTCTTCAACCCTTGCCGCTTCAAGAGCTTCTTTTTTAACAAAGTATTCCCTTACGGCATTCTTATCTTTAAGTTTTACGCCGTTTTCTTTTAATTCTTTAATTTCATCAACACTCAAATATATCTTTTTGAGTTCACTTTTCAATTTTGAATTATTCTCTCTTATGCGGTTAAATATTTTAACGATTGAGAAGAGCACAACTGCAATTAAAAGGAAGTTGATTATCGCGTTGATAAACGCACCCCAGTCGATATAAATTGAATTTTCTAAATCAATTACGCCTTCAACGTATACTGGTTTAAGCATTGTATAAACTTCGCTAAGCGAGTTCGCACCGAATATTAATACTAATAACCAATTAATAATAGGTTTAAGAATGTAATTACTCATTCCGTTAACGATATTCGTAAACGCACCACCGACGATAACGCCGACAGACATATCAAGCACGTTTCCGCGCGTGATAAAAGTCTTAAATTCTTCAAAAAACTTTTTCATTTTGTTGCTCCTTTTTCTCTTGTTTCTTTTATTAAACGCCGAATGCAATCTTCGAAACTATTGACGCACACGCCATTACCAACAAATATAGTGAAAACCATTTGTAATTTGCTTTCTTTATAACTTCAAGCATGGTTTTTATGGCTATATACCCCGTCAAACTTGCCGTTAACACACCAAACACGATAGGCAAAGGCTCGAACACGACGCCACCCTTTACCACTTTGTACCCAGATATAAGCGTCGCCCCTAAAATTATAGGAATACTAATTAAAAAGGCAAAACTTGCCGTTTCTTCCCTTTCTAGTTTTGAAAGCACGCCCGCCGATATTACCGTTCCACTTCTAGATAGTCCCGGTGCGATTGCCAACGCTTGCGCAACCCCCATTAGCGTTGCGCTATTGACGCTTAACGGTAACGAGTTGGCACGTTTCTTGCTAACTTTTTCCGCCAAAAACAACTCGGTTGCAGTCAACAAAAACGTTACGGCTAATAAGCACGCCGACAACACCGTTCCACTATAAAAAGCACTTTCTACTTGTTCGCTTAATAGCGCCCCCGTAAGCCCTGCCGGCACGGTTGCTAGGATAAGCAAGCCTATTTTCTTGAACGGCTTTTTGAACAAGTCTAATATTTGCTTAAAAAATACTATGAATACGGGGATAAGCGTTCCAACGTGTAGCATAACGTCAAAAAACAGCCCACCTTGGGTAACGCCCAACCACCTTTGCATTAAAATTAAATGTCCACTTGACGAAATAGGTAAAAATTCCGCAAAACCTTGTACTGCACCGAGCACAATCGCTTGCCAAATTTGCATTAAAACTCCCCTTTGCCGTCACTTATCATTTTAACGAATTCTTTAACGGCGAAAATCATACTTTCCTGCTTTGGTAAGGCTAGCCCGATTGCGCGCGATGGTAACGACGGCGTGGTTTTAATTTCTTTAAGCGTGCCTTCAGCAAGTTCGTGACGAACGAACTCTTTGGGTATACACGCAATACCTATGCCGTTTTTAGCAAGTTCAACCATAAGTTCTAAACTTGCAAGTTCAATTTCAGGGTGTAAATGCACGCCTTGCGAGTGCGCAAAACTAACGATTGCCTGTCTTGTTGCCGTGGATAATTCTAACATTAGTAACGGATAATCTTGCAACCTTTTAAGGTCAATCGTTTCGCCAAAAAGTTCGCAAAACTTGTCGCTCGCAACGAAAGTGTCGTGCAGTTGCATAACCGTGTTGCATAGATTAATATCACTGTCGTCAATAGGCAAATTAACAAACCCGATATCACCCTTGTTGTTTTTTAATAGTTCTATGGTTTCCGCCGACGTGCCGTTTTGCAATATGAGGTTTACGTCAGGATATTTTTCGTGATATTCTTTAATGTACGGCAATAAAAAGTGGGTTGCAACCGTGTCCGACGCGCAAATTCTAACCATACCCGTGGCAGTATCTTTAAGTTCAGCGTACTTGTTTTCGGCTTCTTCAAAAAGTTTAAGCGCCTTTTCCACCGTAACGAAAATTTGTTTTCCACCCGCATCGGAAAGTTCCATACCTTTGTGCGTGCGGTTAAAAAGTTTTCCACCAAGTTGCGTTTCGAGTTGCTTGATTGCTTGCGAAACGGCAGGTTGCGATATGTAAAGTTCTTCGGCAGCCTTTGTTAAACTGCCACATTTAGCAACCGTATAGAAAACTCTATATAATTCAAGGTTTACCATATTTTGCTCCCTTATAATTATAGATTGTAATTAATTCTCTCTTACCGAGAATTGCCCTGCCATCAAAGTTTTGCGCGTATCACGACGCATATAAACCGTTGCAAAAACGGGTTAGATGCAAGCAAGACAAGGCTCGCGATGCATTTTGGATGAGATAAACCTTTTTGGTTATCGAAGTCAAAATGCAAAGCAGTTAACGCTGTATTGCGTAGCGTATAAGTCGTTGCAAAAACGGGTTAGAAACAAGTTGCAGTAGGCTCGACAAGCCGTGGGATGAAATAGAACGTCTGTTCATTGAAGTCCACGGCGCAGTCAGTTAACGACCTGCAACGTAGTTTATAAACCGC
>JAZRNE010000021.1:0-97430 GCA_045648045.1 Christensenellaceae bacterium
AGAATTATTCACGATTGAATTACCGCTTATAATGCATACGGTGTTGGTATTGTTGTTGTTTACCGTTATGAATTTTTTAGGCGCAAATGGACCTATTCTCATATTTACGCAAGGTAAATTTGCAACCCAAACTATTTCGTATTGGTTTTATGAAAACGTTATCGTTGCGGGTAATTACAATATGGCGTCTGCGTTTGGTTTGTGTTTAACTTTAGTTTCTATTCCGTTAGTTGTTGTGTGTCAATGGTTTAGAAATAGAATTGAGCCGGTTCAGTATTAAGGTGGTGTAAATATGCAAGTTGATATATTAAAATTGGCAAAAAAAAGACCAAAAATGAAAACGAATTTGGCAAGAATTTGTGTGTTTACTTTCTTTTCTTTTTATTCTGTAGCGATAATTTTTATGATTGTTTGGGCAGTTTTGGCGTCGTTTAACGAGCATAACGAATTGCTTGTAAACAATGCTTTTATACCATCTACTTTCCATTTTGAAAATTACTTGACCGCATTTGAAACGCTTGCCGCCGGCGGTGTTTCTTATATGAGTATGGTGTGGAATTCTATTTGGTTTGTTGGCTCTCGAACGATAGTTTCTATGGCGACTATTACTTGCGGTGCGTATGCGCTCGGAAGATATAAGTTTACCGGCAGAAAGGTTATAATGACCGTTTTAATCGTTTGCATGATGATACCTATTTACGGCACGGGCGCATCGACGCTTATAATGTACAATAAACTACATTTTTATAATAGTCCGTTGTTAGTTTTGGCATCTACAAGTATTCTTGGAACAACAGTTTTGGTAGTAATGACTTTTTTTCAGTCAATGTCAGATACTTATGAAGAAGCCGCAAAGATTGACGGGGCAAATAAAGTTCAAATTTTTATAAGCGTATATTTACCGATGGTTTTGCCTTCGGTTTCTGCTATTGCAATAAACTCGTTTATAAACGGTTGGAATGATTATATGACGACTCTTTACTATATGCCAGATTTTCCGACTCTTGCGGCGGGACTTTATATTTACGAACAGGCTGCAAAATACACTATGAATAAACCAGTATTTTTTGCGGGTGTAATAATGTGTGCAATTCCACCTATCGTGCTGTTTTCAATTTTTAGCGATAAACTTATGAAAAACGTTTCAATCGGCGGTATAAAATAATTTTATAATATACGGTTTTTACAAAAATAAAAAAATAGTTTAAGAGGAGAAAATATATGAAAAGAATTAGTAGGATTTTAGCTTTAGCACTTTGTTTCACTGTTGCTATGTCCGTTTTTTCAGGTTGTGGCAATAAAAACGAAAACAGAGAAGATACAATTTACGCCGTATGCATTAATAAGGGCTACGGCACTGATTGGGTTGACGCTTTACTTAAGAGATTTTGTGAAAAAAATCCACAGTATAAATATGACGTTGAAAAGGTTTACAACGATGACCAGATTAAGGATAAAATAGAATCTGGTTCACAATATTGTCGTTGGGATTTAGCGTTCAACGGTGCAACTTATGCGGCTGATACAAGTTATCTTCTTTCGTTGAATGATGTTTATGATTATCAAATTACTGATGGTGCACGTGCAGGAACAACAGTTAAGTCAAACGTTGACGAAAATGCATTAAAAGGTATCGCAAAAAAGGTAAACGGTCAAGAAGTTTATTACGCTATGCCGTGGACTGCTGAAATTGGTGGCCTTTGTGTTAATAACGACGCTGTAACGGCAAAATTAGGCGAAAATTGGAAACAAAATTATCCTTGTCGCACTACCAATGAACTTTTAGAATTTTGCGCTGCTCTTAAAACCGCTGGACTTGAACCGTTAATGCACTCTGCAACGAACGATTATTACGGTGGTATTGCAAGAGTATGGTTTGCTCAATATAATTGTGAAATTGGTGTAAGCGATTATTTTGAAGGCAGATTTTCAACGCCTTTAGGCTATCAAGTTGGCCCTGAAGTTGCTAAAAACCAAGGCGTTTTAGAAGCGTATAAAGTGTTAGAAGCTTTTGGTAATGCAGGCTATTATTATAGCGACGGTTATGGCTTGGAATGGGACGTTGCGCAAACGTTGTTTATGAGTGGCAGCGCCGCAATGTTACCTATCGGCGACTGGGTGCAAACGGAAATGAACAAGCAGTATCCTAACGTTGACGTCCAATTTATTCGTTATCCTATATTGAGTGCATTGGCAACTGATAAATACGGTATTACAGATGAAGAATTGTCAAACGTAATCGCATACGTTGACGGTACGATTGCAGAAAAACCAACGGTAAACTCAAGTAAAGACTTAAGCGTTGATGAAATAATTGAATTAGTAGAAGTTGCTCGTTCATGGAGTAACAGTTATATAAACAACTTTACCGTATGTATTCCTAACTATAGCCCCAAAACCCAAATCGCAAAAGAATTTTTGAAATTTATGGTTTCAGATGAAGGTCAAGAAGTTTACGCTCGTGCAACTAACGGCTTGACAATGTGCTACGGTTACGATATTGAACAAAATGAAAATCTTTGGAATAGCATCGGTAACTTTGCAAAGTCAAGATGGCCAATCGTTAAAAATGCAAGATTCTTGGTTAGGGATAGATGGGAAAGTTATGCTAAAGCAGGTCTTACGCCCTTCCGTGCCACCGAAGTTGCACCGTTACCTATTCTTTTGAGCAGAGAAACAAATCGTTGGACTGCGCAAAAGGCTTACGAATACGATTACGAAACATACCAAAGAGAATGGAGCGCTATAACGGCAAGACTTGAAACCAACTGATATTTGGGAGAAAAATGATGAAAAGTTCCATAAAAAACTTAACGGCGTTAATTATGGCGACAATAACTGCCTTTTCTGTGTGCGGCTGTTCGGATAAAACCGAACAGAACGCCACGGTTACGGGAAAATCGCTATATCCTACGGAAAAAATTGAAATGACAGAAGATTTATCCGATAGAGAATCTGGTCGTGTGGATATTTCCCTTTCTAAAGGCGAGTCAGAAGGGGACCAATTTGCAATACTTACCGATAATACTTTTAGCGGATATACTTTTAGTGTGTCCGACTTTGTTTGTGGGCAAAACATAATTTCAAAAGATTGTGTTGAAGTTTCTAAAATGCTCTACACTGAATGTAACGATAGGCACGATTCCGGTGTTAAAAAAGCAGGGTGGTACGTCGATGCAGTAGTTCCTATGAACTACATAGAACAAGCGGGCGAAAACGTTATGGAAAAGGGTGTTAATAACTTTTTTTGGGTTGACGTTGATGCGCCAAAAGATGCCGTTGCGGGTATTTATACCGGTAAAATAACGCTTAATTATTTAGGTAAAACTTTCGATATTCCCGTTAGCGTTAAAGTGTATGATTTCGTTATAAGCGAAACGCCTTATATGCAATCGTCGTATTCAATTTGGACTGACGGCAATTTTATGCTGTACGGAGAATTAGAAAGCAATGACGATATTTATATGCGTTATTTCGATATGCTACTCGACTATAACGTAACTGCGCAAATTCCGGGAACCACGATTGAAGGTTTTGTTTCAACGGTAAGAGAATATTACGATAAAATTACGGCGTTAAAAATACCCGTCAAATATATTGGAACTACAAAGTTTGAAGAAGAACTTTATGAAGAAACGATTAAAGCGCTAGCTCTCGCAAGTATAGAAGATGGTAAAAACTATTTTGAAAAGGCGTACCACCGTTTAAGCACGATTTACGACGAATTCCAAGACGTTTCTTGGCGTGTTCAGCACGTTCGCCCCACTATTGAAAAGGTTGACGTGATTGAACAAAACGTAGTCGAATATCTAATTGAAAATAATTATATTTCTAGTGAAAACGACGCTTTAGCGCAATCAATTTTAAATCTTCGCCACAATATGACAGCGTGGTATGATGAAGATTGGTCTGACGTTATTAATATGTACTGCACGGTTTACGATAAAGTGCGTTCAACAACGGCAGACTTGCAACAAATGAAGTATTTAATAGAAGAAGAGGATAAGGTTTTTTGGACTTACGGCTGTATTACGCACGATACCTATCCAAATCCAACTTCGCAAATCAACGATTATCTTGTAAGCGCAAGGGATTTGTTTTGGTTTAACTACGAATACGATATAAAAGGCGATTTGTTTTGGTGTGTTAATCAATATTGCCACGCAGGAAGTACTGTTGACGGTATGTGGAAACCGCACCCCGATTTATATCAAGACGCATCTCACGATAGGTTGACTAATGGTGACGGCTATTTGGTTTAT
The DNA here is from genome assembly GCA_045648045.1 of Christensenellaceae bacterium. GTDB lineage: Bacteria > Bacillota > Clostridia > Christensenellales > Borkfalkiaceae > UBA1259. The sequence continues at coordinate 4,263 of JAZRNE010000021.1, forward strand.
CCCGGCGTTAATTACGGTAGCGAATATCCATTCCCGTCGCATAGACTTATCGTTCGCAGAGACGGTATTGATGACCATACGTATCTTTCTATGCTTGGCGAAAAATACGCATCGCTCGGTTCTAGGTACGGCGCTGATATTAGTGATGCTAAAAATTTCACCGCGTTTTTGAATACGGCACTTTTAGGCAGAGGCGCATCAAAACTTAACGATGGCACTGTATTAGATGCTAGAGAAGCAGTTGCAGACGCTATCGTTTTGGCTAAAAAAGCAGGTTTAGTTTTTAATGATTTACGCGTTGAAAAAAACGATTTGATTTACGAAATTTTTACGGATGGTAGCAGTATAAAAATAAACGGTGAAAGCGTTTTGGGTGAAAATAGTGGCGAAGGCAAGGTTTATAGGGGTAAAGTTGCGTTGACTGCTAACGGAAGGGCGCAAATTACCGTTCAAAAAGACGGCGTTGATTACGATATTGAACTTTTAACGCCTGTCAGCGGTTCGATTATAATTGATGCTGAAACAGAAGATTCTGTAAAAGCGTTAAAAGTTGACGCTCAATATGGCTCGTCCGTTTCGTTGTATAACGGCAATGCTTTTACAACGGGGAATAGCGCAAAGGTGGTTTTAAGCGGATATGACTTTAATAACCTTGAAAATAGCGGAGATTACGATATAAGTCAGTTAAACTCTGCGTATAAGCCTAGCGTAAAATTTGATTTTACAACAAGTGGAAAAACGCTAAAAGATATTTCATCTATAGAGTTTTACGTTTATAACGAACAAGATGAAGATTTAACCATAGAAGTATTCTTGGAAAAAGAAGATAAAGGTATGCTCGTTAACTTTGTCTATGATAAAGTTATTCTTTATAAAAACTCGTGGACGAAGATAGTGGTGGATAATTTCAACTTGTTATCATTAAACAAAGATAATTTAAGTGGTTACACAAAACTCGGTTTTAGGTTAAACAATTTTTTATTAGAAGGCATTATTTACACTCAATCTTTCTTGATTGACCAAGTGACGGTTAGGGGGTAAGTAAGAATTATGAAAGAATTAAGAAAAATTTCCAATCTAATTTTAGTTTTTCTTTTGAGCCTTAGCGTTTGTTCGTTCGTAGCGTGTAAAGAAAATAATAACTCTACGGACGGCAAAGTGCTTTTGAGTTTTGAAAGCGTAAAAGAAATTCAATCTATGACGCTTTATCGTGGAATAAACAAGGCAGAGGTAAATAAGGATGCAAAATACGTTACGGAAGGGGCAAGTTCGCTTCGAATTTGCCCTAACCTTGAAGCGGTTGACGGCGTTTACGAAAGTTCTTATATCGCCTTTTTAGGTGGCGGAAAATACTTTACGAAAACTAATTTTAACGATGTTTTTTGTTTGAGCGTTGACGTTTATAATCCGTCTGCTGAAAATTATTCTATGGTTTGGGGCGTTCGTGGTAACGATAGCAGTTCTTACGTTGTTAAGAGCGGTTGGAACACCTTTTATAAATACGTTGATAGAGAAATGCTTTATTCTAATAACGAAGGTTACGTAAAACTAATATCCTTTTTCTTTGAGGGAAGAGAAGAGTCTTTTGGCGCGCTTGACGTTTATTTAGATAATATCCGTTATTATGAAACTGCTACAAATTTTGATAAAAACGTTTCTTATTCAAAAGAAATTATTAGGTTTGAAAACAAAGTAGAGAAAAACGTGTTTGAAGTTCAGAAAAAGAGCGGGGACGTTTTGGCGGAGTGTACTTTGACGATTAACGAAGATATAAGATTCTTAAAATCGGGAACGGGTTCTCTAAAAATAACGGCAGGTAACAGTTTGTCTGACGTTGCAGATAAGCCCGTGCTTAAAGCGCTTGGTAGCGATTTGCCAGACCTTAACAAATATCGCAATGATAATTGGTATTTCACTATGCCCGTGTTTAACGCAACTGAACGCGTTATAAGTTGTTCTATACAGTTCACTTCACCTTTAGAGCAATATTATTATGCGTTTGAAATTGCGCCTATGAGTTGGGCGAAAGAAAGTGAAAAAATTAGCGTTGACCACATAAAATCACAGTTTGCGGGGGACGGTATTGACGTTCAAAGTATAACCGTAAAATTTGAAGGGATTATCCCCGGTGAAAGCGTTTATATAGATTCAATCGGTGTGACAAAGTAGGTGTTTATATGAAAAAAAATATTTTAATATGCTTTTTGTCATTAGTTTCGTTAGTTTGTATCACGGCAGGCTGTGTTAATAATGAAATTAAAAATAAAACTGTTAACTGTGGCGAACAAGTTAATCTTTTGGACTTTTTCGGCGAAGGCGACAGTATATTGAACGCTAAATTTTACGACGTTGACGGAAAAGAAATGCCGTTAGAAAGTGGTTTGGTTTATTTGAGCAATTTAGGTAAATACAAACTTGTATTACAAAGTGGCACTACTTACGTCTTTAGTTGTGAAGATTTAGAAGGGCCGATTGCTGCGCTTAAAGACCAACCGACCATAGTTTATAATGGCGATACGGTAAATACTGAATTAGTGTTTTACGATAGAGCAGGGGCAGACGTTAAATCTTCTAGCGTGACGGTAACTTTTGAAGGGAACGAAGTTCAACTTGAAGATAATAAATTCGTTGCGGAAAATTGTGGCGATTATATAGTTACAGTAACTGCAACTGACGCTAAAGGCAACGAATACGTTACGAAAATAAAGGTTGAGAGCATAGAAACCGTTTATGGTAAAGGAATATACGTTATTCCCGAGCAAGATGACGCAGGTGTTATCGTAAACAGAGAAAAATATACGGACGGCGAAAACGCAGGAAAGTACAGAACGGTTATCAGAAAGGATTTTTACGATACGGGTTTTGGATATTTAACAATAAAAGCAACAAAAGACGCAGGGCTGAAACCAAACACTTACTATGGTTTATCAATTACCGTTAATAGTGAGCACGACGGATGGTGTTATTACAATCCCGATAACGAATGGCTTACTAAAAAATCTTCTCCAACCGTAAATTTTACAATAAAGACGGATGAAAACGGGGAATATTATAAGCGTTGGTGGACTTACCATTCGTGGTCTAGTTATTTTGATTTTTCATCAGTGACTTTCCACGAATATTCTTACGGACACGGCGTGAATTTAAGCCTTGTAACGCCGGTAAATGCAACTTCGCTCGTTCAAAAAGATGAAGAAATATTAATCGGTGAAAACGCAGGTAAGTATATTAAAACGCTAACCGTAAATAACGGCGATTTCTTTACGATGAAACTATCCGCAACACCTGAAGCAAATTTGAATCCGAATAGCACTTATATGGTGAATATGACTATTGACACGGACGGTGCATATCCCGCAGTTTATGAAATTCATACGAGCAATGGCGTTGAGTATAACGATTGGTTTATTGATAAAGACAATTCTTTGCTGTCATTTAATGTTACAACCGACGCTAAAGGCGCATTTTCACATTCTTATAGGGTTTACGTAAGAAGCGTTAGTAGTTATGTTAAGTTTTCAAAAATTGAATTTTTCTTGTTTAACGGTTATGCTTACGGGCAAGGAATTGATTTAAGCATTAATTCAAATAATAGTGATTTAACGGTAAAAGATGTGTTGCTTGATGAAAATGCTGGCGATAATATTTACGTCAAATGCTTAAATAGAAATAGTTCTAATTTTGCAAGTTTGTCAATTTCTGCCAACGAAAGTGCAGGATTAAACGCAAATTCAGAATATGTTTTAACTGTTACAACATTGTGTGATGGTGAATATCCAGCATATTACCAAGTAAATGACGAGTGGCACGTTGGCGGTAATAAAACGCAATTTAGCGTAACGGTTTATACTGATGATAATGGTAGATTTAGCGTTAAGTGGAACACTTATTTTAGAACTGGAACTTACGTTAAATTTACGGCTGTTGATTTAGAACTCGTTAATTATGCGTATCCTTTGGGTGTTTACGTTGAGCCCACTTGTTCATTTGGTGCGGTTGGCGTACAAGAATTAACCGAGGGTGACAATATTGGCAAAAAAATCGTTGTTTTAACGAAAGAAAGTTCAAAGGAAGGAGCTTGCAAACTCACGGTAAGGGCTGTAAAACAAGCAGGGTTAAAGGCTAATACTACCTATGTTATAAGAGTTAGAATTGATACTGACAAGGATTCTTTTTGGGCATATTACGATATGAACAACGCTTGGTTAGTTAAAAAGTCACAACCGTACGCAGAGTTTGAAGTTACTACTGACGCAAACGGAGAGTTTGAAAAATTGTTTGATAAAGTGTATTTTGGTACAAACTGCACTTATGCGAAATTCAGCGAAATAATGATTACTGAAAAATAACTTTAGTTTTGGTGTGCTATGGATAATATTAGGGAAAAGGCAAAAATAATTCCGTTTTTATGGATGAACAAAGAATCTAAAGAAGATTTGATTAAAGAACTTGAATATATTAAAAATCTAGGGATAACTTCAGTTATGCTTGAATCTCGTGTACACAAAAATTTCTGCAAAGACGAATGGTTTGAAGAAATGGACGTTGTAATGGATTATGCGAGAGAACACGGTATGACAGTTTGGGTTTTAGACGATAGAAGTTATCCTTCTGGTTATGCTAACGGAATTTTTGAAGAACTATATCCTGAATATAGTGCACGTTTTATTATTTCAAAGAAAACGGACGTTGTCGGTCCGATAAAAAATGCAAAAGTAATAGTAAAGTTGTCTAGTTGCGCAAACGAACGATTAGTTGGCGTGTTTTTATGCAAGAGAGAACGTATTGACGATTACCCCCAAATTATTGACGTAACAAAAAACGTTCACGGTAATTTTTTATACGTTGATATTCCTGTAGGGGAATATACTGTCATTCAATTAATAGAAACTTCAAATTACGCAGAGCGAAAGTTTTACTTGGATATGTTATCGCCTAAATCTGTCGATAAATTTATTGAAGTTATTTATGAAAAACACTATCAAAGATATAAAGATGATTTTGGCAAAACTTTTATGGGGTTCTTTTCTGACGAGCCTAGGTTTGCAAACGGAAGATATTCAACGGCAATTAATTACAAATACAAAATTAGAAATATTATCGGTGAGTTTGGTAACGCTTATCCGTGGAGCAAAGAAGTTGAAAAGTCATTTGATTGCGTATCAGATATTCTTGGGCTTTGGTTTGATATTGGTGAAAATACGGCGGAAATTCGTTGCGCTTACATGGAATTAGTTACGGACATAATGGCAAAAAATTTCCCTAAAAAGTTATCTGATTGGTGCAGAGAGAGAGGCGTTTGCTATGCAGGGCATATCATTGAAGATAACGGTTGTCATACTTCTATGGGTTGTTCTTTGGGGCATTATTTTAAGAGTCAAAAAGGCGCAAGTATGGCGTCTGTTGATATAGTGCTTCATCAAGTAAAGCCTTACGATATTAAATTTCCGCATTTCGGACCTATATCGGGCGGATATGGTTACCCTGAATTTTTCAATTATACTCTACTGAAATTAGCCTCGTCTTGCGCTCGTTTAGATGCGGAAAAACAAGGCAGAGCGCTTTGTGAAGTTTTTGGCGCTTACGGTTGGGGCGAAGGTACGAATGACATGCTTTATTTGGTTAATTTGTGTGTTTCGCAAGGTATAAACCGCTTTATTCCACACGCTTTTTCGCATAAATTAGATTTGGAAGATTGTCCGCCACATTTTTACGCTGGACTAAATAATTTAATGAGCGAACATCACGCAAAATTATTCGGTTATATGAATAAAATGTCGGACAAATTTAGTGGTGGCGAGGCAAAGTGTGATTACGCCGTGCTTTATCATGCGCAAGCAGAATGGGTAAATAAAGAATGTTCAACCGTAGATGGAATAATGAAAACTTTATCCGATTATCAAATCGGCGCAGATATCGTGGATTTTGGGTATTTATTTGATGCGGAAAGTTTATTTGACGGCTTGATGATTTGTGGAAGAAAGTATAAAAAACTTATTTGTCCGCATTTTGAAGAATTGCCCAAAAAATACAAAAATCTCTTAAATTCAATGGGTGAAAACGTTGTTTATGCCGATAAACAAGGTAATATACCTACTAGCATTTTGAGTCAAGAAGGCGGATTACATAAAGAAGGCTTATTTATTTTGGATTATACGAAAGATGGCAAAAAGTATAGTTTTGTCTTTAACGGCGGGCAGACTGAATTTACCGTTGTAAACAAAAATGGCAATAAATACGCAGTAGATTACGTGTTGGGTTATGCAACAAAGATAGAAAAAGAATTTACGATTAAACAAGGTCAAGCCGTAGTTTTGCAAGACTATACTGATGGTTTGTCTATTTTATCTTGCGGAAAAGATTGTTTAGAAGTTAACTCTTTTGACGTTGATATAAAACCGTTAACCGAAAATGACTTTGTCGCTTATAAAAAAGGCGTGGGTTTAGATTTTGATATTAATTCATTTGACAATTTACCTGAATTTGCGGGGTGTATTAAATATACCTTTGAAATAAAAGAAAATAGTTATGACTATTTGCAAATAGATTATGATGCGGACGGATTGTTGCTAGTTTTAGGCGATAAGAGAGTAAGTTCAATCGGCGGAAATTTGATATATGAGTTTAGTGAGAAAGATTTTGAACGTGGTAAATTTGAAGTGGTTTTAATAAATTCGTTTGCGTACCACTTTATAGATACTTATAGTGCCTTTAACTATATTGCGCCAACGAAAATAAACAAAGTTGCGTTTTGTAAAAAGGTTTAAGCGTATGAATAATATTTTTAATGTTATTAAATACGGCGCAAATCCCGACGGGAAAACACTTTGTTCTAAACAAGTTCAATGCGCCATCGACGCGTGCGAAGAAAATGGGGGTGGAATCGTATTCTTTCCTAAAGGTGAATACGTTTTGTCAACAGTTTTTCTTAAAAGCACTGTACATATAAAGTTTGAAGACGGGGCGGTTATACTCGGCAGTTTGAATTTTTATGATTACAACCCCGATGAAAAGGTTGATTATCCGCTTTATCAAGACGCATCACATAGTTTTTTTCATTGTTCAATGTTCGTTGGTGAAAATTGTTTTGATATATCTATTAGCGGAAACGCTGTTATTGATATGCGCTCGGTTTGGGACGAAGATAACGTAAGAAATATAGTTCACCGTGGTGCAAAGTGCGTTGCGCTAAAAAACTGCAAAAACGTTTCACTTTGTGATTTTACGGTTAATAACGCAACTGATTTAGCTGTTTATTTTGCGGGGTGCAAAAACGTTGATATTGCTCGTTTGAAGATGAGAGTTTATATTGACGGCATTAGCCCCGATAATTGCGAAAACGTTAAAATTAGTGACTGCGATATAGAAACGGGGGATGACGGCATAGTTTTTAAGAGTTCATACACGCTTAATAAACTTGGAATTTGCAAGAATATTACCGTAAAAAATTGTCGCGTAAAAAGCAGATGTAACGCGCTAAAATTCGGCACGGAAACAAATGGTGGTTTTGAAAATATTTTAATAGATGGTGTTGATATAAAAGAAACTCGTATAACGGGTTTATCTATTGAGAGTGTTGACGGGGCAAAAATTAAAAATATAACGGTTAAGAACGTGCGTATGACAAACGTTAATGCGCCTATATTCATTCACGTTGGAAAAAGAATGAGAGGGCCCAAAGGGCTTTCAATCGGTAGCATAGAAAACGTTTTGCTTGAAAACGTGTCGGCTGAAGGGCCATACGTACCTTACGAAGCAATTCCATGGAATTATTTTACTTGGAAAGCAGGGGCGAATATTCAATACCCGTGGAATTTTTTGGCAAGACTTGATTTTGATTATACCAAAAAAGAAAATTGCGAGTTAAGTAATTGGCAAATTACTTCAAACGTTTGCGGTCTTGAAGAAAGTCTATTAAAAAACATAACGCTAAAAAACGTAATGTTGGTGTTAGACGGTGGCGTTCAAGATAACAACTTAAATGCTAGGGAGTTACCTATCGATGATTATCCAGAAGTTGACGTGTACGGCAAACTTTTGCCCGCTAAAGGAATATTTTTTAGGTATGTTGACGGGTTGGTTTTAGATAACGTAGTGGTTAAAACGTATAGAGAAGATGTGCGTGAAGACTTTATTTTTGAAAAAACAAAAAACATTAGTAAAATATAACGCTGGAAAATAAAATGGTATTGAATATCGTTGTTTCTGATGAAAACTTAAAAAAAGGAGCTAAAGAACTCGGTGATTTTTGCGGTTTTTCCGTAAATGACAACGGGTTTAAAATAATTGCAAATAAAACGGATGAAGGTTTGCGTGTTGAATTTGACAACGCAGAGTTTCGTCTTTTTTATTCTTCTAAAAGAGAGTTTTATTTAGGAATAAGTTATTGCGTGCAGTTTTTTGGAAGGAAAGACGGCGTTATTACAAGAAAAAATAATTCAGATTTAGGGTTAATAAAAATTTGCGTGGGCAATGCAACGCCTAAAGTGCAAACTTTCAAAAAACTAATAAAAATTATGGCGTTGCTTGGGTATAATAGCCTAGTTTTAGCCGTTGAAGATTTGTTTGATATTGAATCTTTGCCATATCTTGGAAGTTTTAAGCAAAAAATATCGCTTGAAACGATTAAAGAAATTGACAATTATGCAAAAGTTTTTGGAATAGAACTTGTTCCGGGGATACAGTCGCTTTGTCCGATGACGGCAACAAAATCAAGAGATGCTTTCGTAAGCGTTATGACTTACGCTGATACTTTGTTAGTTAGTAGCGATAAAACTTATGAGTTTATAGAACAAATTATTAAATTTTGCGCAAATGCTTTTTCATCAAAGAAAATTCATTTGGGCATGGAAGTTGCAAAAAACATAAGGCTAGGTGCATATTTTAATCAAAACGGTTACGTTGAAGACGTTCGCAAAATTTTTATGCAACATGTAAGTAAGGTAACCGAAATTGCAGAAAAATATTTTTCTCGTTCAATGATTTGGGCGGATAATTTATTTTACTGGCTTTTGGGCGTTGATACTAAAAACGCTTATCAAGATATAGATGATAAAAAGTTTAAGGGAGACATGCTTGAAAATTTGTCCAAAACGATAGAATGGCAAATTAGGGCATATCCAAATTTCTGTGATAAGAATTTTGAAAAAGCGGTTGACTGTTTTAATGAAATAAGTGATAATTTTAGCGTGGTTGGGGATTTGTATACCAGTGTAGGTTTTAGCCCACTTAACAAAAAGGCGCAAAGCGTTGCCGACGTAGTAATTAAAAATAGCAAAAAATTAAAAAATAAAGATTGCCATTTTGTTTTAAGTGATGAAAATGGGGCGGAATGTTCAATTTTTTCAACGATATCAACGCTAATTTTCGCGTCGGAAAAATTTTATGGTAGTAAAACTGACGAGTTGAGCCTAAACGATAGAGCGTCGAAACTATTTGTCGCAAACTTTTCGGCGTTTAACGCGCTTGATTTTTCATCTGAACTTATTAGCAATGGAAATGATGAAAAAATAATTAACGCTTGCAAATATCTTTTTTATAACGACGCATTGGTGGGTGTTTTTGATGCTTACTTAAAAGAAAGTTTTGTTTGCACTTTAGATGATTGCTATAAAAAGTTAAAAGAAATTGACTTTTTAAAATCGGAATTTTCGTATTTGTTTGTTGCATCAACTACGCTTTGTGAATTTTTACAGAAAAAAACGGCGCTATCATTAAATATAAGAAAATTTTATTTTAAAAAAGATAAAAAGGAACTAAAGAAAATAATTAACAAGGCTATTCCTGACTGCTTGAAGAGTTTAGATAAATTCTATACGACATTCAAGTTTCAATGGCATAAAGAAAATTATAGCGTAGGTTTTGAGGTTATAGACGTTAGGATTGGCGGAACTAGGGAAAGGTTAATACAAACTTCAAAAACTTTAGATGACTTTTTGAAAGGGAAAATTACAAGAATTGAAGAACTTGAGCAAGAAAGATTGGTTTATTCAGTAAAAAACGTGAGTGGGCAAGTTTTTAATTCGTATAGAGAAATAGTAAGTGGCTCGGATATTTAATTATGTTGAAAGTTGATATTAGTAAACTTAATAGTGATTTAATAGAGGGCATAAAAATACTGTCTGAATTTTATCGTTTTAAAATTGGGAAAAGCGGAATTTTGATTACAACTGAAAGTGTTGAGAATGGTTTTGGTGTGGAAAGTGATGGCAAAACTTGCATTATACGCTATTCTGAAAAAACGCTATTTTTCACGGCTTTTTCGTATTTAATGCAGTATAAAAATAAGCCTTTTTCGATTAAGAAGAAAAGGATAAAAAATTTAGGCATTATGCGTGACAGCGCAAGAAACGCTATCTTGAGTGTGGATGGTTTAAAAGAACTTGCTTTGTATTGTGCGTTAATGGGCTATAATTATATTCAAATTTACGCCGAAGATTTGTTTGAATTAAAAAATTACCCTTATTTTGGACTAAATCGTGGTAGATACACGAAAGAAGAAATAAAAGAAATGGATGAGTATTGTCAAAAATTTGGCATTGAATTAGTTCCTTGCGTGCAAACTTTTGCGCATTTGCCGCATTTATTTAGACACGATTATTTTGACGAAGTAAACGATATTGCGGATATTCTCTTGCTTGAAGAAGAAAAAACTTATGAATTATTAGAAGATTTAATCAAATTTGTTGCAACGGCTTTTTCTTCAAAAAGAATTAATATCGGTATGGATGAAGCGCATCTTTTTGGGCAAGGAAAATATAGAGAGCGTTTCAAGAACAACGATAGTCGAGCGAAGATATTCTTAAGGCACTTAAACAGGGTTGCTAAAATTTGCCAAGCCAATAGTATGAACCCCGCAATCTGGAGCGATATGGTCTTTAAGGTTGCTTTTGACGTACACTCTTTAGCGGCTTACACGGAAATAAAAGATAAACCTATAAGCGAAGATTTTAAGACGCTCTTTCCCGAAGACGTTCAACTTGTTTTTTGGGATTATTATAATACCGATAAGAATTTTTATGATTCTGTGCTTTCTTATCATTATGCGCTCACGAAAGACGTGGTTTTTGCAGGTGGCGTGTGGTCATTTTCTGGATTTGCGCCCTTAAATTCCGTGTCTGAAGAGCGATTGAAACCTGCAATGCAGAGTGTTCTTGAAAATAATTGTAACGATTTTTTATTGACTTCGTGGGGGAATGGTGGTGGCGAATGTCATTGTATGAATTCAGCAAGCACAATGCTATTCGTTGCGGAAAACTTGATGGGCGAGTGTGATGAAACGCAACTTGACGAAAGGGCAAAAGCCATTTATAACAACACTTACAAACAGTTGAAGAGCATAGAGATTATTGACCGCACAACTTTAACGAATATTTGTGAAAAGGCAAAAATTTCAAATCCTTCTAAATATTTATTATATAATGACCCGCTTTTGGGTGTAATGGATGCGCACGTTAGGGCGGAAATGAAAGAAGCTTACATTGAAAACAGCAAGGTGTTAAAACAAATTGCTTGCAGTAACGGGAAGTTAAAAAGATACTTTAATTCAATGTATAGACTTTCAAAATGTTTAGAAATAAAGGCAACGTTGGGTTTGGAAATATCTAACGCATATAAAAATAAAGATAGCAAAAAACTGAAAATTATCTGTAATAAAACGTTGCCAGAATGTATAAAAAGATTAAATAGTTTTTTTGAAGCTTATAGAAAAACTTATTTGTCTTGCAATAAAAGTTACGGCGTTGAAGTGGTTGACATTCGCTTTGGCGCAATGAAAAAAAGATTAGAATACGCTCAAGAGAAAATTAAAGATTATCTTGATGGCAAGATTGATAAAATAGAAGAACTTGAAATGAAGCGTTTTCCGCCAAGAAGTTTTGATAAGGTTGGGGAAGACGTTGAGTATAATTCTTTTACGCAATCAATAACTGGTGGCATAATATAAAAGGAGAAAAAATGTATAACACAATTTTGTATGATAAAATTTTAGGTTGTTGGTTAGGGAAATGTATCGGTGGCAATATCGGCGCGCCTTACGAAGGAATGAAACAAAGATTGCCTATTGAATATAGTGATGAAGCTGTGAAAAGAACTATCCCTAACGACGATTTGGATTTGCAAATTTTATGGCTTGATGTTTTGGAAGAAAAAGGCTGGGATATTACGGCTTTAGACCTTGCCGACGCATTCTATAATAATTGCCCTTATGCACCGGGAGAATACGCATATTTTAAGAAAAATTACCAAAAGGGAATTGCGCCACCCCTTTCGGGAACGTTTAATAATAAGTTTTTTACAGAAGGTATGGGCGCGCCTATCAGGAGTGAAATTTGGGCGTGTTTATATTCGGATAATATTGACGCAGCGATAAAATACGCTAGAATGGACGCAGAACTTGACCACGATAAAGATAAAGACGCAGTAAATGGCGAAGTGTTTTTGACCGCCCTTGAATGTTTGTGTTTTAATGGTGGAAAGCCAAAGGATTTAGTTAAAAAGGCATTAACGTACCTGCCCGATTGTAAATTAAAAAAGGCAATGAACGACTTGATTATTTGGACTGAACAAGAGTCGGATATGGAAAAAATTATGCAAGAAGTTTTAAGAAGATACGGACATAGCGAATCTTGCATGGCAAGGCAAAATATATCTATACTTATCGGCGCATTTTTGCTTCACGGCGAAAATTTTATCGACGCTATTATGGAAGCGGTTCGTTGTGGTTTTGATGCAGATTGTACTTGCGCTACTTTAGGTTCAATAGTTGGTGTTTTAGTTGGTGGCAAAAAGTTAAAAGAAATTTTTGGCATAACTGAAATGACTTATAAACTTGGCGTTAAATCAAAGAGAGAAGATTTTACCGTTTCTGCACTTGCAAAAGACGTGTATCATTTATCTATGAGTTTTAAGGATAAGGTTGGTCAAACTGCAAGATGGCAAGTTTTTGAGCAAAATACACCCACTATTTCTATTGGTGAAAACAAAAAAGTAGTTCTGAATATAGTTGCACCACAAGGGGCAAGTAACCATAAAATATCAATAATTATGGATTCGCCCGCAGTTGTTGATAAAACAAATTTTGAATTTGATGCAAAAAATCAAAGCGAAATTGCCTTTAACGTGTTTTTGCCAAAAATGGAAATAGTGCCTGCTGGATTAGTGGGACAAGTTTATTTAGACGGCGAAAAAATAGGTATGTTTGGTTTGTCGGTTAATAGGCGATTTAAAGTTTACGGCCCGTACTGGAAAAACGAAGTGGTTATACCGCCTTTAACAAACGGGTTAACTTATGGTAAGTTTATTCCAAGAGAGGAAACTAGAGATAGCTTGTTTGACCACATGCGATTATTTCATTTATCAAGTTTGCCCGACAATGCTTTCGATGATAATATAGTTTCTCTTGAAAATGAAAAATATTTAATAGAAGATACCGAAGAAGATATTATTGAACTTTCAAAACACACTTATTTCTTTGGCAACGCAACTTACTATTTCAAAACGGAATTCTATTCAAAAGAAGAATTAAAGAGCGATATGCAAATAGGCAGAAACGTTCCGATTAAGGTTTGGCTTAACGGCGAACTTATTGCAGAAAAAGACGGAAATGAAACTTTTTATCATGAAGTAATTCATAAACTTGCTTTACCGATAAAACAAGGTAAAAACGAGTTGATTTTTAGAATTGTTGTCAATACGGAATATCCTAAATTTTCGTTTGACTTTGTAACAGCAGGGCCGTGTTCTAATCATAGATTATTTGATTTAATAAATTGCTCTAAAGAATAAATTAATTAGGTGACTTATGAAAATAGTAATTGGCGCAGATGTCGTTGTGACTGATAGTAATAGGCAATTATTTGCAGAAGGAAAAGTGACAGAAATCGTCGGCAAAGAAATCAAAGATATTTTAGATAAAGCAGATTATAGAATTTATAATTTAGAATTAGCACTTACCGATAACGGCGAACCGATAAAAAAGTGTGGACCTAATATCAGCGCACCAACTGCTTGTGTTAAAGGCTATAAAGCGTTAGGCGCAGATTTGTTGTGTTTGGCAAATAACCACGTAATGGACTTTGGCTACGACGGGCTAGTTTCAACTGCCGAAATGCTCAAAGGTGCAGGGATTTCTATGGTTGGCGCAGGGCTAAATAAAGAACAAGCGGAAAAGCCTTTTATTATTGAGAAAGACGGTAAAAAAATAGGCGTTTATAACTGTTGTGAGCACGAATTTTCTTGGGTTGAAGATTACGGTGTTGGTTGTAACGGTTTTGATGCGTTAGAAACGCCCGATAAAGTAAAAGCCTTAAAAGAAAAGTGTGATTTCGTAATCGTGTTGTATCACGGTGGGAAAGAGCATTATCAATATCCGTCGCCAAGATTGCGCAAAGTGTGTAGAAAACTAACTGAAAAAGGCGCGGATTTGGTATTGTGCCAACACACGCATTGCGTTGGTTGCGAAGAAGATTATGCGGGCGGTAAAATTATTTACGGGCAGGGCAATTTTGTTTTTGCAAAAAAAGTGCAGTTTGATACTTGGGGCGATGGTTTTTTGGTTTGTGTAAACATAAATGATAGTGGTCTAACTTACGATTATATTCCTTACAATATGACCGACGTAGGCGTTGCTTTAGAACAAGATGGAAAAATACTAAAAGATTATCAAGTACGTAGCAAGGAAATTCACAAAGAAGGCTTTGTTGAAGAAAAATTTGCTGAAATGGCAGAACAAACGGTTATTGCAAGATATGCAGTTCCTATGCTTGGCAAAGTTCCCACCGAAGAAGACTTAAATAAAGTTGGTTTGCAGTTATTTCATTGTGCAGAGTGTGAAGTTCATAGAGAGTGTTTACTTACAGGGTTAAGAAAACGCTTTAAGCTTGGTAAATACGGTGAATTTGATAAAAAATAAATGGTGATAAAATGATAAAAGACCTGATGTTTTGCAAGCCTGAACAATTAGGCATAAAATCAAAACATATATTAAAATTTATAGAAAGATTAAAAGAGCGCAAAACGAATTTGCACTCTTTTATGATGGTTAGGAACGGAAAAATTTTAACCGAGGCGTATTACAAGCCTTTTGATAAAGATTTCAAGCATAGGATTTATTCTTCAAGCAAAACTTACGTGTCGATAGCGGTGGGAATGTTGATTGAAGAAGGGAAACTACGTTTAGAAGATAAAATTTGCGAAGTAATACCCGAATTAGTGGAAAAAGAACAACACGAGTGGCTTAAAGAGTGTACGATAGAAGATGCGTTAAAAATGTCAGTTCCAATGCTTACAGATACGTATTTTGCACTTGATTACAACGAGTGGGCGTGGACGTTTTTTAATCACCCAACGCGTTCAAAAGCTTTAAAACCAGCAGGAACTGTTTTTAATTATAATACGTCTGGTTCTTTTATACTTGACGTTATTGTTGAGAGAGTAACGGGCAAACCGTTTTTAGAATATATGCGTCCTGTGTTTGATAAAATAGGCGTTTCAAAAGATATTTGGTGTGTAAAGTCGCCAGATGGTTATTCGTGGGGAGGTAGCGGTGTCGTTTGCACTTTAAGAGATTTTGCAAAGTTTGCTGAACTTTTGCTTAATAAAGGCGAGTGTAACGGTGAACAAATTTTACCACGATGGTATATGGAAAAAGCCACAAGCAAGCAAATATCTAATATTCGTGAAAATCATTATACAATACGTCACGAACAAGGTTATGGTTATCAAATTTGGATAACAAAACAAGGTTTTGCTATGCTTGGTATGGGAAGTCAAATGGCGTTTTGTTTCCCCGAAAAGAACTTTTTGTTTGTTTGTCAAGGCGATACTCAATGTGATGGCGATACTGAAGGTGATTATATTTACGAGCAATTAGTTCACGAAGTTTATGAAAAGATTGCGGATGAACAAATAGAAGTTGATGGCGATTACGAAAAACTAAAGAGTGAATTAGAAAATTTGCAACTTAACGTAGATTATGGTGAGCCACATAAAGGGTTTGAAAAGGAAGTAGACGGCGTTTATTACGATTTAGAAGAAAATAATTTAGGCTGGAAATGGTTTAAGTTTGATTTTAATAAAGAACACGGTGTTTTGACTTATGAAAACAAACGTGGAGAAAAGAAAATAACTTTCGGATATAATTCGTTAAGACAAGGAACTTTTCCCGAAAAGCATTATTACGATACGCAAGTTGGTGTTCCAGCAAATAGAGAACTTGATTGTTTGGCAGATTTAAGTTGGACGGAAGAAAAGAAAATTTTACTACGAGTGTATATAACCGATACGAATTTTGGTAGTTGTTTTATGACTTTTGGTTTCAAGAAAGACCAAGTGGGTATTATGCTCAATAAGCGGGCAGAATTTTTTATGGAAGATTACGTTGGTTATGCTGGTGGAAAAAGGAGATAAAATGCAAGAAAATATATTCCCACAAAAAGTAATATTTTCTGAAGGGTGCGTGGAAAATGCACAAGTCTTAACTAAAGAAAAAACTTTGCAAATAGGATTAAAAGAGCCTGAAATATGCGTTATGTCCGGAAAGGCTTGTATTGTTTTGGATTTTGGAAGAGAACTTTCTGGCGGTGCTAGAATACTTACATTAGCCGTTTCAGGAATGAATAAGGTAAGGTTGAGATTTGGCGAATCTGTGGGGGAAGTCTGCGCAAATTTAGGTGAAAAAGGTGCTTGTAATGACCATTCTAATCGTGACGAAGAAGTTCGTTTGCAGTATTATTCAGATATGACTTTCGGGCAAACAGGCTTTAGGTTTTTAAGGATTGATACTTTAGATGATAATTCGGTTGTTAAACTCAAGGCGGTTGTTGCAAAAACTACTATTGATAATAGAGAGCAAATCGGTAGTTTTAAGTGTGATGATGAACTTGTAAATAAAATTTGGGATACGGCAGCATATACATTAAGGCTTTGTTTGCAAAACGGAGTTTTTTGGGACGGAATAAAAAGGGATAGACTCGTTTGGATAGGTGATTTGTATCCCGAAATGCGTGCTGCACATTGCTTGTACGGGGTAGTTCCCGAAACGGTTAATTCGCTTGAATATTCTCTATACGAACTTGAAAATTACGAGTGGCTTGCGTCGTTGCCGTCATATTGTCTTTGGTGGATAATAATTTTGCGTGACGAATATCAAGCAAGTGGTGATAAAAATCTTTTGCTTAAATATTTACCGCAGGTTGATTTGATTTTGAATAGGGTGGCTAAATATATTAATGAAGACGGCACGACTAATTATTCAAGAAATTTTATAGATTGGCAAACTAATTATATTGATGGTGAGTGTATTGAAAAAAAGACCGATTCTGCAATCGGTATGGAATATATGACTAGAATTACACTTTTTAAAGCGAAAGAAATTTTAGTGATTTTAAATCAAGATACTTCTGTTTGCGATGAGATTTTGAGTAAGATTTCAAAAAGAAAAGGACAAAAGGTAGAGAAATATAAGCAAATTTCAGCGCTGGGCGTTTTGGCTGGCGATAAGTCGGAAAATAACAAAAAAGTTTTACTAACTGGCGGCGCAAAGGGAATGTCAACTTTTATGTCTTATCCTATTTTGACTGCTATTGCTGAATTTGGTGAAGAAGAAATTGCGTTAAACGTCTTGAAAGATTATTATGGTGGAATGTTATCTGTTGGCGCAACTACGTTTTGGGAAGATTTTGACGTTGAGTGGCTTGAAAATTCTGGTAGGATAGATGAGATAACGCCTTGTGATAAAAAGGATATACACGGCGATTTTGGGACTTTTTGTTATAGAGGTTTTAGGCACAGTCTTTGCCATGGATGGTCCGCTGGGGTAATACCTTACTTAATTGAAACTGTTGTTGGTCTAAAAATTATTGACGCAGGTATGAAAAAAATAAAAATATTGCCTAAATTAAGCGGTTTGAAAAACGTTCAAGCAACAATACCGACGCCGTATGGAAAGTTAAAAATTAACCTTAAAGTTAATATTGAGGGTAAATTAATAATAGATATTGAAAAACCAAAAGAAATTGAAATAATTTATAGTTAAAAGTAAATGGTTCGACCCGAAACGTTCGCTTATGCGGAATATGTTGTCAATGATGGTGTTTCTTTAACAAAAATCATAGGTAATTACGAAAATGTAAAATTAAATTTATCATTAGAACTAGATGATAGAATTGGAAAAACAAAAATCAAAGCGAAAGAAGAAAAAGTTTTTAAAATAAAAAAATCGCTAGATATAATAATCTAACGAAAAAAGTTTTTATGGTGGTTGTAACCACGCTGAACTGTGATAGAATCAACACCGAGAAAAAATTAAGGGGTTATATAAAAAAGTAGTTGCGTTAAAAATATTTGCTTAACCACTGTTAATTTAAAAATCAAAATCCGACATAAACCTAATGGTTCGTGTCGGACCGATTTGGTGTGAAGGATGGGACTTGAACCCACACGGATAACCATACGCCCCTCAAACGTACGCGTCTGCCAATTCCGCCACCCTCACGTTATTTAGCCTTAATATAATACTCAATAATTAATTATTTGTCAAGTATATTTCTATATAATTTTTGATATTTTGTAAAACTTTTTTTAATTTTTTTTAAGTATTGTCTAGTTTCATAAAAAGGCACGTGGTTAAGCATTTTTTTGTCTTGACTATATTGCGGATTTTTTAGCCATAGAGCAACGTTTCCTTCGCCTGCGTTGTATGCGCAGATTGCCGTATCAAGCAAATTAAATCGGTTAATCAAGTATTTTATATAAAAACAGCCAAATCGTATATTAGTTTTTGCGTCAAATAAATCAAAGTTTTTAACTGATAAAAAGTTTGCAATATAATCGCCTGTTTTATCAGTAATTTGCATTAAGCCTTTTGCATCGGCACTGCTTATTGCATTCTTATTAAAATTGCTTTCAACTTTTATAATTGCAAATATTAATGCAGGTGGCAAATCGTATTCAGCGGAAAATTCAAAAACTTCTTGCTCGTATTTTAGCGGGTAAATAAACGACTTTTCAATGAGCGGTATAAAAGCAAAAATCAAAACGACAAGTAATATAAATACTAACGCTGTCATCCTTTTAAGTTTCTTATTGCTTTTACTGTTTTTCATAATAAATATTATGCTCAATAAACGTAAAAAAAGACGAACTATCTTTTGATAATCCGTCTTTAAATTTTTTATAAGTTGATATTTGGTATTCCGTCAAATCCTTTTTTAAGGTCGTCGTCAGTAGGGATATAGTCTTGCATTAAGCCGTCGTTAAATTTTTGGTAAGCAACCATATCGAAATAGCCCGTGCCTGTCAAGCCGAATACGATAGTTTTTTCTTCGCCCGTTTCTTTGCACTTTAACGCTTCGTCAATAGCGACCTTGATTGCGTGTGAAGATTCGGGGGCGGGGAGAATGCCTTCAACTCTAGCGAATTGTTGTGCAGCCTTGAATACTTCGGTTTGTTCTACTGAAGTTGCTTCCATAAGTCCTTGGTCGTACAATTCGGAAAGAGTGGTCGTCATTCCATGATAACGCAAACCACCCGAGTGGCTAGACGAAGGAATGTAACCGCTACCCAAAGTATACATTTTTGCGAGCGGACAAACTTTACCGGTATCGCAATAGTCGTAAGCGTACTTGCCACGAGTCAAAGACGGGCAAGACGCGGGTTCTACGGCAATGATTCGGTAATCAGCCTTGCCTTGTATCTTTTCAGCCATAAACGGGGAAATTAAACCGCCTAAATTTGAACCACCACCAGCACAACCGATAATAATGTCAGCCTTTTCACCATATTTATCAAGTGCGGTTTTTGTTTCAAGACCGATAATTGATTGATGAAGAAGAACCATATTCATTACGCTACCCAAAACGTAACGGTAATCTTTTCTTGCCTTTGCGGCTTCTACCGCTTCTGAAATAGCGCAACCTAAAGAGCCGGTCGTGCCGGGGAATTCTTTTAATATTTTTCTACCAACTTCGGTGGTTTCTGACGGGGAAGGGGTAACGTTAGCGCCGTAAGTTCGCATAACTTCGCGACGGAAAGGTTTTTGTTCGTAAGAAACTTTAACCATATAAACGTTACAATCAAGCCCAAAATACGAGCAAGCCATAGAGAGAGCCGTACCCCATTGACCAGCGCCCGTTTCGGTCGTAACGCCCTTTAAGCCTTGTTCTTTGGCGTAATATGCTTGGGCGATTGCGGAGTTTAGTTTGTGTGAGCCCGAAGTGTTGTTGCCTTCAAACTTGTAGTAAATTTTAGCGGGCGTACCTAACGCTTTTTCTAAACAGTATGCTCTAATAAGTGGGGCGGGACGATACATTTTATAGAAATCCCTAATATCGTCAGGTATGTCGATATATTTAGAAGTGTCGTCCAACTCTTGTTTTGCAAGTTCAACACAAAAGATTTCGGAAAGTTCTTCTAGCGTCATAGGTTGCAAGGTTTCAGGGTTGAGCATAGGTGCGGGCTTTTTATCCATAAAAGCGCGCAAATTCATCCATTGTTTGGGGAGTTCGTTTTCTTCAAGATATATTTTGTAAGGAATTTCAGTTTTCATGTTTATCACTCCTATTGATTTCTAATTTTTCTAATATTTTCGTTTTTGTGAGAATGCGCATTACGGAAACGGCGATAGCGGTTCCTACGACGCCTTGAAGTATATTAAACGGCACGTTTATTATTGCTACGGCAGGCGTTATGAAGAAAATAATTTCATACGCGAAATATCCAAAAGCCATTATCAAAGTGCCAACTATTCCTGAAAGTATTTCGGCAAGAATATCTTTTTTCGTTGCCGTTTTGATTAATGCATAAACTAGGTGTATGCTGATTGCCATAAGCGTTTTGATTATTAGCGTTCCCGGCGCGTAAGTTATATATCCTAAAAGGTCTGCAATAGCGCTACCAACTCCTGCGCTAATAACGCCGTAGACAGGACCTAGAATGAATACTGCAAGTAAGATAAATGCGTCGCCTAGGTTAATGTATCCAAATGATAGCGGTATCCTTATAAACATTGTTGCAATAGTTATAACGGCTGTAAATAACGCGGTTAAAACAAGTTTTTTGGTTGAAATTGTTTTCATGTCAATGCCTCTTTTTATTAACGTTTATAAAAAAACCGAAGAGTAGAAAAACTACTCTTCGGGACGATAACAAATTACCGTGGTGCCACCCAAATTGACTTAAAATAAGCCCACTTTTGCGTACTATCATACGTTCTACTTTTTTACGGGTGCAGTTCCCGTCGATTGCTACTAGCGCAAAAGCGCGTTCGTTCGCCCTCAGAAGCCCATTCATTTTAGCGTTCTTTATCGCAATTACACCGCCTGCGACTCTCTATGAAAGAACTGAGAAAATTACTATTCTTCCTCATCGGTTTAATATTTTTCTTAATTATACCGCGACGGGGAAAAGTTGTCAAGCATTTACCGCTTAAAATTAAATTTCTTTTTAGCAGTTTGTATAAAAATGTTATCGTTTATTTGAGTTGTAAACAATAATAATTTTTGTAATATTTTGTCAATACAAATAGTATATATCTAGTAAAAGTTTGCTTTTTTATGCTTGTCATAATGGCAAAAATGTTAATAAGTATAGTTTATTAACAAAAGTTATCAACAATTTGGTGGGGTATGTTAGTTTTTAGAAGGAAACGGGTTGTAATTGTTTTTGTGTTGTTGGCAACGCTTTTAACGTTTATTTTTTGCATAGGCGCAATTACTAGTAGACCGGCTAGTGAAGCGACGGCAAATAAGGTTAAAATAGTGCTTGACGCAGGGCACGGCGGTATTGACGGTGGCGTTGTGGGTAGTATAACGGGGATAAAAGAGAGTGAAATTAACTTAAAGGTCGTAAAAAAACTAGAAAAATATTTAGTAAATGCGGGTATGAGCGTTACACTCACAAGAAATTCGGATGCGGGGTTGTACGGTGTTGCGACTAAAAACTTAAAAAAGAAAGATATGCAAAAACGAAAAGAAATTATTGACGAAGTAACCCCAGATTTAGTCGTCAGCGTGCATATGAACAAGTATAGTCTTGCAACAAGGCGTGGTGCGCAAGTGTTTTTTAAGGAAAGTGATGAAAAATCAGAACTTTTAGCAATGCAAATACAAAAATCTTTTAACGAGATGGAAGAAGCGAGTAGAGAGTGCTCTATTTTAAGCGGGGATTATTACATACTAAACTGCAACGAATATCCGTCTGTAATAGCCGAGTGTGGCTTTTTATCAAATCCCGATGACGAGAAGTTATTAGTAACGGAAGAATATCAAGATAAAATCGCTTACGCAATTTTTAAGGGGATTGTGGGATATTTGGCAAGTTCACTATAAAAATATAATTTAGCCCGATAAAAATTCGGGCTATTTTCATTGAATTTTTCTTTTAAATGTTGTATAATGAATTTTATAAAAGAAAATGGGGGTAAGTTTTGTTTAAATTAGGCGACGTAATGGATAAAAGTAAAGCGATAAACGTAAGCCCCGTAGTGTTGGCGTTTGTCGGTGATGCGGTATATTCGCTGTTCGTTAGGGAAAAACTTATTTTTGAAACGGATAGTAAATCGGGTGAATTAAACAAACTTGCAACAAATAAAGTAAATGCTTGCGCTCAAGCGGAATTCGTTAAGGAAATTATGCCACTTTTAACCGAAGAAGAAATAGGCATTTTCAAAAGGGCGCGCAATGCAAAAAAGTCAACCAAAGCAAAACACGCAAGCGTTGCTGAATACAATGCGTCGACAGGCTTTGAAGCGTTGCTTGGCTTTTTGTATTTGACAGGCGATAACGATAGGATAAATTTTTTATTAAATAAAGGTAAGTAAGATGAAAGTTGAAGGAAGAAACGCGGTATACGAATTACTAAAAACGGATAAAGAAATAGAAAAGATTTTAGTTCAAAAAGATTTGAAAGATGAAGCGAGCAAACGCTTAATCAACGTTATCCGTTCACATAAAGTTAAATTGCAACCCGTTGACAAATATGTTATTGAAAAGGAAAGCGAAAGCAAAAGGAATCAAGGATTTATTGCTTACGTTTCAGACTACAAGTATTTTGATTTAGAAGATATTGTTGATGCGTGCGCTGATAAAGACGGTTTGGTCGTGGTGCTAAATGAAATTTTAGACCCGCACAATTTAGGCAGTATCATTAGGGTTTGTGAATGTGCTGGTGCTGACGGTATTATTATAGGTAAAGATAGAAGTGCATCCGTTAGCGATACCGTTATGCGTATTTCAGCGGGCGCTCTTAATCATATTAAAGTTGCAAAGGTAACTAACGTAAACACCGCTATTGACAAACTAAAAGAAAACGGTTTTTGGGTTTATGGTGCTGAACTCGGCGGTGGCAACATATATAAATCCAACCTTACGGGCAAAATTTGTTTGGTAATCGGTGGCGAAGATAGTGGGGTTAAACGCTTAACTAAAGAAAAGTGTGACGGGGTTATTTCAATACCTATGTTTGGTAAAGTTAATTCGCTTAACGCTTCGGTAGCGTGCGGTATAGCCGTTTATGAAGTTGTTAGACAAAGGACTATTAACGAGAAATAATAGCCGTTAAAAGGTAAATAATGGATTATGATTTAATGACTGACGAGCAACTTGCGGTTTGTTCAAAGAGTGATAAAGGCAAACCGTTCGAAGTGCTTTTCGGTAGATATAAAAACAGTATAGATTCGATAATTCGCACAAGACTTGCTGGTGGCACGTCAGGTGTTGATTACGACGATTTGTTGCAAGAAAGTGCGCTTGCGTTAGACTCAGCCGTTGATAATTACGACGGGCTTTCAAAGTTTAAGGCGTTTGCGTGTACGTGCATAAACAATCGCGTTTTATCGGCGCTTAGAACAAACGGTAGAAGGAAAAACGAACCATTAAAAAATTACGTTCCGCTTTCAGGCTATACAGATGAAGACGTTGATAAATCTAACGTATTAATCGACTTGAACGTTGGACCTGAAGACCGACTAATAAACAACGAGAAAAAGTTGGAAATGGAAAGTTTAATAAAGGCGTCTTTAAGTGATTTAGAGTATAAGGTTTTCGTTTTGCACGAGCAAGGGTTTTCGTATTCGGAAATTGCTAAAAGAATAAACGAATCTAGCAAAGTGGTTGACAACGCAATGCAACGCGTTAGAAAAAAATTAGGCACAAAATTCAAATGATTTTAGGTGAAATATGGCGTACTTAGCGTTATACAGAAAATATCGTCCGTCAACTTTTGACTCGTTGATAGGGCAAGAGCATATAGTTCAAACGCTCGTTAATCAAATTGAAAGCGATAAACTCGGGCATGCGTATCTTTTTACGGGAACGCGCGGAACGGGTAAGACTTCTGCTGCCAAAATTTTTGCTAAAGCAATAAACTGTTTATCGCCGATAAACGGTTCGCCTTGCGGAAAATGCGAGTGTTGTAAAGCGCTTTCCGACCCGTCTAATATTGACGTTATGGAAATTGACGCAGCGTCAAACAACGGTGTAAATGAAATAAGAGATTTAAGGGAAAAGGTGCAATATCCGCCCGTTGCTTGTAAATATAAAGTTTATATAGTAGACGAAGTTCATATGCTTACCGGCGCGGCGTTCAACGCGTTATTAAAGACGCTTGAAGAGCCGCCGTCACACGCGATATTTATCTTGGCAACTACCGAAGTTCATAAAATTCCCGCAACTATTCTATCAAGATGCATGCGCTTTGATTTTAGACTTATTGCAACCGAGCGCATTGCAAAGTTGATTTCTAAAATTTATGATGAACAAGGCAAAGAATACGAAGACGAAGCAGTTTTAGCAATCGCGAAAGCAGGCGAAGGTAGCGTGCGTGACGCACTTTCAATCGCGGACATTGCAGTTTCTTATAGAAAAGGAAAACTAGTGTACGACGACGTTATGGAAATTTTAGGCACGTCTAATTCGGACACGCTTATTCGTTTCGTTTGTAGCGTTATAAATTCTGATTCGGGTGCGGTGTTAAAGACTATTGACGAGTTGTCCGCTTTGGGAAAGAGTATGGGCGTACTTATTAAGGACGTAACGTCGCTTATTCGTGATATTTTAGTTATTAAGACTTGCGAAAACGCAAATTCAATTTTGGGTTTGCCACTTAGTAAGTTTGAAATTTATCAAGAAATTTCTAATTCAACAAACCAAACAAGGCTTTTAAGAATGCTTGAAATTTTTGCTGATGCGGAAAATTCGTTAAAATACACTACGCATCCGCGCGTTGTTTTTGAAACGGCGTCGGTTAAGGCTGCTCGCCCTGATTGCGACTTGAATATAGACGCGTTAATTGCAAGAATTAAGAAACTTGAAGACGCGTTAAGTAACGGTTCATTTTCGTCTGTAAAAATTCAAAACGTGGTCGTTAGCTCTAAAACAGAGCAAGCACCCGCAAAAGAAGAAGTGAAACAGACTATAAAAGAAGAAAAAGTCGTAGAAGTAGCGGAAGTTGCTATTAAAGAGCAATCTAAAAACGATATTAAAGAAACTAAAGAAAGAGTATCAATTCAAGCGGTTTCAATACAAGATTTGAAAGGCAAATTACTATTCAATTTGAGAAGATTAGGTAGTGAAATGCTTTGGAATATGGTTCAAACGGTTAAAATTGAAGTTGTTGGAAACGTTCTTACGCTTACGGCAAAAAATTCAAGTGATCAAGAACTTTTAGACAAAACGCCAAGCAGAATGAAGATTGAAGAAGCGCTAGAAGAGTTTTTGCCGTTTGAATTACAAATTAAATTGTCTGATGCCGAAATTTCTCTCGACGCAGTTGACCAAGCGACTGAAAGAGTTAAGAAGATTTTTGGTGACGATATAGTTATTATAAAGTAAAAGGAGAAATATAATATTATGGCTTACAGAGGCGGTTTTGGTGGTTTCGGTGGTGGAAACCAAATGCAAAATTTAATGAAACAAGCGCAAAAAATGCAAGAAGAAATGCAAAAAGCGCAAGCGGAATTAGAAGAAATGGAAATTGAAGGTTCTTCTGGTGGCGGTTTGGTAAAAGTTACCATGACTGCTAAAAAAGTCGTTCAATCTATCACGATTAGTCCCGATGCGGTTGATACTGACGATTTGACCATGCTTGAAGATTTAATCGTTGCAGCGCTTAACGACGGCTATTCAAAGGCTGACAAAGAATGTGCTGAAAAAATGGGCGCTTTCGGTGGGTTAGGTTTGTAAAATGAAGGTTTACATAGAACCTATAGGTAGATTGATTAACGAGTTTTCAAAATTGCCGGGCGTTGGCGCGAAAACTGCTCAACGTTTTGCATATAAAGTCGTTAATATGAGCATAGAAGATGCAACTGCTTTTGCGGACGCCATTATCAACGTTAAAAATAACGTGCACTATTGCACCGTTTGCGGTAATTTTTCTGAAGGTGACGTTTGCGATATTTGTAAAACACGCTCGTCTGACACTATTTGCGTGGTTAAAGAACCTAAAGACGTTATCGCTATTGAAAAGTTAAACGAATTCAACGGCGTTTATCACGTTTTGCACGGCACTATTTCTCCGTTAGACGGGGTTGGCCCTAACGACATAAATATCAAAGAATTGCTTTCTCGTATTTCAAAAGGTGGGGTAAGCGAAGTTATTATGGCAACGAATCCCGACGTTGAAGGCGAAGCAACCGCAATGTATATTTCTAATTTGTTAAAGCCGTTGGGAATCAAGGTGTCAAGGCTTGCGCATGGTATTCCTATCGGTACGGATTTGGAATATGCTGATGAAGTCAGTTTAGCAAGGGCGTTTATTGATAGAAAAACACTTTAATCTAGGTGAGTTATGAAAATTTCTGTTTTAGGCTGTGGTAGATGGGGCTCGTTCATCAGTTGGTATTTAATTAATAACGGGCACGAAGTTATTCAATGGGGCACGGCAGGTAATTATACTTACGAAGTGCTTAAAACTACGGGGAAAAACGAATACGTAACCTTAGACCCTAGAATTAATCTAACGTCAGATTTGCCTTTTGCGATTAAAAATAGCGACGTTATTATTATATCTATTAGTTCACAGGCTTTGCGCTCTTTTGCAAAGAGAGTGGTAGAAATAGGCGTTGAAAATAAAAAAATCGTGCTTTGCATGAAAGGTATTGAATCAAATACTGGTAAACGCTTATCAGAAGTGGTTACCGAGTGCGGTGTTGATGAAAATAACGTTGCTGTTTGGGTTGGACCGGGGCATATTCAAGCGTTTACGAAAGGTCAGCCCAACTGCATGCTTATTGATTCGAAAAATAAGCAACTCGTTAAATATCTTGCTGACAATTTGCGGGGCGATTTAATCCGTTTTTACTATGGTGACGATATAATCGGTAGCGAAATCGGCGCGGCGGCAAAAAACGTTATAGGCATTGCGGCAGGTATGCTCGACGGTGGCGGTTATACCACGCTTAAAGGCCCGCTAATGGCGCGTGGCGCGCGCGAAATCGCAAGGTTAATAAAAGCAATGGGTGGTAACGAATTATCCGCTTACGGGTTGTGCCATTTAGGCGACTATGAAACGACGCTTTTTTCCGAATATTCTAACAATAGAAATTTTGGGGAAATGTACGTAAAGAAAGAACCGTTTAAGAAACTAGCCGAAGGCGTTGAAACGGCAAAAGCGTTAAAGTTGTTAGGCGAAAAATACGACGTGGATTTGCCTATTACAAACGCTGTATGCGCAATTCTTAACGAGAATAAAGACCCGATGGAAGTGTTTTTATCCTTGTTTTCAAGAAGTACAAGAAAAGAATTTTAATATCAAAAGCGCTGGTTAAGTTAACAGCGCTTTTTAACTAAAAAGGTCCTTACTATTAAGTAAAGACCTTTTTGCTATTTGTAGTTTTGGATTATGTCGTTGGCACAGTTTTTTACGTCGTTGATAAGCGAAATAGGGGAAAGAATTTTAATACCGCTACCAAAACTCATAATTTTGGTAACTAACCCGTTGTCGTAAGGTAGTTTTACGTTTGCGATATGTTTACCGTTAATTAGTTGAACGTTCTCAATGCCAAGCCATTCTTCTACGTCTGAAAGGCAAGATTTATCAATTTCAAGCATAACGTCGGTGGTTTCGATGCTGTTTTCCCAAAAATTGAGTGGCATTTCAACTTTAGAAAGGTCGCGCCTAGTAAATTTTTCATCTAAAACGTTTGCCTGTTCTATTCTACCCGTTTTGAAAAATCTAAATTCGTTTCTTAAATTACAAAACGCAAAAACGTACCATAAGCCTTGCTTAAAAACTATAACGTGTGGTTCTATAATTCTTTCGGAAACGTCACCGTTTCTATCGTGATATTTCACTTGCAATTTTTTGCATTCTTCAATACTGCGTTGAATTACGGTTAATTTTGTTTTATAACCAACGGCGTCGCCCCAAGGTCCTGCATCAATAATCAAATTACCACTCATTAGTTTTAAGGCGTTACTTTCGTTTTTAATAACCGATTTGAGTTTATTAATTGCACTACTAAGCACCTTATTCGGCACGCTATCGCAGATTGCAGTCAAAGCGTTTATCGTTTCGGCAAACTCTTTTTCCGTCATAAACGACGAAGAAAAACGATAGGTGTCAACGATAGCAAATCCACCGTTGCTACCGCGAAGAGTATAAATCGGAACGCCCGCCATTTCAAGTGCATTTATATATCTATGTATGCTGCGAACGCTAACTTCAAATTTGTCGGCAAGATATTGCGCTTTTACGCATTTTTTTGACAAAAGTTCAAACAAAACGCTTAACATTAATTCAAATTTCATAATAAAAAATCTCCTTAACTCATATTCTAAAATAAACGGAGTTAAAAGTCAAATAATTTTAATAATTTTGCTCAATATGACAATCGTGTGTCATAAATAGTTGTTATTATGTGAGTGTAAAAAGGAGATGACGTATGATTAATAAACTTTTTAATTTATTTTTTGAAAAGGACAAGAAGTCTTGTTTGACGGTTATAAAGGATAGAGAGTATACTTTAGAAGAAAAAATAACGGAAAAAAAACCGCAAGAGTTTGCGGTTAAAAAAGAGTTGAAATCTTATTTTGCAAATTGCGTTGGCTTAAACGTAAAAGAAAGAAAAGCATTTTCTAAAGCGGTTATGAGCGCGCAACGTCAACGATAATGTCAACGATTTTTTTGCTTGCGTCGTTAAACTGATGTTTTTCAAAATTTTTTTCTATGTTAAATCGGTTTGAATAAACGGCGTCAATTGCATAAATTAAAGAATCTTTCGCCAAAGATTGTTGATTTAGCAAGTGTATTAAGCCTAATTTTTCAAAATATTCAGCGTTTTGTATTTGGTCGCCACGAGATACGCCTTTTGGTAAAGGAATTAAAACGCTAGGAATTTTTAAGCACATAAGTTCGAAAACGCTATTCGAGCCTGCCCTTGAAACGCATACTGACGCAACGGCAAAAGCGTTTTCGATATTTGAAATAAATTCGGTTTGAACGTAACCTTTTTGCGATAGGTCGGCTCTTAAATTGTTTTTACCGCAAATATGAAGCACATCGTATTTTTTTTGTAGTTGTGGTAGGGCAGATCTAACTGCGTCGTTAATTGCTTTTGCGCCTTGACTTCCGCCCGTAACTACGATTATAGGCTTTTGCCCGTTAAAACCGAAGGTTTTTAGTGCAGTTTTTTTATTTGCTAAAAAAATTTCTTTTCTTATAGGCGAACCAACGTATTCGCCGTTTTTTATCGTCCTTGCCGTTTCGGGAAATGCTGTCAAGACTTTTTTTGAATACTTTGCACATATTTTATTTGCTAGACCTATGGAATAATCACTTTCGTGTGAAATTACGGGGATATTGCGTTTCGATGCGGCAATTACGGTGGGCACGGCAACGTAACCGCCTTTTGAAAACACTACGTCGGGTTTGATTTCGTCAATAAGTTTTCCAGCCGTTTTAATGCCTTTTAATAGGTTTAATGGTAATTTTAGATTAGATTTAATGCTATGGCGAACTAATTTTGCACAAGGGATTGAGTGATAAGTAACGCCTGCATTTTGCGATAGCGTTTTTTCAATACCGTTTTCGCTGCCAAAATATATAACGTTATCAAAACGTTCTTTAAGATACGGTAAAAGCGCTAAATTAGGGGTGCAATGCCCAGCAGTTCCGCCACCTGTTAAAATAATAGTTTTCATACGATATATATATGCGTAAGTTACAAAATTGTATGCAAAATTTGTTGAATTAAAAAGCGCCAACCTTTTTGGTTAGCGCTTTATAATTTTGTTTTGACGATTAATCTTTGTTTTCGTCTTTTTCTTCACCGAACACTTGAACGTCGCCATACACGTAAGAATCTAAATTTTGATTATCAGTTTCTTCTTGTGTAAGGTGTTCTTCAGTTTCAGTCGTTTGTTCAATCACTTCATCAGTTGTTTCTTCAACGATGGTTTCTTCTTCAACAGCTTCTTCGGTGTCAACGTTTTGTTCTACTTCAGCGTTGTTTTCCGTTTTAGCAGTTTTCTTTGCCTTAGTTCTACTTGTAATCGTGAAGTGAGATTTAGCGTCGCTAGCGTTTGCTTTGCGTCTTCTTCTAACGTTTTTAACAACTAACATAACGATTGCAATTAAAAGAACTGCCGCAAGAAGAATAGATGAGAACGACAACCAGAACGTAGAGGGGTCTGTTTCGGCGGTGCATCCATCGGAAGTGTCGTCTTCTTCAGGGAGATTGTCGTACGGGTTTACTTCAACGGGGTCAATCGTGTTGTAAATCGCATAAAGCATCGTTTTGTTTTCAGCCCAAATATAAGTTTCATCATATTCAACCTTTGTTACCGTGCTGTCGGACTTATATTCTTCGTTGAACGCCTTTTCAGTCTTGGTAAGTTCACGCGTGTATTTGATAGTTGTGATGTCTTCTTGGTTGTAAACTTTTTCGGTGTAAAGGGGATTGTTGTTATCAATGAACGCTTGTGCTACTGAAGTAGGTTCGCTAAACGCGCTTGACGTTGAAACGCTTACGTTTTTGATAAATACAATACCTTGTGATTTGGTTGCCGTAGCACCGTCTCTTGAGCCGTTCCACATTTCAACACGGAAGTCGATAGGTGTTGCACCGGTCGCAACGAAGAAATCAACCGTTAACCAACCGTCTTTTGCTTTAGCCATTTCAGTTGCGGTAATTGCTAATTGAAGTTTCTTTGTCGTGTCGTCGGGGGTGGTGAAGGTTAAAACGTCTTTATTTTCGCCCGAAACGTCAACAAGGTAGATATAAGCGGTTGCGCCACTAATAACTCTCAAAGTAACTGATACTGTTGCGTAAGAACTTGCTGAAATGGTTTTTGATTCGCCGATGTAGCCGTAATGATTTGCAGTTTTGTTGTAAATCATAATAGGTTGAATTGCATCGTCAGCAGTTTCCATTGCAAAGTCTGCTAACGTTAAACCTAAACCGCTGTAATCGCTTAAATATTTTGTGTTAATTAAGCCTGCAACACCGTCAGTACCGTCTAGCGCTTTTCTATCGTCAATTTTAGCGTTGGGGCTGTCTGCTTTTATATAAGCGTGGTTGGCAACGATACCTTGATATCCCTTAACGCTTGCAGGTTTGGTAAGAATCGTTCCGATATCACTAGGAGCAGTGGTGAACGAATAAGTTTCAGTATCACTGCTGTCTGTGTAGTCGGAAGAGTAACCAGCGTACAATGCGGTGCTACCGTTAGCCGTGCTTGAAATTAATGAATATAAATCGCTTAATACTTCGTCATCTGCATCAATCGTGCCGGTTGCAACAACGGGGGCGGTAATGTATGCGTTTCCGCTAGCAAAGTCGTAAGTGTATTTAGCAGACATAAGGTCGGCAGGTCCAAAAACGACGTTTACCGTGAAATATTTATCGCCACTTTCGAAGTTGTTTTTAACGATAAGTGAAACTTTTTGCCATTCTTCATCCGCTTGTGTGATTGAAGCAACGGCAGGAGTAGTTTTCAAAATCTTGTCGCTACCATTGCGTTCAACAACGTCAAAGGTGATTGATTGAGAACCAAAAGCGTTCAATTCGTTTTTAACGTAGAAAGCAAGGTAGGTGTATTTGCCGGGTTGAACGCGGTATTTATTAGTAAATCTTAAAGTTGCACTTGCGTTAGTGAGAGAAACTTTTTTAGTTTTTAAATCGTCTTTATCAGCATCGTCATCAACGTCGATATCACTAGAAGTAAAAGGTTTACCTGTTATTTTAGTTTCCGATACTGTAATTGCGTCGTCATTATTGATTTCGCTGTCACCATTGTAGTCGATAATTTCTGTTGTATTGTATGTTATTGCATCAAAGAAATTTAATGGCTTAACGTATTCGGCAAAGGAAATGTTGAATACGGGTGTTTTGTCTGCTAAAGTTGATGCATCAACTGTAATAACTTCGTCGTTGTTATATACGAAGTTTTTTTCATCAGCAGTAAAATCTTGTGTGGGGAGAGCGGTTACTTGTTCAAAGGTTACGTCGTCAAAGAAAGCCGTACCTTGTGTAACGCCACTTAAATCGTAACCAAGACCTAAAGCAACTTTGAACGAAGTGTCAAAATAATCGTCAGCCTTTACGTAAACGGTGTATTGTTTCCAAGCGCCGTCCGTGCTAATACCGGTTACAACGTAGTCGGCTTGAGTAGTGCCGTTGAATTTGCTGATAATGCGGATATTTGCGCCGTAATCGCCAGACTTCATATCAAGGTTAATAGTTTTAACCCAAACGGAAATTTTGCCGTATTCACCCTTGTTCAAGGTGATTTCTGATGAAGACGTTATTTTTTGAGAAGTACCAAGACCTATCTTGCTAGAAGAAAGGTAGTTGTTGAGCATATAAACGTAATCGTCTTGAGCACCAGTATGTTTTCCGGGATTAGCGAATAACGATTTTATAGCCGTTTTAGTATCTTCTTCGGTAGTTGGCTTGCTTGAATCGTAACGTTCAACGTACGCTCTGATACTGCTATCTTTATAAAGTGCGTTTACGAGTTCGTTCCAACCGTTGTCGGAAATATTAATTACGCCAGATTTCGAACTAGCGGAATTGATATCGGAGTTTGTGTCTTTACTTCTTGACCAACCGGTAACGGAAGTTTTAGGGAAGTTTTTAAGTTCGGTATCAATTGTTCCGTAAGTAAAAGTAGGGTTGCTAATATCGCCGTCGTCAGTTTGCGTGTAAGAGAAAGAAGGCACTTTCGTTTCAGTTTCTTCTTCTTTGTTGCAGGCAACTGAAAAGAGCGATAAGCATAGAATACCTACCATCAGTAATACCAAAATCAATTTTGATTTGCTGTTTTTAAGTAATTTACTCGTCATAATTCACCTTTGCTGATAATTATTTCTTAATTCAATACGGCTAGCGAAAAACTTTTCCGCAAAACACATACGAACATTATATATTATTTTAAATTAAAAATCAACCGTAACAACAATGTTTAGCATTATTTTTTTTAAAAAAATTCAGTAATTTACAAAAAAATGCACACAACATTTATATGGACGTGACAAGTAAACAAGAAAAATCAGTTTTTGATGGTAAGAAAAAGAAGTTTTATGCGGTTTTGACGGGGCTAATCGCGGGTGTGATTAACGGTCTTTTTGGCGGTGGTGGCGGAATGATTGTGGTTCCTATGCTAGTGCATTTACTAGACTGCAAGCCAAAACTTGCACACGCAACGGCAATTTTTATAATTTTGCCTTTATCAATCGTTAGTGGATTGTTTTACGCTGTGTTTGGTAATTTTAATTTAAGAGTTGGCGTACCTGTTGGTTTAGGTGTAATAGTTGGGGGAGTTTTAGGTGCACTTTTGCTTAAAAAACTTTCGTCAAAGTGGGTAACGATTATCTTTTGTTTGTTGATGGCTTGCGCTGGTGTAAAAATGTTGGTGTTTTAAGGAGTGATATGGAATTTATTTGGTATGCTTTTGCAGGTGTTTTAGGTGGTATTTTAGGCGGGATGGGTATGGGGGGTGGAACAGTCCTTATACCTTTACTCGGTATTTTTTATAAGGTTAATCAACATACGGCACAGGCGGTAAACTTGATAAGTTTCGTGCCTATGGCGGTGGTTGCGTTAATTATCCATATCAAAAATAGAATGGTTGATTTTAGTAAGGTTACGCTAATTATAATTCCGGGCGTTATAAGTTGCATTTTGGGGTGCTATATCGCAAAGGGTATAACGGGAGACGTTTTGGCAAGATGCTTTGGTGGATTTTTAATTCTTTTGTCAATTTTTCAATTTATTACGGAAATCAAGAAGAAAAATTAAATATTTTTGTGCAAAACGCCTAAATGCATAATTATTCAATTTGACCTTGCTTTTTTGTTGATTTTGCGGTAAAATTTAACAAAATCGCTCTTATGGTTTTTGTCTTTTTTTGCTTAATTAAATTTTTTGTAAAATTGTGCACAAATTTTAAAAAAAGTATATACAAACACAATATCTTGTGTTATAATGTTATAAAAAAATTCGTACATGGTGGTTAAATTGGAAAAAATTGCAATCATTGATTTAGGCTCAAATACCGCGAGATTACTTATAGTTGAAGTAAAAGAAAACGGTCACTTTCAAATAGTTGACCAGTTAAAAGAAGCACCTCGTTTAGGTGAAGGAATGGAAAGGGACGGCTTTCTAAAACCCGCTAGAATTCAAGAGACGATTAGAACGTTAAAAATGTTTAGAAAACTTTGCGACGTTAACGGCATTGAACGCATTATCGCCGTTGCAACGGCTGCAGTTCGCCGTGCAAAAAATCAACGCAGTTTTCTTGATGAAGTTTCAGCAACGTGTGGCATTAAGTTGCGCGTTTTAAGTGCTGATGAAGAAGCGGTTTACGTTTATAAAGGCGTTATAAACACTATGGATATTCCAAAGGGGTTAATCCTTGAAATCGGTGGCGGTAGTACCAAAATCGTTTATTATAATAGGCGTAATTTGCTTAATTATGAAACTTTGCCGTTCGGTGCAATAACTCTTACCGAGCTTTTTTCGGGCGATGGGTTAACTCCTGCTGAACAAGCGGAAAAAATTGAAGAATTTTTTACTGAGCAACTCAGCAGGATTGAATGGTTGAAGGACGTAGACCCCGAAGCGCAAATGATAGGTGTTGGTGGCTCGTTTAGGAACCTTTGTCGTATGACGAAGATAATGAAAAAGTATCCGTTAAAGGCGATACATAACTATGTTGTTAACGAAAACGACTTTGAACACGTTTATAATTTGCTTAAAGGTCTTGACTTGGATAGAAAGAAGAAGATTAAAGGGCTTTCGAGCGGTAGGGCTGATATTTTGCCGAGTGCGCTTGCTGTTGTTTCTTCGTTTAAAAAGTATATGAATCTTCAAAGAATCGTTATCAGCGGTAGTGGGTTAAGAACGGGTATTTTGTATAATTATGCAGTTCCCACAACGTTAGATAAGCCTATTTCTGACGTTTTGTCTTACAGTTTAAATAATTTGACTGATTTCTTTGGTTGCGAACAAAGGCATACCGACCAAGTAGTAAATCTTTCAGTTCAATTATTTAAGCAACTTCGTGTTTTGCATAAATTCCCAAGGCAATACCTAAAGATTTTGAAGGTTGCTGCGTCGCTTTACGACGCAGGAAGGCGCGTTGGTTTTTATAACTACGAAAAGCATAGCGGTTATATCATTCTAAATTCTAACATATATGGAATTAGCCATAGAGATTTAGTTATGGCGTCGTTCGTAGCGTCTAATACGGCGATTGAAGATATCAATCCGTTCGACTGGGCTAGGTACAAAGATTTAGTAACCGATGAAGACGTTGACGCAGTTAGAAAATTAGGTATAATTTTAAGAATTGCAAGTTGTTTTGATAGAAGTTTGTCATCCGTTGTAAAGGGTGTTAATTGTGATATTTTAGGTGATTCAGTTATTATGAAAACCGAAGTTGACGGCGATGCAACGCTTGAAATTAATTCCGCAATGGAAATCAGTTCTGATTTTAGAAAAATATTTAAGAAAAATCTTGAAATTCTTTAATTTAAACAGCGCTGTGCGAGGCACGGCGCTTGTTTTTGAAGGGAGGCACAATGAGTGCAATAAAATTAGCCATTGATTTTGGTAGTAGTTATACCAACATTTATATGCTTGGCGGTGGGGTGGTATTAAGCGAACCGACCGTTGCAGGCGTTGCTCAAGATGAAAAACAAGAAGTTAAAGTGGTTGGCGACGAGGCGAAAAAACTAATCGGCAAAACCGCAAAGAATACAAAAATAGTTTTTCCTGTTTTTGAAGGGGAAATTGTTAACGAAAAAGTAGCGACGGGTTTGCTTAGTGAATTTTTACGTAAAATTGAAGTGAAAAATAGTGTTTTAGGTTGCGAAGCGGTGTTCTCCGTGCCCTGTGGTGCAACGCTATCCATGTTAGACAAATATAAAAAACTTGCTAGAAGTTGCGGTATAAGCAAGGTGTATTTCGTTGAAGCACCACTATTGTCTGCACTTGGTCAAAGAATCCCGCTAAACGATTCTTCGCCGTGCTTTATTATTGATATGGCTGGCGGTGTAACAAACGTCGCTGCCGTTTCGTTAGACGGGGTTATAGCAGGTATTTCCGCAAATTTTGGCGCAAATAAAATTTGCACTGATATCATCGATTATTTGGCGGAAAAACACGGCATCCAAGTGGGCTTATTAACTGCTGAGCGCTTAAAGAACGATATCGGCAGTTTAGATTGTTTAGACGTTCTTGCGACTGTTGTTAACGGTAGAGACGTTAAGACCGGTGCGCCTAAGTCTATAAATATCGTTGCGAAAGACATTTTAGAACCTATACAAAAGTATTTTGACAAAGTTGCGGAACTTGCGCTTGCAGTATTGAAAAAATTGCCCCCTGAAGTTTCTGCTGAAATTAGGCACGCAGGCGTTTACGTTGGTGGGTTGGGCTCTACCGTGCACGGCTTAGGAACTTATTTTGAGAATATTTTTGATATTAAAATCAACGTTGCTGAAAACGGACTAATGGCGGTTGCTTTAGGCGGGGGAACTGTCGTCAGCGATAAAGATTTACGTCAAAAAATTGCTTTACCTGTATAATGAATTAAAAATGACAATATACCACGCTTTTTGATATTTAGTGTTAAAAAGCGTGGTGTTTTTTTATTTAAAATTACGATATGGCAAGGAAAATTGTAGTAACTTCGGGCAAAGGTGGCGTTGGTAAAACGACGCTTACGGCAAATTTAGGTTTTGCCCTTGCGGATATGGGGCAAAGAGTTGCGCTTATAGACGTAGATTTTGGTTTGAATAATCTTGACGTAACTGTTGGTGTTGAGAATAAGGTTTTGTTTAATATAGTTGACGTTGTTGAAGGGCGATGTCGCTTAAAACAGGCGTTAGTTCAATGTGGTGAGCGGAAAAACTTGTACGTGTTAGCATCGGGTGGTACGGATTTAGCAAGTTCAGTTACAGGGCAAAATATAAAATTAATCGTTGAAAGTATGAATTTATTGTTTGATTACATTATTTTAGACTGTCCTGCGGGTATTGATTTAGGTTTTCACCGTGCGGTTGCTTGCGTTGACGAAGCGATTATCGTTGCAACGTCGTCGCTAACTAGTTTGCGCGATGCGGATAAGGTTATAGCAATACTTAAAAGTTACAAAATGAAAAGTGTAAAACTTGTTGTGAATAGAGCGCGCGGTGATTTAATTATGGGGGATAAAATGATGTTTCCCGTTGACGTGCAAAAAATATTAAAAACTGAACTTATCGGAGTTTTACCGGAAGACGACGCAGTTTTTTTATCTAATGGTTGCAAGTTATCCCGCAAGACTAGTTCTGCAAAGGCGTATAAAATTTTAGCAAATAACGTACATAAAAATACTTGTAAAATTTACGACGTAACACGTAAGTATTCGGGTTTTTTAGGGAGTATAAGAAGGGGGATTAAAAGTAGCGTATGAAAAGCAACGCAAACAATCAGTTGTTGAGAATGCAAACGCTTATTGAACAGGATAGGCTTGAAGTGAGTGACGGGTTTAGTCAGTTGTTGCTTTCGGATTTAAATAAACTATTGCTTGATTATTTTGATTTTAACGGGGCACCTGAAATTACTATGCAAAAAATTTCTAACGAATATCAAGTAAATATAATCTTGCGTCCAAGTAGAGTAAAGGCTTTTTACAACATACCGAAAGATTAGTTAACGTCTAGAAATTAACTGTAAATTTTTCTATCGATTATGTCTAGCATAATCGCAATTCTTTTATTAAAAAAGCAAGGTCTAGGCTTTGTTTTTTTCTTTTTTTAAAACTTGAATTTTTATTGCTTTTTTGATATAATAAAACCATCTAAAAATTAAAATTTTATAAGGTGAATGAAATGTTTTGGGACTTGGTTGAAAGTAAAGTTAAAATATCAAGTGGGGAATTGAACTATATTTCTTTCGGAAAAGGTCAAAAGAATTTAATCATAATTCAAGGGTTAAACGTAAGGGATATTAAAGGTGCGGGTGTTTCGCTTGCGCTTATGTATAAGACGTTTTCAAAGAATTATAGAGTGTGGCTTTTTGATAGAAGGAAGGTCGTTGAAGATGGAATTACGAACTGGGATTTGGCAGAAGATATTTACGAAGCAATGAATGCTCTAAATATTAATTCGGCAGACGTATTCGGTGTGTCGCAGGGTGGTATGATTGCGTTGGCTTTAACTCTTGAACACCCCAACTGCGTGAATAAATTAGTGCTTGGGGTTACGTCTTCAAGAGCAAACGAAAACATCAAAACGGTAGTAAATCGGTGGATAAACTGCGCGCGAAACAAGGATGCCGTTACAATCAATAAGCAAACTTTTTCACTAATGTACACGGAGCATTACTTAAAGAAATACAAACTGCTTATGCCTTTATTAGTGAGAATGATTAAGCCGAAAGATTTTAGTAG
Organism: Christensenellaceae bacterium; assembly: GCA_045648045.1. Taxonomy (GTDB): domain Bacteria; phylum Bacillota; class Clostridia; order Christensenellales; family Borkfalkiaceae; genus UBA1259. Next base: position 43,136 of record JAZRNE010000021.1, read on the forward strand.
ATTCGGGATTCTAGCGTCAGCGATATTAGATTTTGATTGCTACGATAGATTAGACGAAATAAAATGTCCCGTGCTAGTGTTGGGTGGTGCGCAAGATAAGATTACTACAGGCGAGGCGTCTATTGAAATAGCAAAAAAACTAAACTGTAAAATACACGTGTATTCCGAATACGGACACGCTGCCTACGAAGAGGCGAAAGATTTTAATAAAAGGGTGTATGAGTTTTTAGTTGAATAATCAAATCATAATTCGTAGATAAAAAATTAAAATGTAGGTGATACTATGGCATTTTTTCCGCAAATTCCGCTCATTAGAAGAAAGGTAATTATAAAAAAATTAAAGGCGTGCGGAGCGACTTCTATTGAAACGGCTAAGACGTTGGCAGAAGCAGGTGTGGTTTACCCTAACGGATTTAAGCGCATCACGGATAAGTTGGTCGAAACAAACGTAATCCATAAAACTGTTGACGGCAAATATTATATTACACGGATTTAAGTTTTTTCTTTTTGTATTTATACAAAATATTAATCTTTCATTGACAAATTATTAGATTGTTAGTATAATATTATAGAAAATAAATACAAGATACAGTTTTTGAGGAAGTTATGGCAAAGAACGTTTTAGATGTACTTAAAGAAAGAGGCTTTGTTAAGCAAACAATTTTTGAAGATGAACTTTATGAAAAGTTGGGAACTGAAAGCGTTGCGTTTTACGTTGGTTTTGACCCGACTGCGGACAGTTTGCATATAGGGCATTATATTCCGATTATGGCGATGGCTTGGATGCAACGCTACGGGCATAAGCCGATTGCACTTTTTGGTGGTGGAACGGGTATGATAGGCGACCCTTCGGGAAGAAGCGATATGCGCCAAATGTTAACCGTTGAAACTATTGCGCACAATATCGAATGTTTTAAGAGCCAAATGTCAAGATTTATTCGTTTTGACGGAGAAAATCCTGCAATTATAGCAAATAACGCCGACTGGTTGATGAATTTGAATTACGTAAACTTTTTGCGTGAAATCGGCGCTTATTTTTCAGTTAATAAAATGCTTACGGCAGAATGCTTTAAGCAAAGAATGGAAAAAGGGCTTACTTTTCTTGAATTCAACTATATGTTGATGCAAGGTTACGACTTCTTGCATTTAAATAGAGAATACGGTTGTATGCTTGAAGTTGGCGGTGACGACCAATGGAGCAATATGCTCGCGGGTGTTGACCTTATTCGTAGAAAAGAAAAGAAGAGCGCGTTCTGCTTGACGTGTACTTTGCTTTTAAATAGCGAAGGTAAAAAGATGGGCAAAACTCAAAAAGGCGCGCTTTGGCTTGATGAAAACAAGTGTTCAGTTTACGATTTCTATCAATATTTCCGCAACGTTGAAGACGTTAAGGTTGAAGAATGTATGCGTTTATTGACCTTTATGGAAATGGATGAAATCAAGGAACTTACAAAACATAAAGATGAAAGAATGAACGAGGCAAAAGAAAGGCTTGCGTTTGAAGTTACCAAATTGGTTCACGGCGAACAAAAGGCGTTAGAAGCGCAAAAACAAGCGCGTGCGGCTTTCGGTGGCGGTAATTTAGACGATATGCCTACTCTTGAAGTAGCCGAAGTTTCTACCGTTGCAGACCTTTTAGTGGTTGCCGGTCAAGCAAAATCAAAAGGCGAAGCAAAGAGATTGATTGAAGGTGGCGGGGTTTCTATTGATTCAACTAAGATAACCGACCCGTTTGCAAGTATTCCCGAAGAAATAGTTGCTAAAAAAGAATTCGTATTGCATAAAGGCAAAAAAGTTCATATTAAAGTAATCGTTAAATGAGTCAAGGTTATTTTACCGTAAAAGGCGAAACTGAAAACTTAATAGTTATTGAACGCTCGAAGTTTATTTGTAATATCGCGCACGTCGAAGATGAAACGCAAGCAAAGTCGTTTATTGAAACGATTAGGAAACGCCACTCATTAGCAAACCATAATTGCTATGCTTATATTGCTGACGACAAGGGGTTGATTCAAAAATTTTCAGACGCTGGCGAACCGCAAGGTACGGCGGGGTTACCTATGCTTGACGTGTTAAAAAACAAGAAAATTTATAAAACCGTTGCGGTCGTTACAAGATATTTCGGTGGAATAAAACTTGGTACGGGCGGGTTAACAAGGGCGTACGGCGGTTCGGTTGTCGAATGTCTTGCAAAAGCAGAAATTTTAGATATGCAACCGTCGGTTTTCGTTAACGTTTATCCCGATTACGACGGGTATTCAAAGTTATTAAAAATGATTTCGAATGAAAATATCGCAGTCATTGATACGGTTTTTGAAGATAAAATTACCGTTAAATTGTCAATTAAAGAAATGTTCGTACAATCATTTATAGAAAAACTTATTGATGCGTTCAACGGTAAGATAAAAACCGAAGTTTTTGGTAGCGATTTTTACGCGTTTAGGTGATTTATGCCAAAAATAACGTCAATTTCAATTCAAACAAAAAATAAAGAACGTTGTAATCTTTTTGTTGACGGTGAGTTTTTTGCAGGAATTTCTTCGCTTACTCTATTGAAAAGTAGAATTAAAGTAGGGGATGAAATTGATGAGAATTCGCTTAAAGTTTTGCTAGAAGAAAGTGAAAGAGTTCAAGCCTTTAACAAGGCAGTTGATTACGTTTCAAAAACGATAAAAACAAAGCGTCAAGTAAAAGAATATCTTTTAAGAAAAGGGTATGACGAGCAAATAGTTTGGTATTGCATTGATAAACTTAAAGAATATAAGTACATAGACGACGGCGAATATAGCAAACGGTATATTTCGTCTTGTTCAAAAAATCAAGGTAAGCGCCTAATAGAATATAAATTAATGGCGAAAGGCGTTAGAAAAGAAGATATTGAACAAGCCTATAACGAAGTAGACGTTGACGCTAAAGAAAATGCGAAAGTCGTTGCGGAAAAACACTTGAAAAATAAAGAACTTACCAAAGAAAATATGGCAAAGACGTATAGATATCTTATAGGTCGCGGATTTTCTTACGACGAAGCGACTTACGCTTTATCGTGCTTGGGTGGTGAGGATTAATGGAAAGAGTTTTATCAACTGAACAAATGCGTTTAGCAGATAATTTTACCATAAATCAACTTGGTGTTCCGGAAAGCGTTTTAGTCGAACGTGCGGGAACTGCCGTTGCGGAAGAGATTATTCAGAGATTCCGTGGTGGTAGAGTTTTGGTTTGTATCGGCAAAGGGAATAACGGTGCTGACGGCCGAGTAATAGCCGAAAAACTATCGAAAGTGCACGGGTTTTCCGTGGCGACGCTAACCGTTTCAAACGGCATATTTAAGTTGTTTGATAAAAAGTTTGATATTATCGTAGACTGTATTTTTGGCACGGGCTTAAATAGGCTTGTTGAAGGCAAATACAAAACTGCAATAGAAAAAATAAATCAAAGTGGCACATACGTCGTTTCGTGTGATATTCCTAGTGGGATTAACGGGGATAACGGAACTGTAATGGGTATTGCAGTTAAAGCAAATTTAACCGTCGTAATACAAGAATATAAACTCGGTCATTTCTTAAATTTTGGCCCTGATTTTTCTGGTAAACTAGTCGTTAAAGATATCGGTATCAGCATTTGGGGTGACGATTACGTTAAAAAATTTAACGATAATTCAGTTAAACAATTTTTTGAAAAACGTTCTCGAAACGTCAATAAAGGTTGCTTTGGAAAGGCTTTAGTTTTTGGGGGAAGCAAGAAATATTCCGGTAGTATAATGCTCTCTGCCGGCGCGCTATCGGCACTTAAGACGGGTGTGGGGTATGCAGGATTTGCTGTTCCTGATAGTTTGTTTTCTGCGTATATAGGAAAAGTTCCCGAATGTATTTTACATTCTTTTGATGACGTTGACGGCTTTGCCGTTTTTAATGAAGACAATCTTAAAGAGTTTTTAAGTTACGACGCTATTTCAATTGGTATGGGGCTTGGCGTTAGTGAAGAAGTTTACAAAATAGTATCCTTTCTAATCAAGAATTACACGGGAAAACTTATAATTGACGCAGACGGATTAAACGTTTTGGCAAAGTTTGGTGTTGACGTGCTAAAAGAAAAAACGTGTACGGTTATTTTAACCCCACACGTAGGCGAATTTTCGCGTTTAACCAACGTCAATAAGGAAGATATAATAAGAAATCCGATAGAATATGCAAAAAAATTTGCTGAAAAATATAACGTAATTATTTTGCTTAAAAATGCGGTTAGCGTTGTTACCGACGGTGAGAATACTTTTATAAATACTACGGGCACGCCCGCTATGGCAAAGGCGGGTAGCGGCGACGTATTAAGCGGTATAATAGCAGGAATGGTTGCTAGAAATGACGACGCTTTTGATGCGGTCGTTGCTAGTGCTTATACGTTTGGTAGATGCGGTGAAATTGCCACTGATTTATCAAACGAATATACTTTGACGGCGTCAGAAATTATAAGCGCAATGCCCACGGCAATTAATTCTTTTTTTAAGTAAGAATAACGTTGTAGCCTTTGCTAAAAATAAAAATTAACGCATATACGTTCAATGCGATAAATACGGGCATAAAAACCATCATAATCAAACTTTTTAGCCTATATTTAAATATAAACATAAAAATATAAATTCCAACAGCCCCACCTAGCAGTCCTGTTAAAAGCAGTTTGCTATCGGTTATAATCAGGCTTTCATCATCGCCGTTTTCGCGTGATTTCTTTTGGAATTTTAGAATCATAACGCCATAAACGTTTATGGCTATAACGTACACTATTGCTATTACGTAAATAATTGTTGGCATAATCTACGAGTATTATGTGCAACGGTTAAATAAATATCAGTCGATAAAAAGATTTTTTAGAGGTTAATTATGAAATGTATGTACTGTGGCTGTCTTGATAGTAAGGTTATAGATTCACGCGCCGCTGAAGACGGAACGATTATTCGCCGTCGCCGTGAATGTATTAACTGTGGCAAGAGATTCACAACTTATGAAACGGTAGAAAACACACCTATATTCGTTGTAAAAAGTAGCGGTGTTAGACAAGCCTTTGACCCGAATAAAATTAGGTCAGGGGTTATCAAAGCGTGCGAAAAACGCCCTGTACCTGCAAGCACTATCGACAAATTAATTGACGATATTCAAAAGAAGATTTACAATTCTCTTGCACAAGAAATTAGTAGCAAAGAAATAGGTGAAATGGTTTGCGAAGCACTTAAAGATATTGACGAAGTTGCTTACGTTAGATTTGCGTCAGTTTATCGTTCGTTTACCGACACAACTTCTTTTATCAAAGAACTTGAAAAGATGGTAAAAAGAGATAGTAAATAAATAAAAATTACGAAAGAGGGTATTATGAATAAGTGGGACGAAAGATTTATGCAACTTGCAGAAACAGTTGCAGGTTGGTCAAGTTGTTATCAAGAAAATAGGCACGTGGGTGCGGTTATCGTTAAAGATAAAAGAATATTAACGACGGGGTATAACGGTGCGCCAAGCGGTATCGAAAGTTGTGCAGAACGCGGCGAATGTTTGCGTAGGGTTAAAAATATTGCTAGCGGAACGATGCAAGAAGTTTGCTATGCAGTTCACGCAGAACAAAACGCAATAATTCAAGCGGCAAAGTTGGGTATAAGCCTTGAAGGTGCAACCATTTACGTTACGCACCAACCGTGCGTAATTTGTACTCGTATGATTTTGAATTCGGGTATTAAAACGGTTATTTATAAGAACGGTTATCCCGACGCCTTTGCATTAGAATTGTTTGCACAGTCAGACGTTAAAATTATAAAATTTGAAGAATTATAAAAAAACTTTGTAAAAACACTTGCAAAAAAAAATAAAATAATGTAGAATATATCGTGCCGTGTTTGAACGGCGCAATATATTTTGGAGAGCTATCGAAGTGGTCATAACGAGGCGGTCTTGAAAACCGTTTGGGTGCAAGCCCACGGGGGTTCGAATCCCTCGCTCTCCGCCAAGAGAGATTGTATTCTAATAACGGATACAATCTTTTTTATTTTTGCTACAAAGGTGTTGCAGGAATAATTATTGAAAGACAAATTGAATTTTAACAAAGATTTACTTGCTATTGTTCGAGATTTAGAATATAATATAATTGTGTTAAAAAGGAGTTATTATGTTTAAATACTTGCCAGCAAGAGATATTGCTAAAAAATGGAATATTTCTCAAAGACGTGTTGCTATTTTGTGTTCGGAAGAACGTATAAAAGGTGCAATTATGGTTAGTAATATGTGGCTTATACCAAATACTGCCGAAAAGCCCATTGATAAACGAACAATCAGATACGAAAAGCAAAAGAAAATTGAATTAAAACCTTTTGTTAAATGGGTTGGTGGTAAAGGACAACTTGTTTCGCAACTTGAAAAACACATACCTGCTAATGGTGAAAAAGTTTTAACAAAATATGCAGAGCCGTTTGTTGGTGGGGGTGCGTTACTTTTTAATATTCTTTCTAAATACAATTTTGAAGAAATCTATATCGGCGATATAAACAAGGAACTTATTAATGCTTATAACGTTGTAAAAAACAATGTTGATGAACTTATAAATAAGTTAACCGAAATGCAACTTGCCTTTGTTCCTATGGACGAAAACGGACGTAAATACTATTATTATACGGCAAGAGATAGATTTAACGCTTTACTAATTACGCCAGAAACAGCAGTCGAAAAAGCCTCTTTGTTTATCTTCTTAAACAAAACCTGCTTTAACGGATTGTATCGTGTAAACAAAAAAGGACAATTTAACGTTCCTATGGGTGCATATAAAAATCCAACTATTTGTGATGAAAATAATTTGCGTAACGTTTCAATAGCATTACAAAACGTTAATATCGTTTGTGCAGACTATTCTCTTTCAAAAGACTTTATTGATAAAGATACCTTTGTTTATCTTGACCCACCATATAGACCTATATCTAAATCGGCAAGTTTTACGTCATATAATGCTGATTGTTTTGATGATAACGAGCAAATTCGCCTTGTTAGATTTATTGACGAAATTAATTTAAGCGGTGCAAAAATAATGTTAAGCAATTCTGACCCACAAAACGTAAACCCCGAAGATACCTTCTTTGAAGAATTATATAAAGCATATACAATTAACAAAGTAGATGCAACAAGAGCGATTAACAGCAAAGGCAACAGTCGTGGAAAAATAAAAGAATTACTTATTTGTAATTAAAGGAGATACTTATGATTAAAAGTGGAAAAGGTGGCGGGAATACTCGCACAGGATTAATTTTTGAAGGCAAAACAGACTTGTCAATTTTTTTGAGACATCAACCTCACTATGAAGTTATAGGGTGCGATGTTTTCTATGATGAAGAAAAGGTTGCTGAAGTTTATAAAAAACATAAGTTTTATAGTATTTTCTTAAACAAACTTGGTATTGATTGGACTAAATACATATCAAAGCAATTATTACCCGATGATAGTATCTTTGTTTTGCTTAACAATAAATTGTTTATTATTGAATGCAAACATCAGGAAGTTGCTGGTTCAGTTGACGAAAAATTACAAACTTGTGATTTTAAGAAAAAGCAATATAAGAAACTAATGGCACCAGCAAATATTGACGTTGAATATATTTATCTTCTTGATAATTGGTTCCGTCAAGAAAAATATAGAGATGTTTTAAATTATATCCACTCAGTAGATTGCGACTACTACTTTGAATACATTCCTTTGCATAGATTAGGTTTACCTGTTCCACCTGAATTAATAGAAGATTAATTGATATAATTCATACAATTGCAAATAAAAGGACCTTTAGAAAACAAATAAAATATGATTTTTTATATTTACCCATGTGTATTTGTTTATTTAAGGAGCTAAGGAGCAAATTAAATATATGAAAAAAGAATTAGAATCATCTACAACAGAGATAGTAAAAAATGTTTATAATGATGCCTTAAGCCCAACCATGAAAACGGTTGGACAAACATTGAATGGAGTGGTAAAAATATTGCTCAGCCCTATTAGTGGGTTGATTTGGGGTTGGGGAAAAATCAAGCAATGTGTAATTTGCGGGTTAGAAAAAAGATTAGCCAACAAAAATCAGGAAGATTTACAAACTCCTAATCCACGAATTGCTGTTCCTGTTATTCAAGCACTACAGTTTTCTGCTAATGAAGATGAGATTAGAGAAATGTTCTTAAATCTATTGGCAAATGATATGGATAAAAACAATAATAATTTAATTCATCCTTCTTATGTTGAAATTATAAAACAAATGAGCACACTAGACGCATTGTTATTAAAAAATCTTTCCAAAGAAACAAACTACATTAAAACGATAAATCCCAAAATATATGTTGATAAGAATTCAAATCAAATTTATTTAAATACATACCCTGAATGGTTTCTTGGGTATACAATTGATGGATATTCCATCTTTGACATTTCTTCTTCTCTTTTGCATTTGCAAAAATTTGGATTAATTGACCTAATGTATGATAGAACTGCAGGCACAGATGGATATGAAGAAATTGAACAATCTGATTTGCTTAAACCTATTTATAACAAATTTAAATCTTATAATGAAAAAGCGTTTTTAAGTTCTACCAAAAGTGTAGTAAACATAAATGATTATGGAAAAGCATTTATAAAAATTTGTTTATAATATTTTAGATATCTAAATTAGCAAATGCTCTATATCAAGTATTTTTCAACGCAATAGCAAAATATATCAACAAAATTTAATGAATAAAAATTTAGAATGCAATCACCACTTGCCCGCCAAACGTGAACAAATTCGAACCTAGAAAGGAAGATGAGTTTGTTCACTTTTTGTTTTAAACACTAAAAGTCGTTATTTTGATTTTAACGGCTTTTATTTTTATATCTAATAATGTGGACGATTATGCCGCAAAAGGCTCTTTACACGAGAGAAAAGTGTGTTAGGCTGTTATGCCCAAAGGCAAAAAAGAAAACCCTGTTTCCGACTTTGGAGACAGGGTTTAGTTGTTGGCGGTATTGCCTAGTAAACAAACTTTTGAGAGGCTCGTGTCAAGAGCACTGTGGAATAAAAGTCCACTTGGTTATATTTGCATTTCTAATGTAAAATCTATCATATATGGTATTTTTCTCTTTTGAATATAGATAGGAAACTTAATATTGTCTTTAAATAAACAATAGCCCCGACTCTCGTCAGGGCTAATTTCTCTTGGCATATTGTATGTTATTATCACTTTGTCGTTGAATACTACTATTTCTTTCACTAATAACGGGCATTGCAGTAAAAAGTGTTGATGGCGCAATAATAGACGGCGTAACGTTTAGAAATATCACAATGAAAAACGTAGGCACGCCTATATTCGTTTACGTTGGAAAAAGAATGCGTGGACCAGAAGGTAGGCAAGTTGGTAAAATAAAGAATATCACTTTTGAAAACGTAACTGCTGAAGGTGAATACGTGCCTTATGAAGTAATAGAGTGGCACCATATAAGTTTTGTAAATAAAGACACCTATCAAAAGCCGTGGGTGTTGAATTTACCCGACTATAAGGGTGAAGACTTAACGCTTACGGAAAAAGATTGCTGGCAAATAACTTCGAATATTTGCGGGTTAGAAGAAAGTCCGTTAGAAAATATAACGCTAAAAAACGTAACCTTAAAAATGGACGGTGGCTGTAAAGATAAAAATATAGAAATTGATGAAACCGTGCGTGATTATCCAGAAGTTTACGTTTACGGTAGGGTATTACCAGCAAAGGGAATTATTTTAGATACGTTAACGGCTTAACGATGGAAAAAGTAAAGATAGAAACCTATCGTGAAGACGAAAGAGAAAATTTTGTGTTTTATAAAGTAAATTAAATAAATTTATACTAAAAAGGAGGCAAGAGTGTGAAAAGCTTCCTTTTATGTTTTAAAAGAAAAAATACTCAATCAAAGATTTTCATACAGACAAAATGCCAACGTTAAAAATGGAAAGTATTTTTAGCATTTAAGTATTACCAAAACGCAGGTGCCGATTGTTTCGGTGTGTGAATGGAGGTGATGTTTATGAAAGCCGTTTTTAAGGCTCTTATGATATTTAATAAGGCAAATATCAAACATAAATAAGTTGGCTCCCAAGTGGCACCGTGGGGCACCTCCTAATGCAAAAATAACTAGCGCGATATTAATAATTGGACGGGTATCATAACTAATATAAAAGTTAATTTAAGGGGTGGGATAATTTTCTCGCCTTGTTTCACTACTATAAAAATTTAGTTTTACGTTTTACACACTTCGCAACAAAAAGACAACCATCAAATAATGGTTGTCTTTTTTACGTTGTAAGAATATATAAAAAGTCGAAATAGGAAAAAAATACGGTGGGGGAACTCTTTTTAATCAATCGTTAATTGCGTAACTTCTTTTTTGCTCTATAATACGTTTGAATACTATTAAACCCTGCGTCAAATAAAAGTTTTGTTATTTTTTGTTGGTTGTTTTTTTTGTTTTTTTCAACGTACTCAAGGCGAAGGCTATTAACGTAATCAGGTAAACTTGTGTTAAGATATCGGTGAAAAATTCTAGATATATGCTCCGGTGTATATCCAAACTCTTGTGAAAGTTTTTTTAGCGAAAGGTCGTTTTTGAAATTGTCGTTTATAAAAACTAATAAATTTTGCACGAAAGTTGTTTCATTGTTTTCGTTTTTTGGTGAATAAGTTAAATATGGATTAATAAGGGACGTAATAAGTTCAGCGGTGCTTTCTTTAACGATTTCGTTTGCGTCGTTGGGGACAATAAATTGAATACCCAAATCATAAATTTTTTTGCAAAGTTCCGCGTTTGAAATAACGTCAGTTAAGATTTTTTCGCCTTTTCTTCTGCTGTTAAATTTTTCAATCGAATTTGTGTCGAAAATTAAAACCATACCCTTAACGTTTTCAGCATTAGGGACGTCGTAAGAATGAATATCGTAACTATCAAAAATTGCGATATCACCTGCTTTTAGGTTAATAACTTTACCGTTTTTTGAAACGGAATAAGTTCCTTCGAGCAAGAAAAAAAATTCCATTTTTTTATGGAAGTGAGCAGGGAATTTAAAATAACTGCCTAATCTAAAAGTAACGTTTTTACGATTGTCTTCTACAATTTGATAATAGCCTTTCATAGGCATAATATATCAAAAAATGAGAATAAAGTAAAGCAATTTGGCATTGAAACGGTTTAATTTTCGTAGTATAATGAGAAAAAAATGAAAATCAGGTGTGTTATGAAATACGACGTAAAAGATTTTGATTTAACGGAAAAACTAAAAGCGTTAACGGGTGCTGCAAACTGGAGCACTTACGATTTCGGCGGAAAAGTTAAAGCGTTGAATATGTTTGACGGACCGAACGGTTTGAGAAAAATAGAAATAACGTCAATTCAAACTGAGAATAACGGCGTAATTTCAAGCAAAGAAACAAAAAGTGCTACGTTAACGCCAACGCTATCGGTTATTGCAAATAGTTGGAGTGAAGAAGTTGCGTATTTGGACGGAAAAACTATTGCTGACGATTGTGTAGAACAGGACGTTGATATTTTATTAGCGCCCGGCATAAACGTAAAGCGCGACGTGCTTAACGGTAGAAATTTTGAATATTTTTCCGAAGACCCTTTTATAACCGGCAAATTAGCAAGAGCGTATATTGAGGGCGTTCAAAGCAAGGGTGTGGGGACTAGTTTAAAACATTATTGCGCAAACAACTTTGAAAACGGCAGAACAAAAGTTTCTAGCGAGATTGACGAAAGAACTTTACGAGAAATATATCTTTCCGCATTCGAAGAAAGTTTAAAGGCAAAGCCGTGGACTGTTATGACGAGTTACAATCTTGTAAACGGCGTGCATATGGACGAAAATAAAAAATTAGTTAAAGGCGTTTTGCGTGAAGAATTTGGTTTTGACGGGTTGGTCGTTTCGGACTGGAATGCGATAACTTATCACCCAAATGCAATTAAAGCGGGTGTTGATTTACGAATGCCGTATACTAAGTTGGCGATTGAGCAGTTGAATCAAGGTTTAGAAAAAGGCGAAATTACCGAAAAAGACGTTGACGAGCATATAGAAAAATTATTCGAACTTGTTGAAAAAAGAGAAAACACACAAAGGAAACCACCCGAATGGACGAAAGAGCAACGCCATCAAAATGCGGTTGAACTTGCAAAAGAGTGCTTCGTGTTAGTTAAAAACGAGCAGTCAACACTTCCTTTGGATAAGAATGACAAAATCACCGTGCTTGGCGCACAAAACTGGACGCCCGTGTATTCCGGTGGTGGTTCTGCACATGCAACGACTGATTTTAAGACTAGGATATTGTCGGATATTTTAAGTGAAGATTATGGTATTAAAACTAACGCCGTAGACGTGATTTACGGTGAATCACTTAACCTATTTGATGACGAAAGAAAGGCGTATGAAAGTGCTTATAATTCGGATAAAACTATTATTTGTGTAGGCGAGCATTATTCATTTGTTAGAGAAGGTTTTGATAGAACCACGATAAAACTTACCCCTTGCCAAGAAAGATTGATATTAAGAACTGCCGAGCATTGTGATAACGTGATTGTTTTGTTGTACGCGAGTGGCGTAATAGATATGAGCGCATGGATTGATAAGGTAAAATCGGTCGTGTTCGTTGGTTTTGCGGGCGAAGGCGTGCAAGAAGCGTTAGCGTCTATGCTCGTGGGGCAAACCGTTCCTAGTGGTAAACTAACTGAAACCTTCCCGTTGCGAATTGAAGATACCCTTACCAAAGGAAAGAGCAACGACGGTCGTTGCGAATGGTATAAAGAAGGGCTTTTCGTTGGTTATCGCCATTACGATAAAGAAAAGTTAGACGTTTTGTTTCCGTTTGGGCACGGGCTTTCTTACGCGAAGTTTGAATATTCAAATTTGCAACTCGAAAAGAAAGGCGAAACGGAATACGTTGTTATTTATGATATAACTAACATTTCAAACGTTGACGCAAAAGAAGTTTCGCAAGTTTACGTTAAAGACGTTTTTGCGTCCGTAGTGCGCCCCGAAAAAGAACTTAAAGGTTTTTCAAAAGACTTAATTAAGGCGGGTGAAACCAAAAGAGTTAAGGTTGAACTTAACTATCGTTCGTTTGCCTTTTACAGCACGGCACGCGATAAGTGGCTTGTTGAAAACGGCGCGTTTGAAATTTTGGTCGGTGCGTCTTCTAGGGATATAAAACTTAAACAAAAAATTGAAATAAATATTTAGTTAAAAAACATTAAGGAAGTAGAGTTATGGAAAAGTATAACCTCGTAGTCGTAGGTGGTGGTTTTGCGGGTTTTGCCGCTGCATTTTCCGCATCGAAAAGTGGGGCGAAAGTGTTGCTCGTTGAAAAAGGCAATGCTCTTGGTGGCGCGGCGGTCAACGCTTTGGTTATGCCTTTTATGCCGTTTACGACTGAAATAAACGGCGAGAAGACTGCGCTTTCGGCAGGCGTTTTTGAAACCGTATGTGAAGAACTTAAAAAGCGTGGGGCGTATAGCGTTAGAAAGTTTGATGAAGAGCAATTAAAGTATTTGTTACAAGAAATGCTTTTAGAAAACGACGTTGAACTTTTATTCCACGCGTATATTTACGGGGTAGAGAAAGAGCAAGAAAATATTACGGCAATAAACGTTGCAACGAAAAGTGGCTCTATACAAATAGAAGGGGATTATTTTATTGACGCAACGGGGGACGCGCAACTTGCTTTTCTTGCGGGTTGCCCTACTAGATTAGGTAGAGAACCCGATAATCTTTGCCAACCTATGACCCTTTGTTTTAGAGTTGGTAACGTAGACGTTGAAGCGTTTAGAAAAAGCGAAGGCGCTTTGCAAAAGAAATACAAAGAGCATTTAGCGCAAGGCAAATTTATCAATCCAAGAGAAGATATTTTGGTGTTCAGTACCTTAATTCCTAACGTTTTGCACTTTAACACTACTCGCGTAGTAAAGAAAAATCCTACTTCGCCGAAAGAAGTAACCCAAGCGGAAATTATTGCGCGTAGACAGGTTAATGAGATATATGCGTTCGTTAAAGAAAATGCAGACGGTATGGAAAATAGTTTTATTATGAGTACGGCGCACGAGATAGGCGTTAGAGAAAGTCGTATGATAGTTGGCGATTACGTTCTTACCGAGCAAGATTGTAGAAATTTTACAAAATTTGAAGACGGTATTGCCGCTTGCAATTACGATATTGATATTCATAACCCCGAAGGTAGTGGAACTTCGCATTATTATTTCCCCAAAGGCGAATATTACACCATACCATATCGCAGTTTAATTCCGCAAAAAGCAAACAACTTGTTAGTTGCGGGCAGGTGCATTTCGTCTGACCACGGTGCGCAAGCGTCGTATAGAATTATGCCCACCGTTTGTTGTATAGGGGAAGCCGCAGGGACGGCCGTTGCACAAGCGCTAAATAAGGGCATTTCGGTTAGAGAAGTTGACGTTAATGAACTTCGCAAAACGTTAAAAGGAAACGGTGCTTTTATTTAGTAAAAAGCTTTTTACGCTCCGCTATCAGCACTAAAAAGTAATTTATAATATGAGAAAACGGCGTTGTAGATTCGTTCTACAACGCCGTTTTATTTTAATTATGCGTTAAGTCTTTATTGCGTGGCAAATTTCGAGTTATACGGTGGTTGCAATGGCTTTTGGCGATTTGCCAAACTTCTTCTTGAATTGCGTGTAAAAAGTCGTGTAATAATCGTAACCAAGGTGGTCGGAAACGTATTGCGGAGTGTAGCCTTTATTGAGAAGTGAAAGAGCCAACTGCAACTTTTGATTGCAAATATATTTATAAATAGACATATTCATGTGCGATTTGAAAAATCTATGCAAATACGATTCGCTTACGTTAAAAAGTTGTGCAATTTCAAGAATTGAATAGTTTTTGTCTAGGTTTTTATTTATGTACTTAATAATATCTTGCAAAAGTTGGTTTGAAGATTTTGGTTGTGGGATAAGGTGATAATGGTTGGTTAACAAAGTGTCAACCGCCTGATTAATTTCCGCAATTACGTCAACTATTTTAGAAACGATTTTAACGTCGCTATATTTCGTGTGGTGTTGCGCTAGTGGCGTAATGGATTTTAATATTCGTACGATATCTGTTTTGTCAACGATTTCTTTTGGAATAATATGCTCAAAAAGGTGCGCGTTTAAGAAGGGGAACGCTAGGTCTAGATTTTTGAGCGTTGGGATTATACTATAAGAAACGTGCAAAACTATTCTTTCGTAAGGCTCGCCTGCTTTGACGTGCAAAGTATGCAATTCTTGCGCGTTTACGATAATAATGTCGCCGGGGTGAATAGTAAAAATAGCTCCGTTGATATGGTAGTCAACAATGCCCGAAATTAAATACAGTATTTCAATTCTATTATGAGATTCAAGATTTCTCAAATAACTGTTTGGGGCGGTGTTTAAGGTGTGGTGGTAATAGAAATCGTCGTTTGATAAATAATCTACGTAAGTTTTAATCATATACGTATTATAATTTGTATTTTTTATTTTGTCAACGGGAAATGTGAAAAAATAAAAAGTTTATCGTAAAAATTGAACAATGATATTAATAATGTAAGTAGTTCATAAATTAGAATGTTTATGGTGGAATTTGCTATTTACAATAGCTGGAAAATGTAATAAAATTATAATGTAAAAAAAATAGAATGGTGTAGTAGATGAACTTCATTGTAGAAAATAACAAAAAAACGCAAGGGCAATTAATTACTAAGCGAGTGCAAAATCTTGTTGACGAGTGTAGTTTTAGTGGCGGTGGTAAAATTATATTCCCAAAAGGTGAATACGTTTTATCAACTGTTTTTCTTAAAAGCAACGTTGAGATAGTGCTCGAAGAAGGCGCTGTAATTTTGGGCGCTGAAAATTTTGACGATTATTGTTTTCACGAAGAATTAGATTTCCCGTTGTATCAAGACCAGTCGCACAGTTTTTTTCATTGTTCTATGTTTGTAGGGATTGGCGTTGATAATATCGCTATTACGGGGCGTGGAAAAATTGATATGCGCTCGGTTTGGGATGAAGAAGATAAAAGGGGTATTCGTCATCGTGGGCCAAAGGTGATTGCGCTTAAACGTTGCGATAACGTTAAGGTTAGCGGTATCGGCATATATAACGCAACAGACCTTGCCGTTTACTTTACGGGGTGCAACAACGTTGAAGTTTGTGATTTAAGAATGTCCGTATACATTGACGGAATTTCCCCCGATAATAGTAAAAACGTTTATATTCACGATTGTGAGGTTGAAGCGGGGGATGACGGAATCGTTTTCAAATCTTCTTACAATATGAATAAGTTTGATATTTGTGAGAATATTCTCGTTGAAAACTGCGTGGTGAAAAGCCGTTGTTCGGCTATTAAATTCGGTACGGAAACAAACGGTGGTTTTGAGAATATTACCATAAAAGATATTCTCATTAAAGAAACTCGCCTTTGTGGAATTGCAATAGAGAGTGTTGACGGGGCTGTAATAAAAAATCTTCTCATCAAAGATATTAATATGTATAACGTTTCAACTCCGCTGTTCGTTTATTTGGGCGATAGAATGCGCGCCCCAGAAGGAACGCCGGTTGGTAAAATAAGCGACGTGGTTATAGAAAACGTAAAGGCGTACGGACCGTACGAACCGTATAATATCGTTCCGCTGAACTACTTTGCGTTTAAGGATAACAGTTACGTTCAATATCCTTGGATGGACGCAATGAATCATACCGAAGAAGAGAGTGAAAAGTTTAAGGACGTATACTGGCAAACGACGTCAAACGTTATGGGGCTACGCGATAATCCGATAAAAAATTTAACTTTAAGAAATATTGAATTTAAGTTGCAGGGCGGTTGCAAAGAATATATGAAAGAAGTTCCGCACGCAACGGCTGCATATCCTGAAGTTAATATGAACGGCAAAGCGTTGCCAGCAAAAGGAATATTTTTCAGAAACGTAGACGGCTTAATTTTAGATAACGTTAAAATTGAAACTTATTTAGACGACGTTAGAAAAGACGATTTCGTTTTTGAAAATATTGCAAACTATAAAGTCGTATAAATTTTTAAAAAAAGTAAGGGATATCCCTTACTCCGTTTTTGCAAAAACGGAGTAATACGGCTTGATAGCATAAAAAGAAAATTAACCGCAAGCGCGGTAAAAATAAAAACATAAGGAGAGAAGAAATGAAAAAATTTATTTCAACAATGATGGCAATCTTGATGGTTTTTGCTGTCGGACTTACGAACGTTGGTTGTAAAAGGGAATCTGGATTAGAAGAGATTGACGAAACGAAAACGCAATTATACGTTTCTTACTTAGACCAAGGTGTTGGTAGAGAGTATATCGAAGCCATCGGTCGTCAATTCGAAATTGACTTTGCTGAAAAGTCTTTTGAAGAAGGTAAAACGGGTGTTCAAGTTTTGTATAACCCAAACACCGATATCAACGCGGCGTCTTTCTATGAAAGTTCTATTGAAGGCGATGAATACAACGTATATTTTACCGAGTATATCAACTATAAGCAATGGGCTAGCAAGTTTATGGACGTTACCGATATTATGGAAAATCCTGCAATTACCGGTTACAACGCTCAAACGGGTGAATACACTAGGGAAACTAAAGCAATTAAAGATAAAGTTGACCCCGTTTTGTTAGAGTTCCTTAACGTAAGTAATGGAACAACGAAAGAATATAGAGGCTTGCCTTTCTATCTTGCAATTAAGAGCGTAAACTACAACGCCGACTTGTGGAATGAAAAAGGTTTCTATATTTACGGTGCTCCGAGTGATTACGTTGCTTACGCTATTAAAGACAATACTGATTTAGATGTAGCGATTGCAGATTACAACGCTGCTATTGAACCAGTTAATAAGGGTACTAAAACGTTGAGGTTTGGTAACGCAAACGGACAAATTAAAGTCGGCAACGAATTCGTATCGGCTAACGGTTATAGTCTTTCTGCTGGTCCTGACGGCAAATTCGGCACGTTTGACGACGGTTTCCCCGCGACGTTTGACGAATTCTATGCACTTTGTAACTATATCGTAAGTAATAACGTTACTCCGTTTATTTGGACGGGGGCAAACGCTGGTTATGCGGACATGTTAACTCAATCTATCTTTACTAACGATTTGGGTTTAGAAAGAGCAAAAACTTACTATACGCTAAACGGCACGATGGACAACTTGGTTAAGTTTGTTGATGGTAAAGCGCAATTTGATAGTAACGGCAACCCGATTATTGACGCACCTTACACCTTTAACGGCGGTGCTAGCGACGGTTACGAAATGATGAGGACTGTAAGTAAGTATTACGCACTTCAATTTGCTCAAAAAGTTGCAACCACGCCTTCTTGGACTCACTCTGCTTGTTACGATTCAACTTCTCAATCAGAAGCACAAAACAAGTATTTAACTGAAGGCTTCACCAAGACAGGTAATCCCACCGCAATGCTTATGGACGGCGCTTGGTGGCAGGCGGAAGCAAACGCAACTTTTGAATCGATGAAAATAGATAATATAAAATGGGCAAAGGAAAATAGAAATTTCGGCGTAATGGCGTTGCCTTATGCAAATATTGAAACTTACGCAAGCAAAGTTCAAAACGGCGAAAAGAACCTTATCGTTACTGAAAACGATTCAGTTTGCTTTATTAACAAAAATATCGATGAAAACTCTCCGCAATACGAAGTTTCAAAAGTATTTATGTCTTACTTTAACAGCGACGATATGGCAGGTTTGTTTACTGCAAAAACCAACATGCTCCGCGCTATTGACGTTGATTTGACTACTAATAAATACTACGACCAAATTTCACCTTATGGAAAGAGTTTCGTTGATTATAAAAACGGCGTAGACATTATGTTCCCGTACACTACTAATAAATTGATGAACAATAACCGTGGTTACTTTGCAAACACTAGAGATGGTTGGCAATTCCAAGCATATTCTCAAACGATGGGTGAACAATGGAAAGTTATTGATACTATTCACACTTACTTTGCATCAAAAGGCATTGATGCAAAGCACTATTACGAAGCAATTTATAACTACTTTAAGACTGTTGCTTGGCCACAATTAAAAATTTCTTAATTGTTAAGGAAGAATTAAAAAAAATGAAGTTGTTTACAAATAACGCAGGAGCGTCCGCAGACGCTCCTGCAAAAAAACAAGAGAAAAAACAAGCCACTATGGCTTCGGCAAGGCAAAAGGAAACCATATTCTATATTTGTATGGTTACTCTTCCTATGATTCAATTTGCAATTTTTTACATTTACGCAAACATAAACAGTTTCTCTATGTCGTTTAAGACGTGGAGTGAAGCAGACGGCTTTCAATGGGCAGGGCTACTCAACTATAAAAATATGTGGTTAGAATTAACTATGAAAAACACTTACCTAAATAGCGGTATGATTAACGCTGTTAAAGTGTATTTGTTAGGTTGGTTGGTTAAACCCTTAAACCTTTTGTTCCCATTCTACGTGTATAAGAAAATGCCTTGCCACAAATTTTTCAAGGTAATGCTTTTCTTACCGCAAATACTTTCAACCACTTGTACTGCACTTATTTATAAATACGTTGTTGACCAAGTTATTCCCGAAATTTCAACCCTTTATTTTGGAAAGAAAATGTTGGGGCTTTTATCTGACCCGAATTCAACCTTTTGGGTTGCGTGGTTCTTCGGCGTGCTTGACGGTATCGGCGGAACGATTTTGATTTATATCAGCGCAATGATGCGTATTCCCGAAACTCTAATTGAATACGCAAAACTTGAAGGTTGCACGGGCTTAAAGGAATTTACAAAAATTACTTTCCCGCTTATTTGGCCGACTTTCTCTGTATATTTATTGCTTGGGTTTACGAGTATTTTTACCGCGAACTTGAATTTGTATACCTTCTTTGGCGAAGGTGCGCCTATTCAAACCATAGGTTATTATACTTACGTTATGGTATTAAAGAGCAGTGGTTATGCAAGTTATCCAAAGGCAGCCGCAATCGGTATGTTCTTTACGTTGATTATAGCACCCTTGACGGTTGTTTTAAGAAACCTATTGAAAAAGGCTGTACCCGAAGTGGAATATTAAGGAGATATAAATATGAATAATAATATTAAACCGAATAAAGCCACTTTTTGGGAAAGAATTAAGAAAAATTTAAATCCTTACACGATAACGATATTTATGTTACTTATGGTTTATTGCGTGTATCAAATAGCGCTTTTGGCGTGGGGGTTTATGAAATCATTGCACGACCCCGTAGACTACTTGGTGCGCGGAACTGTTTCAAACTGGCCTGATAAATTTTCGTTCGTTAACTATGTTAAAGCCTTTTCTACCATTTCAATTACGCTTGAAAGACACCTTGGCGGGTATAAAATTTATCTTGCTGAAATGTTCTTGAACTCGTTTTTCTACTCGTTTGGTAGTGCGGCGGTTTCAGTTATCACTTCTTGTACGATTGCTTACGTGGTTAATAAACACAATTTCAGGTTCAATAAAGTTATAAACTTCGTATTTTGGTTTTCATACATGGTGCCTATTATGGGCACTATGGGTTCAACCATTCAAATCACCGAAGCGTTAGGAATGAGAAACACTTGGCTCGGTATGTTTATTCTTAAAATGACGTTTACGGGCGGTAACTCGTTCTTGTTGTTCGGCGCGGCTTTCCGCAGTTTAGATAACGGCTATAAAGAAGCGGCAATCATTGACGGTGCGGGCGATTTCCAAGTTATGGTTCAAATAATGTTCCCGTTGGTTAAAGGGCTGATATTTACCTTCTTTATTTTAGGGTTTATAGGTTGTTGGAACGATTATTATACGCCTATGATTTATTTGCAAAAGAATCCTACCGCGGCATACGGTCTTTATAGATTTAACAACAATCAGTCGCAAGGAACAAACTTCTTGACCTACAAACTTGCAGGTTTTATGATTTTGATGATTCCTACTTTCATAATATTTATGATTTTTAAGGATAAGTTTATGGCAAGCGTTACCGAAGGTGGTATGAAGGGGTAAAGCCTTCTAGCCTTCAGTTAGGCTAGGTTTAACCGATGGTTGGTTAGAACTTAACCAAGATAAATAAAGGAGAAAATAAATGAAAAAAATTCTCATTGCTTTATGTTCTATTATGCTATGTGTAAGCGTTGGCGGGATTTTTGCTGTTAACGAAAACACGTACGCTGAAGGACAGGGCGCAGTTGTGAGCACGGAACTTTTCGTTCCTTCGGATATCAAAGTTGAGCCACTAAATTACGATTCGGAAGTATTGTATTTCGATAGTGCGCTTAAACTTATATCTAATAGCAACAAAGAAAAACTAAAATTAAAGAACGAATTGTCCGGTAATTTTTCTATTGATTATTTGCCGGAAAAAGAAAACGGATTTTTTACGGCGGAAAAGTTTGCTATAACTTTTACCGACGTTCAATCCAGGCAAAGTTTTTCAGTTAACCTTGAACACGGGGATACCACTAACGTTTACGTTGAAATCGACGGTCAGAAAGTTGGTGCGTATTACGTTTCCGGCGCGTTCCAAGGCTTGACGACGCTTTGCAACTCGGTTGGCGTTTATACTGAAATTACCGCTAAAAAGATTAGCGTACAGTTTGACCCCGACACTATGTCTATATATGCAGGCGCAACGGGTGAAAAATTATCTCTCGTTTGGTCGCTTATGCAAGAAGAAATCGACGGGAAAAATTTAGGCAAAACCTATTCTCCGTTTAACGCGTATACCGTTGATTTTTCAATTACGGATATAAGTGCGGTTAAAAATCAAGGCGAAGTGCTTATTTACGATATCAACGGCTGTAAATTTGATAGCATTTTGATTGAAAATTACGGCGAATCTACCTTGTTTGCTAACTTTGAAAAGAATGCGCTTGTTGGCAAGGCGTACGAATTGCCGAGTGCTTACGTTAGCGATATAGTCAACGGCACGAGCGATAACGAACAAGTTAGCGTTACGGTAACGGATAAAAACAAAAATAGCGTAGCCGTGCTTGACGGTAAGTTTACGCCTACCGTTGCAGGGGAATACGAAGTTACCTATACTTACGAAAGCGTTAGCAAAAGTTATATAATTACCGCTTTTAGCGCTGAACCCTATAGCGACTTTGATATTTTATACGGCCTTAACGACGAATATCCCGTTGGTAGTGAAGTAGTTATTCCAAAAATGATTTTGACGGGCGGGTTGTTGCGTTACGGATATTCGGTTGCAAAAGTAGCAGTTTATAAAGACGGCGTGGCGTTAACTGAATACGCTGACCTTTTGAGTGGAACGGCGTTTACTTTTGCGCAAGAAGGCGTTTACGCTTTGCGTTACTATATTAGTTCAACCGCATACGTTGAGTATGAAATTAGCGTTAGCGAACAAAAAGTTCAATTTATAACGGACGGGCTTGAAGTTTTCTATACGAAAGGCGCGTTTATCGACGCTAGTGCGTTTAAGGTTATTGACGACGGCAAAGAAGTTGATTTTTCTTTCTACGTACAATATCCTAACGGAAATAAATATAGCAACAAAAAATTTGCTTTAACCGACGTTGGCGCTTACGTTTTGGGCGCTAGATACGACGACGGACAAAACGTTTACAATTTAACTAAAAACGTTGTTGTAAACGCAAAGAATTCAGATTTCTTCTATTCTAATTCGTTGGGTGTTGAAGCATCTCACGGTAGAAGTTTAATGACGGGTAGAAACGGTGTTAAAATTCATTTTGACGAAGGCGACCAACTCGTTTATTACAGTTTACCGATTGATATTACTTCTTATAAAAATATAGGCGAAGTTAGCGACGATGGTGTTACGAAAGTTCGTTCTACCGATAAGCCTATTATAGAACTTACAATCGACCCCAAAGATAAAGGGAATGCTGCGGCATCGGGCATAAACTTATACCTTACTGACGCCGCAAATCCAGACAACTTTATAAAAATTACCGTGTTGAACAAGAGCAGTTCAGCCTGGTCGTATATGCGTGCGGGTGCAACTAATCAAACTCCCGTAGGTTTCTATAACGATACGTCTGACAAGTCTTTCTACTACGATGGAACTTACGGTTATCTAACCGAAAGTTACGGAACGATGCTCTATCACGCCGTTAAGGGTAGCACGGTAAGCGGATATACTGCACAAGATAGTAAGATATCTATTTATTACGATAACGAAACTAAACAAATTCTTACGCATAACGCAAGAACGGCTAAAACGGACATCGTCGTTGATTTAGACGATGGAAGATTTACAACAACGCCTTGGGCAGGTTTTGAATCGGATACCGTTTATTTGAGTTTTTCACTCGCTTACGTAGATAGCATGGGGGCAAACGCAACCGTTTACTCTATCGACGGAAGAAGTTTTGAAAATGAAAGTGCCTTATATTCTAGCAACCCTGAAATCGTTTTAACCCAAAACGACGTTGTGTTTAAGGGGATAAAAGGTAGAAGTTTTACCGTGCCACAAGCAAAGGCTTACGATTGTTTTGGTAAAGAACTATCAGGCGTAGTTGCAAAAGCGTATTACGAATATTCAGGCAAGTTGATTGACCTTACGATAGCGAATGGAAAATTCCTTACCACTAAATCGGGAACTTATTTCATTGAATATACTGCTAAAGACGTGTTCGGCAACGTTGGCGTGAAGAAAATAGAAGTTCAAGTCGTTAACTCTTATTCGTCAATCAGTATGTCGATAGACGATTCTTATAAACAAGAACAAAAGGTTGCAACTGAAATTCAACTTTGCCCGATAAGCCAAGTTAACGTTAGTAACACCGTTGGCGTAACTAAAATAGTCCGCACGGTTTATCGCGTTGAAGGAACGAAAAAGGTTCAAGTTGAAACTAACGGCGATACTTTATACACTATAAACCCCGGCAAATATTACGTTGAATACGTTTTGACGGACGGTGCACAAAGAAGTAAAACCGAAGGATATAACTTTCAGGTGGTTGCCGACTCTAGTTTTAAGGTAATTAGTTCGTTGCCGACGTTCGTTGGATTTATTCGTGGTAACGTTTACGAAATTCCGGAGTTGGTTTTGGTTGATTACTCAAAAGGTAATGCAAAAGAACAACTCGCTGATATTTACGTTGACGGAGAACTTTTAGAAGGTAATTTATTTACCATAGAAAAGGGCGAACCGGAAGGTAAAGACGCCGAAGAAACGGTAGAATACGTTACTATTGAATATAAGTGCGGTGATAGCGTTGTTGAAAGTTACGTTGTGCCCGTTAAAACGGCGTATAAACAAGACGTAGAGAAATTACCCGGTAATATAGAATTTACTTATACCAAGTTTTTACAAGATAGATTTTTCATTTCGGAAAATGGTGGCGCACATCAACTTAAAGCGAACGGCGTTGTGATTTCTTCAACGAAGAATAGCGGTGCAGTAACTTTCGTTCAACCGCTAGCAAGTGAAAAGTTGAGTTTCGTTTTAGACGTTAACTTTAAAAAAACCTTTAACAAAGATAGCGAAGGCAATCTTATTTTCCAAGATACGAACGTTAAGGTGTTTAAGATAACTCTTACCGATGCTATTGATAAAAACAAAGTTTTAGTTATCGAGTTTACCACAAATCCAAGCACGGGTTACGTGGTTGCATCTCT
This sequence comes from Christensenellaceae bacterium, assembly GCA_045648045.1. Taxonomy (GTDB): domain Bacteria; phylum Bacillota; class Clostridia; order Christensenellales; family Borkfalkiaceae; genus UBA1259. The sequence continues at coordinate 67,768 of JAZRNE010000021.1, forward strand.
AAACGGTATCGTTTCACAAGATTTGTCCGCATCGTTCGTGGGCGTATCTGCTGAACAGTTATCGTTGCGATATGATAACGCAAGTAGAAAGATTGTAGACGTTGTTACGGAAACGCAAATTCTCGTTCCGAAAACTTATAATAACGGCAAACCGTTTGAAGGATTTAGCGAAACCGTTTACGCATCTTTCTCATTCGAGTGTAAAAATGAAGGCGTACCCGCTGAACTTTTATTGTACTCTATAAACGGACAAAATTTTTCTAGTAGCGTACAAGGAGACTTGGGCGAACCCGCTATCACGGTTAATGGCAAATTAAACGGCGTATTCAGCACGGGGGATAAAGTAATCGTTCCGTCTGCAAAAGCAAACGACGTTTTCGGTAGCGTTTTGGGTAACGGAACGTTCTTTGTTAGCGTTATGGTAGAAAAGAACGGCAACTCTACTTACGCAAAAGACGTAAACGGATTGTTGTTAAAAGAAGTTTCTCCGTTAGTTGAATACGAAATTGTTTTCAATGAAATAGGAACTTATAAGGTTGTTTACTTCGCGCAAGATAGTAACGGTGTTCCCAAAGAAGTTGTGTTCGTGTTGACGGTTATACACGATACTAAACCTACAATCGAGTTGAACGGCAAGTTGCCGCAACAGACTAAGGTTGGCGAAACTATTAGCATTCCCGAAGCAACCGTTAACTATTTTGAACAAGGGCTTAATAATCACTATTACGTTTACGTTATTTCACCGACGTACGATATAGAAATAGTTAAGGAAAATTCGTTCGTAGCAAAAGAAGCCGGCGAATACACGATTAGATATTTTGTGCTTGATTCTTACGGAAACTATGAACTTGTTGATTACAAGATTCAAGTAAGTAAATGAGAAAGGGGGGAAAAATAAATGAAACAAAAATATTCTATTATTAAAATATTGTTAGCATTCGTTATACTTTTCTCTTGTTTTTCAGTTGGCTGTAACGAGCAAAAGGGTGATAATAAAACTACTAGCGACGGTTTTACGCCCAAGGGAGTGCATTCTAGAAACGTTAAAACTACGAGTGATTTTCTAATTGCAAACGGAGCAACTGATTACAAAATCGTTGTTCCAAGCGATGCAAAAGATTACGATATTTTAGCAGCCGAAGTTATCAATGAATTTATGCTTGAAGCAACGGGTGTAACCTTCCAGATAGTTGATGATTCTACTTACAAAAAGGCGTCTGATGGAAAGTTCATTTCAATTGGAACAACGTCTATGATGAAAGACACGGGTATTTCAATAAACGTTGAAAAATTCGGTCAATCTGGTTATAGAGTAAAAACTATTGGTGACGACGTGTATATATCCGGTTCAAGAGTGTTTATCGGCGAAGGCACGTATTACGGAGCGCTTGACTTCTTAAAAGAAATGATAAACTGGCGTTGCTACTCTATTGATGAAATTCGTTACGACGTAAAGAGTGACGTTGAGTATAAAGAGATGGATATCGTTGAAATTCCTGAATTTGACAATAGAAGATACGGTATTTATCCGTTGACGTCAAACAAAACTTGGACGAGATATATGCGTCTTAACATAAGAAGTGAAACGCAAATAGACGTTTCAGGGCATAGCCATTATGAAATATTGCCCCCGTCTGAATATTACGAAGCACACCCCGAGTGGTATAGTTGGTATTCAGATAGAAACGGCGACGGGGAATTGAGCCACAACGAAGGTCAACTTTGCTTATCAAACGAAGAGATGACTAAAGAGTTTATTAAGAACGTGGTTAAACTTTTCAGAGAAAACCCCGGCACGAACTTTATTCATATCGGTCAACAAGATATACAATATCAATGCTCGTGTGTTAACTGTGAAAAATTCAAAGAATATACTGACGAAAACGGTCAAGTAAAGAAGATGAATTACGCAGGCCTTTTGGTTAAGTTTACCAACAAAGTTGCGCGCGCAGTAACCGAAGAAATTAAGAAGTTAGAACCTGAAAGAATCGTGTATTTTGAAATGTTTGCATATCACCTTTCAGAACAGCCACCTACGGTAAAAGATGCTAACGGCAATCAAAAGCCTATGTGTGACGAAGTTGTTTGTGACGATAACGTTTACGTGCAATTCACCCCGAACGCAAATTTCAAGGGTGCAGGCGTACCGTTAACGCACGAAAAGAACGCAAACGTTTACGAAATGCTTGAAGGTTGGAAACAATGTTGTTCACTACTCAGCACTTGGACGTATGCAACCAACTTTAACTGGGCAATCATCAACTTCCCCAACTGGGATTCATACGGCGAAGACCTTAAGATATTCTCTGAAGCGGGCGCAAACAGAGTTTACGACCAAAATATGACGTGGAGAAGTAGTTCACAAATGCTTAAGATGAGAGTATTCGTCGAAGCAGAACTTATGTGGGACGTTTCAAAGAGTTACTCAGACCTAGCCGCAGAGTTTATTGAAAACTATTACGGCGACGCAGCACCGTACGTTCAACAAATGTTCGACGTTATGAATTCATACTGGAGCATATTGAAGTACGAAAAAGGCTTAATCGGTGGTATTTACACCAACTTTGATAAGAAAGAAGCGTGGACGTTTGAATACGTTGAAGGTATCCGCAAGATATTTGAAAAAGGGTTTGAAGCAATCAAACCGCTTGAACAAGTTGACGTTGCTGAATACGAAAAGTATTACTGGCGTTTATGTGATGCATACGTAGAAAATCTATATATGCAAATGCAATACTACGGCGCGGAATACGGTTCTGATTATTGTGTGGAAGCGATAGATTTGTTTGAAAAAACCATTAATAAATTCGGTTATGAATTTATGGGTGAAGGCACGGGTAATCCTTTAAGCGGATACATTAAAAAGTGGAGGGCTGCTTATGTTTAAGAATATGAACTTAAAGAAAATATTTGTATTGTTAACGGCTGTTCTAATGCTTTTTACAATGAGTTTTGCCGTTGGTTGTAACAAAAACAACGAAAATAAGGATAACGGTGACGGGGATAAGCCACAAACCGAAGCAACTTATGCATTGAGCGCACTTAAAAAGACGATAAATATTGACCAAGAATATCAACTTGAAGTAGTTGGCGTTACCGACGAAACGGTTACTTGGATTGTTTACGATAAAACGGTTGCAAGCGTAACGGATAACGGCTTGGTTAAAGGCTTAAAAGAAGGCTCTACAAAAGTTTTGGCAAGAGTAGGCGACAGAGAGTTGGTTTGTGAAATAATCGTTCAAATCAAACTAGTTGAGTATGCGGAAATATGCTTGCCAAACGAAAGCGATTATAACGTAAACCTTAAGGTTGGCGATACTTACGTTTTCGTGCCCGAACTTAAAGGCGTTACGGAAAACGCGCAAATCACTTTGACGAGCGATAGCGCAAGCGTTACGGTAAACGGGTATAGCATAACGGCGGTATCGGCAGTAGAAAACGCAAAGATAACGTTTAGTTGTTCTTTGAGTGGCGTTGCGCCGTTGGTAGTTTACGTTACGGTACAAGCGTAAGGGGGTTAATATGAAAAAAATCATAAGTTTATTAATGGTTTTAACGTTGACGTTAACTTCTATGTTCACGCTTACCGCATGTAAAACCCCAAATAATAACCCGAGTGGCGAAAGTAAGTACACGGTTGCGTTAAGCGCATACAATATAGAACTTGCAGTTGGCGAAACTTTTGACGTTGCGCCGAAAAAGTTTAACGCTAACGGAAATGAAGTTAAAAAGAATAAAGTAACTTATTTAGTAGAAGCGCCCGAAGTAGCGGACGTTGATAAAAACGGCGTTATAACCGCAAAACAACTAGGTGGAACGTATATAAACGTAGACGTTGACGGCGTAGAAGTTGCTTGTTTCGTATCGGTAAAAGACACGGAAAAGAAAGACGGATTAGTTATTCTTTTCTCGGGTAAAGTGTATAAGGGAATGTCTTTCCAAGCGCACGCTTATATTTACGAAGACGGCGTTAGGGTAGCAGAGCCAACGCAAGTTACTTTTAGTGGTAGCGATAATTCAAAAGCAACGGTAACGGCAAGCGGACTTTTGACGGGCGTAGAAGTGAGTGACGATTTCGTTATAAGTGCAACTTGCGAATATAACGGCAAAACTTATACGGCAAGCCAAAAAGTTGAAATCAACGCACCGTACTATTATCTATTGAGCAATTCATTGATTAAACTTGCCAGCACGAAAACGCTTAGTGGCGTAGATAATCAAGAATTCATATCGAAAGGCGGAATTCAACTCTTAAAGGTTAGCCTTTTAGATAATAGCGATAGAGAAGTTATAGAAAACTATACCGCAACGCTTACCGACGAAACGGTTGCAAGCGTTTCGATTGCTGAAAACGGCGAAATGAGCGTTAGCGCAAAAAGCGTTGGCGGAATGTCTGCGGTTAGGGTTGTTTGTGCAACCGAAAAGGTTGAGTTGATTGCAAAAGTTGAAGTTTGCAATGCAATTTCAACCGTTAGCGATATGGACGTTTTGGGTTACGCATCACTTATGAATGCAGGGTTGCTTGCGGAAAATTACGTTTTGGTAAACGATATTGATTATCAAGGTCAAGTTATATTACCTATCGCGTCAATCAAAGCGAGTGGCTCAACCAAGAGAGTAGTTGGCAAGCAATGGAAATACTGGTTAAAGAAAACGGGTACGGGTTACGAAGCGGTTGCGCGTGAAGATATCAGCGTAGAAAACGGCTTAACCGACGCGGAATTTACAGCGTTTGCAAACAAGGGTATAAACCCCGGTAGCGTGCCGTTTAGCGGTGTTTTTGACGGAAACGGTTTCAGTATTAAGAATGCGGAAATTTTCTACGGCGCGTATATGATTTCTAGCCAAAAGGAAACTAACGAATACGCAGGCGTGTTTGGATATATGACTGGCGCACTCAAAAACGTTTCGTTTGAAAATATAAGTATTCAAAACCCTGACGAATGGATTGCCGAAGGCTATAAGTTCAATTCGGACGAAAAAGAATTGAATAAGGATGAAAACGGCGTTTACATGCACCGCGGTGCGTCAATCGTGGCAAAGGGCGACGGTTGTGAAATTAGCAACGTTTACGCAAATATCAACTATAACCACAAATATTCAGACAATTACTGTCAAGCAGTTTTGTCTGTTGAAATGTTGAATATGTGCAAAGTTTCAAACTGCGTAATTGAAGCAAGCGGATATACGGGTAGTTACGCAATTGATTCTTCGTTCTCATCAGAAGTTGGCGCAATCACAAAGAATTGTTTGGCAATCGGCGTATGGCGTTTCAGTAAAAAGAATTCAGATAAAATAGGTGTTGACGGAAACTTCTTCCTTGATAAAACTGGTAGTTGGAAAACTCTTTCAACAAGCAAAAATTCTGAAAATCAAACTGCAAAAGACGTTGCAACCGCAACCTTTGATAAAAACGTTTGGGATTTATCAAAATTCAATTCAACTGACGGCGGTAGACCTGAATTAATAAAAGGCTGTATTTTTGCATAATTAATTTGGGCAAAAGTTTTGCCCAAATTAAGGCCCTTTTAAAAGAATCTAATAAGAAAACGTTTCTTAATTTAGATAAGCGTCAGTTAGACTGACAAAAAGTAACCTTGTAACTAAAGCGTTATGCTTTAAAGCCCGAAAGGGGGAAACGAAAATATTTTAAGGAGGAGATTTTTTATGAAAATCTTGAGTCGCAAATTTACCGCAATCGTGTTGCTTGCAATTATGTCAATCAGCGCGTTTGCAATCGGTGTTTCAACACTTTATAAGCCTGCAGTTGCAGAATCAAACGCAATCGTGTTACCTGAAGATATTAATCGCTTGAATATTGAAGATTGTATCACTAGCGTTGATGCAAGTGTAGCAAATGGTGGGTTTCAATACGCACACGCTCTTCAAGGAACTGATTTAGGTGCTCTATATGGTAGTCAGGATTTGATTTATGCCATGCATGAAGGAAATTTAATAGGTCAACTCAATAGTGTAAACAAAGTTCCAAAAGATAAATTTTGGGTAGGGCTTTATACTAACAAAGCAGTTGATACTGATGTTTATGATGGTAATGTTTGTAACGTTAATAAATATGATGGAAACATAAGCATTTTTACAACCGCAGCAGGTCAATATAAATATCATCAAGGCTCATTAGCGTTTCTTTTGGGTGGAAAACAAAATAGAGTTGTTTCGTTTAGAATGAGTTATCAAGAAGGTAATGAATTTACTTTTAGAGATAACGTTGCTTCAGCTTATAACTACAATATATATAATGCCGCTAGAATTACACCTGACTGTAACGTAACTTTCTTTACTTCTGTTAATAGTAGTGATACTACTATTACAAAAGCTGAATTACTTGCTAAAGTGCAAGAAACAAATCCTGACGTAACTAAACTTTTTGAAACAGGTGATGATTTGTTGATTACAACTGGTTCATATAGTGTTGGAACGGAAAAGACTTATTTATATTTAAAGGTTGTAAACGAAACAAAGGGATTTGTTGCAGTTGAAGAGCTTGTAGAGAGAGAATATTGTGCAATGAGAAATGCTTATTTTGCAATTCAAATCGTAGGCTCTTATGGTACAAGTTATGGTTATACAAAAACAATTTCTCGTGTAGGAATTGCTGGTGTAAACGAACCTATTTTTGCAGGGGATTACAGCTATTCAGTTGCTGAAACGCTTGATGCAAGTTACGTTGGTCAATCTGTAACCGCACTTCAATTAAAGAATGATTACGCACACGTTGCTAACACTCAAGAAGTTTTAACCGCTGGTGAAAACGTTATTAACGTTAAATACGTTGCTGATTATTATGGCAAACCTATGAATAAGGATGCAACCGTTACCGTTAACGTTGAAGCACCCGTTGAAATCAACGTTGCAATTAACGATATCGACGGCTTTGCAATTCAAACTGACGTTATTACCGGCACTGAATACACGTTGCCTACTTTTGAAAGAGATAAAACCTTTATTGCGTATCTTGCTGAAGACGGAAAAATTTACAAGCAAGGCGAAACCGTTGCCGTAACTGAAGACACAAGTTTCACTTTGGTTGAAGCGGAATTTGCAGTTAAAGATAAAATTGATTTAAGACTTTCTAAAACCGATTACTACGGTGGCTTGCGTTATACCGCAACCGTTTTGACGGCTGATTACGAAATCTTAACTGAAAATGGTTTAACCTTTAAGACTGTTATCGAACCCGTTACCGGTTCTGAAAGTGGCACGGCAAAAGCATTTGCAGACGTTTTCGTTGACGATATTTATACTTGCGCTTACTTCACTATAACCGAATTGAATTATTACAATTTCAACCGTGAATTTGCAGGCAAAATCGTTATCGAAGTTCCTTACACTAGTGGTACGGCTTGCGTTTACAGTAACGTAGTTATTGGTAGCGCATACGAACTCGCAAGCGAACTCGTTGCAGAAAACGCTCAAGCGATCGCTCAAGGTCAAGCACTTTATAACGGCGACGCTGCTGAAATTATCAATAGATACGTTTACGGCGTTATCGACTTAAACTGCACGCCTAATCAATCTGGCGTTGAAATTACCACTAGCGAAAATCCGTGGTTCACTCTTGAAAGTTATTCAGTTGCATCTTACCAAGACGGTCAAGTTGCTTTGAATATTAGCGTAAACGTTCTTGACGCTGCCGCTGATTACGTTAATGCTGATAATTACAGCGCACCCGTAATCGTTAGAAATAACTCTGCGGAATATAAACCTGCTGTCGTTAGCAACAGAACTCTTGAAAACGGCGTTCTTTCTTTCACGATAACTTTCTTATATGAAGGTTAATTTTGGGGGTGGATTTATGAAAATTTATTCAAAACCTACTTTTGAAGTTTGCAACATTTTAGACGACGTTCTTGCGAACGTTAGCACTATGGGTACGTTTACCGAAGATATCTTTGGCGAAAATACTGACCTTGCATAATTTGTATTTTAGCAGGGTGGGGCTACCCGCCCTGCTAAATTATCAAGGAGAATTTATTTATGATTAAAAAACTTTTAATTGCGTTGTTGGTTTGCATTATTCCTATGGCTGTGTTTAGCGGTTGTAACCTTATTAATCCTAACGAGCCTGATAACAAAACCACAACTTGCACCATTACTTTCGTTCAAGAAGGTAAAGATAATATCGTTAGAACGGTTGAAAAAGGCGCAACGCTTACGGATATTCCTACGCCCGTGCCTTCCGACCACGCCGGTTACGATATCGTTTGGGATAAAACGGATTTTTCTAATATTCAAAACGATTTTACCGTAACGGCTGTTAAATCGGCTAAATCCTTTACGATTACTTACGTCGTTAGCGAAAATGCTAAAACGAACGGTGTTACTTTAAGCACTACCACTCAAACGGTTAAATACGGCGAACAATTTACTTTGCTCGCTATGCCTACTTACGTTAGCGGTGGCACGACGTATATTCTTACCGCGTGGCTTTATAACGGCAACGCATTCGTTTCAGGCACTTGGTCTTTGACTGAAAACGTAACTCTTACTATGGATCACTTTGAGCCCGTTTCATTTCCTGAATGGATTTAATGCGAACACGAATTTTATTATTTAAAATTTAATTTTTTTATTGAAAACGTGTTTTCTTGGGCTTATAATATAATGGCTTTGTAAAACAAGCGACCGTTCTTACGGTCGCTTGAAAAATAAAATTATTTTTTTTAGGACGTGGAAAAATGGAAAATCAAAATTTAGCAACTACTGCTCTTGAAATCAACGGCGACCTTTGTCACGAACTTTTAGTTAAAAAAACACAAGGCAAACTTCGTTATTCTGATAACGTTAACTATCCCGAATGGAAAAAGCAAGTTAAAGATAAACTTTACGAATTGCTCGGTATAGAAGACATTGAAAACAATGCTTGTCCGTTAAACCTTACCATTGAACAAGATGAAATTATTGATGATTACCGTCAAATCCGTTTCGTTTTTGAAAGCGAAATAGGCGCTTTAGTTCCGTGCTATTTGCTCATTCCTACTACGGGCAAGGCTAAATATCCCGTTGCAATTACTTTGCAAGGGCATTCTTCGGGTTTCCACAATTCTATCGGCGTTGCTAAAAGTGAAAGCGACGCAAATTACATTAAGCGTGGCGATTTCGGTAGGCAAGCCGTTAAAAACGGTTACGCCGCTCTTTGCATTGAACAACGCGCTATGGGCGAGCGTGCAACTAAGCGCCACAACTTTGAACCTATGATGTGCACCTATCCGTCTATGACCGCTCTTTTGCTCGGTAGAACTATTCTCGGCGAAAGAATTTGGGATATTATGAAGGCGATTGACCTTTTAGGTGAGTTTGACGCGATTGATACTGATAAAATTCTTATCACGGGGAACTCCGGCGGTGGCACTATGTCTTATTACGCTGCTTGTATGGATGAAAGAATTAAAGTTTCTGCGCCAAGTTGCGCATTCTGTTCTTTTGAAGAATCTTTAATTTACAAATTCCATTGCCCGTGCAATTTTATTCCGTCGGCGTTTAAGTGGTTTGAAATGCAAGATTTATCTTGCCTTATCGCACCTAGAAATCTTATCGTTATTGCCGGTGAATACGACACTATTTTCAAGATTGACGGCGTTCACGAAGGTATGAAAACGGTTGAAAAGGTGTTTGAAAAAGAAGGCGTTAAAGATAACTGCAAGTTGGTTGTTACAGACAAGGCGCACTGGTGGTGTCAAGACCTTGTATGGAACGCTATCAACGAAACTACCAAAAAACTCGGTTGGTTTTAATCGCTGATTATTTTTGAAAATTAAGCGGTTTTCCGCTTTTATATACTTTTATATTTAAGGTAATTATTATGGCTAATTTTAAGCATTTCGGCGTTATGTTAGATATGTCAAGAAATGCCGTTATGCGCGTTGACGAAGTTAAAAAGTTTATCACCCTTATCAAAAAAATGGGGTATAATACCCTTGGGCTTTACGTCGAAGATACTTATGAAATTGACGGCGAGCCCTACTTTGGGTATTTGCGCGGTAGGTACACCGCTAAAGAAATTAAGGAAATTGACGCTTTCGCTTTGGCTAACGGTATTGAAGTTATCCCGCATATTCAAACCCTAGCGCACTTAAACACGCTTACTCGCCATAGTGCTTATTCTAGCATTTTCGATATGAACGACGTTTTGCTTATCGACGAGCCTAAAACGTACGAACTTATTGAAAAAATGTTAAGGACTATTTCCGAAAATTTTTCTTCACGCATCATTAATATCGGTTTCGACGAAGCGTTTGGCGTGGGTAGGGGGAAATATTTAGATAAGCACGGCTTTTGCGACCGTTACGAAATGCTTACCCGCCACTTGCAAAAAGTTACCGATATCGCTACTAAATTCGGCTTATCTCCGCATATGTGGAGCGATATGTTTTATAGAATTTCTTGCAACGACTACGTTCCTTGCGAAATCCCCGATTCAGTTAAAAAACTCGTTCCTGAACAGGTTGGGCTTGCTTTTTGGGATTATTACCATAAAGATAAAGCCTTTTACGACGATATGTTTAAGTCGCATCAATCTTTTAACAGGGAAGTGTGGTTTGCCGGTGGTGCGTGGTCGTGGTTTGGGCATTCGCCCCTTGCAAAACAATCGTTTGATACCATGCTACCTGCAATTAAGAGCGTAATAGATAACGGCATTGAAAACGTTATGATTACTATGTGGGGCGATTGCGGTAGAGAGTGCTCTTTCTATTCTCTCATTCATATTTTATACGCTATCCGTCAATTCGGCTACGGCAACTTTGATATGAACGAAATTAAAAAGGGCTTCAATCAAACTTTCGGGCTTGATTTCGACGGCTTTATGACGCTCGATTATCCTAACGATATGAGTGAAAATTTCGTTATGAAAGACCCTATAAACCCTGCAAGGGTTGTTATGTATAACGACGTTTTAATGGGCGTGTTTGACGTAAATATAGGTGCAAACCCTGAAATTCCTTACGATATCTTTGCCGATAAAATTGCAAAGGCAAAAGAGAATGCAGGCGAATTTACTTACCTTTTCGACACGACACTTAAACTCTGTAAACTTCTCGGTGCAAAATATCGTTTGGGTATTGACTTGCGCTCGGCGTATAAGCAAAAAGATAATGAAAAACTTAAAGAACTCGTTAATAAAATTGAACTCGTAATTGATTTAGTAAAAGAGTTTCACTCGGCTTTTCGCTATCAATGGCTTAAAGAGAATAAACCGCAAGGCTTTGAAGTGCACGATGCAAAACTAGGCGGTGTAATTATGCGCCTAGACACTTGCAAGATGCGCGTTAACGATTATCTTGACGGAAAAATTGACAAGATTGAAGAATTAGAAGAAGAAATTTTGCCACAACTAGACGGTAAAACTTTGCGCTCTTATTCGTGGTCAGGGTTGGTTACGACTAATAGAATTTAAAAATTCGGGGGATAATATGAAAATCAACTGGAAAAAAGAGAGTTATTTGTTTTTTCTGGCGATAGTCGCTAGCATTATTTCAGCGGTGGGGTTATACTTTTTCGTTGAACCGTTTGATTTTGCGCCAAGTGGTGTAGACGGAATATCCGCGATGCTCCGTCACCTTACGGGCGATAAAATTAACGTTGGTATTTTCAACTTTGCAATAAATACACCGCTTCTTATTGCAGCGTGGTTTATTTTGAAAAAAAGATACGTTATTTATACGGGGATTTATATGCTCGTTAGTACGGGCGTTGTAAACCTTTTGCATATTTTAAAAGTTCCCGTGTTTCCGATTGATAACGTGTTAATCCCCGCAATCTTCGCGGGCGTTGCGCAAGGTGGAACGGCGCTAATGTTGAAGATAGGTGCGTCGGCAGGTGGCGTAGATATTATCGGTTGTATGTTTCAAACCAAGATGCGACACGTTAGAATAGAGAGAATAATTGCAATATTAAGTTACGTAACTATCGCTCTTACTTTCTTCGTTTTCGGTTCGCTAGAAAGCGTTTTACTGTCCGCTATCGAGGTGTTTGTGTGTGAACAAGTTTCCGCGTCCGTGCTAAAAAGTAACCGTAGCGCGGTTAGATTTGAAGTTATTACAGATAATCCTGAAGAAGTTTGCGATGAGATTATTAAAAATTTAAGACACGGCGCAACCATTTTACAAGGCAAGGGTGTTTACTCTCAAAAAGATAAAACCGTAATAGTCGTAGTTATAAACTATTATCAAGTGGCGGAATTTTTAAGTATAATTTCAAGGCAAAAAAACACGTTTGCGTATTACGTTGACGTAATGGGCGTAAGCGGTTATTTTGACTGGCAAAAGGATGAGAGCGAAGAAGAGAATTCTTTAACGAAAGTTGAAGTCTACACTGATAATAAATAAGGAGAATTTTTATGGAGAAAATTATCGTTGATGCAAGCGCTGTCGTAGGGAAAATTCGCCCTTTACACGGAGTATGTAACGTTCCTTGGAATTCTTGTGCGGAAGAACTTGAAAGAAATTATCTTAAAGATTATCAAGAAGCGGGTATTCCTTACTGCCGTTTCCACGATATGGGGGGTAAATACGGCGGTTCGGTTTACGTTGATATTCCAAATATATTTAGGGATTTTGATGCTGACGAAACTAATCCCGATAATTACGACTTTACTTTTACCGATTTTCTAGTTAATCGATGCGTAGAGTATGGCGTTAAGCCTTTTTATCGTTTGGGAATAACTATTGAAAACGATAATTTCTTAAAACATTATCGAATTGACCCGCCAAAAGATTTCGAAAAGTGGGCACGCATTTGCGAGCATATAATTGCGCACTACAACGAAGGTTGGGCTAACGGTTTTGAACATAATATCGTTTACTGGGAAATTTGGAACGAGCCAGAAGTTCGTGGGGAATTTCCTAAATGTGGCGACGAGCAAATGTGGAACGGTTCGGATGAAGATTATTGTAGATTGTACGAAGTTTCGGCAACTCACTTAAAAAAGCGTTTTCCGTATATCAAGATAGGTGGGTATTCTAGTATCGGGCTGTATGAAATCGTAAAAGCAGGCGTGCCGATGGACCAAAACGTTGACCATTCGACAAGTAAACTCTTTAACTGTTTCCACAACTTCTTTAAATATTTAACAAAAGACGGCAAGAAAGTACCGCTTGACTTTTTCTCTTGGCACTCGTATTGTCGTGACCCTAAACACAACGCGGCGATGTCCGTATATATTAAAAACCAACTTGTTCGTTACGGATATCCTGATTGTGAAAATATAAACGACGAGTGGAATCCTGGCACGGCAAACAGGGGGCTTTTAGTCGATTGTTCAAACATTGCGTCTAATATGTTAGCGTACCAAAAGAACATGCTTGATATGGCAACTTATTATGCATTGAGATTAGATTCGGGCTATAACGGGTTGTTCCACCTTTTCACAACCGAGCGATTAAAAGCGTATTACGTGTTTAAGGCGTTTAACGAACTTTATCGTTTAGAAAACGAACTACAATCTACTTGTACCGATGAAAACGTTTATATCGGCGCTGCGGAAAAAGGCGGTAAACTTTGCTTAATGGTTGCAAACGATAGCGAAGAAGATAAAAAAATTTCTTTATCACTTGAAAATTTCAAGGTGGCTACGGCGAAAATGAATTGCATTGATGAAGAATACTTTTACGACGAATCGCCACTAGTTTACGCGGATGGTGTTTCTATTAATTTACCCGCACATGCGGTTTATTTGTTCACTTTTACAAAGTAAGTAAAGGAGAAAACTATGAGTGTAATAAGCGTAGATAACAATAGAATTTTAGGAAGGATTAAGCCCGTTCATTCAATGATAGGCGTGCCGTCTACTTCTGTTAGGTCTGAAATAAAATGGCACTTAAATTATCTTTCACATATACAAGAAATAGGTATGCCGTATTGTAGATTTAACGGAATCGGCGGGGCGTACGGCTCAATGACTTTCGTTGACGTTAGCAATATATTTAGGAATTTTGACGCTGACGAAACTGACGGCGCAAACTACGACTTTACCTTTACCGACTGGTTGGTGAGAGAGTGTATTGCTAGGGGCGTTAAGCCCATTTATAGGCTTGGTGTAACCAAAGAGCCTGACCACTGGTTAAAAGCGTATAATATTTATCCACCGAAAGATTATGAAAAGTTTGCTAGAATTTGCGGAAGAATAATTCTTCACTACAATTCTGGTTGGTGCGGTGGTTTTAAGGCGGGAATTAAGCATTGGGAAATTTGGGATGGACCTGACAATGCAAGGGAAATCAAAGATAACGCTTGTTGGAAAGGAACGAAGCAAGATTATTTTGAGTTTTACGGCGTTGTTTCAAGATATCTTAAAAGGAAATTCCCTGCATTAGCGTTTGGTGGTTACGGCGCAAACGGTTTTAATTTGAATGATAAAAACGATTATTCAACCGAGTTTTTCAATGATTTTCTAGAATACGTTACGGCGGAAGATACCAAAGCGCCGTTTGACTTCTTTATATGGAATTCAATAACTAACGACGCTAAAGAGAATGCGTTAGTTGCAGAGTTTGTAAGAGAAAAACTTGATAAAAAAGGGCTTTTAGAATGTGAAAGCATTTGTGGCTCTTGGGATTCCGGGTTCGTTGACCCTGCAAATATAAAATGCGCGTCTGCAATCGGGGCGAATTTAGTAGCGTGGCAAAATTCAAAGGTTAGTATTGCAACTTATAATAGTTGCTCTATGGGTACGCCACACGGCATTTTTTCGCTTATGATTAATAGGCAAACTGTGCCAAGTTATGGCTATTACGTAATGAAAGCGTTTAACGCACTATATAAACTTGGTTTCCAAACACAATCGGTTAGCGACGACGAACAAGTTAGCGCCGTGTCCGCAGCAAGTTTTGATAAGTTTGCAATTATGGTAGTTAACAATTCTGACACTCTAAAAGAAGTTGAAATCAAAACTTTCAACGCGCAAAGAAACAAGGGCGTCGTAACGGTTATTAAAAAAGTTGATACGTCTGGGCTTTCTTATGAAGAATTAAACAATATAGTTTTGCCAAGAAAGGTTATCGGCGCACTTAAATTTACAATGCAACCAAACGAAGTTCGCTTATATGAGTTTGAATAGTATTTTTTTGAAACGACACGAAAAAACTTGACTAAGAATTTGCTGTGTGATTTAATATATAAAAAATAGAAGGAAGAAAGATAAATGATTATCGGTGTATTGAAAGAAATTAAACCTAACGAATATCGTGTTGCAGCAACGCCTGCAACGGTTAGAGAAATAGTTGCGCGTGGGCACAAAGTTTTGGTTGAAAAAAATGCAGGTTTTGGCTGTGGTTTTACGGACAATGATTATAAAAGTGCAGGCGCAACCGTACTTGAAACGGCAAAAGAAGTTTACGAAGGGGCAGACCTTTTTTACAAAGTTAAGGAAATGTTCCCTGAAGAATGGAAATATATGAACGAAAATAAAATCGTTTATACTTACATTCATTCAAACGCACACCCCGAAGAAACTGACGCTATTTTAAGTAGTAAAGTTACGGCTATTGCTTATGAAGATATAACCGATAAAGACGGAAACTTTCCGCTCTTAAAACCTATGAGTATTCTTGCGGGTAAGGGGGGCTTTTTAGCGGCTTTGCATCATATGCAATCGGTTTTCGGTGGTAGTGGCACGTTGCTTGCAAACGTTTGCGGTATAGACGCACCCGTCGTAACTATTATCGGTGCTGGCAATTCGGGGCTTGGTGCGGCTGAAATTGCCGCAGGGCTAGGAAACGTAGTAAGGATTTTAGACGTTAACGTTAAAGCCTTAGAAAATGCAAAGGCGATTTTACCATCAAACGTATCTTGCTTGTATTCTAATAGGGAAAATCTTGTTAAATGCTTAAAAGAAAGCGACGTTATTTTGAATTGTATCTTGTGGCCAAAACATAGAAAGGACCACCTTATCAATAGGGAAGACTTGAAGATGATGAAGCCGTCCGCAATGATAGTAGACGTTGCGTGTGACGATGAAGGAGCGGTAGAAACTTGCCGTTCAACAACGCACGATAATCCTACTTATTACGAAGAAGGCATTTTGCATTACTGCGTAGATAATATTCCATCAGCGTTTGCAAAAACTGCGTCGATTATGCTTTCAAACGCAACTCTACCTATTTTGCTTGAAATTGCAAATAAAGGGGTAAAACAAGCGCTTAAAGATAATTTGCATTTGAGAAACGGCTTGACTGCTTACGATGGCAAGTTAACCTTAAAAGAAACCGCGTTAAAGCAAAATAGACCTTTAACCGACGTAAACGAACTAGTAAATACTTTCTAAAATATAATCTTACGTAAAAAGCAACCGCATTCTAATCCGTGGTTGCTTTCATTATTTATGTAAAATAAAAAACCTATTAGGAAAAATCCTAGTAGGTTTTTAATCGTTAAATTATCAAATCGAGTTGTTTTTACAACTGTTGCATTTTTTTGAATTGAGAAGTCGTCATACCGGTTACGCTTTTGAAAGTTTTATAAAAATTGCTTGGGCTATCAAATTTTAACTTTTCTGAAATAATCGTAATTTGCTCACCGTTCAAAATAAGTTTTTTTGCTTCTTCTATTTTTAATATTCTGTAATACGAGATTATTGACCAACCTGTTTCTTTTTTGAATGCGTTGTTTAAGTAAGTCTTACTATAGAAAAGGTGATTTTTAACGTCGTTAAGGGTGATTGCGTTATAAAGATTTTGGCGCAAATATTCTTGAATTTCATTCGCACAGCGTTTTCTAGAAGTGTTGTTATCTGGTGTGGATAAAAGTTCCGGGGTAGTGGCAAACTTTTTCCTAATCAAGTTAACGAGTAACGATTCTATACAAGAAACGATTAATTGTTGTGCACCAAATGAGTAAGATGGTTCTTCTCTGTTTTTTGAACAACTCAATGACCGTTTTTGCTTTTTAATTTCTTGAATAATATGTCCGATAAACGTTTTTTCCGTTTCATCAACGACGTAACAACCTGCAAGCGCTTTTAGAATATTGTAACCACAACTAAACGAAAAGGTTAAAAACTTAACGGTGTCGCCAGTTTTATTTTTGCATGAAAAAGTTGTGTTGGGGGATAATATGTAAAAACTTTCTGGGGTGAGTATTTGTTCGTTGTTGTCAACGCAAAATGAAACCGTTCCACTTTCGACAAAAAATCCCATATAACTTGAAATTGTGTTTTCGTCAGTTAAATTGAAAGAATTTTCATAATAATTCAGCGAAACAGGATTTTTGATGCGTAAAATCCGTCTAGTTGAATTAAGAGTTAAACTTGTCATTTTAGTAAAAATTCCAAAGTTTTTGATATGGTTTTATAATCTTTAATTTGTATCGCATCAATGTCGCTAGAAAATACGGGGTAGTCGCCACCACCTTGGTGTATCTCATCGCCTATATACAAAATTTCTTCTAATGAATATCCGTACTCTTTGGCGTAATTTACGATAGCGGTATATTTGTTGTATCTTTTGTCGCCGAAATCAAAAGAAGTTGAACCGCCAACGTAAACGTCATATTCAGGGAATAAACTTATTACTTCGTCGTACATAACCATGCGCTTACTTCTGTCTGGGTCAAAGGCAAGTTTTTCTTCAATACTTGCTTCAGTGCCCAAAATCCCAAACGTGGCCATGCCTGACGGGTGAAAGTCTACGCTTTCGCCCTTAAATTCGGTGTAGCCGTATTTTTTGCGCAAATAATCAATTCTTTCAAGGAATGATTTTTTGTCAATTTGAACGAAAGATTGCCTATCTATAACAAGTTCGTTGTTTTTAATTGATGATTGTTGCAAACCGAAATTGCCTAGAATTTTTACTGGGAAATAATCTAATTGTTTATAGATACGCTCGCAATTACCCGAACTTACTATAAGTAAATCATATTTTTTTGCTAATTCTGCTAGAAAATTGCGATTTGTTTCGTTTATCTTAGTTCGTTTTTCTGTTAACGTTCCATCAACGTCAAAACACAAAAGTCTTTTAGTCATTAGTTTTTCCCCTTTTTTGTGTAGTATAGCATAAAAAAACTTTACATTCAATACAAAATAGTATATAATATAGGCGAAATTACATAAATCGTCGGGTGAATTATGGGTGGATTTTTTGAGGTTGAATTAAGAAATAAAGTTACTGCGTATTCTATGGTAGAACCGCACAGTCACGACTACTATGAATTGTTTTTTTTGCTTGAAGGGGAGCGCCGTTTTTTTATAAATAACGAAATGATATTGTTGCCACCGAAAAGTTTTTGTGTGATAAAACCGTTTAATATGCATAAAACCGAAGGCGACTCGTTTTTGCGTATAAACATTAATATATCTACTGAATTATTGTCAAAAAATGAAGTGTCTTTTTTAAATGCGTGTGCAAAAAAGAAAGCCTTAAAATTAGACGAAAATCACGCCGACATTTGTATAAAACTGCTTAAGGAAGCGTCAAAATTACAATTAGAATGGAAGGATAACGACGAGTATAAACTTTCACTAGCAAAAGCGGTTTTGTATTTTTTGCAAAAACAAAACTTATCGCAAATATCGGCAATATATTCAACGGAATCAGTAGATAAAGTCGATACGCTAATTCTTAAAATGGCTGCGTATATAAACGAAAATTATCAAACGGAAATAACGTTGAAGAGCTTGACTGAAAAATTCTTTTTGTGCAAGGCGACGCTTTGTGAAAGATTTAAGCAAACCATGAATTGTTCGATTATGAAATATTTATTTAGTGTGCGGGTAAGTAAGGCGCGAGAATTTTTGCTTACCACGGATAAGTCAATGGAAGAAATTGCAGAATTATGCGGGTTTTCTTCAGCAAACTATTTCGGTTTGGTTTTTAAGAAAGCGACGGGGTTATCACCACTTCATTATAGGCAAAGATAGAAAATTAATACTAAGACGGATGCGTTTACTTTGTAAGCGCATCCTTTTTATTTAGGCAAAGTTTTTTGCGAATTTTTTATCTATTAAGTAGCACAATATTTATAGTTAAAAAAACAAGCAAAAAGACAACAAGAAAAGTATGTTTTTTTAGATATTTACATTAATAAAAAAATGTGTTAATCTAATGCAGGTAGAATGTATATCTATGCTTAAAAACGAAAGCGTGTTGATTTTTTACAATACGAGTGTATGTTTTATTAAAAAACCATATTAGGCTATAATACACGGTTGAATTGTCTAGTTGTTGGCTGTGTGTAAAGAATAAATTTATTAAGGAGTAAAATTATGAAAAAACTAGTATCACTAATCCTCGCTGCATGTCTTATTGTTAGCGGAATGTCGTTGGCTGGCTGCGGTAACAAGGGCGGCGAAAAAATCGACAAAAACAAAACACAATTGTACGTTTCACACTTTAGTGGTGGATTTGGTGAAAAATGGATTTACCAAATGAAAGAAGAATTCCAAAACAAGTATGCAAACGTAAGTTTTGAAGATGGTAAAACGGGCGTTCAAGTTATAATTAGCCCACACAAAAATACCGCAACGAACAAAAACTTTGATATGACTTCTGATAACGCGTACGTATTCTTTAATGAAAACGTACCTTACGGTGAGTTCGTTAATAACAACAAACTTTTAGACATTACTGACGTTGTAAACGGAACTTTTGATATCAACAACGTTGCCGGTTTAGAATCAGCGCCGGACTTTAGCGATGCCGATAAGAAAATTATCGACAAATTTACTGACGTTCAACAAACCGGTTTGAATAAGGGGTTGGAACAAGCACCTGCATACTACGCTATTCCGCATTACGAAGGTTACTACGGCTTAACTTACGACGCAGAGTTGTTTGATAAAGAAGGTTACTATATGTATGCTGACGGTACTTTCGGTGCTAAATCAACCTCAAAGAACCTTTCAACCGGTCCTGACGGCGAAGAAGGTACGTATGACGATGGTTTACCGAATACTTATGCGGATTTCTTTAATCTTTGCGCTTTGATTTCGGAAAAGAATATTCCTATGATTTTTAGTGGTGCAGATTCTTTCTATATCATGAACGTAATTAACGCATTGATTACTGATTATAACGGATATGAAAATGAAAAATTAGCGTACACCTTTAACGGTACTTCTACCAAATACGTTACTGGTTGGAACGGCGACACGCCTACTATCGGTGAAAAACCAATCTCTAACGCAAATGGTTACGACGTTTTCAATCAAGCAGGTTATTATTACGGTTTTGATTTCCTTAACAAATTAATTAATTTGCAAAACAAGGAATACTTATATACTGATTGCTTTACCGAATCATTTACGCATACTTCTGCTCAAAGTAAATATATTTTGAGTGGGTATAGAACTGAAACTCAGGCTATTGCAATGCTTGCCGAAGGTATTTGGTGGCAAAATGAAGCAACACCTTCTTTTGATGAAATGGCAAAAGATTTTCCTGCTTCTGGAAAAGAAGATAGAAACTTCAAGTTTATGCCTTTACCCAAGGCTACTGCGGATGAAGTGGGTAAGGGACTTACCTTGCTTGAATCACAAAATAGTTACATTATGATTCGTTCAAATATGCCAGAAAAGTATATTCCGCTTGCAAAATTGTTCTTGCAATTCTGCAACACCACTGACGCTTTGAAGAAGTTTACTATTTACGACAACACACCTAGAGCGTTAAAATACGAAGTTAATGCTGACGATATGAAGGATTTCTCTACATTCTCAAAATCAATTTTTGAAATTAAAAACGACAAAAACACCAAAATTATTTATCAATTATCTACTAACAACTTGTTCTTAGATAACATGGGTGTGTTCAAGAAAGATAAGGCTTTACAATACGGTTCTTATACCGCAGCAAGCAACGCTATGGATAGTGATGAAAACTTAACGGCAAAAACGTATTTTGAAGGGCTTTATAATTCATGGCAAAATAGATGGGCAAGTGAATTTTCTGCTTACATCAATAATTAATAATGATTAGTTTGACACAAAACGCAAAGTACGTCTTTGCGTTTTGTGGTAAATTTAGACTAGGAGAAAAATTGTGAACAACACGATTAGTACGAAAAAAACGTTAAACAAACGCGATAAAGATAAGATTTTTGTGGCTTGTTTAGTTACGTTGCCCTTAATCCATTATTTAATCTTTTACGTTTACGTTAATATTAATTCAATATTTTTGGCTTTTCAAAGATATGAAAACGGTGCTTACGTTTGGAAAGGGTTTATCAATTTTAAACTTTTATGGAATGAAATAGGTAACGGATTACTTAAATATTTTATCAAAAATTCGTTGTTGTATTACGTGATACACACGGGCGTTGGCACTACTGCAACTTTGTTCTTTTCTTATTATATCTTTAAAAAGCGTTTCGCAAGTAAATTATTTAAGGTGATTTTATTCTTGCCGTCAGTTATTTCAGCTATATCTATTGCCTTAATGTACAAATATATTTGTGACTTTGCTGTTCCGCAAATAATATTAAAGTTGTTTGATAAAAAAATACCGGCGTTAGCGTCAAACGTTAACACCGTTTTACCAACCGTTATCTTTTTTGGGATTTGGGTTGGTTTCGGTTCGGGGCTTTTGCTTTATTCAGGGGCTATGAGCAATATTAACGACGCGGTAATTGAAGCTGCACAAATTGACGGTGCGGGTGAATTAAGGCAATTCTTTAGTATAGTTATTCCTATGATTTATCCTACGCTTTCGGTATTTATTATTAACGGTATAGCCATTATCTTTACTTCTGATATGCACTTATACGCATTCTACGGTACGGATATTAAGAACCTTGAAACATCGACAGTTGGCTATTATTTGTTAAGAAAGACTAGAAGTGCGCAAAGTTATGGTGAATATAACGTTCCTGCGGCTATGGGTATTGCGTTAACGGCGGTATCTATTCCTATTACTTTTGCGGCACGCTGGCTGCTCAATAAGTTTGGTCCAAAGGTTGACTAATGGGGGGATGAAATGAAGAAAATGTTTAAAGATAAAGGATTTTCGGGCGTTAAAAGCAAATTTTCTCCCTTATATCTTATCCTTGGAATAGTTTTATTAATTTATGCGTCGTCATTGCTTGCAGTATTATTTTGGGCACTTTCTACGTCCTTAAAAAACCCACTCATTGACTTTGAACTCGGCAATTACGTTGGATTACCTAAGAAAATATATTTTAATAATTATCTTACCGTTTTTGACAAGTTTTACGTTGTTGTTAGTACTGCAAACGGACGTGAGCCTGTATATTTCCCAGAATTGTTTAAGAACTCAGTAATGTTTGCGCTCGGCAACGCTTTCGTTCAAGTTAGCGTTACGTTTATCGTTGCATACGCAACTTCAAGATTTAAGTTTGCTATCGGTAAAATTATTTACGGTATAGTAATTTTCGGTATGATTTTGCCTATCGTTGGTTCTCAACCGTCTGCAATAGTTCTTGCGCGTCAGTTGGGCTTGTACGATAGTATGATAGGTATGTACGTTCATAAGTTCAATTTCTTGGGAATGTACTTCTTAGTAATGCACGCGACGCTGTCGGCTTTCCCAAAAGACTTTGACGAAGCCGCACAAATTGACGGGGCAAACAACTTATCGGTTATGTTGCGAATTATGTTACCTTTGTGCTCAACCACGTATTTTACCATTTTATTGTTAGTATTTATTGCTCAATGGAATGACTACACAACGCCTATGTTGTTCTTGCCTAGCGTACCCACCATTTCTTACGGTTTGCGTTTAATGGAAGGTACGGATAATGCAACGGCAAACACTCCTGTTCGTATGGCTGCGTGTTTGGTTGGTGCAATTCCTACGTTAGCGTTATTTATTATTTTCCACGATAGATTGTTGAACAATCTTTCAATCGGTGGTGTTAAAGAATAATGCTACAAAATATTAAGGAGTAAATTATGAATAATATTAAAAGAAAATTCCTTATTGAACTTCTCGTTATCGTTGCGGTTTTATCTATGATTATAGCGGGCGTAGCGTACGCTATAAAGCCGTTAAGCGTTAACGCGAGTGAAGTTGATATCGTTGAAACAAGTGAATTAAATCCTGACGGAGCGTGGGGATATGAAGAAATTATTTCTCGCCCAACGGGTAAAATTCGCTATAACGACGTTGACAAAGAAGCCGACGTAAAAGTTATTTTCCCTGATGGGACTGAAAGCGTTGGCAAAAACGACGTTATCAAACTTAACGTTGAAGGTGAATATACGGTTGAATATAGTGCGGATTTTGACGGACAAGTCGTTTCAAAAACGGATTCGTTCGTGATTGAAAAAGAACTTTTTTACGTTACTAGTGATTCGTCTTCTGCAAAATATTATAACTACGTATATAAGGACCACGTTACCGAAGATAAATCTTCAGCAAGGGATAGCGTGATTAATTCTTCGGTTTCAGGCGTTTACGTTTCGCTTGCGTCTGGCGATGAATTTAAATATAGCAGAGTTATTGACTTAACTAAAGTTAAAGCGACTGATAACCTTATCAAAATAGTTATCGCACCTAATAGAATAGGCGTTAAAGACGTAAGTGATTTTTCAATTACGCTTACCGACGCTTACGACCCCACTAATTACGTAACCTTTAAGGCGTATTCTCGTTCGGAAACGCCTATGGTTTACATTTCCGTTGCGGCAAGTAACGGTCAACAACAAACGGGGTGGCAATTTAGTACGAACCCCGTTAAGCAAGTTAATAACAATTATGGTGCTCCGTCAAGATTTAGTTTGACAGGTCCTTATGCTACTACCGAGCAAGAAGACGGTGATTTTAAGTATCATAACGACGTGAAGTTTAAGATTAACGGCATTGCTGATAACGATTTCTCTATAAATTTTGATTATGAAAGCAAAAAGGTTTTCAATAAAACGTCTACGAACTATGATGGTGCGTCAAGTTATCCTAGTAAAAGTAAAGACGATATAGGTTTGATTGCCGATTTGGATAGCCCTGAAGATTTTTCAAAGATTTGGGGTGGATTTACCACGGGCGAATGTTTCCTTTCAATTAAAGGTGGAACGTATTTAGAAGAAAGTTTCAACTTTATGATTACTGAAATTTGCGGTATTACAGGTTCTCTTTCTGGTGCTGATGATGCAAAACAAGAAGAAATCTTTAGTTTTGAAGACCGTGGAACGTTAGATATTGACGTTGATTTCGAAGATTATTCGGCTCAAAGTTTACCAAAGGCAAAAGTTGGCGTTGAATATCCTATTTTCAATGCTAGTACTTTAAATCAATACTTTGGGAAATTGCCTGTTTCTTACGAAGTTTCAAAAGACGACACTGTCGTTGCATATAACGGCGAAAAGTTCGTTCCTGAAACGGCAGGCGACTATACCTTAACTTATACGGTAAAGGATTATTTCAAAAAGGAAAGCACTTATAGCGTTACGATAACGGCTGTTGAACAAACTTCGGCTATACAGTTTGATTTAGCAGGTTTAGACGCTATTTTCGCTACTGATGAAATAGAAGAAGTTGGCGTTTCGGGTAAATTCGTTAAACTTCACATGCCTACTAACATGGCTGGTGGTTGCGCTAACGGAATTTTCAAATTCACAACGAAAGTTTACTTGGGCGAAAATGAAGTTGACGTAGTTGACGGAAAGTTCTTCCCAACGATTGCTGGGGAATATAAGGTTACCGTTACCGCAACTGATTACGTTGGTCAAACTTATGCAAAAGAGTATACCGTAACCGTTGAAACTGGTGATTGCGCCGTTTATTTAGAAAAACCCGCAGTGCCTAAATATTTCGTTTCTGGCAAAACGTATAAGTTGCCTATGATAAACGCTTACGATTATACTGACGGTTCAGGTAATCCCGTAAAAGCTAAAATTGCTTATATCGATGGCGAAGGCGTTAAAAAATCGTATGATGGTAAGATTACACCTGTTGCAACCTTGCTTAAAAATACCGTTGATATAATCTATTATACCGATTCGATTTACGCGGAAGGTAACGTTGTTTATAGCGATATACCACTTATTGATATCAACGTTAAAAACGACGGCGAGATTATCGAAGACTATTCAAAACTTTTCGTGTCTAGTGATATGAGCTTAAAAATGAAAGGATCTAACGTACAAATGCAGACACAAACTGACGCATCTGCAACGTTCGTTAACGCTATGGGCGCAAACGGTTTAAGCGTGAGAATTGTTACTAACAACGATAAAAAGGATTATAAGGCGTTTACTATAACGTATACAGATAGTGAAAACGACGCTCAATCAATTAAATTTTATTATATATTAGACGATACTGTAAATTTTAAAATTAACTCGTTAGATGCACTTGTCTCTTATAAAGTAATGGATTTTGACATTGTTATACTTGAATACGATAGTGTAAACGGTGTTAGATACGATAGAAAAAACGGAGCATATGCGCCTATAGACACTTATTTGAACGGACAACCGTTTGAAGGTTTTTCAAGTGGCAAAGTATACGTTACTTTTGGTTTTGAACAAGTTGAAGGTGATGCCGAAATTGAATTAACACAAATTTCGGGCGAAAAATTTAACGGGGATAGCGACCCAGTATTTACATTTGAAGGAGAATATAGGGGATACGTTACGTACGGCGAGAAAATTAGAATTCCAAAAATGATTGCTAGTGATTTGATTTCTCCTTACGTTGATAGTCGTGTTACCGTTCAACTACCAGAAACTACGAAAGGCGTTAAAGTTTATGCCAAAGCGGTGGACGGCACTCGTTTGTTTAGTGCTAATACTGATAAAGATTACTTTGTTACGGCAATTCAATATGGTAGATATGTAGTAACCTTTCAAGCGCTAAATCCGAATGGAGAAGTAATTAAAGAATTCAGTTATTACGTTAACGTTGTTGATACCGTCGCTCCTGAAATAACGATGCCAAACGGCACGGTTTCAAGCGGAAAGGTAAATAAGAATATAAAACTTACTATGCCCACCGTAACCGACAACGTTGATACTGACGTTAAAGTTGAAATTTATATCTATTCACCGTCAATGGTAATGTATAAATTAGAAGACGGCAAAACGACGTTTAAGACAAATAAAGCCGGCAAATATAAAGTTGTTTATAAAGCAACTGATTCCGCAGGAAATTACAGCACGAAAACGATTGAATTATTCGTTAGCGATAAATAATGGGGGGGACAGTTTATGAATAAAAATTTATTTAAGTTTATTAGTTTATGTTTAAGCGCAACTTGTCTCTTTTCGTTCGTTGGTTGTAACAATGCCAACAAAAATGGCCTTGAAGACGGTATCGAAATTAAAGAATATGGCGATTACGATGGTTTACACATTTATAACAAAACTGAAATTTCCGATAAATGGATAGCAAAAAACGGAACGTCTGAATACAAAATCGTATTGCCAGATAGCTCGCATCAAAGAGTTTCTCTCGCTAGGAATGATTTTAAAGCGTTGTTTTTAGAGGCAACGGGTGTTCAATTAGGTACGCTAAAAGAAAATAGCGGTATTGACGTAAACAGCGGTAAATATATTTTTATCGGCTGTAACGAAATTGAAAAATCTCTCGGCTTAAACTTGCAAGACGGTTTGCCCGAAGGCAAGTCAATCAATGCGCAAGGTTTTCGCATCAAAACGGTTGGCGATGATATTTTTATTATGGCAAAAGACCAAAATGGTGCGCTTTGGGGAACTTACGAATTGCTTACTCAGCTTTTTAATTATGAAAGATACGACGTAGACTTTTATACGATAGATAAGGTTAGTAGCGTGCCGTTATACGACTTTAACGTTATGGACAACCCCGATTTTGAAACTAGAATAGGACCTTGGGGTTCGGTTTATAAAGTTGCGCAAGCAACGAACGCAAGCAGAATGCGTTTCGTGTTGCAACACCAAGACGTTTACGTTGGTGCGACGCGTTTCCATAACACGCTTGAATATTTAAGACCTGATAAAAATATGACGGATAACCCCGAATGGTATGCTCAACAGTTAAGAAACAACGAAGCCGTTATTTACGACGAAGGTAGTGATAGTTGCAAAAACGTTTTCCAACTTTGCTATACCGCACACGGCAACGCCGAAAAATATAGCGCAATGGTAACAGCTATGGCGAATGCTTGTATTGCTGAATTAGAGAAAGATACTACAAGGCCTATTATCACAATCACACAAGAAGACAATAGAGAATTCTGTACTTGCGACGCTTGTGATGCTGGCACTAAAAAATACGGTGGTATGATTTCTGGCAATATGTGGAAGTTCCATTTAGACGTTGTTAGACAAATCAATGCGTGGTTAGACGTAAATCAACCGGGAAGAAAAGAAACTTTAAGAATTGCAATGTTTGCATACCACAACTACCAAGAAGCACCTGCTTATTTAGATGCTAACGGTGTATGGCAAACATACGAGGGTTTAGACGCAACTAAAGACCCTGCAATTTCAAACGCAGCAATATTCTGCGCAACGTCTTCGGCGGATTTCTTACACGGTTTAACGAGAGAAGAATACAACGAAAAAACTATTAACGCAACGCAGTCTTGGAAACCTTGCACTAACAATAGTGGCGTGTGGATGTATCAAACCAACTATGAAGATTATTTGATTCCTACCGACACGTTTAACTATCAAGAAAACTATAAACTTTGCCTTAATTTTGGTGCGAAATGGATTTTTGACCAAGGTCAACAAGATAACCAAAACGGCACGGGATTTAATAATCTTAAATTGTATCTTAACAGCAAGTTACAATGGAACGTAAATCTTGACGTTGACGCATTGATAAAAGATTATTTTAGTGCGGTTTTCGGGCCCGCATCGGACGTAATGTTCAACTACTTTATCACGCAAAGGGCGCATATGCAAACCTTACCGCCGAGCGATATCGAAGAAAATATGACGACTATTGAAAACTTCCCTTATAACGTTGTTATTCAATGGTTAGGTTTGGTGGACGAAGCTTATCAAGCGATTGATGGCTTGAAAGAAACGGATAGTGCTGCTTATAAAATTTATTACGACAATATTTGCGAAGAAAGTATTACCGCAAGATATTTGTTTATTAAGTTCCATAGTGCAACTATCGGTGCTGAAAAATTAGCAAAGATGAAGTCATCTTTCAAAGAAGACGTTATCAGACTCAATTTTACCGAATGTGCACAACACATTAGTATTGATGAGTTGGTTAAAAACTGGTAATTAAATTTTGCTTTCACGATTAAATTGCAAAATTTATAAAAAAATGTTGAAAGATATAGGAGGAATATCAAATGGCAAAATATTATGAGAAACCTGAAATGCTCGTTTGCGACTACGAGTTAGACGTAATGGGCTTATCAGGTGAAGGCTATGACGTTGTTGACGTTGAAGAACTTTGGGGACAAGGAGGGGTGTAATATGCGTAAAACTTTGAAAAACGTTTTATTATCAGTTTTAGCAACGTTGTTTTGTATGACTATGGTTTTAGCCGTAGCAAGTTTTGACAACAAATTTGCACTCGCAGAAAACGAACCGCTCGCTGCCGAGTTTTCGATGTCAGACGGGGCAGTAATTAGACAACCCGACCCCGAAACGAATAGTGAAAAAGATGAAAACGGTATCCGTTTTTCAACGACAATCACGAAGGCGTTTTATGATGCGATTGAATTGACCGACGGTCAAACTATTAAGTTCTACACCTTGGTTAAAAAGGACGCGTCTAGCGTAACTGAAATCGAATTTGGTGCAAATGGTTTATATCAAGCAGAATGGAAAATCAACGGTGAAAGTTGGGCTGCTACGTTTGATGATAACGGTAAATACGTTCGTCATACCGACCTTATGAACTTCCCGGACGATATGTATTCTACTGTTTTTGCTGCACGTTCTTGCTACGTTATTAGTGATAACGACGATAATACTGAAGATACTATCGTATATGCTGACGGCACAAATTCAATTAGAACGATGGAAGGTGTTGCAATTCATTATCTTACCGAATTACCTGATGAATTTGCGCATCTTAATAAGTACGTTGGTCTTGGCGAAAACGGTGAAATTGCCGTTAACGAAAAAGTAGGTTTTTACGGTAAAAATAAAGGCGAATTACAAATTGATAACAGCGGTTTGACAGGGGACGTTAGAGTTTACAACGGCTCAAGACTCGTTTCTGGCGCTACGTTTACAAACGGCAAATTAGTTTTACCCGAATCGGAAGTTAATAGTGCTGCAAACGTTATCACTTTGACTGATGGAATTAAGTTGTATCAACAAACCGTTAAATTCGTTGATTTTGCAATCGGCACGACTGACGAATTCGTTGAGTGGGCTGCAACGGTTATGCAAGATAGATACGGCAAATTAGCGCCACTTTATTCTGTGCTTACTGCAAATATTGACCTATCAGGCGTAGCATTTGCGGATAGTGCAAGTAACTATACGGGAAACACATATATTGCATCAAAGACTAGAACGGTATATGATAGTACAAACGTTGGTAATGGTAAAGCGTCTACTTCTGGCAAGGGGTATGGTTATGGTGTTTTACAAGGTGAATTAGACGGACAAGGTTATACCGTAGACGGGTTATTGCATACGCAAAGCGGATTGTTTGGCGATGTAGGTATTTCTGGTGGCGCAGGCTTTACGTTAAAAAATATTGCATTTACAAATATTGAATTAATGAATTCTAGTGCCACTACTAAACGTTTTATTTTTGGTTCTGCAAGAGCAAGGTTTATATTAGAAAACGTTTATT
>JAZRNE010000022.1:0-27658 GCA_045648045.1 Christensenellaceae bacterium
GCCAAAGCCTTCATTGCTTTCAAACCACCATAAACGTTTGCAGGGAAGAATTTAACGATATTTATTCCCAATTCAAGAGCCTGCATAATCTCGGTAGGCGTTACGCAACCGGGATAATAGGGTACGTTGTTTGCTTTACAAATTTCCGCAACGGGAATAGAAAGACCGGGCGAAACGATAAATTTCGCACCTGCTGCAAGTGCCTTGTTGCATTGTTCAGCGTTGATAACCGTGCCTGCACCGATAATCATATCGGGATAATTTTTAACAGCGTATTTAATCGCTTCTTCTGCACACGCAGTTCTAAAAGTTATTTCCGCGTATTCTATACCGTCGTTTTTAAGCGCGGGCAAAATCTTATCAACTTCGCCTAGTTCTTTAATAACCACTACGGGTATCTTTTTAACCATAAAATACTCCTTTCTTTATAACATTGCAAACTATTTTTAATTATAGCATTAAAAACTAGTTATCGCAAGTGTTTTACATTATTTCATGCCGAGATAATTGATACTATTGTTGTAGCAAACGTCTTTAATAACCTTGCCAACCAACTTTTCGTCAGCAGTAATTTCGCTCTTTTCCATAAGCGTTCCTAAATAGTTGCAAAGGATACGCCTAAAATAATGGTGCCTTGGATAAGACAAGAACGACCTACTGTCCGTAAGCATACCAATAAACGCACCGATATGACCGGTTGCAGTTAAGTCTTCAAGGTGTTTTTCCATACCGACTTTGTTATCTAGGAACCACCAAGCAGGCCCAAATTGAACCTTGCCTTTCGCGCTACTATCTTGGAAACTGCCGATAAGCGTCATAATTTCAGTATTCATTTTAGGGTTAAGGTTGAACACGATTGTTTTTGGCAAAGAATTTTCCAAGTTAAGTTTATCAAAAAGCCTTGACGTATACTTAATGCTGTTGTCTTCGGCAATGCTATCGTAACCCGTGTCAAGCCCAAGTTTATTAAGCATAACCGTGTTGTTGTTACGCATTGCGCCTACGTGCAATTCGGTTGCAATATTATATTTAGCGTAAAGTTTGAATAAGAAATAAGTAAAGTAGCCCTTAAATACTTGACTTTCTTGTTCGCTAACCATTTCGCCTTTAATTCTCTTTGCAAAAACCTTTTCAGCGTCCGCTTTATCCGCTACGGGATATACTGATTGCAGAGCAATATCGCTTGCCGTCGTGCCAACTTTGATAAATTCAACGAGTCTTTCTTCAATTTTGTTTTCAAGTGCCGTTAAATCTTTTACTTCGCCAAGTTTTGCAAGGTATTCGTTGTAAGGTGCGGCTTCAATATTCATAATTTTATCCGCTCTAAACGCAGGAATAACCTTGAATTTATAATCCTTTTTAGCAATTTCAGTAAAGGTTGAAAGGTCGTCAAAAATTTCGTTGGTTGTAAAAATGTGCGTTACGTTAGATTGCTCAATGAGTTTTTGGGGCGTGATTTTGTTGAGTGCAATATATTCGTTGCACCAGTCCCAAATTAAAAGGGCGTTTTCTTCGTTAATTTCAATTTCACAATTAAAAAACTCTTTTAATTCAACTTGCGACCAGTGGTATAAGGGATTGCCAAACGCAGTTCCCAAAACCTTGCAGTACGCAATAAACTTTTCTTTATTTGACTTGCTACCCGTGATATATTCTTCGTCAACGCCGTAATTACGCATCAAACGCCACTTGTAATGGTCGCCTGATAGCCAAATTTCGAAAATATCGTTAAATTCTTTGTTTTCTAAAATTACCTTTTCAGACAAATGGCAATGATAGTCGAAAATGGGCATGTCTTTTGCGTAGTTAAAATACAACTTTTCCGCCGTTTTGTTGGTAAGTAAAAAATTATCTTTAATATAACTCATAGCGTTACTCCTTTTTTATAGAAAGCAATTTCTCTTATATCTTCGCTTTTGCACTTGTATTCGCCGTTTACCGTATCCATAACCAAGTTAAACAACCCTTCTTCATCCATAGAGAAAGCATTGAAATCTATCCAGTTATTTTTGTGGCTAGAAAGGTAATCGTTAGTTGAAATTTTCATCGTTGGAACGAAAGTTGAAAAGGGTGTACCTCTACCCGTTGTAAACAACACGATTTGACACCCGCTTGATGCGAGTGCGGTAGACGCAATTAAGTCGTTACCCGGAGCGTCAAGAGTTGAAACACCTACTTCTTTTACGAGTTCACCATACCCTAACACGTCAACGATTTCGGTCGTGCCCGCTTTTTCTACGCAACCGAGCGATTTTTCTTCCAAAGTGGTTATACCACCTTTTTTGTTGCCCGGACTTGGGTTTTCATACACGGGGAAACCGTTATCCGTATAAAACGCCTTAAAGTCTTCAATCATTTTCTTATATTTATTGAAAACTTGTTCGTTTTTACACTTGTTCATAAGTAGTTGTTCCGCACCGAACATTTCGGGAACTTCAGTCAAAATCGCGCTTGCGCCCAAAGATACGAATTTATCGGTTACCTTACCAACTAACGGGTTTGCAGTTATGCCCGAATACCCGTCCGAACCACCGCACTTTAACCCTATGCAAAGTTCCGCTAGTGGCACTTCTTCACGTTTAAGGTCTTTTGCCTTGTCCGCAAAACCTTTTATTATTTCTACCGCGTAAGCAACGTCGTCTTCAACTTCTTGACAGTTAAAATACGCAATATTATCTCTGCCGAAAGGTTTAAGATATTCTTTAATTCCGTCAAGCCCGTTATTTTCACAACCTAAACCAACGAACAACACGAAACTTGCGTTTGGATTAAGAGCGATAGCGCACAATAACTTTTTAATATTTTTGTTATCTTCGCCAAGTTGCGAGCAACCGAATTGATGGGTTAAAGTAAAAATGCCGTCAATACTGCCCGTAACGAACTCTTGACAAAGTTTTTCAACGCGCATGCAAACGTTGTTAACGCAACCAACCGTAGGAATTATATAAATTTCGTTACGAATACCCGCACGACCTTTTGCACGCTTAAAGCCCCAAAATTTTCCGTCTTTTATTTCGGGTTTGAACGCCTTAAAATCATAAGAATATTCCATTTCTTCATCAAGGTGTGATTTTAAGTTGTGTGAATGCACCCACTCGCCTTTTTTGATATCGTTAGTTGCTCTACCGATAATTTGACCGTACTTAATAACGAATTCGCCCGTCTTTATATCACGAAGCGCATATTTATGCCCTGCGGGAATACCGTCGGTTTCTAACAAGCAAACGCCAACGTTATCTTTTTCATTAATGATTATACTGTTCTTCATAAGCTTTCAATAATTTCCGCTACTTTTTCGTAAAAACCTTTGTATTCGGTAAGGTCTTCGCCCCACACGTCTACCTTTTGCATAAATTCTTTTACGCTACCACCGTTTGCAAAATATTCAAGGTACGGCAAATCGTCTTGAATTTGAATTTGCCTTGCAGGTAAATCGTAAACAAACTTTCCGTCAACCGCCTTAATTCCGCTATATAATTTCATCAAGCAAGCAAAACCGTAAGTAAGATTTTCAGCAATAACGCCGTGCTTATTGTAGTAATCTTTAAAACTCGGCAAATTCCTTGCTCTCCATTTAGAAATACTGTTGAGAGCAATACTCGTTAATTGATGGTTAAGATAAGGGTTCATAAACCTATCGGTTACGCTATTTGCAAACTCTGTGGTTGCCTTGATATCGTCTGAAACGAAAGGTATGATTTCCTTTTCTAGCGTGTCGTTTAAGAACTTCTTTAACCATTCGTCGGTCATGCAATCGTAAACGGTAACGGCGCCTTTGAGTAAGCCTACCGGAACGATATTAGTGTGGCTACCGTTCAATACTCTAACCTTTCTCTTTTTATAATAGTTAATATCGTTCGTGAGAACGACGTCAATACCGTGCGTGCCTTCTTTGATATATTTTGCAATATCGCCTTTCTTTTCAACCGCCCACAAACCGAACGGTTCGCCGATAGAAACGAGTTCGTCTTTTTCGCCGAGAAGTTTTTCAATGTAAGCGATATCTTCCGCAGTTTTGGGATACCCCGAAACTATCCTATCAACGAGAGTGTTGCAGTAAAAGTTTTTCTCGTCGTTCCATTTTTTGAATTCCTTTGGCAAATTCCAAAGTTCGATATATGCGTCAACGCACTTTTTGAGATTATCGGCGTTGTTGTCAATGAGTTCAACGGGCATTAAGTATACGCCGTCAAGCCCACAAGAAAATCTTTCAAACAAGAATTTAGTGAGTTTTGCGGGATAAGCGATATTTTCAAACTCTTCAAACTTATCGTTTGCGTTATAGCAAATACCTGCTTCGGTGGTGTTTGAAACTATAATCTTTAACTCAGCGTCTTTTGCAAGCGCAATATATTTTTCATAATTAGTGAACGGACAAATTACGTTTTGCAAAACGTTGATTTTCTTAACCGTTTCAACGGGTTTGCCGTTTACGCTACCACGCAAAATTACGTGATATTTATTGTTTTGTTTTTCAAATCTTTCAAGAGTGCCGAAAGTGATAGGCTTAACGATATTTACGCCGTAATCGCCACCTTCAACGTTTAATTCATCAAAATAATAATCTACGAAAGTTCTTAAAAAATTACCTTCGCCATACTGCATTACTTTTATCATAATTGCTCTCCTTTTATTTTTTAATAGTATAACATAAATTTACTTGACTATTCAATATAATAAATGTTAAAATAGTCAAAAATTACATATATATTTAAAAAATTATGAACTTTATTGAAATCGAAAAATCCATAAAAAACGAAGAGTGGTCTATGATGGATTTGCACTCTCATTCGCATTACGAATTATACTTTTTGCAAAAAGGAAACAGAACCTTTTTCTTGTCTAACGCTTTGTATAGACTTACTGCGCCCGTGTTGATTATTATTCCCCCGCACACCTTACACAAAACTGAAGGCTCGGCTTTTGCAAGGTACAATATCAACGTGTCGGAAGATTATCTTGACGAGTTTCAAAAACACGTTTTGCAAGAAAAAGCGCTTTCGGTTATTAAACTAACCAACGAACAAAATAACCTTTTTGAGTGCGTTTTCGACCAAATCAATACCGTCAATAAACGCCAAAAATTTTCAGACGCTATAATTAGGACTTTATTTTCCTATCTTATACTACAAATCAACAACTTATCCGCCGAAACGCTTTCGTCTTCGGTTTCAAAAGAAAGTTCAGTTCCCCCACTAATTCTTAAAGTTATCGACTACTTAAACGAAAAATATATGGAAAATTTACCGCTTTCTCATTTATGTGAAAAGTTTTTCGTTTCTAAGGGCACGCTTATTTATAACTTTAATAAATATATGAAGTGCTCGCCTATCGAATATTTGTTAAGCATAAAAATAGCAAAGTCTAAAGAATTTTTGCAAAAAACGAATAAAAGTATTAGCGAAATTTCAGAACTTTGCGGTTTTTCTTCGGCTAATTATTTCGGCTTAATCTTTAAGCAAAAAGAAAAAATTTCCCCACTTGCTTATAGAAAACACCAGCAAAATAAAAATTAACTTTTTATCTAAAAAGCGCATTCAGTTAAGAATGCTCTTTTTGTATTCAGTTGGCGTTTTGCCTTCAATCTTCTTAAAGGTTTTCGTAAAGTAATTCGGCGTGTCAAAACAGAGTTTTTCGGAAATTTCTTTGACGGATAATTCACCTTCTTTTATCAGTTGCTTTGACGCTTTTATTTTTAAGTCCGTATAATATTCCATAACACCTTTGCCCGTGGCAAGTTTAAACTGCCTAAAAACGTAAGCCTTGCTATAACTAACCATTCTGCTAACGTCTTTTACGGTCAATCTTTTATATACGTTATTTTTCAAAATTTTTATTATATCTTCGGCAAGTTTGTTATTGATTTCGGTTTCTTGTAAAAACACGTCGTTACCGTCTTCGGTTTCGGTAAGCGTGCGCATCAAATCTATCAATAAAATTTCAAGGTTATTCTTGATTAATTGCTCTCCGCCAAGCGTAGGGTTTTGCAATAAATTCATAATGTCAGTATCAAGATTATAAAAGGTAATATCGTAAGTATTTTTTGCAATCTTGATAATTTCGTTAACGTATTTAATTTGCCCTTTATTAAGTTTAACCTTTCTATCGGTGAAAAACCGCATTGCTTCGGACAAACACTCGAACGATATAACGAAAACCCCCGTGCCTTCTTTGCTTTTTACCGTAAGCGAATGTGCTTGGTTGGGTTTGTGAAAAAACATTTCGCCTTCGGCAAGCGGTATTTCCTTATCGTCCGCAGTTATAATAATATCGTTTTTATACGCGTAAACCATTTCCCAAAAATCGTGCTTTTCTTCGGGGTGAAAAAACTCATCGTCGAGTTCTAGATAATGTATAACCACTATTTTGTTTACTAAAAGTAAACTTTTAATTTTATGCTTAAAAACCTTTTTCATATTTAGAGTATAACACGATATTGTTTTAAAATCAAGTAGATTATTCTACTCTTTTTACATATTATTTTCTCTTGTTTTTACTTTTAAAAAAGAATATAATTAAATAAAAAAGTTTTTAAGGAGAAATTATGAGAATTCTTGCAATAGGCGCTCACCCTGACGATATTGAAATCGCTTGCTCTGGTACGCTTGCTAAATGCGTTCAACGTGGCGATACGGTTATCGTTTGCCACGCTTCAAGCGGAAATTTAGGCCACGTTGTTATTCCACCCGAAGAACTTAAAGTTATGCGCGCAAACGAAGCAAAAAAAGCAGGCTCGCTTGCCGGCATTGAAGTAGTTTGGGGCGGTTTTGACGACCTTGAAATTTACGAAAACAACCAAACCGCTCGTGATAAAATGGTTGACGTTATTAGATACGCTAACCCCGACCTTATTATCACGCACGACCCGGACGATTATATGCCCGACCACACTTCGGTTTCAAAGTTGGTGTTCGACGCGTCTTTTACCGCAACGCTACCAAATTATAAGTCTACCGTGCATAGATTAACCAAAGACGATACCCCTGCTAAACTCGTTCCTATTTATTATATGGATACGCTTGCAGGCGTTAACTTTAACCCAACTATGTTCGTTGACGTTACGGATACGATTGACTTAAAGATTGATATGCTTAACTGCCACGAAAGCCAAATCGTTTGGATGCGCGACCACGACCATATTGATTTTTGCGATATGGTTAGAACTTGCTCGCGTTACCGCGGTTATCAATGCGGGGCTGAATACGCCGAAGGCTTTAAGCAATGCCAAGTTTACCTAAAGGGAACTTCTAAAAGATTGTTACCCGAATAAATTTAGGAGATTTTTATGAGTATAAAATGGTGCGTAATAGGTGCTGGTGGTATCGCTGATAGAAGAACTATTCCAGCTATTATTTCCGACCCTAACTGCAAACTTGTGGCTCTTATGGAAAAGGTTGAAAGTTTAAGCAAAAGTTTAGGTGAAAAGTATAACGTTCCTGCGTTTACAGATGCCGAAGAAATGCTTAAAAATTGCGACTGTGATGCCGTTTATATCGGCTCGCCCGTATTTTGCCATTACGAACAAGCAATGCTTGCGCTTAAATACGGCAAGCACGTGTTTATCGAAAAACCTATTGCTCTTAATTCTAAACAAGGTGAAGAAATTGTTAACGCTTTCAAAAAGGCAGGAAAACTTATTTTCGTGGGATATATGATGAAATATCATAATTTACACGAAAAGGCTCGCCAAATCGTCAAAGACGGCGGGATAGGCATTCCAAACAGCGTGCGTTTACAATTTACTTGCTGGTATCCCGAAATTCAAGGTGCTTGGCGTCAAAAAAAGGCGCTCGGTGGCGGTGGCTCTTTCATGGATTTAGGCGTGCACTGCATTGAACTTGCCGAATACGTTTTAGACGAAAAAATAGTTGATGCTAAAGGCTTTTGTTCAAACAAAGTGTTTAATTATGAAGTTGAAGACGGCGCTGTTATAGTTTTCAAAACTCAAAGTGGCACACTCGGTCATATTGACGTAAACTTTAATATTCCCGACGCGGCTTCTGAAAGTAAGTTTGAAATTTACGGCAGTAAAGGTTACGTAATTTGCAAAGGAACTCTTTCTCAAGAAGAAGTCGGTCAATTAGCGCACTTATATTCCCCACAAGGCGATTACGACGCTGCGCAAAGCAGAACCACCAACGAACCCGTGTTTTTCAACGGCGAAAACGGCAATCTTTACAGAAAACAAATTGCAAACTTTTGCAATTTAATTGAATACGGCAAATACGATTTCTCTTATGCCGACGAAGCCGTTCACGTTCAGGAAATTGTAGATAAAATTTATAACGAAAAATAAAAAATTATATATAAGGAGAAAATTATTATGGATTTTAATTCAACAGTTAAAGGTAGTTTATTAGAAGGCTTTTATCCCGAAGGTTGGGATTTTGAAAAGATTGACAAGTGCTGTTCAAACGCACCCGAATCAATCACCGAAAGACAAGCATTTTGGAATGATAATTTTACACCTATTCAATGTGGCGAACTCGGCGAATTTGAAGTTAAAATGGGTCACGAAATTGCTAACGAAATCAAAAAAGCAAACGAAAA
The DNA here is from genome assembly GCA_045648045.1 of Christensenellaceae bacterium. GTDB lineage: Bacteria > Bacillota > Clostridia > Christensenellales > Borkfalkiaceae > UBA1259. Next base: position 8,551 of record JAZRNE010000022.1, read on the forward strand.
CAATCAAAAAATCGCTTTCATTTTGCCCGTAGGCCCTATGGGTATGTATAAATGGGCTGTTTACTTCCTTAAAGAATGGAACGTAAGTTGTAAAAACGTTTGGTGCTTTAATATGGACGAATGGGCTGACGCTGAAGGCAACACCATCACCGGCGAAGCATCTTTCCAAAACGCTATGGAAACCGCTTTTTATAATCCGCTAGGCGAACTTACCGTTCCTAAGGACCACAGAAATTTCGCTACTAAAGACAACCTTCCCACTTACCCTGAAAAAATTGCAGCGTTAAAGAAAGAAGGCGCTAAACTCGTTCTCGTTTACGGTATCGGTAGAATGTGCCACATCGCTTTCTGGGAACCGCAATTCGGTTCTGAATTTACTTCTGACGCTGAATGGATTAAACAACCTTATAGAATCGGTGCTAAACTCCACCCGCTCACAATTGAACAAAACGCTCTTACTTCATTTAAGTCAAGAACTTCTTTAGTTCCTTGTAGAGCAAACACTATCGGTCCCGGTCTTATGTTCCAAGCCGATTACGCTATCGGTGGTGCTGACGGTTACTTCGGCCGTGGTATGCAATGGCAAGGTATGAGCCTTTGGATGACTTTACGTTACGGTCCTACGAGATTCATTACTTCTTCATTCATTCCCACTATCCCCGGCAGACTCTTCTTCGTTAAAGAACTTGCTGGTCCGTTAGTTCCCGATATGAACTAATTGATAAAATACATTAATTTAGTTAACAAAATTTGGTGGCAACGGCAATTTTTGCCGTTGCCCTATAAAAAATTATTAAAAAAGGCAAAAAAATGAAAAAATTAGTTATGTACGGTGCAGGAAATATCGGCCGTGGCTTTATCGGTCAAATTTTCTCTGCAAACAGTTATTCAGTTGGTTTCATTGATATAAACCAAGAAGTTATTGATAGATTAAATAAAGACCGCTCTTACCCCGTTGACGTTGTTTCTAACGACGGCGTAGATGAAATTATCGTTCAAAACGCATACGGTATTGACGGCAAAAACCTTGATTTGGTTTCCGACGAAATTGCTAGCGCTGACATTATGGCTACGGCTATCGGTGTTAACGTTTTGAAATTTATTGCAAAGCCTATCGCTTTTGGGTTAAAGAAACGCTTTGAACAAAACGCTAAACCTTTCAACATTATCATTTGCGAAAACCTTATCGGTGCGGACGCATTCTTAAAAGGGCTAATCAAGGAACAACTCCCCGAATACGCTGATAGAATTGATAAGGAAATCGGTTTCGTTGAAGCGTCAATCGGTAGAATGGTCCCCGTTCTTCCCGAAGAAAAAAAGCAAGGCAATCCTTTGCGCGTATTCGTTGAACCTTACAACATTTTACCCGTTGACAAGGCTGCTTTCAAAGGCGAAATACCAACGCTTTCTAACCTTTACCCCTTTGAACCTTTCAACCTGTTTATTGAACGCAAGTTGTTTATGCACAATATGAGCCACGCTACCTGTGCTTATCTCGGCGCGCTACGCGGTTATACTTACATTTACGAAGCAGTTGCTGATTTTGATATCAAATTCGTTGCGTTTAAGGCGCTTACACAGTCCGCTATGGCGGTTGCCAAAGAGAATGGCGTCGAAATGGACCTTCTTTTATCGCACGCTGAAAACCTTTTGTTCCGCTTTAAGAACAAGGCTCTTGCCGACACGGTAGAAAGGGTTGGTAAAGACACGAAGAGAAAACTCAGTTCTAACGATAGACTTATCGGCGCAATCAATCTTGCCGAAAAGCACAATCTCCCCTGCGAATACCTTTGCTTGGGCGTTGCGGCAGGTTTGCACTTTAAACCCGACGCAGACGAAAGCAGTAAAGAAGTTGCGTCTTTCGCGAAAGAAAACGGCGTAAAAGCAACGCTTAAACAATACTGCAATTACGAAGGAAAAATGGCTGACCTTATTTCTAACCTTTATAATATGATTGATAAGGGCGAGTCTATCCCCACCATCGTTGAATACGTTGAAGAAGTTAGCGGAAAGGCTATTAGGGTGTAATTATGGAAAGAAAAGGAATTTGTATTGCCGGTAATATTCTTACCGACAACGTTAAAATGGTTGGCGCTTACCCCGAAAAAGGCATGCTTGCAACCATTACCGCTGAAACGCTTGCCGTTGGTGGTTGCGTTCCTAACACGGCGATTGATATTAAAAAGGTTGACCCTAGCGTTGAAGTTAGCGTTTTCGGTAGAATCGGAAACGATTACAAGGGCGAATACGTTTTAAACGAAATGAAAAAGGTTGGACTTAACTGCGACGGCGTTATAGTTTCTTCTACAGCCCCCACTAGTTATTCTGACGTTATTACGGTTAGCGGTACGGGTGAAAGAACGTTCTTCCACAACCGTGGCGCAAACGCTGAATTTTGCCCCGAAGATATTGACTTAAAGTCGCTTAACTGCAAAATTTTGCATATAGGCTACCTTATGCTTTTAGATTCTTTCGACAAAATTAACGCTGACGGTTCAACGCCTATGAGCAACTTTTTAAAAGACGCTCAAGCGCTCGGCATTAAAACTTCTATCGACCTAGTTAGCGAAACTAGCGGAAACTTCCACAAGGTTGCTACCGCCGCACTCCCCTACTGCGATTACGTTATTATTAACGAAGTTGAAGCGGGCGAAATCGTAGGTGTTTCACCACGCGATAAGGACGGTAATCTTTTGGACGACGCAGTAAAGAATATTATGGAAAAATTGTTTGCTTACGGCGTTAAAGAAAAAGTTATAGTTCATTGCCCCGAAAAGGGATTTTGCTTGAACAAGGACGGCTCTTTTACCGCAGTTGCGTCAGTTAAACTACCCAAAGGTTATATTAAAGGTAGCGTTGGCGCGGGCGACGCTTTCTGCGCAGGCTCTTTGTATTCAATTTATAACGGTTTTGACGATAAAGAAACTTTAAGTTTTTCAAATCTCGTTGCAGTAAGTTGCTTATCCGCACCCGATTCGGTTAGCGGAATTATGAGCGTTAACGAATTAAAAAAACTTGATTTTACAAAATAACGAATATCAGGTGGTGTTTTATGAAAGTTTTGTTTTTTGGTGATTCAATTACCGATATGGGTAGAAACCGTGAAAGAAACGACGTTTTTGGGCTTGGCGAAGGTTACGTTTTTTACGCTACGGGCGACCTTAAAAGAGACGACCCTTCGATTGAAATTATTAACCGCGGTATAGGCGGAAATAGAATCGTTGACCTTTACGCTAGAATTAAAAGCGACGTTTGGAATCATAAGCCCGACGTTTTGAGCATTTTAATCGGTATTAACGACGTTTGGCACGAAGTAAATAATAAAAACGGCGTAGAACTTGATAGATTTATCAAAATTTACGATATTCTAATTTCCGACACGTTAAAGGTTTTACCCAACTTAAAGATTATTCTTTTAGAACCGTTCGTTTTGAAAGGTTGCGCAACCGAAGAAAATTACGAAAGATTTTTAGAAGTTAAAGAATATGCAAAAGCAATTAAATCGCTTGCAGACAAATATTCGCTTGAATTTTTGCCTTTGCAAGACGCATTCGATAAAGCGGCTGAAAAAACTTGCGCCGAATATTATTTATACGACGGAGTTCATCCCGACGCTGCCGGTGCAAGACTTATCGCCGACGAGTGGATAAAACTTTTTAACGAAAAAATCAAATAATTATTTAAAACTTAAAAACACCTTTGCAAATTTTGCAAAGGTGTTTTATTTTGTTTTTATTATAAACTATACAAGTTTGGCTAGGCTCGACTGCGCAAAAAGATGAGATAGAACGTCTGTTCATTGAAGTCCACGGTGCAGTCAGTTAACGACCTGCAACGCAGTTTATAACCGCTTAAAATTATTCAGCAGTATAATTATCAAAATACCCCTGAATATAAACGATAGGCGTTCCTTTATCACCTGAACCAGAAGTAAGGTCGCAAAGTGAACCGATAAGGTCGGTTAAACGGCGGGGCGTAGTCCCTTCAGACGCCATTTTACCAACGAGATTACCGTCTTTTGCTTTGATTTTTTCTTTAATCGCTTGTTTGAGTTGGTCGCCCGTTAAAGACGAAAATTCGTTATCAGCAAGATATTTAAGTTTTAATTCGTTAGGCGTGCCTTCAAGCCCTGCGGTGTATGCAGGTGCAACAACGGGGTCTGCAAGTTCCCAAATCTTACCAACGGGGTCCTTAAACGCACCGTCGCCGTAAACCATAACTTCAACGGTTTTACCGGTTGCGTCAAAAATCTTCTTTTGAACGGCGTCAACTACCGCTTGGCAATCCCTTGGGAAAAGTTTAACTTGGTCTTCAGTTGCCTTGTTTGAACCTAAAAGACCGTAATTTTGGTTATATCCGCTACCGTTAACGGGGCTTGATAAAATTTCATCAAGACCGAAAACGATTTCAGCACCGGCGTTTTTAAGCAATCTCTTCGTTCTTGCTCTAGTGTGAATATCACAATTTATAACGTTTTTAGTGTACGGCAATACTGCCCTTGGGTCGTTTGCAAAAATAATTTCCGCTTCAGCGCCACAATCTTTGATAATATCTTCGTAATATTCAACGTAATCAATACCCGTGAAAGTATGCTTTTTGTAGCCGAAAAGTTCACGATATTTCTTAAGGTCCAAAACGTCGCTATAAGGATTAACGCCCTTTTCGTCAAGGTCGTCGAGAGAAACTAGGTGGTTACCAACTTCATCAGACGGGTAAGAAAGCATCAAAACGACTTTCTTTGCGCCCTTCGCGATACCCCTTAAGCAAATTGCAAAACGGTTACGACTCAATATGGGAAGAATAACGCCAACAGTTTCCCCACCAAATTTATTCTTTACGTCCGTAGCAATATCGTCAACGCTTGCGTAATTGCCTTGCGCACGTGCTACGATTGCTTCGGTCATAGCGACGATATCTCTATCTTGAATTTCAAAGCCTGCGTCTTTAGCCGCTTCGAGAACTGAACTGCTAACGATTTCAACAATATCGTCCCCTTGTCTAATAATCGGTGCGCGTACACCACGGCTTACTGTTCCTATCATACGACTCATAGTATTTAATTCTCCTCTTTTATGCCACGCTTTGGCATCATACATAACAAATAAATTATATTCTACCGTAAACGTTTTGTCAAGATTTTTATAAACTTAATTTATATCAACCGTATTAATTATACTTATACCCCTAAAATACTATAAAATTTTTATTTCTCTATTGCATTTTTTGCTTTTATAAAGTACAATAATAATATAAAGAAATTATAAAAGACTTTAAGTAGGAAAATATGGAAAACAAAAAATATAAAGTCGTTATCGATACAGACCCCGGCGTTGACGACGCCGTGTGTCTTATTTACGCTTTCTTCGATAAAAATATTGATATCAAACTATTGACTTCGGTCGCAGGCAACGTAGGGATAGATACGGCAACTAGAAATCTTTTGCATTTAGTTGATTTATACGGCGTAGATTTGCCGGTTGCAAAAGGAGAGTGCAAAGCGCTCTACCGCACTAGCCCAACGGCTGAGTTTATTCATCAAAAAGACGGTTTTGGTGGCTATATACCACCTAAAAACGCACGCCACGCCCTTTTAGAAGAAGATGCAGTCAGCGCACTTTACCGCGTTATCTCTGAAGGTGACGGCGATATTATTCCGATTGTTTTAGGCCCACACACTAATATTGCTAAACTAATATTGACGCACCCTGACGTGGTTAAAAAAATACCTAAAATCGTGTTTATGGGTGGCTCTCCGTACGGTATCGAAGGTTACCCTAACCACATTTCTTTTAATATTTCAAGCGACCCCGAAGCGTTCAAGATAGTTCTCGATAGCAAAATACCTTTAATTATGTTACCTTCGATTATCGGTAGACGCCACGCTCATCTTGACGAAAGTTACGTTAATAAGTTGAAAGATGTTAACGATACGGGCAAACTTATGTATAAAATGTATTCGCTTTACTGGGAACCCGGATATCCCGATAAGAGAGTTGCAACCAACGATATTTGCGCCCTTTTCGCCTTGGTTTATCCCGAAATCTTTGAGTCGGAAAAATGTAACGTAACGGTCGATTTAGAAAAAGTACCAGGAAAAACTTGGGTAGAATTTACAAAACAAGGAAACGTTGAGTTGATAACCGACCTTGATAGAGATGCTTTTCTAGAAATTTTAGATAGGGATTTGTTAAAATTAAATCATATCAAATTTGATATTTAACGTTGTTTAATAGCAAAAAAACGCACTCAAACGAGTGCGTTTTTCTATTGTTTTATTAAAAATATCAAATGCAAGTTAGTCAATTTTATAATTTAAGTGATTAGAAACAAGTTGCAGTAGGCTCGAATGCGAAAAAAGTTGAGATTGAACGCCTGTTCATCGAAGTTTTTTGCGCAAGTCAGTTAACGGCCTGCAACGCCGTTTATAACCGCTTAAATAGTGGCTGCCATTACTGCCTTGATTGTATGCATCCTATTCTCCGCTTCATCAAAGACTATGGACTGACTAGATTCGAATACTTCGTCGGTAACTTCCATTTCTGAAATGCCGAACTTTTCAAAAATCTCTTTACCCGTAGTCGTTTTCGTATCGTGGAAAGCGGGCAAGCAATGCATAAACACGCAGTTTTTGCCGGCGTTATCCATAAGTTTTTTGTTTACTTGATAAGGCGTTAAATCTTTTATACGGCTATTCCAAACTTCTTCGGGTTCGCCCATTGAAACCCAAACGTCAGTATAGATAACGTCAGCGTTCTTCGTTGCAACCATCGGGTCGGTTATAAATTCTAATACAGCACCCGTTTGCTTCGCAACGTTTTGACATTCTTCAATAAGGTCTTTATTAGGGAAATATTTTTCAGGTGCACAAGCAACGAAATGCATACCCATTTTTGCCGCGCCAACCATAAGCGAATTACCCATATTATAACGAGCGTCGCCCATATATACGAGTTTTCTACCTTTTAGGTTACCAAAATGCTCTTTTATAGTCAAAAAGTCTGCCAAAATTTGAGTAGGGTGAAATTCATTCGTCAAGCCGTTCCAAACGGGAACACCTGCATATTTTGCCAACTCTTCAACGATTTCTTGACCAAAACCACGATATTCAATACCGTCAAACATTCTACCTAAAACGCGTGCGGTATCGGCAATGCTTTCTTTTTTGCCGATTTGCGAGCCTTTGGGGTCTAAATATACGGGGTGCATACCCAAATCCGCAGCGGCAACTTCAAAAGCGCAACGCGTACGAGTGCTAGTCTTTTCAAAAACGAGCGCAATATTTTTGCCTTCACAAAGTTTGTGAGCTACCCCCTTTTTCTTTTTGTCTTTAAGTTCACCCGCCAAGTCAATAAGGTAATTGATTTCTTCGGGGGTAAAATCTAAAAGTTTTAAAAAACTTTTGCCTTTTAAGTTCATAATTTCTCCTTTTACTTTGAGTTGGCGCAAGCCGTTTTAATAACCACTATCGCCTTTTTAAGCGCGTCCATCGGAATATTAAGTGCAGGTAACAACCTTACCTTATCTTTTGCGGACAAGCACAATACACCGTTTTCTATACATTCGCTAATAACTTCTTTGGCGGGACGAGTGGTTTTAATACCAACCATAAGCCCTTTACCACTAACCGACTCAACGCCGTCAGCGCCCGTCAATTCGTTAAAAATATATTCGCTTTTTTCTTTAACTTCATCTAGTAACTTGTTATCAATTCTGCTAATTACGTTAACTGCACCGGCAGCACAAACGGGGTTGCCACCGTAAGTAGAACCGTGGTCGCCAAAACCCAAAACTTTTTCGGTTTTAGCGTTCATCATACAACAACCTATCGGTAAGCCACCGCCTAGCCCTTTTGCCGTTGTAACCACGTCAGGCTCAATCCCATAATGCATATACGCATAAAGTTCACCCGTTCTTCCGTTGCCCGTTTGAACTTCGTCAACAATTAAAATTATATCCTTTTCTTGACAAAGGTTATAAACGCTCTTAACGAAGTCAGTTTCAAGTGCAATAACACCGCCTTCGCCTTGCACGCATTCCATCATAACTGCGCAAACCTTGTTTTCTTCAACCGCAGTTTTCACACTCTCAAAGTCGTTTGCCGTTGCGTAAACGAACCCCGGCGTTAAAGGATTAAAGAGTTCGTGGAACTTATCTTGCCCCGTTGCGGCAAGCGTAGTTAGCGTTCTTCCGTGAAAACTGTTTTTAAGCGTTACAACCACGCCGTAGTCCTTGCCTTTTTTATCTTGAGCATATTTTCTTGCAACTTTGATAGCACATTCGTTTGCTTCTGCGCCCGAATTTGAAAAGAAAACCTTTTTCATGCCCGTTCTTTCGCAAAGTGTTTGCGCAAGAAGAGCGCAAGGTTCGGTATAATATAAATTTGAAACGTGCTGAACTTTTAATAATTGTTCGGTTACGGCATTAACCCACTCTTTATCTGAAATACCGAAAGCGGTAACCCCTATGCCCGAGCCCATATCGATATACTCTTTACCGTCGGTTGAATAAAGGTAAGAACCTTTTCCGTGCGATATTTCGATTTGAAAGCGAGCGTAAGTGTTCGCAACGAACAAATTATCTTTTTCAATAATACTCATTTTAATCACCAACAACCATCGTGCCCGCGCCTTCGTCAGTCAAGATTTCCATCAAGATTGAGTGCGGAATTCTACCGTCCATTATAACCACGTTTTTAACGCCGTGATTAATTGCGTCAATACAGCAATCTACTTTGGGAATCATTCCGCCCTGAATAACGCCTTGCTTTTTAAGTGCTTTTGCTTCGCTAACCGTTATTTCAGGAATAAGCGTTGACGCATCGTCTTTGTCTTTTAAAATACCTGCAATATCGGTCATCATAATAAGCCTTTCAGCCCTTAACGCACCTGCAATTCGTGCAGCGGCAGTATCGCCGTTGATATTGTAAGCGTTACCTTCGTTATCGCAACCGACCGTTGAAATAACGGGGATATACCCCTTTTGCAACAAGTCTTCAACGCATTCAATATTGATTTTGGTTATTTCGCCAACGTAGCCTAAACGGGCGTCTTTCATTTTAGACTCGATAAGTCTGCCGTCCATACCCGAAATACCCATAGCCTTTCCGCCTTTCATTTCAAGGAAATTAACGAGCGACTTATTAACCTTACCCGCAAGAACCATTTGAACGATATCAACCGTTTCTTTATCAGTAACGCGAAGTCCGTCAACGAACTCGGGCTTTTTGCCGAGTTTTGCCATTAATTCACTTATTTCAGGCCCGCCACCGTGCACTAAAACGACCTTAACGCCGATTAAGTGCAAAAGAACGATATCTTCCATAACTTGTTCTTTTAGTTCCTGATTTATCATTGCGTTTCCGCCGTATTTAACGACTAAAACTTTTCCGTTATAACTTCTTATGTACGGTAACGCTTGCGTTAAAACTTCCGCGCGTTGTGCGTTTGTAAAATTCTTATCCATATAAACTCCTTAATTACGAATTAAGTTCTATAATCCCCGTTTATTTTAACGTAATCGTACGTTAAATCACACCCCCAAGCAGTAGCGTTTGCGTTACCATCACCAAGAGTAATTATAATTTCAATTTCTTTTTCAAGCAAAATTTCTTTTGCTTTTTCTTCAGAAAACTCTACGCCTGCACCGTTACGGCAGACTTCGATAATTCCTTTATTTGACTTAAAACATACGCCAACTTTATCAACGCTAACTTCAACGCCCGAATAACCGATTGCACAAAGCACGCGCCCCCAGTTAGCATCCGCGCCAAACATTGCAGCCTTCGTTAAACTTGAACAAATTACGCTTTTTGCAACCGCTTTTGCAGTATCTTCGTCTTTTGCACCGCTTACTTTACACTCTAAAAGTTTGGTCGCACCTTCGCCGTCGCCTGCAATCATTTTGCAAAGAGCAACGTTTACGGTGTTAAGCGCTTGCATAAACGCCGTGTAATCTTCGCCTTCACAAGTAATTTCTTCGTTATCCGCCAAGCCGTTTGCTAACACGGTAACCATATCGTTAGTAGAAGTATCGCCGTCAACGCTTATCATATTAAAGGTCTTTTGAATATCGCCTTTAAGCGCTTTTGAAAGCATATCGGCAGAAATTTTAACGTCGGTAGTGATGAATACGAGCATTGTTGCCATATTCGGATGAATCATACCGCTACCCTTTGCAATACCGCCGATATGGCAAGTTTTGCCACCAACCGTAAATTCAACGGCAACTTCCTTTACCGCAAGGTCAGTGGTCATAATGCCTTCCGCAGCCAAAAGCCCACCATTTTCAGACAAACCTTTAACTAATTCGGGAATACCTTTTTTAATAGGTTCAATATTTAAGGGTTGACCGATTACGCCCGTTGACGCAACCACCACGTCGCTACTAGAAATATTTAATTCCTTTGCAAGAAGTTCACACGTTTTTTGAGCGATTTCTATACCGTTTGCGTTGCAAGTGTTTGCGTTTCCGCTATTGCAAATAACCGCTTGCGCAATGCCGTTTGAAATATTTTCTTTCGTAACGATAAGCGGTGCGCCCTTTACCAAGTTTGTGGTATAAACCGCCGCCGCAGTTGCGGGCACTTGGCTATAAATTAAAGCGATATCCCTTTTAGTTCTATTTTTGCGAATTCCACAATGAACGCCGTTTGCGGTAAATCCTTTTGCGGCACACACGCCACCTGAAATAATCTTCATATCTATTCTCCTAGTATAAGCCCCGAAGTTTCATCAACACCGAGAAGTATATTCATATTTTGTATTGCAGCGCCCGACGCACCTTTGCCCAAGTTATCAAAGCGTGAAACGAGCAAAATTCTTTCTTCGTTACCAAACACCGAAACTTCCATACCGTCCTTTCCGCGCATACTGTTTGCTGATAAGAACCCGTCTTCAGAATAGTCGGTAAACTTTACGATTTTACCCGTATACGCCTTTTGGTAAATTTCTTTTATTTGGTCAACGCTTGCTTTTATATCTTTCTTAAATAACGGAATAGTTACTTCCATTCCCCTATCGTAATCAGCAACTATCGGACAAAATAAAGGTGAATTTTCAAGTTTGCAAACAACCTTCATTTCGGGTAGGTGCTTGTGCGTTTGCCCCAAACCGTACTGACGGGGCGCGTTGTAAAGCACGGGTTTATCTTCACCTTCGTACTCTGCAATCATTTTCTTTCCGCCACCCGTATACCCCGTGATTGAAAAACAAGAAAGGTTCACGCTTTTATCCATAACGCCCGCTTCAATCAACGGACTAATCAACGCGATAAATCCACTTGCGTGGCAACCTGGGTTAGCAATTCTTTTTGAGTTTTTTATCAATTCTCTTTTACCCAAAAGTTCGGGGAATCCGTAAGCCCAAGCAGGGTTTACCCTGTGCGCGGTAGAAGTGTCTATAACCTTTACGTTTTCATTTTCAATTAGAGACACCGCTTCAATCGCCGCAGCGTCAGGCAAACACAAGAATGCAAGGTCAGCGCTGTTTAACGCGTCTTTTCTTGCTGATATATCTTTTCTTTTTTCTTCGGGTAACGTGATTAATTTAATATCTTTTCTACTAGATAATCTCTCTACGATTTTAAGCCCCGTAGTTCCTGCGCTACCGTCAATAAACACGTTATACATTTATTTTACCTTTAACAAATTCAATTTGTTTTTCAACCGATTTCGGCGAAGTTCCGCCTTCGGAAATACGCTTTTCAACGCAAGTTTTTAGGCTTATTTCACCGTAAAGGTCGGCGTCAAAAAGTTCGCTATATTTTTTGTATTCATCAAGTTCAAGAGTTTCCAAAACCTTGCCGTTTTTAATGCAATCGCCAACTATTTGTCCGCAAATCTTATATGCAGACCTAAACGGCAAACCTTTTTTTACCAAATAATCGGCTAAATCAGTTGCGTTTATAAAACCTTTTTGCGCTGCGATAAGCATATTTTCAGGTAAAACCTTCATCGTTGCAACCATAGGCGCAAACACGTCAAGGCACATATCAATAGTATCCGCGCAATCGAAAACGGCTTCTTTATCTTCTTGCATATCTTTGTTATAAGCAAGCGGTAAACCTTTTAGCATCGTTAAAAGCCCTATCAAGTCGCCGTAAACCCTACCCGTTTTACCACGCACTAATTCCGCCATATCCGAATTTTTCTTTTGTGGCATTATTGACGAACCGGTAGTGTACGCGTCTGAAAGTTCAACGAACTTAAACTCCCAACTAGACCACAAGATTATCTCTTCAGAAAATCTTGAAAGGTGCATCATAAGCATTGAACAATCGCTTGCAAATTCAACGCAAAAATCTCTATCCGAAACACCGTCGATACTGTTTAACGCAATATCGCTAAAGCCTAACTTTTGCGCCTCAAATCTTCTATCCGTGTCGTAAGTTGTGCCAGCGAGCGCACAAGACCCTATCGGACAAATATTGATGCGCTTTATTAAGTCTTCAAAGCGCTCTTTATCACGAATAAACATCATTGCGTACGCCATAAGGTGATGCCCGAAAGTTATAGGTTGCGCACGTTGTAAATGCGTATACCCCGGCATGATTGACGACGCGTGTTTTTCGGCAATGCTAACGATAGCGGATAGCAAATCTTTAATCTTATTAATGGTTGCTAAAACACGGTCGCGAAGATACATTCTAGTATCGAGCGCAACTTGGTCGTTACGGCTTCTTGCGGTGTGAAGTTTTTTACCCACGTCGCCTATGCGCGCGGTAAGCACTTGTTCAACGAACATATGTATATCTTCACAAGAAAAATCAATTTCAAGTTTTCCGCTTTCTAAATCGCTTAAAATTCCTTCAAGCCCCGTAATAATTTCATCAGCGTCCTTTTCAGAAATTATATTCTTGACACCGAGCATACTTGCGTGCGCCATACTGCCCAAAATATCTTGTTTATACATTCTGCTATCAAACTTAATTGACGAATTAAAATCGTCTGCAAGTTTATCAACGATGCCGTCAGTACGCCCAGCCCACATTTTAGCCATAAATTTTTTCTCCATTTAAAATTGAAATTGTCCTGCACGGTTTTTTCCGCGCAGGACGAATAATAAAACCTTACTTTTGGTCTTTATTTACCATTGCGGCAACCTTGATAGGAAGTCCGTAAAGATTGATAAAGCCTTCAGCATCTTTTTGGTTATAATCGCTTTCACCAAAAGTTGCGATTTCTTCGCTATAAAGAGTGTAAGGACTCCATACGCCTGCGTTTATCATGTTGCCTTTGTAGAGTTTAAGGCGAACTTTACCGGTTACGGTTTCTTGAGTTTTATCTACGAATGCTGCAAGCGCTTCTCTTAACGGAGTAAACCATTGTCCGTTATACACGAGTTCACCGTAAGTTACGGCAAGTTTTTGCTTTTCGTGCATGGTGTATTTATCAAGACAAAGAGTTTCTAAAACGCTATGTGCTTTGTAAAGAATTGCGCCACCGGGTGTTTCATATACACCACGGCATTTCATACCTACGAGACGGTTTTCTACGATATCTAAAATACCGATACCGTTTGCGCCACCGATTTTGTTGAGTTCTAAAATAATTTCTTTAGCGCTCATCTTCTTTCCGTCAAGAGCAACGGGTGCGCCTTGAACGAAGTCAAGTTCTACGTACGTGGGCTTATCGGGTGCGTCGATCGGAGATACGCCCATTTCTAAAAAGCCTTTCTTTTCGTAAGTAGGTTCGTTACCCGTATCTTCAAGGTCAAGTCCTTCGTGTGATAAGTGCCACAAGTTTTTATCTTTTGAATAGTTGGTTTCTCTGTTTATTTTCAAAGGAACGTTGTGCGCTTCTGCATAGTCGATTTCTTCTTCACGAGATTTAATATCCCATTCACGCCACGGAGCGATAACGGGCATATCGGGAACGAAGTGCTTTAAGGTAAGTTCGAAACGAACTTGGTCGTTACCCTTACCCGTACAACCGTGAGAAATTGCGTCAGCGCCTTCTTTGATAGCGATATCTGCAAGAGCCTTTGCAATGCAAGGACGTGCGTGTGAAGTACCTAAAAGGTATTCTTCATAAATAGCGCCTGCCTTAACGCAAGGAATAATGTAATTATCAACGTAGTCGTCGGTAAGGTCTAAAATATAGCACTTGCTTGCACCCGTTTTAATTGCCTTTTCTTCTAAACCGTCAAGTTCGTCTGCTTGACCAACGTTTGCAGCAACTGCAATAACTTCACAATTATTGTAATTTTCCTTTAACCAAGGAATGATGATTGACGTGTCTAAACCACCTGAATACGCTAAAACAACCTTTTTGATATCTTCTTTTTTCATACCGTCCTCCAAAGACTTTTTAATTTCTCGTTTATTATACAGCGTTAATTTTTCATTGTCAACGGTTTTACACCCCTTTTATAAAAATTTATTGAATATTTTTTGTGAATATTTATACTTTTTTGCATATTTTATAAAAATATGCATTTTTATATGAATTGTAGCAAATTTTATGCAATTTTTATTTTTTGTTAGTTTATTTTATATAATAAAATAAGCGCTGAATTTTAACAATTCGGCGCTTATTTTTAAGTTAAGTAAACGATAATTATTCAGCAGGCGTGTAAGTTTGCGTTTCAAAACCTGCTTTCGTAAACACGGCGGTTATAACACCGTCAACTTCGGTAGCCGTAACCGTTTCGGTAACGACTTCTTCGTCGCAAACGCACTTTGCGCTAGCCGTGCAAGTAGTGTGGTCGTTAGACCATTCGTAAGTTATATCGTGGTCGACAGAGTGAATGCCTTTTAAGCAGTTGATTTCTTTTCTAAGTTGAGCGTTTTCTTGTTTTATGTTTTCAATCGTAGCGTCAAACTCGTCAAGTTTTTCTTCCGCTTCGTTAAGCGCGTCTTCAAGTTCATTTGCCTTTGCTTCAGCGTCATCTAACGCCTTTGCAACGTCGTCACTAACTTCTTCTAAAGTTGTAATTGCTTCAGACACTCTGTCAATAGTACTCTTTATTTGAGTTATCGTGTCGCTTATTTCCGTGCAACCCGTAAAACAAAACGTTGCAGTTAAGCAGACTATTACCATAATAATTGAAATTAATTTTTTCATTTTCAACTTTCCCCCCCCCAAAGAACGTTTATATATTTATATTATATCACTCATCAAAAATATTTTCAATAAGTTGGTTAAAAAAATTAATCAGTTAACCCTAACAAATAATCTGTCGTTTCATTAAAATAAATAGCAAGTATAATGATAGCAGATGCTGTAGGCTCCGTCTTCCCTAATTCCCACTTTGCAATAGCAGATTGACTGATACCCGTAGCAGTTGCCAAATCCATTTGACTCAAATTGTTTGCGACTCTTAACTCTTTAATTCGTTCTTGAAATTTCATATAAATAATTATATTCGTTCCAAGTCAAAAAATACTTGACAAGTCTTATAAGACTTAATATAATATAGTTATTATCTTTAGGAGGTGTTCTATGATTAGAACTAGGAAACTGTTCTTCAACCTATTTATTTGCCTGCTTTCTATATTTGCTTTTGCGTTTGCTGGTTGTGGCAACATAGTAGAAGGCACCTACAAATTCAAATACCTATCATATACTGAAAAAGGCGTAACTATTGAACTTGAAGTTGGCGAAGACTTTATGGGAATACTCACATTAAATGAAGATTTTGCCGTACTTACTCTAAATGCAAATGGAACTGCCGTAATGACAATAAACAGTGGTAGCGAAAATGAATCTTCTATGGGCACATGGGCTAAAGCCGAATCAAAAACAATCGCATTAAAATTTGATGACGAAACAACAACTTGCTCTTGCGACGGAAAGCAAATTGAATTTGAAATGGACGGTATAAAGTTAATTCTTGAAAAATAATTTTCAAACACATTAAAATCAAAGAAAATAAAACATACCTTGAAAGATATTTCTAGGTATGTTTTTTATTTTTAAAATTTACAAAAAAAGCGTAGCAAAAGAATTACCACGCTTTTTGATTATCTTTATTTAACTATTATTTAACTGAACGGCGATATTTTTCCGCTTCCCAGTTGTTAATAAAGTAAACTTCTTTTTCGTTCATTTTTGATACGGTTAAGTTTGCCTTTTTAACGTTGGTTACTACGAATAAATACGCTGCGAGAGTTTCTTCCAAAGTGGTTGCCTTTTTAACGTCGGCGTTATAATAAACCGTGCCGTCTTTTACAACCATAGTTTCGGGTGAATACGCTAAAACGTTGTTCAAGTAAACGAGTTGGTCGGGATAAAGGGGCGTTTCATCAAGAAGTTCTTTATTGAGAGTGTTTTCTTTAACGAAATTAACAACGAGCGGTGTTTCACTCTTAAAGCCCATTTCGGTAGCAACGAGTTTAACGCTTCTAAAATCATCTGCAAGACCGAAATAGTTTCTAATAGTTTCGTTTACGTCGGTATTAACTGCCTTTACCCTGTCAATATAATCGCCCGTAACAACCAAGCCGTGATTTTTCATAAAGATAACTTCGGGATATTTGCCGTTTGCCTTAACGAACTCGTCAATCTTTTTCATCATAGCGAGCGTAAGTTCAAAACCCGGGTTGATATAAGGCAAGAAAATAAAACCGAAATCTTTATCCTTAAAAAGTTTTGCGGCAAGTTCTTCGCCTTCTTGGCTACAAGTGATAATATTTGCGTAAACAGAGTGAGTATGGATAACGTATTTTTTCAAAATAGCGTGGAAACCAACTTCTACGCTAGGACGAAGAGTTTCAATGCCCGCAAGCGGAACTACTGAATTTTTAGAAACTTCAGCGCTTTCTTTTTCGTAATCTTTTTCAACTGAAAGGTCTACGCTAGTGTAATAATCGTATATTTTGTTTTTATCAACCGCAACGAACGCCGTAGTTTCGTTAATATCAACGAGCCTATAACCCGACGCTTTGATAACCATCATTCCGTTTTCAGCGTTCTTAACCGAAGTGTTACCGCCACCGCCTTGAGTATAATCAGCACGACTGCCTGAGTATTGTGAAATATCAATCAAATCTTTAATAGTTTTTTGCATTATTTTTTTCTCCCTTTACGCTTACCTTTTATTTAAGGTTAAACGCTTTATTTATATCTTCTACTTCTTTATCGCTAATCATAACGATTTCGCCTATCATCTTTGCGTGGATAATCGTGTTTGCAGTAAACTCTGCAACTTCTAACCTATCGAACGCGTTGATGAGTGAATGCCCCGTACTAATAACGCTGTCGTTTTCAACCAACACAACGGGTGACGACGGCGAGATTAAATCGGATATTTCTTGCGGATTAATAATGTTCGTTCCAAACGGAACTCTCTTTATATCGCGCATTGCAATGTACGATTCGGGAATGGTTCTTGAATCAATCGGGGTATGCGTTACGCCAAACGCCATAAGGTGTTTTGGGTGTGCAACCGTGATAGCGTTAATTTCGGGGTGCTTATCATAAATGAGTTTATGTAGCCCAACCGAACGGCTTGGACGCTTGCCTGCTTCACGCCAGTTGTGTTCAATGCGAACGATATCTTCAGGTTCAATATATTTTCTATCAACACCGTAAGGCGTAATCAAGAACGAATTGTCGTCTAAACGAACGGAAAACGTGCCTTGCGTGCTAGTAAACAATCCTTGGTCGTATGACCTATGTATAAGCGCACACATTTCTTTTCTCAATCTTCTTTCTTCAGAACTGTAAGTCGTGGGGATAAATTCGCCTAAGGAATTTAAGCCCTTTCTATTGTTCAGTTCGATTTGCGCATCGGTAAGCGCTTCCGGCTTGCCTAAAATCGAAGAAGTTATACCGATTGACGCAGCAAAGTTAAGAGTTTCAAAACGCTTAAACGCTTCAAACAAGTTGTCCGCGCAAGTTATAACACCGTGATTTTCCATAATAACGGCGTTGTAACCTTTCTTTATTTGGTCGACAATACGCTCCGCTAGCGCGTCGCTACCCGGAACTTCATACTCCGCAATCCCCACTTGCCCGCAAACTTGATGCGGTGTAGGAATAATGTTTATATCGGGTATTTTACGAATAAGAGAGTAACTTACGAGTGCCGGCGGATGCGCGTGTAAAACGGCGGAAACGTCTGACCTTGTTTCATAAACTAGTTTATGGAAAGGTAGTTCTACCGACGGCTTATGTTTACCTACGACCGTGCCGTCCGGCAACACCTTACAAATATCCGACGGGGTGAGTGAACCTTTATCAATGCCCGAAGGGGTAATCCAAATATTACCTTCGGTATCAAGTATTGAAAGGTTACCACCCGAAGTCGTAGTTAATCCTTTTTGATAAACTCTGTTGATTAGCAAAACGATTTGTTCTGCTGGGTGCATTAAATTAAAATTCATAAAAATTATCCTTTAATAATTACGCTAATTTAAGTTGTTCAAGCAAAACGCCCGAGGCTTTTTTAATTAATTTTGTATTGAAAAAATACAAGTTAGGCAAGGCTCGCTCGCAAAAACGGATGAGATAGAACGCTTGTTCATCGAAGTAGTTTTTGCTAGAGCAGTTAACGAAGCATAACGAACTATTTTTCTGTTTTTTACATTTGTTGTCCGCCGGTTACGTTAATAGCCTGACCAGTCATATAACTTGAATAATCTGATGCCAAGAATACCATTGCGTCTTCAATATCCTTGTATTCGCAAGAACGCTTCATAGGAACTTGGTTGATATATTTTGCTCTTACTTCTTCTTCGGTAATACCTTGGTTTGCAGCGTATTGTTTGAACAAACTGTTTACCCAAAGTGGCGAATTCAAAAGGTTACCGGGGCAAATACAGTTAACTCTTACGCCTGCTTCAGCAAATTCCAAAGCGAGTGATTGAGTTAAACCTACGCCACCAAACTTACTTGCTGCGTACGCGCCGTTTTTGAAACTTCCCTTTCTACCTGATTTAGAGTTGATTTGAATAATGCTACCACTCTTAGCTTCAAGCATATAAGGAGCGAAAGCTTTAACAGTATTGAAATAACCATTTAGGTTAATGTTTGTAACTAATGCAAATGCTTCTGGTGAAAGATTGAAAATGTCGCCACTCTTAACTATAGCAGCGTTTGAAATTAAAATATCAACCTTGCCGTACTTATCCACAACGGTTTTTGCGGCTTGTTCTAATTGGTCGTATT
>JAZRNE010000023.1:0-20793 GCA_045648045.1 Christensenellaceae bacterium
TTTTATGGCAAGAAGAGAAATTGTTGAAGGTAAACTTCAAGGCAACGAACGCGGGTATGCGTTCTTAATCCCTTTTGATGAAAAAAAAGAAGATTATTTTATTCCGCATTCTGATTTAAAAGGCGCAATGCACGGTGACACGGTGCTTGCGGAAACTACCGACGGGGACGGTGCAAGGACTACTGCGCGTGTTCTCAAAGTCCTAGAGCGTGGCGTAAAAGAACTTGTAGGAACTTTTTTTACTTCAAAACACGGTGGGTTCGTAGTTCCTGACGAGCGCAAATATTATAACGATATATTTATACCGTTTGGAAAGGGTGTAAGGGCGAAAGCTGGCGATAAAGTCGTTTGTAAAATTTTGTCATATCCTAAAAAAATGAACCCAGAAGGTATAGTTACTGAAGTTTTTGGTAGGCAGTTTGAAAAGCAAGCCGAGTTAAAGTCTATACTTTTTAATTACCGCTTGCCAGAAAAATTCCCCAAAACGGTTATTGAAAGTGCAAAAAGCATTCAAGCGCCTGCTGAAACGGATCTTAAGGATAGGGCGGATTTTAGAAAATTACTTACGATGACTATCGACGGTGAAGACGCAAAGGATTTTGACGACGCCATTTCTATTGAAAAACTCCGTAACGGAAAATATCGTTTGGGCGTGCATATTGCCGACGTTAGCCATTACGTAAAACTTGGTGGCGCTATTGACAAAGAAGCGTTTGAGCGTTCAACAAGCGTGTATTTTCCTGAAAAAGTTATACCTATGCTACCCGAAAAGCTTTGCAACGACGTTTGCTCGTTAAAAGAAGGGGTGGATAGGCTCACGCTTTCTTGCGTTATGGACGTTGATAAAAGCGGTAACGTTTGCGATTATCAAATTGTTCCGTCAGTAATTAGAAGTAGCGCGCGTATGACGTATACGAAAGTTCAAAAAATTATCGACGGCGATAAGGCGCTGATTAAAGAGTATAAACCGCTTATAAAAAGCATAACTTTAATGAACGAACTTGCTGATATTTTAATTGAAAAACGCGACCAAGAAGGCAGTATTGATTTAGACGTTAAGGAGAGCGAAATTTTGGTCGATAAGTCGGGTAGCGTAACGGTACAGCCTGCTACGAGAGATAAATCGCATAGAATTATCGAAGAGTTTATGATACTCGCTAACGTTACGGTAGCCGAGTATATGTACTTTCTTGAAAAGCCGTTTATATACCGCGTTCACGAAAGCCCAAGTGAAGAAAGGCTAGAGAATTTTTATACCTTTCTTAAAGGTTTAGGGATTAACGAAAAAAGAAAAAAGGGCGAAGTTTTTTCAAAAGATTTTCAAACCATTCTAAAAAAGACTGAAGGTTCGCCCGTGCACACGCTTATTAATAGGGTGATGCTCCGTTCAATGCAAAAGGCAAAATATTCACCGATAGACGTTGGGCATTTTGGTTTATCTAAAAAACATTATTGTCATTTCACTTCACCTATTCGCCGTTATCCCGATTTAATTGTTCATTCAATTATTAAAGACTTTTTAAGTGGAAAGGTTGACGTGGAAGAAAAATATTCACGATTCGTTTACGACGCGTCGATTCAGTCGTCTGAAAAAGAAAAGAATGCAACCGAAGCGGAAAGGGCAGTTGACGAATATTACAAAATGCTATATATTAGTAATTTCGTCGGCGAAGAATTTGACGGGGTCGTTAGTGGCGTTATGGGTTTTGGCGTTTTCGTTGAACTGTATTCAGGTGTTGAAGGTCTTGTAAAGATTGAAACGCTTAAAGGAAAGAAAAAATACTTATACGACGCAAAAAACTACTGCTTATCCGACGGTAAAACGTCTTATAAACTCGGTCAAAAAGTTAGGGTTACAGTTGCGGGTGTTAACGTTGGCGAGCGTAGAGCGGAATTTATTATGATTGATAACAAATAAATTTTTGGTTAGCCCACTTTGTAAATATATAATAAACCGTTGCAAAAGTTAGTAAAATGTAGTAAAATAATTAAGTATGGATGAAAAAGTAATTTGCGTTAACCGCGCGGCAAGTCACGAATATTTTATTTTGGAGCGCATTGAGGCAGGCATCGTTTTAGACGGTGGCGAAGTTAAGTCTTTAAGGCAAGGCAACGTCAATCTAAAAGACAGTTTTTGCATGATAAGAAACGGTGAAACGTTTATAAAAAACATGCATATTGCCGTTTACGACAAGTCGGGTGCGTTTAATACGAAAGATTCGCGTAGAGATAGAAAGCTTTTACTGCACGCGCACGAAATATTAAAAATAGGCGCAAAGATTGAACAGAAAGGGTTGACGCTTGTACCGCTTAAACTATATTTTAAGCAAGCGCTAATTAAAATGGAATTAGGTGTTTGCCAAGGTAAGCACGTTTACGATAAAAAGCGTGCTACTATGGAAAAAGACCTTAACAGAGAAAAAGAAAGAGAAATAAAAAATTATAGATAATTATCGTTTTTACGATTAAAGGAGCATATTATGGCAAATAACAAAAGAATTGAAACCGTATGCGTTCAAGGTGGTTATACACCAAAAAACGGCGAACCTAGACAAATCCCTATCTATCAAAGCACGACTTTTAAGTACGACACTAGCGAAGATATGGGTAAACTTTTCGACCTAGAAGCAAGCGGGTATTTTTATACTAGACTTCAAAACCCAACTAACGACTTAGTTGCTGCTAAACTTTGCGAATTAGAAGGCGGTTCGGCTGCAATGTTGACTTCTTCTGGTCAAGCGGCAAACTTCTATTCAATCTTTAATATTGCAAATTGTGGAGACCACGTTATTTCAAGTTCGGCAATTTACGGCGGAACGTTTAACCTTTTTGCCGTTACTATGAAAAAGATGGGTATTGATTTTACTTTCATTTCGCCCGATTGCACGGAAGAAGAACTTAACGCTGCGTTTAAGCCTAACACCAAAGCGGTTTTTGGTGAGACCATTGCAAACCCCGCATGTTCAGTTTTGGATATTGAATTATTTGCTCGCGTAGCACACGAACACGGCGTTCCTTTTATCATTGACAACACTTTTGCAACGCCCGTTAATTGTAGACCGATTGAATGGGGCGCAGATATCGTAACCCACTCAACTACCAAGTATATTGACGGTCACGGCGTTTCGGTTGGCGGTGCAATTATTGATGCGGGCAAGTTTGACTGGAAGGCTCACGCTGATAAATTCCCCGGATTAACTACTCCCGACGATAGTTATCACGGCATAGTTTATGCTGATAAGTTTGGAAAAGAAGGCGCGTTTATAACAAAATGTACCGCACAGTTAATGAGAGATTTTGGTTCAATTCAGTCACCCCAACATGCATTCTATATCAATTTGGGGCTTGAAAGTTTGCACGTTAGAATGAAACGCCATTGCGAAAACGCGCAAGCGGTTGCAGAATTTTTACAAGCGAGCGATAAGATTGAATGGGTAAGATATTGCGGTCTTAAAGGTGATAAATATTATGAACTTGGTCAAAAATATTTACCTAACGGCTCTTGCGGTGTAATCAGTTTCTCTGTTAAGGGCGGTAGAAAAGAAGCGGAAAAATTCATGAAGAATTTAAAAGTCGCTGCTATTGAAACGCACGTTGCCGACGCAAGAACTTGTTGTTTGCACCCTGCAAACGCTACGCACCGTCAAATGACTGACGCTCAACTTGAAGCAGCAGGAATTCCGCCGACACTCATTAGATATTCTTGTGGTATAGAAAATGCACAAGATTTAATTGACGATATTGCACAAGCACTTGAAAAAATTTAAGAAAATACGAAAGGGGGAGTCGCTATGCCGATAATCGTACCTAAAGATATACCTGCGGCAAAGGTTTTGCAGGAAGAAAATATTTTCGTAATGAACGAAACTAGGGCAATGCAACAAGATATTCGCCCGCTAGAAATTGCAATAGTAAATCTTATGCCAACCAAAGTTGTAACTGAAACGCAACTTATGCGTTTGCTTTCAAATTCGCCGTTACAAGTAAATATTACGCTTATCAGTACGGAAACGTACGTTGGCAAAAACACCTCTTTGGAACATCTTGATAAGTTTTACAAATCGTTTTCAGAAATCAAAAATTGCAAGTTTGACGGTATGATTATTACGGGTGCACCCGTAGAAGAAATTGAGTTTACCGAAGTAAAATACTGGAAAGAACTTGAAGATATTTTAGAGTTTGCAAGAACTAACGTAACGAGCACTTTGTTTATTTGTTGGGGTGCGCAAGCGGCGTTACATTATTATTACGGTATAGAAAAACATATTTTACCGCAAAAACTTTTCGGCGTTTATAAACACAAAAAGTTGGTTAAATACGATAGGCTTCTAAAAGGAACTGACGATAGGTTCTTTATGCCACATTCGCGTCATACAACCGTATACGAAGAAGATATTAAGAATTGTAAAGATTTGGTGCTTTTGGCGTCTTCAAAACAAGCAGGCGCGTCTATAATCCGTTCAAAGGATAACAAATTTATCTTTATAACGGGGCACGCTGAATACGATAGGGACACTTTGGAACTTGAATATAAGCGCGATTTAGACAAGGGGCTCGATATCGCTCCGCCTGAAAATTATTACGTCAACGGCACGCACGGCGAAATTAAAATGTGTTGGGTGTCAACTGCGAATTTAATTTATATGAACTGGCTCAACCACTACGTATATCAACTTACGCCGTACGAACTTGATGAAATTTAATCAGCCACAACGCCCAAAATTTTGGGCGAACACGGGGGTGTTATAGATTCGATTGGGCGATTTTGCACGGAATATAAGCATACCGAAGGCTCGTCTTCGTTAAAACGGAACTTAAATTTAAATGCTAACAATAACGAATTAGCATACGCTGCTTAATTAAGCGTACGTTCTTCTCTTTCTCGCCCGTTGGAAGGGGAAAGAGCGTCAATTAGACGGGGTACGGTAACAAAGGTTTGATTTCGCTTTTGTTACGGCACTTTGAAATCAAAGGGTAAAGCGTGGTCGCCGACGACCTAATTTACCACGAAAACCAAGCGTCGGATAAGTATGTAGAAAATTTTTTGTAAGCGTTTAAGACCGGGGTGCAAGTCCCCGCATCTCCACCAAACAAAAAAGCACCTTGTCGGGTGCTTTTTTGTTTGCAAAGAGAAAGGGGGCTTGCATATGGAGAAAATTGACGATAGTCAATTTGTCCGAAGGACTAAACAGTGGACATCCACTGTTTATCGGGTAGGTCGCACAGGCGAAAGTCCCCGCATCTCCACCACGTCGAAGCAAGGCTATTTTGTCCACCGATGCTATTGCAACGGCTTGACCTATGAGCCTGCTTCTCCTTTTTCCCAAAAATCTTTTGACAAGCAAAATATTTTTGGGAGCCCTAGCAATATTTGGTGTACTCGGTGCGTATTACACACGCCCAAGTCCACAAAATAGAAAAGCACCTTGTCGGGTGCTTTTTTATTTGGTGGAGATGTATTAGATTTTTCTAGCGCGTTTCTTAATGCAAAGTTTAAAAAATCCCTAACCGCAATTCAAGGCTAGGGATTTTCTTTATCGAAATTTTTGTGTTGCTGTTTAGGTGCTTTGCCTTTTTTTCATTTTTAACCAGTTGATAAAACCGTAAATATCGTTTGCGAAAAAAACTATAAAACAAGTGGCTACCGATGCGTATTCGGCGTTGAAACAACTTGCGTAAACCCACAAAATAATCAAAACCAAATCGTTTACAGCGTAGGCAAGCGCGAAGAATGGACTGCGCTTATAAGTTAAAAACGCTGCGAAAAAACTCGTTGCGATTGAAATGGTGCTAACTAATAAGTTCGTGGTGTTTAGCGCTTTTAAAACGAAGAAAAACGCGGTGGTAATTAATAGAGAATAAACGGCAAGTTGAATAACGTTTATCGTTTTTAGATCGTCGATTTTTACTTGTGATTTTTTGCCGTTAAACGGATTTTTTAGCCAAGAAATCAAGCACGCCAAAGACGTAGGCAAAGTCATAAAAAAGTAGGTGAACGTTTCCCCGTAATACTTAAAAGTTAAAGAAATAATTCCGTACAAAATGCTAAAAACAATCATAATTGCGTTGCCTATCGGATTGCCTTTTGCGCAAAAAATCAGAGCGGTTGCGCCTAAAAGAGAGCAAATTAGATTGAGTGGGTTACTACCGTCGAAAATAAAGAAAGAAAGCGCTATAATTATAGACCCTAAAATCCATAGCGTTAATTCGAATTTTGTAAAGTAATTACTAAACTTTTTCATGCGTGCTCCTAAAAAAATAAGCATCCGTAATTTGCGTATCTTCAAAGACCTAACGACTGCAAACGAATGCTTTAATTCTACCCGGTGGCAGAAATAAATTTATAAACCGAATTTTAATCGGTGGATATTCAAAAAAACCGTGCATCCGTTATCGATAGACGCCGCCGAAGCGGAAGCGCAACAGGTAACTCCTTCAAAGCAACCTCATATCACACGAACCTAACCGTTTAGTGCTGCTGTATTCCTACCCTGACACGGTTCGCGGGGGTCCGTTGCATAAGACCTTGATATCAACGCCCCTTATTACGCGCGGCCTTCCACGACGAAGACCTCAAACGGCTTTCTGCTCCGCTAAGCGAATTGCGGATTACAGGGCATCGCTAACTCCCCACATAGCACGGCTATAATATTCTAACTTAAAAATGACGTTTTGGCAAGCAAAATTTAATTAATTATTGAATTTTGATAAAATTAACTTTACAAAATACCCGTTTATAGTTATAATTAATAAAGTATAAGTATTACTATAACATTTTTCGACAATAAACTTGGAGTGAACGATATGTATAGAAAGGTTGACACAACGCTTAACTTCCTTGATAGGGAAAAAGAAGTATTAGAGTTTTGGAAGGAAAATAAGATTTTCGAGCAAAACGTAAACGCAAACGAAGGCAGTCGTGAATTTACTTTTTACGACGGTCCGCCTACCGCTAACGGCAAGCCCCATATCGGGCATATTTTAACGCGCGTAATTAAAGACATTATTCCGCGTTATCACGTTATGAAAGGTGACCATTGTTTGAGAAAGGCTGGGTGGGATACACACGGTCTTCCCGTAGAACTAGAAGTTGAAAAACTTTTGGGTATCGACGGCAAACAAGAAATTGAAAAATACGGCATTGAACCCTTTATCAAAAAGTGTAAAGAAAGTGTTTGGAAATATAAGGGCGAATGGGAAAAAATGAGCGACCGCGTAGGCTACTGGGCAGATATGGAAAACCCGTACGTTACTTACGACGATAACTACATTGAATCAGTTTGGTGGGCAATCAAAACGATTGCCGAAAAAGGGCTTTTATACAAAGGTCATAAAATCGTGCCTTACTGCCCACGTTGCGGAACTGCTCTTTCGTCACACGAAGTTGCGCAAGGCTATAAGGACGTAAAGGACGTTTCTATTTTCGTGCGCTTTAAGATTAAAGGGCGTGATAACGCGTATTTCCTTGCGTGGACGACTACGCCTTGGACGTTGCCTTCAAACGTTGCACTCTGTATGAACCCGAAAGAAGATTATGCGGAAATTAAGGCTGAAGATGGGGCAACCTATATTCTTGCGGACGCACTCGTTTCCACGCTTTTTGAAAACTTTGAAAAAATCAGCGTTAAAAAGGGTAGCGAATACGAATACGCTGAATACGAACCGTTATTTAACTACGCAGTAGGCTCTTTCAAAGAAAAGGCGTACTACGTAACTTGCGACGGTTACGTTACTCTTACCGACGGTAGTGGTATCGTTCATATTGCTCCCGCTTTTGGTGAAGACGATGCAAACGTTGGTAGAAAATACAACTTGCCTTTCGTTAAACTCGTTGACGATAGGGGGAATATGAGCGAATGTACGGATATTCTCGCCGGTAAATTCGTTAAAGACGCTGATAAAATCGTTATCAAAATGCTCAAGGAAAACGGTTTGCTCTTTAAGGAATTGCCTTTTGAACATAGTTATCCGTTCTGTTGGCGTTGTGATACACCGCTTCTCTATTATGCAAGAGCAAGTTGGTTTATCAAGATGACCGCCGTTAAGGACAGGCTTATCGAAGCAAACAATTCAGTTAACTGGATGCCTGAAACTATTAAAAGCGGTCGTATGGGTAACTTCCTTGAAAACGTTATCGACTGGGGCTTATCTCGTGAACGTTACTGGGGAACGCCGTTGCCCGTTTGGGTGTGTGATAAGTGTGGTAAAATCCACGTTATCGGTAGCAAACAAGAACTTAAAGAAAAATGCGGTATAGAAGGCGATATTGAACTTCACCGTCCGTATATCGACGATTGCAACTTTGCTTGTGAATGCGGTGGAACTTTCGTTAGAGAAAAAGAAGTTATCGACTGTTGGTTTGACTCTGGCTCAATGCCTTTTGCTCAATACCACTATCCGTTTGAAAACAAAGAACTTTTTGAAAGTCATTTCCCTGCGGACTTTATCAGCGAAGCGGTTGACCAAACTCGTGGTTGGTTCTATACGCTACTTGCAATATCAACCTTGCTCTTTGATAAAGCGCCGTTTAAGAACTGTATAGTTTTAGGGCACGTTAACGATAAAAACGGTATCAAGATGAGTAAGCATAAGGGCAACGTAGTTGACCCGTGGACTATTCTTGATAAACAAGGCGCTGACGCTGTAAGGTGGTATTTCTATACTGGTTCAGCACCTTGGTTGCCGTCAAGATTCTATGAAGAAGCCGTATCCGAAGCGCAAAGAAAGTTTATGGGCACGCTTTGGAATACTTACGCATTCTTCGTTCTTTACGCGGATATCGACAAATATAATCCTGCAAACTATAAACTTGAAGATTGCAAACTTACGCTTATGGATAAGTGGGTGCTTTCAAAACTCAACTCACTCGTTAAAACGGTTGACGACGGTTTGAATTCTTACAATATCTTTGATAGCGCAAGAGCGCTTCAAGCGTTTACCGACGATTTGTCTAACTGGTACGTTCGCCGTGGTAGAGAACGCTACTGGGGGCACGATATGGACGACGATAAGATTGCCGCTTACACCACGCTTTACACCGTGCTCGTAACTATGGCAAAACTTTCCGCTCCGTTTACACCCTTTATGGCTGAATCAATTTACCAAAACTTAGTGCCTAACTTCTATAAGGATGCGCCTAAATCAGTTCATCTTTGCGCATTCCCGAAAGTTGATGAAAAGGCTATTGATAAAGCGTTAGAAGACGGTATGCAAAACGTTCTTGATATCGTAGTTCTCGGTAGGTCTTGTAGAAATACCGCAAATATCAAGAATAGGCAACCCTTGCAAAAGATTTTCGTTTGCTCGGAAAGAAAAACCGAACTTACCGAAGGGCTTTTGGAAATTGCAAAAGACGAACTTAACGTAAAAGAAGTTGAATACTTGCGTGATGCAACTCGTTTCGTAACTTATACCATTAAACCGCAATTAAAAACTCTCGGACCTAAATACGGTGCAAAACTCGGCAAGGTTAGAAAGTTCTTTGAAGTGTGCGATGCTAACGCAGTCGTTGCAACCGTTAAGGCTGGCGAAATTTACAAGGCTGAATTTGAAGGCGACGCATTTGAATTTGCTCTTGACGATTTACTTATTTCAACAAATAGTGCCGAAGGCTTTATCGCTGCAAGTGATAAGGGTATTACCGTAGTTATGGATACCAACGTAACCGAAGAACTTAAAGCGGAAGGCGTTGTTAGAGAACTTATTTCTAGAATTCAAACTATGCGTAAAGAAGCCGGCTTTGAAGTCGTTGATAGAATTACCGTTAATTATTTAACTGCTGACGACGGTATTAAAAAGGCAATGGCAAGTGGCGAAATTGCAAGCGTCGTTCTTGCCGACGCTATCGTTGAAGGCGAAGTTGACGGATTTAAGAAAGAACTTGATATTAACGGTGCGGTTTGCACGGTGATAATTAATAAGGTTCAAAAATAATGAGAGCGGCTGACTGGAAAGATTATTCGGTTATCGCAACCGGTAACGGATATAAATTAGAGCGTTGGGGTGGGGTGACTTTGCTCCGTCCCGACCCGCAAGTTATTTGGAAGCCTAGCGTTGACCTTGACGGGTATAAAGGCTTGTCTGCAAAATACGTTCGTAGCGAAACTGGCGGTGGCAGATGGCTTATTAAAGGTAAAATGCCCGACGAATGGACGGTTTCTTATAAGGACTTGAAGTTTAAGATTAAGCCTATGGGCTTTAAGCATACGGGGCTATTCCCTGAACAAGCGGTTAACTGGGATTTAATGACCGAACTCATTAAAAATTCGGGTAGAGAAATCAACGTTCTTAACTTGTTCGCTTATACGGGTGGGGCGACCGTAGCGTGCGCTAAGGCGGGTGCGAAGGTGTGCCACGTAGATGCGGCAAAGGGTATGGTTGAACGTGCTGGCGAGAACGTTAGGCTGTCTAACGTTGGCGACGGAAAAGTTAGATACATAATAGACGATTGTAAAAAGTTCGTTGAGCGTGAAATTCGCCGTGGTAGAACTTACGACGCGGTTATTATGGACCCGCCAAGTTACGGTAGAGGACCTAACGGTGAAATGTGGAAACTAGAAAACGAGTTGTTTTCATTAGTTGATTTGTGCACGAAGGTGTTGAGTGATAATCCGCTTTTCTTCTTAATAAACAGTTATACTACGGGGTTGCAACCGCAAGTATTGAAGAATATTTTGCAACTGACGGTTGCGAAAGGTAGGGGCGGAAAAATCGACGCTTACGAAGTTGGGCTCAAAACTGAAGAAGAAGGCGTAATATTGCCTTGCGGAAATAGTGGGATTTGGATAAACGGTATTTAATATGGAAGATTTAGTAATACTTCACGAAGATAATCATATTATAGTGGTTTTAAAACCACAAAATATTCCTTCGTGCGAAGACGAAAGCAAAGATTTAGATATGCTTTCAATGATAAAAGAATACATTAGGGTTACCTATAACAAGCAAGGCAACGTTTATTTGGGTTTAGTGCATAGGCTTGATAGACCTACCGGTGGCGTTATGGTGTTTGCAAAAAGTTCAAAGGCCGCTGCAAGGCTATCTGAACAAATGCGTGACGGCGATTTTGAAAAAAGATATTTTGCAACTCTCGTTGGTGTTCCGAAAGAAGAAAAGGCAACGCTTACGCATTATATGAAAAAGAACGCCGTAAACAATATGGTTTACGTTTGTCCGCCTACCGTTACAGGTGCAAAGTTTGCCGAACTTGAATATCAAATAGTTGACCAAAAGGACGGGCTTTCGCTCGCTGATATTAGGTTGCATACGGGTAGAAGCCATCAAATCCGCGTGCAAATGAGTTCAATCGGCACGCCCGTTTACGGCGATATGCGTTACGGTGGGGAAAAGGCTAAAAAAGGTTACCTTGCGCTTTGGGCGTATTACCTTTCGTTTACGCACCCCGTAAGTAAAGAAAGAATGGTGTTTAGAGTTCAACCACCAAAGGAAAATATGCCTTGGAGTTTGTTTGATACAGAAAGAACGGTTACTATTAT
This sequence comes from Christensenellaceae bacterium, assembly GCA_045648045.1. GTDB lineage: Bacteria > Bacillota > Clostridia > Christensenellales > Borkfalkiaceae > UBA1259. Next base: position 11,496 of record JAZRNE010000023.1, read on the forward strand.
TAAACCTAGTCTATAATTAGAAAAAAGCCACGCAGAAAGCGTGGCTTTTTATATAAATAAACCGAGCAGTTTATATGCCCCTAAAAGTATTAGTATAAGCGGGGGCAAAAACTCGATTTTTGCAAAGTTTTTTATAAACGGCGCACTAGATAAAGCCGTGCCCAAAGCAATCATAAGCGCGTGCATAACTGCTATAGTAACGGGTACGAAAAAGTAATTTAAGCCCATAAGAGAAAGTGACAAGTTTGCAAGAGCGCCGTCAAGCCCTACTGCAATCCCCGTACTCATTATTTGAATAATCGTTTTGCTAGAATAGTTTTGTTTATTTTCTTTTTTTATCAAGTTGTAAAAACCGACGGCAATTAAAATTAAACCGCCTAAACTAGCGGTTTTTTCGTTTAATATATCGCTAAATAAAAGAGTGCCGTAATTAGTGATTAAACACATAATAAAAACGGTCAAAGCAATCCCCAAAATAACGGGTAGTTTTTTCTTTGAATTGAGCGAGAGTGAGAATCCGCACACTAGCGAATCTATGCTCACGGTAAAGGCTGTTAATAGTAAAAAGTAAATCATTTGTGTTTGCCTAAAAAAGTATTCTTATGTATTATATGAAAATTTGATGCCCAAAATTTACCGTTCACAAAAGGAAAAGCAAAAAAAACGTAAATTTGTTATATTTATATAATATTATTTTAAAAAAAACACGAAAGTGGATTGACAAAAGTTTTAAATTCGTGTAAAATATGGTAGATGCAGTGTATGACAAGGAGCTACGGCTAATATGATACGTTCAAAAACTTACAAAATTATTTTATTACTAACAACATTCATTATGGCAATGGTTGCTGCGGTTTGTTCTTTTGCGTCTGTTGGCGTTAAAGCGGATAACACCGAAAATACCATAGATAAAGATTCTGCGCTAGGATGTTTTTCGGGTGTTGACTCGCTTGAGTTTTCCGGAGGTGCGTTAGTTGCAACCGTTAAAAATGGCGACGAACTCAAATTTGATAACGAACTTATGATTAACGATTTCAAGATGGGTATTACTATCGGTGCAGGTATTACTAAAGTTACGCTTAAGTTGGTTACCGATGCTTACTATATCAACGGCAACGTGGTTGATGATAAACTTGTTAAAGACGTTACAAGCGAATTCGTGGTTACCGGCACTACAGAAGTCGCAATAAGCGTTGGCGACGGAATAAACGATGCCGGAAAACTTACTGTTAATGGTCAAATGAAAGAAAAGCAAGTTAAACCCGTTGGTATGGTTGGCGCAAAATTGTCTTTCGTTTTTGAAGGCGAAGGAACTTTCAAAATTAATTACGTAAACCAAAAAGCAGAAGCAGGGAACGATGCAAGTACTAATAAATATATACAAACTTTCGCAGTTGCTGAAGATAAACTTACACCTGCGTTACCACGTGTGGCACTCGGTGATGAAGTTTATTCAAGAAGTACACCTGTGTTTAAAGTAAATGCAAGCAAAACTCTTTCTTTCAAAGTGTATTCAGTATTAGGTGGCGTAAATGCTAACGACGTTTATATCGGAAATACCGCTAGTGACGACGTTGTTCTCAACAAAGGTGACGATACGCCTACTTGGATTGCTTTTAGAACTGCAGGAGAAAAGAATATTGTTTTGGTTTATAAAGATGGTGAAACAGTAGTAGACCTTGAAAGTATTAAGGTGAATGTTGTTGATGGTAATGATACAAATCCTCCTGAATATAAAACTTACAATGATGTTATTGATGCGGTTGAAGCTTTTAAGTTTGCTTTAAAGCAAGCGTATACAAAGGATGGCAAGAGTATATATCTTGGTGCAACACTTGAAATCCCTTCTATGGAAGATTTAGTAAGTGATGCCGTGTTGCCTTATAGTGACTTGAAAACTACCGTATATTATAGAACGCCTACTACGTCTAGCACGTCAAGCAATATGAGTTTCAAAATTGATAAAGCAGGCACGTATTCTTTCTTCGTTGTTTTCTCTGACGGTAAAAACGAAATGAAAGAAGAAGACTTTATGAAAGTTGACGGTAACGACGTTACTTATGGTAAATATTGGGATGATGTTGAAGAAAAAGGCTACATTTTCTCATTCGATATTGCCGACGACGCTACGATGTCTATTGAAACGACTTCTGCTAAAGTTGATGCGTATAGGGGCGTAAGTTGTACCGTATCAAACATTAAGGTTGAAGGCGAAGGTTTTAAGACTGAATACGCTCTATATTATAACTCTAAAGCTGATGCTACCGTAACTGACGTTGATGACTTTACAAAAGAAGGTTCGGACTGGGTTAAAATCCCCAAAGCGTCAAGCGTAACTGATGAAGATTACGATAAAGACGGCTATGATTACGATGCTATAAAGACTATTAACTATAACGGCAAGTTAACCTTTACGCCTAATAAATTCGGTTCGTACGCAATCGTTTGTAACGCGTCTTCTGAATATACTACAAGAACTGCTGAATCGTTCTCAGTTATACGCGTAACCGCAGACCCTGCAAAGGTTAAAGTTCCTAGCACTTGGCTTAAAGATAACGTTTGGTCGGTTGTGTTCTTGTCGGTTGGCACGCTTTGCTTGGCAGGAATTATCGTTCTTCTTTGCATCAAACCCAAAGATGAAAAAGTAGAAGAAAACTAATTAAATTGTTTTATGCGGGACTTCGGTAATTCGAAGTCCCGTTTTGTAAGTTATGAAAAGTTTTATTGCAGATAAAAGTCGCAAGGTTTCAAAACTTGCGCTTGATAAAATTGAAGATTTGTCATATTCGGCATTTAACCGTGCTCTTCGCAAAAAGGACGTGAAAGTTAACGGCAAACGCATTAGTGAAGACGTTTTGTTGCAAGTTGGCGACAAGGTTGAAATTTATTACGTTCCGCTCGTGGCTACAAAGTTTACAGTCGTTTTCGTAGATGAAAACGTTTTAATTGTCAACAAAAAAAGTGGCTTTACGTCGGAATCGGTGTATGAAGATATAGTTAAACAATATAATAACGCGCGCTTTATTCATAGACTAGATAGGAATACTGACGGTATAATGATTTTAGCGCTCAATAATGAAAGTGAAGAACAGTTGCTTTTTGGCTTTAAAAATAGAACGTTTGATAAAAAGTATCACGCAATAGTAAAAGGCGTTCCTAAACGAAAGCAAGCAGAATTAACTGCGTATTTGGTAAAGGATGCGGAAAGTGCAAAAGTAAAAATTTACGATGCCCCCGCACAAAATTCCGTGAAAATAAAAACGGGGTATAAACTGCTTGAAACGTTTGGCGATAAAAGTCTATTAGAAGTTACGCTATACACGGGCAAAACGCACCAAATTAGAGCGCATCTTGCGCACGTAGGTCACCCTATCGTTGGGGATACAAAATACGGCGATTTTGAGTTTAACCGTAAAGAAAAAATTAGTGCTCAAAAACTTACGGCGTATTCGTTGACGCTTGCTTTTGACGAGCAAAGTCCGCTGTATTATTTAAATGGAAAAAAGTTTACGATTAATTAAAGGAAATATATGCCACAAGACGCTTTTACGCTACGCTACCTTTGTTTAGAGTTTGATGAAATCTTTAAAGGTGGCAAGGTCAATAGAATAACGCAACCGTCGAATGACGAAATAATTTTTACCATTTATACGGGCAAAAAAACGGAAAAACTTTTACTGTCAGTCAACCCTGCGTCGCCTAGAATGGGCATGGTTAAGGCTGATAAGGAAAGTCCGTTAACTGCCCCTAACTTTTGCATGCTTATGCGTAAACACTTGTTATCGGCAACTGTTTTAGGTGTAAGTTTAGTTGGGTTTGATAGAATTGTAAAAATTGATTTTTTGTCGTCAGGCGAATTTTTTGATTCCATCAAAAAGACGCTTTACGTCGAATTGATGGGGCGATATAGCAATATCATTTTAACTGAAAACGGTAAGGTTTTGGGTGGGAATCGCGGAATTAATATGTTTGACGACGGCGTACGCCCGTTGATAGTTGGAAGGCCTTACGTTTTTCCGCCCGTTGGCGATAAAAAACTACCTGAAGATAAATCTTTAATCGAATGTTTTAACGGTGTAAAAGATTGTGAAATTGCGTCGAAAATTTGTCAAAACGTTCAAGGCGTTGCGCAGTCTACCGCACAAGAAATCGCAAGTGATTTTTTAAGTAAAAACGCCACGCTTTTCGGACTTGAAAGAGCCGAAAAATTGTTTGAATTCTTAAACCAATTTTTATATAATACGCAAAAAAATCCGTGTGTGATATACGACCAAAATATGGTTAAAGACGTTTGTGTTTTTCCGTATAAAAGCGTCGTGGGTGAAAAGGAATTTTACGAATATTTATATTTGGCGGAAGACGATTATTTTACTCAAAAAGATAACCATAAAAAATTCCTTTCAAAGCGTGAAAGGTTGAACGCTATTATAAACACGGCTATTAAAAAGTGCAAGAAAAAACTAACCGCAATCACGGCGAAAGAGCGCGACGCTTTGACTTGTGAAGAGAATAAGTTAAAAGGCGAACTTTTGCTATCAAATATATACCGATTAAAAGACGGACAAGCCGAGTGTGAAGTGGATAATTATTACGATGGCACAACGCTTAAAATTGTGCTTGATTCAAGGCTTTCAATCGCAAAAAACGCGGAGAACTTTTATAAAAGGTATAATAAGCAAAAACGCACGCTAACGGCACTTAAACCGCAAAGAGAGCAAGCGGAAAGCGAACTTAATTACTATTTAAGCGTTCTTGACGAATTGGTTCTCTCGGAAGAATTTGATGACCTTTTGTTGGTTGAAAAAGAACTTGAAAACGCGGGGCTTATTGCGCCGAATAAGGTGACTGATACAAAGAAGAAAAACGAAACTTTTTGTAGGGAGTATTTTATTGATAATTTCGTTGTTCGTGCAGGAAGAAATAATGCCGAAAACGATAAACTTACCTTTACTGCGCACCCCGAAGACGTGTGGGTTCACGCGAAAGATTATCACTCGTCGCACGTCGTTATAAGTGCGTGTGGGAAAGTAGTCCCCGAAAAAGTTATTTTAATTGCTTGCGAAATTTGTGCTTATTATTCAAAAGGGCGTGACGGTGGAAAGACCGAAATTGTTTATGCCCTTAAAAAGCACGTTAAAAAACCTCCTAAATCAAAACCGGGTTTTTGTGTTTACGATAATTTCAAGTCGGTTATGGTAACGCCTGAAAAACGTGCCGAATTTTTTAAAACCATTTAAAATCGTATTGAAAAACCTTGCCTTTTAGTTTCACTTATGATAAAATTAATAAGATTTAATATAATGTATATAATTTTCTAGGAGAATATTATGAAGTACACTTTTGAAAAAGGTAAAAAGAGCACTGTAAAAGTTACTATTAAACTTGATGCTAAAGAATGGCAAGCGGCTATTGACGGCGCTTACGAAAAGACTAAGGGTAGATATTCAATGCCTGGTTTTAGAAAGGGTAAAGTTCCCAAGAAGGTTCTTGAAAGCGCGTATGGTGAAGGCGTTTTCTACGAAGAAGCAATCAACCAAGCATTCCCCAAATACTATTCTGAAGTTCTTGAAAAAGAAACTTCTATTTTTGCAGTTGCTGCCCCTGAACTCGACATTAAAGATATCAGCGCAAAGGGTATCACTATGATTGCAATCGTTCCCGTTAAACCCGAAGTTGTTTTCGGCGCTTATAAGGGTATAAAATTCAAGAAGAACGAGTATAATGTAAAAGATGAAGACGTTGAAGAAGAACTTAAACGTCTACAAGAACGCAACTCTCGTATGGTAGAAGTAACCGATAGAGAAGTTAAAGACGGCGATACCGTTATTATCGACTACTCTGGTAGTGTTGACGGCGTTAAGTTTGACGGTGGCACGGCTGAAAAGCAAACTCTCGTTATCGGTAGCAAAACTTTCATTCCCGGTTTTGAAGAACAAGTTATCGGTATGAAGATAGGCGAAGATAGAGATATCAACGTTAAGTTCCCCGACGAATATCACGCTGAAAACCTTAAAGGTAAAGACGCAGTATTTGCAATCAAACTTCACGAAATCAAAGTTAAAGAACTTCCTGAACTCAACGACGAATTCATTAAAGATGCTGTTGGCGCTGAAAGCGTGGACGCATATAAGAGCGAAACTCGTGAAAGACTTGAAAAGCAAAACGCTGATAGAGCAGAACGCGAACTCGAAGACGAAATGGTTAAGAAGATTGCTGAAACTTCTGACGTTGAAATCCCCGACGCTCTTATTGAAAATCAAATCGACCGTATGGTTCAAGAAATGGAATACCGTCTTGCTTACCAAGGTTTGAAACTTGAAGATTACCTTAAATATATGGATAAGAGTATGGAAGATTTTAGAAAGGGTTATGCTGAACAAGCGGCTGAACTCGTTAAATCACAACTCGTTATCGAAGGTATTATCGAACGTGAAGAAATCGTTGCAACCGACGAAGACGTTGAAGCGCGTGTTGAAGAAATGGCAAAAGCACAAAACAAACCCGCACCCGACGTTAAGAAGAATATGCAAGCACGTCAACTTGATTATATCAAGAACGAAATTGTTATTAAGAAATTCTTCGACTTCTTAAAGGCTAATAACGAAATCGAAAAATAAGTATAAACGTCTTATAAACGTCGTTGGGCGTTGTTACTGTTTTGCGTTTTGACTTCAATGACCAGACGGTCAATTTCATTCAAAACGCATCGCGAGCCTAGCCCAACTTGTTTCTAATCCGTTTATTAATAACTAGTAAACGGCGGTGTGTGCACCAATCGCCTTATAAACAAAAATAAATAAATAATTTTGACAAAAGCAAACACCGCAGGCGGAAAAAGCCCTTCTGCGGTTTTGCAAACTTTATAGAATTTTTTTGCGGAGATTAATTATGATAAAAAATACCGTAGTGCCTTACGTTATTGATAATACGGGTAAAGGTGAAAGAAGTTACGATATATATTCTAGGCTTTTAGAAGATAGGGTTATATTCCTTACTGGTGAAATTAACGACGCTGTGGCAGACGCAGTGGTTGCGCAACTTATTTTCCTTGAAAGTAAAGACCCGAACAAAGATATTTGTCTTTACATTAATAGCCCAGGCGGTAGCGTAACTGCGGGTATGGCTATTTACGATACTATGAATTATATTAAGTGTGACGTTAGCACTATTTGTATCGGGCTTGCTGCAAGTATGGGGGCTTTCCTTTTGTCTAGTGGGGCAAAGGGCAAAAGATACGCCCTTCCAAATAGTGAAATTATGATTCACCAACCTTTGGGTGGCGCACAAGGTCAAGCAAGCGATATTAAGATTCAAGCCGACCACATAATTAAAACGAAACACCGCTTGAACACTATTCTTGCAAAAAATAGCGGAAAACCTTACGAACAAGTGGAAAAAGATACCGATAGAGATAATTATTTATCGGCAGAAGATGCTAAGGAATACGGACTTATTGACGAAGTTATCGTAAAGCGTCCGTAACTTTTGGAGAATTATGAAAGATAACGAACAATTATTTTGTTCCTTTTGCGGTAAACCAAAGGAACTCACTAATAGACTGATTGCGGGGCCAAACGGTATTTATATTTGCGATGAATGCGTTGACGTTTGTCGTGAAGTTATGAAGGAAGACCAAGCAAAAGACGTGTCTAACGATACGGTTGAATTATTGCGTCCGGCTGAAATTAAGGCTAAACTTGACGAGTATATCGTTGGGCAAGACGAAGCAAAAAAGGTTTTATCGGTGGCAGTTTATAATCACTATAAAAGGATTAATGCAGTTGCAAAAAAGTCTGACGAAGTTGAATTAGATAAAAGCAATATCTTAGTTCTCGGCCCTACGGGTAGCGGAAAAACCTTGCTTGCAAGAACACTTGCTAAAATTTTAGACGTTCCATTTGCCGTTGCTGACGCAACCACTTTAACTGAAGCAGGTTACGTTGGTGAAGACGTTGAAAATATCTTGTTAAAACTTATTCAAAGCGCTGATTTTGATATTGAAAAAGCACAACGCGGTATAGTTTATATTGATGAAATAGATAAGATTGCAAGAAAAGGCGAAAACGTTTCAATAACAAGGGACGTTTCGGGTGAAGGCGTGCAACAAGCGTTGTTGAAGATTATCGAAGGAACGGTTGCAAACGTTCCCCCTCAAGGCGGAAGAAAACATCCCCAACAAGAATGCATTAAACTCGATACTACTAATATATTGTTTATTTGTGGCGGTGCGTTCGTTGGGCTTGAAGAAATTATAACGAAGAGAAAGGGGACTAATGCGCTTGGTTTTATTGCTAACGTAAATAAAGTTAGCGATAAGAGTAGTGATATGATTCGTGACGTTCAACCGCAAGACCTTATCAAATACGGTTTAATTCCCGAATTTGTAGGTAGAATTCCTATAACCGTCGGCTTACACCCGCTTGATGAAAAGGCTCTCGTTAATATTCTTACCGAACCTAAAAACGCGCTAGTTAAACAGTATAAGAAATTGTTTGGGCTTGATAACGTTGAACTTGAAATTACTGACGACGCCGTTAGTGCCGTTGCTAAAAAAGCGATTGAGTTAAAAACGGGGGCTAGGGGGCTTCGTACTATTTTAGAAAATCTCATGATTGATACTATGTACGATTTGCCGTCGGAAAACGATATTAAAAAAGTAGTGGTGGATGAAAACGTTGTAAAAGGCGAATCAAAACCAACGCTTATAAAAAAGAATATTGCATAGCAAAATGGCAAAAAGTTTAGTAAAAATCTACACTTTTTGCCATAAAAAATTTTTTTTGAAAAACATAAAAAACCTAGTGAAAATAGTTGACATTATTGAAATGATATAATATAATGTATAGGCTGTGTAATCTGGGTTGATGCGGGAAGTTACTTAAATCGTACCTAAAACGATAGATAATTTCCGTTGACAAGTGTGGGGGCTAGATCCCTGCGACTAACTTCAATAGAATTAGTAAAGTCATTCGCAGCGACTTAAAATAAGTTAAGTATCGGCGAATGATTTTTTTATTACTAAGATTTGACACACACGGCAGAGTTTACAGCACACACAGTAAAGTTAGGTAAAAAAGGAGAAAACAAAAATGGCAAGTCAAAAAATCAGAATTAAGCTTATGTCTTACGACACGGAAATGTTAGACCAAGCTGCAAGCAAAATCGTTGAAACGATGAAGAAGTCTGGTGCAAAAATCAGCGGTCCTATTCCGCTACCCACCGAAAAAGAAATCGTTACTATTCTTCGTTCACCACACAAATATAAAGATTCACGTGAACAATTTGAAATTAGAACGCA
>JAZRNE010000024.1:0-95528 GCA_045648045.1 Christensenellaceae bacterium
CTCTGCTATCACAACGGCTGAAAACATTGCTAAAGACTACACCGACGGCAAAGTAACCGAACTTACTATTGCAATAGCAGCTGCAAAGAGTGACGCTATTATCGCTGCTGAAAATTTAGTAAATACTGTAAAAGCCGAACTCAACTCGGCGATAGCGTTAAAGGCAGATACTGCTACTGTTACCGCTAAATTTAATGAAGTTGAATCGGCTATCGATATCTTGCAAGAATTAAGCAACGATTACGTTTCTGCCGATAGCGCCTTAAAAGAAGAATTAACTACGCTAATCACGAATACTAAAGCGGAAATTGTTGAACTAATTCTCGCAGGTGATAAGGCAAACGCAGATGCTTTAGAGGAAGAAATTGCTAAACTTCGTGCGGAAATTGAGAAAGCGGAATCAAACGCAAAAGTTTTACCAACAGTTATTGCAAGTGTTGCAGTTTTAGGCAATATCGCACTTTTTGTATGGCTTATTATCAAGCGCAAAAGAGTTAATTAACCATTAAGTTTAATGGCAGTATAGAGCAATTTATGTATTATAAAGAAATATTTTAAGGTGATGCTGTTTCGGCATATGATATGGAGTATGAAGATTTAGAAAAGATATATCATATTTCAAGATGGCGAAATAAATTTATTTGACTTTTTATGTAACATGTAAATGAATATTGTAATTAAAATGGTGTACTTTTAGTCGTTCTTACCCAATTTTACGCACCTTTTAGTCGCTCTTTCGCATTAGAGACCTAACTTGAACATCGTTCAAGTTAGGTTTTTATTTTGTTATATAGTCATTGACTTTTGTAAATTTAGTATTACAATTCAAGCATAAGAGGTAATATGAATTTACAACAAGCAAGAAACTATACAAACAAATTATTTTCAAACAATTGGGTAAGCATACATTAGATTTGAATAACGAGTTTTTTGAAGAAATGCGCAGAAGATTTTCTAGGAAGATAATAGAGAAAATTAAAACAAGAATTTAGAAAGCAATTATTATTTTTCGCAAAATGTAACCTAATCCGTAATTGAAGTACGGGTTAGGTTATTTTTTATTAAAAGTGGTTTTTGGTGAAACGGGGCACAACGTTTTGACTGTAAACACAAGAGGGGTTGTAAAAGTGAAATGTAAAAGCATTAAATGAAAAGTTTGTAGCATTTAGCGAAATTGACAAAACGGCATCTTGTGTTATAATTAATATAGAAAGAATGCAAGGAGTAAATATGTCTTTTTTATTAAGTGGTTTTGCAGACGAATATTCTGCAAGTTTTGATGAGCAGTTGAACGGCTTTAACTTGTTAGGAATTAAAAATATTGAGTTGAGGTTTATTGACGGGGAAAACGTTTCAAAACTAAACGAAAAGCAAGTTGATATCGTTAAGAAAAAATTAGACGATGCAGGGCTAAAAGTGTCCGCTATCGGCTCGCCTTTGGGGAAAGTAAGTTTAGAAGACGATTTTTTAGAGCATTTAAAACTTGCTGAAAACGTGTTTAAGATTGCGAAAAAATTAAACTGCACTTGCGTAAGAATTTTTAGTTTTTATTTGAACGGAAAAGAAAGAAAAGATTGCATAGAAAGCGTAAGAGAAAGATTAGAAAAATTAATTTCAATGGCGGACGGTTACGGCGTTAAACTTTGCCACGAAAACGAAGAAGGTCTATACGGACAGTCACCCGAACAATGTTACGAATTATTGAGTGGCTTTGGTGGAAAGTTGCGCTGTGTTTTTGATATGGGTAATTTTTTACTCGGTGGATACGACCCGAAAAAAGCGTATGATTTATTGAAAGAATACGTTGAGTATTTTCACGTTAAAGACGCGTTTAAAGACGGCACGATAGTTCCGTGTGGCGAAGGCGATGCACAAATTGAAAATATTTTAACGACTTTCAAAAACGAAAATGGCAACAGGCAAATTTTCGTGTCGTTAGAGCCACATTTGGTAGATTTCGTAGGGCTAAATTCACTTGCTACGCACGACTTGAAGAAAGGGCGTGCGTTTAAGGACGACAAAGAAGCGTTTACTTACGCGCATAAAAATCTTACGGAAATAATAAAAAGGGTTGAAAAATGAAAATAATAAAAGGGAATAACGTTTTTATTGACGGAAAATTTCAAAAGGCAAGCGTATATTACGACTGTGGAATAATAGAACAAATAACCGATGGGGATTTAGAGTGTGAGCAAGTTGAAGACTTTGGCGATGATTATATAGTTCCGGGCTTTATTGATATACACACCCACGGTGCGGTTAACGTCGATTTTGCCGACGGCACGCCCGAGCAAATTTTACAAGCGGTGAAATACCATCTATCAAACGGGGTAACGGCGATAATGCCCACGATAACTTCTTCAACGAAAGAAAAAATATTATCAGGGTTAGAAAATATTAAAGTGGCTATGCAAGACCCCGTGTATGGCAAACTTATCTTGGGTGCGCACCTTGAAGGACCGTATTTATCGCAAGCGCAAAGCGGTGCGCAAGAAAAAAGTTTGATTACCGAGCCGATAGAAAGCGACTATAAAGAAATTCTTGAAAAATACGGTGACGTTATTAAGCGTTGGGACTATGCGCCAGAGCGAGATGCGGATGCAAAGTTTTGCAAATATTTAAATGAAAAGGGCGTAATATCGTCCGCTGGGCATACGGATGCCAAATATTCCGATATGCTAATCGCAAAAGAAAACGGTTGCAATCTAATCACTCATTTTTATTCTTGCACATCAACTATAACTAGAGAATTCGGTATGAGAAAACTCGGCGTTTTAGAGTGCGGTTATCTTTGGGATGATATGTATATTGAGATAATTGCGGACGGAATGCACTTGCCTTACGAATTGTTGCAATTAATATTCAAGTTAAAGAAAAAGGACAAAATAATTTTAGTTAGTGATTCGTTAAAGGTTGCAGGTAGTAACGAAAAATATTCGTCAGTTGGAAACGTCAAGTGTATAATAGAAGACGGCGTATGCAAGTTGTTGGATAGAAGTGCGTTTGCAGGTAGCATAGCAAGTGGCGTAAGGTTAGTTAAAACGTGCGTGCAAGCGGGAATAAATATTAAAGACGCAATAAACGCATTTACAAAAAATCCTGCAGAGTTATTAAAAGAAAAGCGTGGCAGTATCGAAAAAGGTTACGTTGCAAACTTCGTCGTTTTAGATAAACATATGAACGTGAAAAACGTTATAATTTAACAAGTGAAAAGAAAAGAGCAAGCACGAAATTGTGTTTGCTCTTTTTTGTTGTGTAAAAAATATTAGAAAGACTATTTAATATTCGTTATTTTTTCAAAAACACGTCTTTTATTGCTTCTAGATATCCGTAACCGTAAACGTTATCGGGTTGAAGATAACTAGTTTCAGTCCATTCGTTCCAACTATTAATTGTGACGAGTGGGACGGGTAGATTATGACTATCGATATATTCTTTTGCTTGAACGAAAGCTTTTTTTACGTTTTCGGGGGTGTTGCCCGTCATTATGCAAGGTTGGAATTCACGATATCTTGGATTCGGGTCCCAACCAACCGAAACTTGTGGGAAGTATTTGATGCCCCTTTTATCCATTTCATCATAACTTTTTTTATGAATTTCAATAATTTTCGAGTAGTCTTGATTTCTTTCTTTTTGCGTGCCCATATTGTAGTGGGTAACGCTATCGAAGTCGAGAAGTTCATAAGCGTCGAGAGCGGTGCCAGCGAACTTTCCGTCGAAATCAAACATTTCAAAAGCGTTGTGAATTAATTGAAGGTGTAGCCCTTCAAAACCTGCTTTTTTAACTTCGTTTCTAAAATACGCAATCGCTTGGCTCGCGCCGTCAATTCCGCCGAAACTTTTCAAGAAGTTTGTGATGCTATAAATAGAAAGTACGGGTTTACCGTCAATTTTATAATACGAAGGGTGAGAGAAGTATTTTTCAATCCAACGTTCAACGATAACCTTGAACGCATCGAAAGAAACGTCGCCTTTCCAAAGCGTTTGTCTCATATACTCGTCGGAATGGTCAATGCTCCAAACGTGAGTAGCGTTGTGGTTTGCCCACATAATATAAAATTTCACAAGGTCGTTATTTTTCGCTTTGAGATAACCGTCGTTAAGACAACCTTCGAGAAAGGGCGCATTGTCATACCAGTACCAGTCGTAAATAAAAACGTTTACGCCGTGGTTATACGCACAATTAATTTGCATTTCCATAACGTCGGGATTTGCTTCGTTAACGTAACCCCAAAGTGGTCTTCTATTCCAAACGTAATCTTTAGGTTTATTCACGCTGTTTTTCTTTACGTTATTGACGGTTTGCCATTCGCCGTAACCTTCGCTCCAAAAAAGCCTAGCCCTAATATCGTCGCCTGTGTAAGACGGCCAAACGTAGGCGGCAACGTCGTAATTCTTTTTCATATTAACTCTCCGATTTCGTGGTTATATTTTTTTTGATTATACACAAGGAAAAAACTAAAAGCAAACGTTTTTTGTAATTTTAGCGAAAAATTTTTTACTTTTTCTTGGCGGTTTTTTGTTTAGACGAAGACGGTGGTCTATTAAAAAAACTAATATAAGAGCGGTAAAAAGAAATGTAATTTTCGTAACCGCACATTTGAACGACGTCGGTGGGGCGGTAACCTAACTTAATGAGTTTATCGGCAAGAAGAATTTTCTTATTGCGAATATACTGCATGATTCCAACTTGCATTTCTTGCTTAAAAACGTGTGAAATATACGATTTAGAATAGAAAAAGTTATTAGCAATTTGGTCAATGCTATTAATGCTAGTAACGTTTTCGTTTATGTAGGTTAAGATTTCAGAGCACGCTTTTGACAAACTTTTTTTAGAAGAATCAGACGAACTGTTTAACCCCAAAAGAGATAATAGAATCAACTTTAAGGAACTTTGATAAAGAGATTTGTGGTAATCGGTAGGTAGCGACGGGTCAGAACGTTCAATAAGTTTAAGCAATTCAGGGATAGGCGAATTAGTAGGCAAAATAAAATGCGGAGTTTTAGCAAAAATATCCGAAATTAGTTTATCGTCGCCAACGAACCCGTTTAAGAATTCAAAGCAAATTCTTTTGTAGGGCGGAGTAATAATTTCTTTCACGAAGTGAAACTTAGCGCTATCGATAATAAGCAATTCGCCTTTTTTAACGTTAAATTCTTTATCTTCAACGATATAAGTAATTTCGCCGTCTAAAAGATAAAGGATTTCGTAAAAAGGGTGCATGTGCTTTTTTAGTTTTTCATTATCCATTTTGCTATACTCGCAAATGGTGTAAATAATATCTTCATTTTCAATTCTAAATTCTTTCATAACGCTATTATACATTATTAGATACGCGATGTAAAGCATTTTTTGTAATGTTTTTAGCGTTTTTAGATATTTACATAACGAAAAGTGTATAGTACAATTAATATGCAAAATAGAATGAATCATGGAGTAAAGTTTGCTGATGATAGAGTTTAACGTAGAAAAATTAGCCGTAAGCGTTTATGATAATAGAGAAGAAATGGGCAAAGCGGCAGCGAAACAATTTTACGAAGCAGTCAAGTCAAAATTAAAAACGAAAGACTGTTTGAATATAATCTTCGCGGCAGCACCTTCGCAAAACGACTTTTTGGAGTCAATCAAAGGATATAAGGATATTGAGTGGGATAGAATCAACGTTTTCCACATGGACGAGTACGTAGGGCTTTCGATGGATAAGAAAGAGTCGTTTGCTGGTTTTGTAAAGAACAAAGTGGTTGATAATTTTAAGATTAAAAAGTTTTACCCGATAAACGGAGCAAACCCAAACGTAGAAGAAGAGTGTGAAAGATACGCCGACCTTCTTGACGAAAACAAAGTAGATATAGTTTGTTGCGGAATAGGCGAAAACGGGCATTTAGCGTTTAACGACCCGGGCGTTGCAGAGTTTGAAGACGAAAAGGCTGTAAAGGTTATAGAATTAGACCAAACGTGTAGGGAACAACAAGTACACGACGGGTGTTTTGCAAATATAGACCTAGTTCCCAAGAGTGCAATAACGCTAACGATACCCGCGCTTATGAAAGCCGACCAAATAATATGCGTAGTTCCGTGCAAAACGAAAGCGCAAGCGGTGTGTGGGGTAGTTAAGGGAAAAGTAACTGAAAATTGCCCTGCGAGCATATTGAGAAGGCACGATAACGCAACGCTATACTGCGATATAGATAGTGCGGCAAAAGTAATTTAGGAATTTACATTGCTCGTTGAAATTAGAAGGCTAGCCTTTTAGAGTGAAAAGCCTTTCGCTCTAATGGTATTGATGGACGAGTAGCGAGTGGTGATAAATAAAAAATTTTTAAGTTTTGGAAGACCAAGACTAAAGGAGGAAGATAATGAAACAAAAACAAAGTTATCAAGAACCTGCGTTTGAAATTTCAGCATTTGAAACGCTAGACGTCGTAATGTCTTCATTGAAAGACAACGGTGACGGAACGTTTGATAACGTAGGGCATTTGCCGGGAGGTTGGAGCGAAGTATGAAACGTAGTTTGAAATTAATTGCGTTGTCAGTTTTGACGGCGGTATGTTTTATAATGGCAATCACGATGACTCTTGGCATGAACGTTGCGAAAGCGGAAGATGCGTTTAGAATTGAAGAAGGTTTTTCAATCAGAACGCAAGTGCCTGACGGGCTTAGAGTAAAAACGCTCGTTCCCAACAAGATTGAAGGCGCAACTTACGGCACGCTTATGTTACCTGAAAGCATGTGTGATGAAATTGACCTTGCTTTTGACGAAAACGGCGAACTTAACGAAAACGTTTTGAATATAAGAACTTGGGCGTTCAATAATGACGGCGCAAGTTATAATAGCGTTTTGGTTGCCGCAAAAGATGGCGACGTAGAACAAAGTTTCCCTGAAAGTTTCTATAACGTGCCTATTACGGTAAGGGGATATTGTATTGACGGCGAAACTATTACCTATACTGAAAATACGGTAACTAGAAGTATAAGTTACGTTGCGTCAGTATTACACGTAAACGGTTTAGCGGAAGGCGATATTTTTGACAAGATTATCGGTGAAGAAAAATACGCAAGTGAAATTACTCTTGGCAACGTTATCGTTGGCGAAGAAATTACTGCAAAATATCTTATCGGTAACGTTGACGCAAGCGCTTCAGAAGAAGCAACCGTAACGTTTAGTGGTGATAATGCAGAAGTTGCAACCGTAAATGCGGATGGAACGATAGTTGGTGTTAAAGGTGGCAAGTTTAACCTTACCGCAACTTTGAGTGGCGACGGTGCTGAAACAATTACCTTGACGAAAGAAGTTACCGTAACTGAAGTTATTGACGTTGCAAATACTTACGATTTCGGTATTGAAAACGACGCAAATCTATTCGTAAATGGTAGCGATATCAGCGCAACGCCCGTTAAAATGAGCGTTGGTGGCGTTGAAGTTGCTTATCAAGCAGTTGAAGGTGGTTATCAAGTAAGTGCAGACGCATTTACGTCAACCGGTGTAAAAACTTTGGCTGTTGAAACCGCTTACACGGTTGAAAACGTTAAGGTAAATTGCGTAACCGCAGTTATTAGAAATTTAACCGACTTGCAAAGTATGGCAACCTACGCAACCGATAATAAAGCAAGTTTCGTTTTAGCAAACGATATTGATTGTGGCGGTTATACGTTTGGCGCAGGTACTACTTGGGCTAATTTAGTATTTGACGGTCGTGGTTACGTTGTAAGTAACTTTACGCTAGCAAATAGCAACGGCTTATTCGGAAGCAGAATTTTAGCAGGTATCGTTAAAAACCTTGCAATTAAAGGTTATAGCGCAGTTGGCCATTATACTGGTGGTATTTGTAATACGCTTGGTGCTGCAACGCTTGAAAATATTTACGCATCGGGTAGCGTTCCCGCAGGCGTAGCGCAAACTTCACTTTTAGTTTTGACTACCGACGCAAGCAGTACGTTTAAGAATATTCTCGTTAACGTTGAAGATTGTCAACGTGACGACGCATCTGCAATTACAAGACTTTCTACTGTAAATGCAGATAACGTAAATAGTTATCAAGTAACTAATATGACCAACGTATATTCTATTGATAACAGCACTTCAAAGGGCGTTAAACACGTTGCTTACCAATACGTTTACAATGCTCAAGGTTGGACAACGTATGGAATTGTTCCTTCTGGCGTTGGTGGATATAAGAGTTTGGGCGCTTTCGTTGCAGATAAAGAAAATATCTTCAAAGACGGTTTTGATAAAGTATTTGCACTTGAAAATGATGCAAACGGCATTCCCGTAATTAAATTCTTGGGTAGAACAATGTCTTATACGATAGGCAATACTCAAACAGAAAATCTTGTTTTGAGCGCAAGTGATTTTGCCGGTGAAGTTTCTGGCGTTACTTTAGCAGACGGCACGGCTTTAACTTCTGAATATTCTATCGATGGAAATAATAATAACGTTATCGTTCCGATTGCAAACTTTGCAAGTGAAGGCAACTACGTTCTTAAAGTTACTACTAGTGTTAACACTTATCTAGTTCCTGTAAAAGTTGTTGCTTTGGTTATTACAAAAGCGAGCGAATTCTGCGGTACTATGGTAGGAACGGGAACAGTTCTTTTGGCTAGCGATATTGATATGGAAGGTACTGTTGTTGCTCGTTCAGATACCTTGAACACGTTTACGTTTGATGGTCAAGGTTTTGCTGTTAAAAATTTAGGCGTTGGTGCAATGGGTGTGTTTGGTGGAACGCTTGCGGCTGATTCTACTATTAAAAACGTTATATTTAGCAATATGAATTTGTCGAATGGTAACTATAAAAATGGTATTGCTAACGTTTTGCGTGGTACTGTTAAAAATGTATTTATGTCGGGTAAATATAACGGTGGTGCTCGTTGTTCTTTCATTTCAGACCAAGTTCAAGCAACCGCAGTAATTAAAGACGTGCTTGTTGATTTCGACACAACTAGTGTTAACCAAGGTCAATTCTCTATTATCGGTAGAATAAAGACGGATACCACGATATCGGGTGTTGCACGCGTTTATTCAATAGGTAAGCCGGTAGACCATTTCTGTTATGGTGCAGATGGAACTTCTTATAGCACTTCTACTAAGATTTTAGGTGGTTATACTGACGGTGCTGCGTTCCTTGCTGATAAGGATACTATCTTTACGGGTGAATTTGCTAACGTATTCTCACTTGGAACTGACGGGACGAGTACTACTTTGCTCTTTATGGGTAGAACTGTAAAAACTTTTTAATAACTAACTAATTAAGCCTATATTTGGCTGAAAAAGATTACTCATTAGCGGTTTGCTACGGCAAATCGTGGCAAACCGCTAAAAAATCTTTAATCTTAATTTCGTAAAAAAAAGAAAATTATAAAAAAACTACTGAATTTGAAAACAATTACTAAATGCAAGCGCATTAGTAAATAAGAAGACAAAGCCTTAAAAGGTTTGGTTGATAGATAAGGCAGTAATTGCCTAATAAAAAAAGGAGAGAATATGATGAGAAAGATTTTAACTTTATTTCTTGTTGGGATTATGGCTTTTTCTCTAGCCTTTGCAGTTGGTTGTGCAGGCAGTAAAGTTACACTCAACAAAAGCGAACTAACCCTTTACGTTGGTGAAGAAACCCTTTTAGAAGCGCAAGCCGAAGAAAGCGTCGTTTTTTCGTCTAGTGACGACTCGGTTGTTTACGTTTCCGAGGGTGGCGTTGTTAGCGCTCTAAAGGCTGGGCAAGCAACAGTTACTGCAACTGCCGGTAAGGCAAAAGCAACTTGTAAAGTTACGGTACTTGATAGCGTTCAATTTTCACTTAAAAACACTCAAGTTTCTTTAGCGAAAGGGGATAGCATTAACTTATCTTCGCAAGTTAACAGAACCGTTAACGGTAAAGATTCAACCGCGGGCGCAATTTCCGCAACTTCAAGCAACGAATCAGTTGCGTCAGTTGAAAGTGGCGTTGTTAAGTTGCTTCAAAACGGCAACGCTACCATTACCGTCGTTTGGGCGTTTGGTGGCAAAGAATATTCGGCTGAACTTTTGGTTACCGTTGAAAATAAGGTGTTCGTTTCTATTGCTCAACCCGAAAGCAAAATTTATGCTTACGGTCAACAAAGCACCATGCAACTTGACGCATCTTTAGAAGTCAATCGTCAAAATATTTCTAGCCCACAATTAGTTTGGGATAGTTCTAATAAAAAAGTTGCAACCGTTTCTAACGACGGGTTAGTTACCGGTTTAACTTACGGTAGCACTACTATAACTGCAAGTTATTCTTACGACGGTGCAACGTATTCCGATTCGGTTGAAATCAACGTAGAAAGAGCAACCGTTTCAAGTGATTTAAGTTATACTTTCGGTTACAAAAACCAAAACGTTATTCTAAACGCAGAAGATTATATCGGTATTATCCAACAAGTTACGCTAGATAAAGTTGCGCTTAACACCCAAGTAAACGCGCAAACGGGCGCAGTTACGGTTTTAGGCTCTAACTTCTCTACTGAAGGCGAAGTTATGGTTGAAGTTTTAACCGATAAAACGCAAACTACCGCTACTTTTGATATCGTTACGGCTATCTTGATGAACGCCGAAGACTTAGACAAAATGGACGAATATTGCAGACCTTCCGACTGGAACGAAGATTTAATGAAAACCGAAAGGCTTTACGGCTACGGTGGTACTATTCTTCTCGGTGCGGATATTGATTACGGCGGAAATTCTTACACGTCTGAAGTTTATTACGGCGTTTCACCTT
Organism: Christensenellaceae bacterium; assembly: GCA_045648045.1. GTDB lineage: Bacteria > Bacillota > Clostridia > Christensenellales > Borkfalkiaceae > UBA1259. Next base: position 10,738 of record JAZRNE010000024.1, read on the forward strand.
ACACTTCGGGGCACGGCGGTTTATATTCTTCTTTGAACTTTGACGGTCAAGGTTACGCTATAAGCAATATAGTTTTTGCAGACGCACATAGGGGATATTTGTTCGGTTACGAATGGCGTGGCGAAACGACCGTTAAAAACCTTGCCATTTTGAACGCGACCGTTTCTGCGGGGGCTACGTTCGTTTCATACGTTAACGGCAATAACGTTATTGAAAACGTTTATCTTCAAGCAAAATCAAATCTTGCTGCGGGCTCTTTCAGTAACCTTTTGGTTGGTTCTTTTAGGGATAATGCTAATCCGCAAATTAAAAACGTCGTAGTTGACGTGTTAAGTGCAACCAACCCTGACGAAGTTTCGGGTATTACTACAACCACTGCCGAAAGATTAAATTCGTTTGACGGCGTTTACACAATCGGCGCTAAAGTTGATATCGGTTATAAGAAAGAAGATAACACTCTCGGTAAACTTGCTCAAAATAACGTAGGTTATATCGGTGGCGCTTATGAAAACGACGTTCAGTTCCAAAATGCTAAAGCAGGCATTTTTGCAGGCGACTTTGCTCAAATTTTCGCTATCGAAGAAGACGGCGAAGATTATACCGCTCTTACGTTTATGGGCAGAAAGGTTAGAACGCTCAGCCCGTTTGAAGGCGATACCGTTAACTATACGTTCGGTTATAAGCAAACCGATTTAACTTTACCTATAGCAGATTTTGACGGCGCAGTTACCGAAATCAGAATTTTCGACGGTGCACAGTTAACCTTCTCAACTAGTGGCGATAACTACGTTATTCCTAGAAACAACTTTGATGATTTAGGTGTTTATAACCTTAAAATTACAACTTCTACTGGTAAATATTACAAAACGGTTAACGTCGTAAGCGCAGTATTAACTACTCTTGACGACTTGAAGAATATGACTACTTACGCTACCGTTGAAAACAGTCAGTATAAAGCGAAGTTTATTCTTGCAGATAATATTGATTGCGGTGGTTATGAATTTGTAGCTAAACCCGAATGGGCTAATTTAGACTTTGACGGTCAAGGCTTTGCTATTAGCAACTTCAAGGCGGGGTCAAGTGCTGGTTTGTTCGGTGTAAAGATTTACGGAAAAATTAGAAATCTTGCTATAACTAACGCAAGCCCCAACGGAAACTTTGCTGGTGTATTGGCTAGATATCTTTACGGCACGGTTGAAAATATTTACGTTTCAGGTAGCATCACCGCAAATATTGCTCAATCTTCATTGCTTTTTGCTGAAATTAACACGGCTGCAAGAGTTAAAAACGTTTTAGTAAACGTTGAAAATTGTATTCGTGCAGACGCTGCGGCAATCGGTAAACACGCAGGCGCAACTAACGCTGATTACAAGGTTACTAACGTTACTAACGCTTACTCTATTGATAACTCTGCAACGAAGAATATTAAGCACGTTGCTTACGCTTATGCTTATAATGCTCAAGGTTGGATTACTTTTGGAGCTGTTACTAGCGCAACCGGTGCTTACGATAGCGCAACGGCTTTCCTTAACGATAAGGCTACTATCTTTACGGGTGACTTTGCAAAAGTGTTTAGCCTTGTTGAAGAAGGCGGTGCAACCGTTCTTAAATTCCTTGGCAAAACCGTTCAAACTTTTGCTTAACGATTAAAAAATAAAACGCGGTAAGCGGTTGCACGCTTACCGCAAAAGTAATAATATATAGGAGAAAAATTATGAAATTCAAAAAACTTACTACTTTGGTTCTTGCAGGCTCAATGTTGTTTTCTTCAATGGCTGTTTTAGGTGGATGCGGAAAAAAACAACAATCGTTATCAGACATTTACGGTGATAAGACCTTCTTACAAGTCGGCGTTTACGACGGCGGTATCGGTAAAGAATGGGTTGAAACACTCGCCGCTGAGTTTGAAAAACGTTATGAAGGCGTTAAACTTGAAGGTGAAGATAGCAAAAACACAGGCTTGAAAATCGTTGTTAACCCTTCTAAATCATACGCTCAAGGTATTGACCAAATTCTTCCTAACGAAGAAAGAAACGTATTCTTCTGTAGCGGTATGCAATATAAGTCTTTCATTAATAAAGGGCTTATTATGGATATTACCGATATAGTTACGGGCGATTTGTCTACCGTTTCTCAAGGTAAAGAAACCGGCACGATTGAAAGTAAACTTTACGGACAAAGTGATTCTTATTATAATTATGGTGGCAAGTATTACGCGTTGCCCTTTATGTCAAGCGACGGCGGTATTACTTACGATAGGGGCTTGTTCCTAGAAAAAGGTTTCTTCTTTAGGGCTGAACCCGTTGTAACGGAAGAAAACGTTGACGGCGAAATCGTTACTATTACCGATTATTTTACTAACAACCCTACACTTTTCTCGGTTGGTCCTGACGGTGTAAAAGGCTCTTACGACGACGGTTTGCCGTCTTCTCACCAAGAGTTCTATCAACTTTGCTCTTACATTAACGCTAACGGCTGTGAACCTTTGATTTACACTAACGAATATAAGCATTATTACAATTTCGTTGCAGAAGGCGCGTTTACTAACAGCCTTACCGCAGAACAACTTAACGCTTATTATACCTACGATAGTGGCACAACGACAGTTCCTATCGTAACGGGTTTCAACGGCGAAACGCCTACCCTTGAAAATAAAACTATCGGTTCAACTAATCAATACGACCTTACTCAATCTTACGCAAAATATCTTGCAGTAAGTTTTGCAAACGGCATTGTTAATCAAGAAAACGGTGCTTTCCTTTCAAAGCATTGTTCTAACAGGTTAGACCACCTTAAAACTCAATCTGAATTCGTTTATAGTGCGTTGAAAGGCGGTGCAACTAAACCTATCGCTATGCTTATTGAAGGTACTTACTGGTATGGCGAAGCAACTGAAAACGGCACGTTTAAGCGTTCGGTTGAAACTTATAAAGAAAAGGCTGAAAACAGAAACTTTGCATTCATGCCTATTCCTTGGAAATTAGAAGGAACTGTTGAAGAAGGTCAAGGTAAACAACTTACCTTAAGAAACGACGTTGGTTGGGCTGGATTTATCAATAACAATATTAAAGACAACGAGTTGCTTACTCGCCTTGCAAAAGAATTCTTGCAATTTGCTTATACTGACTGGAGTTTAAAAACTACCACTCGCACGGCAAATATCAGACTTGGATTGAATTACACTATGGAAGAAAGCGATATGGTAGGTATGGATAACTTTGGTAAGAGTTTGATTATCGCTGCTCAAAACGCTCAAATGGCTTACCCCAAAAAAGATTGCCATTTCTACATGGATAATCAAACTGCGTTAGGTTTTGGTATCGATACTAACTTCTGGCGTTCAAAAACTTACAACACCTTCCTTATGGCAAAAGCGTTTAGAGAAGATAAGGTTTCAGTTAAAAATTATTTCCTTGGTTTAAAATACGATTCTCAAAGATGGAATGATGAAATCGTTGGCGGTTAATAAATAGGAGAATTTACTAGTATGAAAAAAGGCATAAAAAACAGGGGACAGTGGCTGTTTTACGGATGCATGGTCGCTATTCCGCTACTTCACTTTTGTATGTTTTACGTTTACGTAAACATTAATTCAATAATGCTTGCGTTTAAGTCGTACGACCCTAAAATAAGTGATTTCGTATGGAATAAAAGTAGCGAAATTTTTAAGAACTTTTCTACGGTTTTTAAAATGTTTACTGATAGCACTTACGCGCCCGGCAACTTTTCGCAAGCAATGGGTAATTCGTTTAGGAATTCAATCTTAATTAAACTTTTAGGCGTATCAATCCGTTTGCCACTATCGTTAGTGTTTTCGTGGTACGTATACAAGAAAAAAGTTGGTTCTAACGCGTTTAGAATTATATTGTATTTGCCACAAATTATTTCAAGCGTAACCATGGTTACTATGTTCATTCCCGTAATGGATATAGTCGTGCCTAATTTCATTTCAAAAATTTTAGGGGTAGAAGCACAATCGTTTTTTGCTCCGAAAAAAGAATTTGCAACTTATTTGTTCTATTATATCTGGTCAAGTTTCGGCGCTTCAGTGCTAATTTATTCGGGTACTATGACAAGTATTTCCGACTCAATTATAGAAGCCGCCGAAGTTGACGGGATAACGCCTTTTCAAGAATTTATAAGAATAGTTTTGCCTATGATTTGGCCGACTATTGCAACGTTTTTAGTAGCGTCACTTGCGGATATGTTTGGCGACCAACTAAATTTGTTTACGTTCAATAGAACCGAAGCGTATCCCGAGCATTCTACCGTTGGATATTTCTTGTATCAACAAATGAAAAAAGGCGACCCAACTAGCAGATTCCCAACCCTTTCAGCAATGGGTTTGTGCTTGACTTTTATAACCATTCCGGCAGTATTGTTGTTTAGATGGTTTACCAACAAAATTAACCCTATGAAAGATTAAGGAGTATATTATGAAACAAAAAAGAAAATTTGACGTGTTTTCGTCAGTCCTTATGGTTTTTTTAATAGTACATTCCTTATCGTTGATAATGATGATTCTTTGGGGTGCTATGACGTCGCTTAAATCAATAAACAATTACGACTTGGATAGCGTTGGCATTCCGACCGACTGGACGATAGACAACTACACTAACGTTATTACTCATTTACCATATAAAATTTTAATGTATGGAAAAAACATTGAAGTTGGGTTTGGCGCTCAACTTTACAACACCTTGATAACCGTTGTTGGCGGTGCGTTATTAGCAACGCTTTCGCCGTGCATAATGGCGTATTGTTCGTCTATTTATAAATGTAAATTAAGTTCAGTAATTTACTGGATTGTTTTGATAACTATGATGTTGCCTATCGTAAGCGCGTACGCTTCCGAAATGCAACTCGTTAGAGCAATCGGTATGTACGATAATTTGTACGCTTTTCAAATTTTCAAGTTAAGTTTTTTAGGAACGTATTTTTTAGTGTTCCACGCTGCTTTTGGCAGTATAGGCAAAGAATATTTTGAAGCGGCAAGAATTGACGGCGCAAACGACTTTATTATATGTTTTAAAATTATTTTACCGCTCGTAAGAAATATGTTCTTCTCTATATTCTTGTTAAAGTTTATATTGTTTTGGAACGATTATCAATCGCCGTTGTTGTATTTGCCAACTCACCCGACGTTGTCGCTTGGCGCGTACAATTTAAGAACGAACACGTCTTCAGACGTTGCAGGTGCGCCTGCGCAAATGGCAATTTGTATGATTATGATGATACCCGTTTTGGCTTTGTTCGTAGCATTTAGAAAAATGATTATGGGCAACATTTCTATGGGCGGCGTTAAGGAATAGTCAAAGGCTCAGTAATTAGGAGAGTTTATGAAATTAAAAATATTCAATAAAAAGATAATAATTATAGCGTTATCTCTAACGTGCCTAATTTTAGTGCTGTTTGGGTTAGCCCCTTTAACTAGCGCAAATGCAGACGTTAGTATCTATTACGAAGACGTTTACGTGAGAGACGCTTACGTTATAAACGAAGAATTTTCAATTCCTGAAGCAATGCTCAAAGAAGGCAATAATTACTATAATGCGACAGGTATTTTAACTTTTCCTTCGGGTAAAGCAGTCGTAGGTAAAACCACGCTTTCCGAAGCAGGCGAATACGCGCTTGAATATAGGAGTTTAGTTGACGGTAAAATTCTTTCGCAATCAGTAAAATTTAACGTTTACGAAACGCTTTATTCTGTAAGTGGTTTCCGTTCGTCCGCAGAGTACGGCGCGTCCGTGCTTGCCCCTAGCAAATCAGGGGTTGTAGTATCTTTGGCGGCGGGCGATAAGTTCGTTTTGAATAAGACTATTGACTTAAATAAAGTTGATAAAATGAATAATCTTATCAGTTTTTTCGTTATTCCCGAAGAATATGGTAATCTTGACGTTGCAAAGATTCATATAACCTTTACTGACGTTTATAACCCCGAAAATTACGTTACCGTAACGGCAAAAAGGTATGAATCCAACTCTCAATCGGTTCACGAAGAAACAAGGTTATACGTCGTAGCAGGCGCAAGTGGGCAAACGCCCGTAGGCGTGCAAAAATCAAGTGGCGGAAGCGTTTATTATAACGGAGATTATTATAAACTAAACGAGAGTGAATCTAACCAAAAATACGGAACGGATTTTAAACTTGCATTAAAAGGCGAGCCGTATTCAAAATATGGATTAGACGAATTCGGCGTTAGTTGGGATTATGAAAATAAAATAATTTACGGCTGTGACGCAACTCATAACGGACTGCAAATGATTACCGACCTTGACGCGCCAGAATTTTATAGTGATTTGTGGAGTGGTTTTACTACCGGTGAAGTTATTATGACTTTGCACGCAAGCAACTATTCGGCGTCAAAGTTTAATTTCGTCGTTACTCAATTATATGATGAACAGGTTAACGACAACGTTTACGTTGACCAAGAAAAACCCGTAATTGACGTGGATTTGGGCGAATATGTAGACGAGTTGCCTAAAGCGATTTTGGGTAAACCTTACGCCGTGTTCCCTGCAACCGCAGTTGACGCAAAAGACGGAAACGTTATAGTAAAAACTAACGTTTATTATAATTACGGCAGTTCTAATAGAATAAACGTAACGCTAATTGATGGTAAATTTATACCTGATAAAGTTAGAGATTACACGATAGTTTATACTGCTACCGATAACGCAGGAAACGTAGCGAAAGAAGTTTTAACCGTCAACGTGGTTGAAAACGCTTATCCGTTGAGCGTTGATTTTGAACAAGGTTATGACCAAAACGGTTATGCAGGGCAAAAGATTACGCTTGCAACGCCGATTGTAAATTCGTTGCTTTCAAAATATAAAATTGAAATTGACGTAACCTGTAATAACGAACGCTACGCGGTTGAAGACGGTAAATTCTTACCTATGAGCGCAGGCACGTATAACGTTTTATACACCGTTAAAAATTACATTGAAAGCGCACAAAATTCTTATCAAATTAGCGTTGGTGCAAGTGATAGTCCGATTTTCTTAAATCAACCCGTCTTGCCGAAGTATTTTGTAAAAAATGCAACTTACAAGTTAGACGTGCCCGCAGCCGTTCATTTTAGTAGTGGCAATGCGGAAAATGCACAAGTAAAGTTGTTCTATAAAAATGACGATAGTGGTTCGGAAAACCTTGCAAACGCAAACAGCTTTAAGGTTAGCGCAGAAGAAAAAGTGACTTTAAGATACGTAGTTAGCAATAAAGGACGAGAACAACAATTAGTTTACGAAATCCCCGTAGTTAAAACGGGTTACGGCAGTAGCGTTTTATTGTTCCATAGATATTTCGTGGCGAAAAACGCAACCACTAGTCAAGCCGATTTGGGTGTGGCAGTAACCACGACTTCAAACGATAACAAGATTGAATTCGCAAATAGATTAGCGTTAAGTGAAGCAAATATTGATTTCACCTTGAACGAAAAAGCGTCTTCGCTCGGCGGTGTTGATTTTTACTTTACTAACGTGCTAAATAATAATTGCAAGATAAAAGTTTCATTGCGTAACTCAAACGGAAAAACGGCGTTTTCAGTTAACGGCGGTAGGGTGTTTAATATGGATTACGCTTGGGGCGTTTTGAACAATGAAAGCATTAGCCTTTCAGTTGATTTTGCTAACGCAACGGTAACGTTTGGTACTAGAACGGTTGTTTTTGATACCGATTGCTACGGAAACGAATATATTTCTAACGGTAAATTTACCGTTGATATTGAAATGGTTATGGTTGACGTTGCTAGCGAAGGTGGCTTTGAAATAAACGGAATATGCACGCAATCGTTTAAGAAACTTATAAGAAAAGATATAATTGCGCCGACTATAATTGCGGAAACCAAAAAAGGCAGTTTTGCAAAGGGTTCAAGCGTAGTTTTATCTCCTGCAAGCGCAACTGACGTTTTAGACCCGTACACGACGTATAGTATGCACGTAATTGCACCGAGCGAAGATTATGCAAAATCAGTTGACGGAATTACTTTGGAAATGGGAACTAGCGCAGAGCGTTCTTATGAAATTAAGTTAACCGAAGTTGGTTCGTATATGGTTTATTACTTCGCGGAAGACGGCATGGGCAATCAATCGGAATTCTCTTATTCTATTAACGTAGTTGATATGACTCCGCCAACGTTGACGGTAAACACGGACACGGTTTACGCAAAAGTCGGCGATAGCGTTAGCGTTAAAAAATACGAAGCGAAAGATGAAACTAGTCAAGTGACCGTTATGATAACGCTTACGAATAATTCTGCGTTTGTAAAAGAAATTGATAAAGACGATAAACTTTCGTTTGACGTAGCGGGCGAATATACCGTAACTTATTACGCTTACGACAATGAGAACAACTTTACAATCGTAACGTATAAGATAGTTGTTTCTGCCAACTAAAGGGGTTAAATATGAAGAAGATTTTAGCGATTTTTCTTTCACTACTTATGATTGTTACGGCGTGTGGCTGTAAAAGGGGTAGTGAAAATAAACCTACGGGTGACTCAAACACGATAGACGCCTTGGCGGATAGTATCGGAAAATACGATTGCCCCACGACTAATAATTATTTATTACAAAACGGACACTCTGAATACGTGATTGTTTTGTCAAACGATTATAGTGGTGCAGAAAATACTGCGGCGCAAGAGATACTTTTGATGTTTTACGAATCAACTGGTGTAAAACTTCGCACGGTAAAAGAAAGTGAGTATAGCGGTAATTCGGCAATTTATTTAGGAAATACGAGTTATAAAGAACAAAAAGACGGACAGTTTGATAAGCGTTCGCTTGGGGAAAGCGGTTTTCGCATTTTAACGGTTGATAAAAACATTATCATATACGGAAACACCGATACCGGAACTTTATACGGTGCTTACGCATTCTTAACGGATATCGTGAGTTTTGAAGCGTTTACGCAAACGTATTACTATATTGAAAAAGACGTAAAAGAAATCAAGTTAAAGAATTATAACGTTACCGACGTACCCGATATACAAGTAAGGGTAACTAGCAATCAGTATTTAGTAAACGATAAAACGCTTGCCGCACGTTTGCGCGTGGTTACTATGTACGATTATTTCACTTCTTTTGGCGGTGCAATATTCCATAATACTTTCAATGTTTTACCAAAGGACGAATATCAACAAGCGCATCAAAGTTGGTACGCCGTTGACGGATTAAATCTTTGTTATACCGCTCGTGGTAACGCAACCGAATATGAAAGTTTGCAAAATACCGTTTTAGAGAAGTTGAAACAATTAATTATTAATAATCCTGATTGTGAAAGAATTAACTTTACGCACGAAGATAATCAAACTTGGTGTACTTGTGATAACTGCAAAAGTATTATAGAGCAATACGGAAATGCAAATAGCGTTACCGTAATCCACTTTATGAATGATTTGCGCACCCGCCTTGACGAATGGTTTAACGGGGATGGCTCTCAATATAAGAGAGACGTTGATTTGGTATTTTTTGCATATCACGCAACTAATAAACCGCCCGTAAAGTTTAACGAACAATTAAATGCTTACGAACCGATTGACCAAACGGTTGTGTTAAAGGACGGCGTTATTCCGTTGTTTGCGGAAAGCAATAACGATTACACGCACAGTTATTACGAACCGGAAACAAGAAATTACGCGGAAAATTATAAAGGCTGGCACGCGCTTACCGATAGGATTATAATGTGGGCGCACACCATTAATTTTTCGTATAAATACAGTTTGTTTGATAACTTTAATTCTTCACCTGAAAATTACAAGTTCTATACCGAAAACGGCACGGACACCTTGTTTGAAGAAGCGTCTTACGTAGGTTTACCAACTTCTTTCCACGTTTTGAGAACTTACTTGTTTTCAAAACTTTCGTGGGATAGTTCAATCAACGTAAACACGCTTATAAATAGGTTCTTTAAGTTGTATTTTAGAGATGCGTCTGACGATATGCTTGCATATTTTAACGCGTATCGTCAATTTGCGGTTATTCAAAGAGAAGTGCACGGCTACGGTGGGGAAAGAGTTGTTTTCCACAGCGCATTGCAACCGCAATACTGGCCGTATCGCACGCTCGTTCAATGGTACGATATGGTAGATAGCGCGCTTAAAAAAATAGAGCCGTTGAAAGTAGAAAATCAAGATTTATACAACAATCTTTACGACCAAATAACTGCGGAAAGAATTTCTATAATTTACCCGATACTCTCTATTTGGGATGAAAAGTTTACAGATGAAGAGTTAAGTAAATTTAGAATGCAATTCTACGAAGACTTAGTTAGATTAGGGCATACCGAAGCTGACGAGTTCTATGAAAAATTAGGTATAAAAAGGTAACTTTTATGAATAGAAAGATTAAAATTGTTTTGTCGCTTTTATTAGTAACGTGCATTTGTTTTGCCGTAGGTTGCAAGAGAAAGCAAAACGAAGAGCCGATTTACTATCAATTAAGCCAAACGCAATACTCTTTAAAGTGCTTTGAAGAATATCAACTTTCCGTTTTGACTAACGGAGAAATTGAAAGCGTTGAATGGTTAAGTTTAAACGCTAGCGTTGCAACCGTAAAAGACGGCTTAGTAATTGCCAAAGGCGTTGGCTCAAGCGTTATAAAAGCGGTTGTAAACGGACAAAGTTTATCTTGTTTAGTTAACGTTGTTGATAACGATAAAGTTCCGTCAATTTTTCTTAGTGACGACGCTTATGCGTTAGCAAAAAATGAAAAATTGAGCGTTTTTCCTAAAATAATGTTTGACGGAGCGCTTTACGACGACGGAATTTTTACTTTTGAAATTGCAAACACGAGTATTTGTGAAATTCAAAACGGTGAAATCGTCGGCAAAGAATACGGCGAAACGGTTATGCGAGTTTACGGCGAGTGGCGCGGTGCGGAAAAACTTATTCTTTATAAAGAAGTTCCTTTGTCCGTTAAGCGCGACGCAGCGTTAGTAGTGAACCAAACTGATTTTGAACTTTATACTGAAAATCAAGTCGTTGGCACGGAAGATTTTATTACGGAAAAACAGTTGACGGCAAACTTAATCGTTAACAACGTAGTTGATAACGAAACTTTAATAACGTGGCACGTTTCAGGTGAAGATTTGGTCAGCGTTAGCGACGACGGATTAGTTACGGTAAATCAAAACGGCAAAGAAGGCGTTGCTTACGTATGGGCGCAAGTTCAAACGAATGAAATTGACGTTGTTTCGGATAAAATAGAGATATCCGTTAAAAAACCGATTATTGATAAAAGCGCTGAAATAACTTTGGTGCACGATATGTTTGAAAAAGTGCAGTCAATTGATTCCGTTCAAGTTTTTGGCGCGAATACTGAAATAGTTAGCGTCGTTGACGCGGTTAACGTTTCAACCGAGTTGTTTAAGGACGGCAAGGTTGAATATTCGTCAAACGTTGCTGATAAAAGGCAATGGATTGTAAGTGCAAAAACTTATAGCGTTAAAGTTTCGGTTAATTGCGTAACCAAAATTTTGCGCACGGCAAAAGATATTGATAATATGGATGATTTGGCTCGCCCGTCAAGTTATAACGATAAAGCAATGAATAATTTTAGCGGATGGTTCTTGCTTGGAAACGATATTGATTACGGTGGAAAAACGTACGTAAGTGACGTAACGCTTTCTAATGGTTTCGGTGGCGTGTGGAGAAAATCTATATTTGACGGTCAAGGATATAGCATAAGCAATATTACGTTTAGCGGAAACGGTCTTTTTGGCGTTAGAGCGTACGATTGTGAGTTTAAGAACGTTGCTGTAATCAACGCAAAACTTACGTCGATGCGTTCGAACGTAATTACTCAACAGTTTTACGGCACGGGGCTAGTTGACTCGGTTTTCGTTCAAGCAACTTCAACCGTTAGTCCAGACTCGTCTTCTAACGTTTTAATAGGTTCGCTTGAAAGCACCACATTGTCAAAAATATCTAACGTAATAGTTGACGTGGTAAGCGCAACTAACGCTGAACGTCTTTCAGGCATAACCAAAACTTCTAAAACTTCGCCAAAACTTTCGGTGTTTGACGCCGTTTATACGATAGGCGTAAAGGTGAACGTAGGCGCGTCTGTAAACGAATTCGGCGTTTACGACGAAACGGATACTAGCAAAAATATTTATCTAGCAAACGTTTCTGAAAACAACGTTGGTTACGTTGGCGGCGGATATGAAACTGACAGTCAATTTTTAAGTGAAAAGCAAACGATATTCAAAAACGATTTTGCAAAAGTTTTTGCTATTTCAGAAGAAAATAGTCAAACGGTATTGAAATTTATGGGTAGAACGGTTAAAATTTTTAACGAAGCCGTTTAAAATACGAGTAGGTGATTAAAATGGAAAAAAAGTTTAGAATAGGCATTATAGGTAGCGAAAATTCGCACGCCGGCGCGTTTATGAACATTTTTAACAAGGAAAAAACTTACGAAGGTGTTGAAGTAGTTGCGGTTGGTGGTATTGACGAAGAAAGTAATAAAAAACTTTTTGAAGAGTATAATTTAGAATTTATTGCGTCTAAACCCGAAGATATGCTTGGTAAAGTTGACGCGATTATGGTAACCGCTCGTGACGGCAAGTATCACGCTGAATTTGCAAAACCGTTTATCGAAGCGGGAATCCCTGCTTTTATCGATAAGCCTTTAACCGTTAATCCAAACGAGGGCGTAGAATTACTTAAAATTGCTAAACGAAAGGGCGTGCCTGTTTGCGGTGGTTCGTCGCTCAAAAACTGTTACGACGTTTTGATGTTAAAAAACGAGTTTGAAAGCAATAAAGATAAGGTGTTAACGGGAACGGTTACCGCACCCGTAAATACCACAAATCCTTATAGCGGATTTTTCTTCTATTCGTCACATTTAGCGGAAATTTCTCTTGCAGTTTTCGGATATAATCCTTTATCCGTTCAGGCAAAAGAGAAAAACGGAAGCATAGTTGCTATCGTTGAGTATGAAAATTTCTGCGTGGCAAATTGTTTTGCAAGCGGTTGTTATCAGTATCACGGGCAAGTTGTTTCTAATAAAAGAATTTATGCACGCAATATTGACGAAAGTATGTGTTACAAACACGAATGTGAAGAATTTGTAGAGATGCTCCGCACGGGTAAAATGAAATACACTTACGAACAGTTATTAGCGCCCGTCTTCTACTTAAATGCTATTTACGATTCTTACACGACTGGCAAAAAAGTACAAATAGAAAAGTTTGAGATTTAATTAAGAAATATGAAAACTGCAATTATAGGGTTAGGTGTAATTGCCGCCCTTCACGTAGACGCAATAAGAGATGCCGGTGGGGAAATTTGTGCCGTGTGCGATATTGATTTAGCAAAGGCTGAAAAATTCGTGCAAACGCACAACTTAAAATCCACCGTGTATGAAGATTATAAAACGCTTATCGATAAAGAAAAACCGGACGTTGTTCATATTTGCACACCGCATTATTTACACGCGGATATGAGCGTATACGCTCTTGAAAAAGACGTTAACGTTTTATGCGAAAAGCCTATATGCATCAAGCGTTCGGATTTTGAAAGAATTTTAACGGCGGAAAAAAATTCAAAGGCGCAAATAGGTATTTGTTTTCAAAACAGATATAAGAATACCAACAAATATATTTGCGAACTATTAAAAGACCAAGAGAAAATTAGCGCAGTAGCAAGCGTTGCGTGGAATCGTGGCGAAGATTATTATGCAAGCGGGGCTTGGCGTGGCAAGAAAGCCACCGAAGGCGGTGCGGCTTTAATAAACCAAGCGATACACACTCTCGATTTAATGCTTGCTTTTTGCGGAACGCCTAAAAAAGTTTGGGCAATGCAAGATAATTTTCACTTGCAAGGCATAATTGACGTTGAAGACGTTATTACCATTAGGGCGCTTACTGAAAAAGGCGGTTTCGTTATGACTGCTACTACGGCGTCAGTTGCGGATATGGCGGTTTTAATTCAAATTAAAACGCCCGAATACAACGTGGTTATGAATGGTAACGACATTTACGTTAACGGGGCAAAACTGGCAATCGAACAAGACGACGGTTACGCAATTAAACCTTGTTATGGTTTAGGGCATTATCCGTTAGTTCAAGATTTTTACGATTGCATAACTTTTAAGCGCAAGTTTAAACTTGATGCAAGCGAAGGGCTTAAAGTAATGGACGCAGTTTTATCTATTTACGAAAGTGCGGAAAGAAACTAAAAATTTATAAATAAATTATTTAAGGAGATAAAAGATGGACAAGGTACGTTATGGTATAGTAGGCGTTGGTAACATGGGTTCGGGACACGCAAAAAACCTACTTGAAGGTAAAGTAGAAAATGCAGTTTTAACCGCAGTTTGCGATATTAATCCCGATAAATTAATTAAGTATAAAGACGGTGGAATCGCCGTTTTTGAAGACGTTGAAAAAATGTATGAAAGTGGGCTTATAGATTGTGTAATTATTTCCGTTCCGCATTATTTGCACCCACCGTTTGCTATTAAAGCGTTTGAATACGGTATTCACGCAATCGTTGAAAAGCCTACGGGTGTTTACACAAAGCAAGTTAAAGAAATGAACGAAGCGGCTAAAAAGAGCGGTTTGGTTTTTGCAGGTATGTTCAATATGAGAACAGACCCCGTATTCCGTGAAATGAAGGCTTTGGTTGAAAACGGTGAACTTGGCGAAATTAAAAGAACTAACTGGATAATGACCGCTTGGTATAGGTCGCAAAGTTATTACGACTCAGGTTCTTGGCGGGCAACTTGGGCAGGCGAAGGCGGTGGCGTTTTATTTAATCAATGCCCACACAATCTCGACTTGTTTATGTGGATAACGGGAATGATACCTAAAAACGTAACTTCAAAGTGCTATTTTGGCAAGTGGCACGATATCGAAGTTGAAGACGACGTTACCGTGTTCGTAGAATATGAAAACGGTGCAACGGGCGTTATAGTTTCTTCTACGGGCGACGCTCCCGGTACGAATAGATTTGAAATTATCGGCGATAAAGGTAAGATTATTTTCGACGGTAGTTCTTATACTTTCTATAAAAACAAAATTTCCGAAAGAGAATTTAATAGAACGTTCAAGGGTGGTTTTGGCGAACCTGAATATGAAAAAATCGTTTCCGATAAAAAGGTTATGTATTCAGTTCAACACGCCGCAGCCGTTCAAAACGTTACGAACGCTATTTTGGGTAAAGAAGAACTTGTTATTCGTGGCGAAGAAGGCATAAATCAATGTATGTTTGCCGACGCTATTTTGCTTTCAACTTGGAAAGATAAAACGGTAACTATGCCGATTGACGACGAAGAATACTGGCAAGAACTTCAAAAGAGAATTGCAACTTCAAGAGTAAAAAACACAAAAGACGTTTCAATCGGGCTTGGCAACTCTTTTGCTGACCAAAAATAGTTTTCAAAGGTGCAATCATGATTAAGGCAACAGTTGATTTTAACAATATAACGGGCGTAGTTAAACCTATGCACGGCGTTAACAACGGACCGATTTATAAGCCCAACGCCGTAACGCAAAACATGCAAAATATAAAAGAATATATGGCGGCTGGTTTTCCGTTTGCAAGAACGCACGATTCGGCGTTTTGCGGTTCTTACGGCGGTCCACACACCATTGACGTTTTAAATATTTTCACCGATATGGATAAAGACCCCTATGATGAAAATAATTACGATTTTATTTGCACGGACGCTTATATTCAAGCAATACTCGTGTCTGGTGCACAAGTTATTTATCGTTTAGGTACGTCAATTGAACACGGCGTAAAAAAATACGGTTGCAAACCGCCTAAAGATTATCATAAATACGCGGTAGTTTGCGAGCACATAATTCGCCACTACACCGAAGGTTGGGCGAACGGATTTAATTACGATATTAAATACTGGGAAATTTGGAACGAACCGGATACTCACGTTGACGGGCTTGCGCATCCCGAAGACCCAAGTTGGACGGGAACGCCCGAGCAGTTTTTCGAATTTTTTAACGTGATGCATAATCATCTTAAAAAGTGTTTTCCGAAATTGATGATAGGTGGTCCTGCTGCCGGCGGACCTTGGCGTAAATGGGTTGACGACTTTTTATCAAGTATTGAAAGCGACACGCTTGATTTTTTCAGTTGGCACAGTTATACCGATAATCCCCGTAATTACGTTAAGTACGCTAAAATTGTAAAAGAGAAATTGCACAATCACGGTTATGATAATACGCTTACCATGCTTGGTGAATGGAATTATGCAAAAGGTTGGTTGGGGCAAGATTTCGTAGATACTATTTTGAATGTAAAGGGAATAAAAGGTGCGTCTTTTTCGGCGGCGGCAATGTCTTGCTGTCAGTATGCAGACGTAGATATACTTTTATATTACGATGCAAGACCGAGTAGTTTTAACGGAATATTTAGCACGGACGTTTGCTCAATTTTGCTAAAAGGCTATTATCCTTTCTATAACTTTAATAAGTTATATAAAATCGGTAAAAGCGCAACCGTTAATTGCGAAAACGAAGATATATTCCTTTGCGGGGCGTATAACGACGGTAAAGGTGGCGTTTTAATCACGCACTTTAATAACGACGATAACACTTTGAAAAAGAAGGTTGATTTAAAACTTTTGACGGACGGTAAAAAATATACCGTTAAATACTATTTACTTGACGAAAACCACGATAACGATTTGGTTAAAGAGCAAGTCGTTTCGGGTGAAGAATTTAGTATTGAACTTGATATGCCATTATTTACTTGTTATTATATTGAATTTGAAAAAATTGATTAACGGAGAGGGGCGAAGTTTTCGCCCCTATTGAGTATTATGAAAAAATACAAATTGTCGAAAGAAGAGATTTTTAAATATAGGCCTAAACCTTTTTATTTTTTAACTACCGAGAAAGAAAGTGAATATACTTACGCAAAAGTTAAAAAGAGTTTGAAAAATTTAAAAGCGTATGGATTTGGTGGTTATATTTTATTCAATAAACCGCCTAAAGGCTTTACGGAACAAACCTACTTATCAGACAAATGGTTTGCCGTTGTAAAAACGTTTGCAAAGGTAAGTAAAGAACTTGGGCTAGCAATGTGGATAAACGACGGGTTTAATTTCCCTCCGGGAAACGTTGCGGGAAGGGTTGAAAAACTTGCGCCGCATTTAAAACAACGCAGTATTTATAAAGATGAAAACGGCGAAATAAAAATTAGACAAGCAGAGTGGGGCTTTCCCGCGTTTGAAGAACCTTTATCGGGTGAATTGTTCGTTAAGTTAGTACACGAAGAATACAAGAAACGCGTCGGAGAGTATTTTGGTAATACGATAAAAGGTTTCTTTTCAGACGCGGATAATCGAAGGGTTTTGTATACGGTAATGCGCGACGCTAATAGCCCTATGCGTAATTATTTTCCTTGGTCAATAGATTTTGAAAAAGATTTCAAAAAAGAATACGGCTACGATATAATGCCCGTTATAGACGACGTTATTGAAAGAAAAAACAGTTCGGTAGCGGTTGATTACTGGGAGTTTGCAGGGAGATTATATCAAAGATGGTTTAAGAATAACTACGAGTGGCTTAAAGAAAACGGGCTTGAATATACCGGGCACACGGGGGATACTTCACCTTTCTTGCAAGTAGACGTTCCAAGAAGTTCGGCGTTTACCGAAGGGCGCTTTTCCGACTTGCACGATAATTTTGATTACCCCGGCACGGACCAAGAACTTTACGCTATCGACGGCGGAAAACATATGCGATTAGAGAGTATGTATTCGCCGAAATACGTTTGGGGCGAAAAAGAAGTTCAAGAAAAAATGACGGATTTTTCGCTCGTTAAGTACGATACTAGAGCAAAACAAGCGGGTTCTTCTGCTTACGTGTTGAAGAAAAAAGGCGCAATGAGCGAAATGTTTGCTGCAACAAACTACGGCATTTCGCCCGAAACCTTAAAACAAATTGCCGCTTTTCAAATTATGCAAGGGGTAACTTTCGTCGTTCCGCACGCATATCATTACAGATTTTTCGGGGGAACGAAATATTTTGCGCCTCCGGTTTTTTCAGAGCACAGTTTGCTTTGCTATTCTAATAGGCAACTTAACGATGAGATTGCCGAAAATTGCGCTATGCTTGACAAGGGTGAAAAAATATATCCGATAGCGCTTGTTGACCCAACCGAAAGATTGTGGAGAAACAGTTTTGACTGTGAAAAATATTTTGAGTGTTTTGAAAAGTTAAACAGGAAACCGCAAGGCTTCGTAATTTGCGATATAAATAGAATTTGCTCGGGCGAATTTGATTTTAAGGTGGCCGTCGTTGCAGGTTGGCAATTAGATAAAGATAGCGCCGAAAAATTAAAGGCAAACGGCGTTGAGTTGATTACGCCTGAAACTTTTGATAGAATTGATGATATAATCGTTTGCGACGTAAGTTGGGTTGGGGAAGGCACACCGCATTTCAATCGTAGAATTATTGACGGCGAAGAGTTTGTTTTTATTTCAAATATTGAACAAACAAAGCCTATTTACGGCACGCTACGCGCATTTGGACACGTTATTAAAACGACACTTTATCCTGGCGATATCAAGTATATTTCAAAGAATTACACCGATATTAAAAGGCAAAAGAACAACCTTGAAAAGGTTTGTTCGATAAACGGCAAGGTTGGCGTTGAATTTTCTAGTGAAAACGTAATTCCTTTAGAGAGATTTGAAAGTAAAGGGGAAGTTTGCACAAAAACGCAAGCAAAAGTTCTTAATTTTTCGTTTAAGGTTTTAGAAGGCGTTGGAAAAGCGAAACTTTTTATTCCCAAAAAGGCAAACAATCGTTTGATAGTTTTCCATAACGGAAATCAACTTAATTCAAAAAGAAGTAAAATTTTTGACGAAGAATATTTAGCGTTTGAAACCAACGAACTTTTCGGTGGCGAACACCTATTGACTATTCATACGGAAGGGCTTTTTAACGAGTACGATAGGATTTTGTTGAAGGGTGATTTTAACGTTGACGTAAAAACTGACGAAAGTTTTTACGAAAAGGCGTTAAGTGAATATAATATGACGCTGTTTATTCCTAAAAAGGCGCAAGTAACGCTTTCTAAACGAGAAAAAGAACTCAGTTTAAACAAGTCTTGGGCTGAACAAGGGCAAATATTTTATTCGGGCAAGGTAAAATATACATTAAGTTTACCCGAATTAACTTGCGGAAAGTATCTTCTTTTAATTGCTAGCGCAAGGGACGTGATAACCCTTTACGTTGACGGAAGAAAGGTGGATAAAAAGATAAAAGCGCCGTACGATTTTTCTTTTGAAGTACGAAATAAAAATCCAAAAGTAGAATTAGAAGTTATAAACTCTTACGCAAACGAACTTGAAGGTTATGCTGAAGAAAGTGGTATTTTAAGCAGAATAGATATTTACCGAGTGGGTGTATAGAAAAAATGAAAGAAGAAAGGACTATCGAATATTTACTGCCAAAGCGGATAATTGCTAGCGAAAAATGTAAAAATGCTGAAGTTTTGCTTGAGAACTATGATTGTTTACAAATATTCCCTAACGATACGAAAATTTGCGCTTGCGGTGGGTATATACTTTTAGACTTTGGTAGAGAATTGTGTGGCGGAATTAGATTGACCGCGCATTTTACCGACGGGGACGATTCGCCGATTTATGCTAGAATAAGGTTCGGGGAATCGGTTGGTGAAGCGTGCGCCGAGTTGGGCGATAGATACGCGGGTAACGACCATAGTCCGAGAGATTTTAATATTCCCGTTTCAATGCTTTCTGACGTTCGTTTTGGCGATACGGGGTTTAGATTCGTTAGAATTGATTGCCTTACCGAAGGAAAAGAAATTAAGATTAAAAAGGTGCTTGCCGTTTCAAATTATCTTGATTTAGAGTATAAGGGTGCGTTTGAATGCGACGATAAATTATTAAACGATATTTACGACGTGGCAAGATATACCGTTCATCTCAATATGCAAACCAACCTTTGGGACGGCGTTAAGCGTGATAGGCTAGTGTGGGTGGGGGATATGCAGCCCGAAGTGTTGGCGATTACTTGTGTTTTCGGCGAGAATAAGTGCGTAGAAAACACTTTGCTTCGCGCTATAAAGCAATATCCGTTACCGTGTTGGATAAACAACATTGCAACGTATTCGGTATGGTTACTGCAAGTGCTATACGATTATTACCTTAAAGTTGGCAACGACGAGTTTATTAAAACCTTTTTGCCGTACGCTTACGGGGTGCTTAATCAGTTAGATAAATCGGTTACTGAAGACGGTGATATTATTTACGAAAACTGTGGCGTGAAAAGTCCGATAGGTTATTTTATCGACTGGCCGACCAAAGGTCTTTCGGAAACTAAAGACGGCGTAAGATTTCTTTACGTTTTTATACTAAATAATTTTGCAGAACTATTAAATCAACTTGGTGAAAATAACGATATTTGTTATTCAATAGTAAAAAAACTTAAAAAAACTCACGGACAAGTCTATAAAAAACAGTTAGTTTCATGCGGACTTCTTGCGGATATGATTTCTAAAAAAGAAGCGGCTGAAAAACTTGCTAATGGTGGCGCGAAAGGCTTATCCACTTTTATGAGTTATTTTATTCTTCGTGCGCTTTTTGAAAGTGGCGAAAAAGAAGTGGCGTTAGATATTCTTAAAGAATATTACGGTGCAATGCTTATGCGTGGGGCAACCACTTTTTGGGAAGATTTTGACGTTGAGTGGCTAGAAAATAGTGGGCGAATTGACCAGCCTACGCCCAAAGGTTTTAAGGATTTACACGGTGATTTCGGGGCGTATTGTTATCAAGGGTTTAGGCACAGCCTTTGTCACGGTTGGTCTTGCGGACCGGTGCAGTTTTTAACCGAATACGTTTTAGGTGTAAAGGTCGCTCAAAAAGGTTGTAAGAAAATTATTATAAAGCCGTATTTGGGAAATTTAAATTTCGTTAAAGGCAAGTTTCCTACCCCGTACGGCGTCGTTGAAATTTTACACGAAAAAGTAAACGGCAAAATTTATACGAAGGTCAACGCGCCTAAAGAAGTTTCTTATGAAGTTATAGGGGTTTAGCATAGGCAACGAAAAAGATTGACGAATTTGGAGCGTTAAAAATATGCAAAAATATTGCAGTTTGGTTGAAAAATATAAAGAACTTATCTTAAAAGCGGAAAGGTATCTTTGGGAAAATCCAGAGCCTGGTTATAAAGAATTTAAAACGAACGCCTATATGTTAGAGCAGTTTGATAAGTTAGGCTATAAAAATATCGTAAAGGCGGAAAATATCACGGGGTTTTACACGGTAATTGACACGAAAAGAGAAGGCCCTACCGTTTTAGTTATGGCGGAATTAGATTCTTTAATTAACCGTTCACACCCCGAATGTGATAAAGAGACGGGTGCAGTTCACACTTGTGGGCATCATATTCAATGCGCAGCAATGCTTGGGCTCGCCGCAGCATTGAAAGAAGAAGGTGCACTTGACGAACTTTGCGGTAAAATTAAATTGTGCGTAGTTCCGGCCGAAGAAGGAATAGAACTCGGTTACAGAAATGAATTAATAAAAAAAGGAATAATAAAATACACGTCTGGTAAAACTGAATTTATTTCTAGAAGATATTTTGACGACGTTGATATTTCTTTTATGATTCACGCTTGTAATATCAGTAAAGACGCAAAGGCAGAAGGATTATCCGATTACGAAAACAAGAAGATATACTTAAGCATAGGTCATACGGGTGTAATTATAAAGCAAGTAATCGTTCGTGGAAAATCAGCGCACGCAGGGGCTCACCCACATAAGGGAACAAACGCTCTTAACGCTGCAAATCTTATGCTTTTAGCGTGCAATTCACTAAGGGAAACGTTTCAAGAGAGTGATTTGGTGCGTTTTCATTCGATAATAACGAAAGGTGGAGATGCTGTTAACGCAGTTCCGGATGAAGTCGTAATAGAGAGTTACGTTCGTGCTGCGACGCCTAATGCCTTAAAGCGAGAAAACAAGAAAATAAACCGTGCGCTTTGTGCTTGTGGCGCAGCGATGGGGGCGCAAGTAAAAATTATAGATAGAGCAGGTTCGCAGCCGGTAAACGGCGATGCAAATTTTAATACTTTAGCAAGTCAAGTTTTAGATAACCTAGTTGGAAAAGAAGGTTATTTTATTCAGAAAAATCGTAGAGCATCTTCTTCGGATTTTGGTGACGTTAGCACGTTAGTTCCGTCAATTATTTCATACGTAGGTGGATGCACGGGAACTTTTCACGGCAATGACTTAAAAGTAATAGACCCATACGAATGCTGCGTTTTTGGTGCACAATACCAGTTTGCTATTTTGGTTGAATTACTTAAAAACGGTGCGGAAAAAGCAAAAGATATAATTTCAAAATATACGCCGATATTTAAATCGGTTGACGAATATATTTCATTTGTAAACTCGCTTAATATAGAAAAAGACGCCGTTACGTATAAAGAAGACGGCACAGTCTTGCTAGATTACTAATTTGAGTTTTGTGTTTTTGAAAAAAGGCAGGTGATTTTATGAGAAATAGAGCGTTTTTATGTTTCCCTTTCTTTAAGGAAAAAGCACTAACGTTTTCTTATGACGACGGCGTTATATACGATAAGAAACTTATAGAAATTTTTAATAAGCACGGCTTAAAGGGAACGTTTAACATTTGCACAGGCTTATTTGGGAAAGGTAGAATTTTGGCTAAAGAAGAAGCCGTTAATTTATACGGAAATCCCTGCGCAGAAGTTGCCGTTCACGGGCATAACCATTTGTCGATATCTAACGTAGATTGTGCAGTTGCAACTAACGACGTTTTATTAAATAGGAAAGAATTAGAACAAACGTTTGGCAGTATCGTTAAAGGTATGGCGTATGCAAACGGGCATTATAACGACGCGGTTAAAAGGATACTCAAAAACTGCGGAATAAATTATGCAAGAACGGTTGCACAAACTAACGCTTTTGATTTGCCGGAAGACTGGCTTGAATGGCACCCTACATGTCATCACGATAACCAAAAACTTATGGAACTTGCCGAAAACTTTGTGAATTATAAAAGGCCGTCGTATTTTTGGTCTTATCGCCCAAAAGTTTTTTACGTTTGGGGGCATAGTTACGAATTTAATGATAAAAACGACTGGGAAGTTATTGAAAATTTTGCAAAATTTATTAGCGGAAAAGACGACGTTTGGTATGCTACTAACGGTGAAATATACGATTACGTTAACGCTTACGATAATTTAGAGTGGTCGGTAGACTGTAATTATGTTTATAATCCTACGGCAGTTGACGTGTATATAAATTATTTTGGCAATCAGTTTATTATTAAAGCAGGGCAAACCGTTCAAATTAAGTAAACCTTAACGAACGATTAAATATTATTTTAAAAGGAGAAAATATATGCAAATGACTTTTAGGTGGTACGGGGAAGGAAACGACCGTATTAAATTATCGGATATAAAGCAAATTCCCGGCGTAAAGGGAATAGTTTGGGCTCTTCACGATAAAATGCCAGGCGAAATTTGGACTGAAGAAGAAATTGCAAAAGTAAAAGCGCAATGCGATAAGTACGGTTTTAACATAGACGTTGTAGAATCGGTTAACGTTCACGACGATATTAAAATCGGCTTACCCACAAGGGATAAATACATAGAAAATTATAAAACTTGTATCCGTAATCTTTCAAAGTATGGAGTTAAAGTAATTTGCTATAATTTTATGCCTATCTTCGACTGGACAAGAAGTAATCTTTTCCACGAAGTAGGTGATGGCTCAACCGCACTATTTTATGAAAAGAATATGATTCAAGACGATTACAACGCAATGGCGAAGTATATTCTTGATTTTACTGAAAAGTACAATATGTCTTTCCCTGGTTGGGAGCCTGAAAGAATGGCAAAACTTGACGAATTGTTTAAGGCTTACGAAGGCGTAAATAAAGAAAAACTTTGGGCAAATTTAAAGTATTTTCTTGAAGCAATTATGCCTACTTGTGAAGAATGCGATATAAAGATGGCAATCCATATGGACGACCCACCGTGGGATATTTTCGGCTTACCAAGACTTTTGGTCGATGAACCTAGTATCGATAGATTTTTAAAGATGGTAGATAGTCCGTACAACTGTTTAACGCTTTGTTCAGGAAGTCTTAACGCAAATCCCAAAAACAACGTAGCGGAAATAGTAAGAAAGCATTGTGATAGAATAGCATTTGCTCATATAAGAAACGTTAAACACTTTGAAAACGGTGATTTTAGCGAAGCAAGCCATAGAGATTCAGACGGCGATACGGGAATAATAGAAATATTGAGAGCGTATCACGATTGCGGTTTTGACGGATACATTCGCCCCGACCACGGCAGACATCTTTGGGATGAAAAGCCGGGCACAGTAAGACCGGGATACGGACTTTACGATAGAGCGTTAGGAATAATGTATATGAACGGCGTATGGGATACTTTAGATAGGATAAAGGAGAGTAAATAATATGTTAAGTAACAAAGTTATAGCGATAACAGGTGCAGGTGGAATAATTTGTAGTGCATTCGCAAAAGAATTAGCAAAACACGGAGCAAAGGTTGCTCTTCTTGATATAAACTATGATGCAGCAAAAGTATTTGCAGATGAAATAGGCGAAAATGCCTTGGCGGTAAAATGTAACTGTTTAGATAAACAAAGTATTATTGATGCTAAAAAGGAAATAAACGAAAAGTTTGGTAAAGTAAACTTTTTAATCAACGGCGCAGGCGGAAACAATCCAAGAGCGTCAACGGATAATGAAACAATGACACCCGAAACAGAAGGAATAAAAGACTTCTTTAAGTTAGAAGAAAGTGGCTTAAAATTTGTATTTGACTTAAATATCACAAGCGCATTTTTAGTAACGCAAGTGTTCGCTGAAGATATGATTAAGACGGGTGGTAACATAATTAACATATCAAGTATGAATGCGTATAGACCGCTAACTAAAATCCCTGCGTATAGCGCGGCGAAAGCGGGTATATCAAACTTTACACAATGGCTTGCCGTGCACTTTGCGCCGTGTAATATCCGTTGTAATGCAATCGCACCGGGATTTTTTGTAACAAACCAAAATAGAAGTTTACTCTTTAACGAAGACGGCACGCCAACGGCAAGAACGGGCAAAATACTCGCCGCTACGCCTATGAAAAAGTTTGGTGAAATTTCAGACCTGTTAGGCACTTTAATGTGGCTAGCGGACGATAAAGCAAGCGGATTCGTAACGGGCACGGTAATCCCCGTTGACGGTGGTTTCTCTGCTTACAGCGGTGTGTAATTAAATAATCATAATAGTAAAAAGGAAACAAAGAAAATTTTGTTTCCTTTTTGCTTTAATATATAACCTTAATGATAGGGGGGTAAAATACCCATTGGGCGAGTGTGGTAAGTGTAATCCCACGCTTCGTTTTCGTTACAACAGTAATCTGTTCCAATATGCACGCGCTTTTTATTAGCGTTAAGATTGGTGTAGAGCAGAGAAAGTATACAAACAATAGCAAGAAGATATTATGGTAACCAAATAAGTATGTTTGAGTACATAGACCCGTATACGGGGATGCTGGCAATCTACCCTTTTAGGATATGTGCAAACACAGTTCACTGCGGGTTTCGACTTTAAAAGTCCTTGGCGAGGCACTTTTCGTTTTTTAAGGTGATGGAAACTGTAAGTAGTTGTTAATTTCTTAAAAATATACCCCCCTATTGACAAATATACCCCGTGGGGTATATTATATCTTTGGAGGGAAGATATGGATAATAATTGTTGCAAAAAGAAAACGAAAAGAAGTTTAAACGAAAAAAGACTTATAATTAATAGGTTGAATAGGATAGGCGGACAAATAAAGGGGATAACTAAAATGGTTGAGAACGATGAATATTGCAACGATATTTTAGTTCAATTGTCGGCTGTAAAAAATTCGGTAAAAAGCTTATCTTCGCATATTTTAGAGAACCATTTATACACTTGCGTGTCGAGAGATTTAGAAAACGGGGAAATAGACACGATAGACGAGTTAATAAGTTTGTTTAAAAGATTTAATCAATAAAGGAGGTGAAACGAATGGATAAAATAGTTCTTTGCGAAAAATGCGGTGCTATGGTTAAAGTGCTAATTGATTGTACGTGCCAAAACTGTGGTATTAAATGCTGTGGCGAAACGATGAAAGAAATTTCTAAAGAAGAAGCGGATAAGCGTTTAGAAAACAAATAAAGTCCGCAATCAATCTAAACTTAAAAAAAGGGCAAGCAAATCCAAATTACAGGATTTACTTGTCTTTTTTTTGCGTTTTTTGACGTGAATCGGCTTTTATAAATAAAAGTCAGCATTCTCTTGTGTTTTTTAGTTAATACAAGCAATTATTAGCCTTTTTATTGTTTTAAAAAAGAAAAAGAGTTATAATGCATTTATAGTTAAAACACGGCTTTGATGCGTTGCAAAAACTATTAAGGTAAACGTTAGTTTTTTAATAGTTCTTTTTTTAAGATTTATAATAAGTTCTTTTTTTTGCAACTAGAAGTGTTTTTTTGTGTTTTTACAATCCAAAATATTTGTTATAATAATATCAAATACGGTTACGTATAGGAGAAAAACTACGTTATGAAAATCGAATCTTTTGTTATTACCAACGGAATAATCAGCGCTGAATTGTTAAATTACGGGGCAACCTTAAAGTCACTCGTTGTGCCCGATAAAAACGGCGTTTTAACCGACGTCGTTCTCGGTTACGCTACGGGCGAAGAATACACTAAAAATAACGGCTATTTCGGCGCAACCGTAGGTAGGGTTGCAAATCGAATAAGGAACGCAACTTTTTCGCTAGACGGCGTTCAATACGCGCTAGATAAAAATAATATCGGCAAACATACTATGCACGGCGGTTTTTCATCTTTTAGCAATAGGCTTTGGTCGGTTGAAAAACTTGAAAAAAATAGCGTGAAGTTCAGTTTGTTCAGCCCTGACGGTGAAAGCGGTTTTCCGGGCAATCTAAACGTTTTCGTAACTTATACCGTAACTGACGGTAATTCGCTTCTTATCGAATATAATGCCCTTTCAGACAAAGATACTCCGCTCAATTTTACCAACCACGCATACTTTAATTTGAACGGACAGGCAAACGGAAACGTTTTTGAAACGTTGGTTGAAATTAATTCTAATTCGGTTACCACTGCGGACGCGGAAAGAGTGGTTAACGGTGGGATAGCGGACGTTTCCGGCAGTATTTTTGATTTTAGAAAGTTGAAAAAAATAGGCGATATTTATAACGTGTCCGATAAGGATAACCAAGTTGCGCCCGTATACGACGCATTCTATCCTATTACGGGTAAGGGTATGCGGTATTTTGCAAAGGCGATAGGCGATAAAAGCGGAATTGAAATGCAAGTTTATTCCGATTGTGAAGGCGTGCAGTTTTATACGGAAACTTTCCTTGAAGGTAGAGCAGTCAAATACGGCACGCTAGGCAAAGGCAACGCATATTGCTTTGAAACGCAAGGGTATCCCGATTCGTTAAATTGCAAAAAATTTCCGCCTTGCATCGTTAAAAAAGGACAAAAGTTTAATAGCAAAACAGAATTTAAATTTATCTTTTAGTTAAGGTAGGTGTCTATATGAGTGGCAATACGATTAGTTTCAAAATATCTAGTTTAAGATAGTTGACGGTGAGATTTTTTGAAATTGAGTTTATGCAATAATTTAGTAAAACTTTGCAAATTGTCGCACGTTTGCGCGTGCGTGAGTTCATATCATGACAAAAGTACAAAGAGTTTTATACTTATTGTAAAATGTTTTAGGTGTATTAAAAACGGAAAATAAAGTTAAAGTTGGGTTCGTTATGCTTGAAAGTCTTGTCAAGTGCGTAAAAGACAAAAAGCCGTTCCCGATTGACGTTTACGACGCGGTGGCTTGGATGAGCATAACCGTGCTTTCCGAGCAATCTATCGCGCAAGGCTCAATACCCGTTGAATGCCCTGATTTTACAAGGGGCAAGTATAAGGATAGAAAAACGGTTGACGTATTAGAATTCCCAAAAAACCAAAAATAGCAAACGAATATTGAGAAATATTTTATAAATTTTGCGAAATATTTTTGTGGAAAATTTGCAAAAATTACACTATAATTAAGGTGCATAGTTAAGTGAAATTACAATAAAAAGAGAAGTATTGTTTTATGTGCAAAGATTTAAGCAAAATTATTTCAAAATTTAATATACAAGGCGAACTTGTTTCTTGCGAAAGATACGGCGAAGGGCATATCAACGAAACGTATCTTGCAATCGTTGATAACAATGGCGTAAAAACACAATACATATTGCAAAAAATTAATAATAAAATCTTTAAGAACGTTGAAGGGCTTATGAAAAACATAAGTTCTGTTACGGAATTTGCTCGTCAAAGAATCATCGCTAAAGGCGGAAATCCCGATAGAGAAAGCCTTTCTTTAGTTTGCACGAAAGACGGCAAGAGTTATTTTCATTGCGCAGATTGCGACGGGTATTTTAGGGTGTATAAATTCATAACCGACGCAATTACCTATCAAGTGGTAGAAAAGCCCGAACATTTTTATCAAAGTGCGGTGGCGTTTGGCGAATTTGCAAACTTACTTGCAGAATTTGATGCAAGTGGTCTTTATGAAGTAATACCTGATTTCCATAACACAGAAAAGCGTTTTAGAGATTTTGAAAATGCCTTAAAAGAAGATAAAATGGGCAGAGCGAAATCTATTCAAAAAGAAATTGATTTCGTTTTAAGTAGAAAAGATTACTGCGGAAGAATAGTAAAGCTTTTAAGAAGTGGCGAAATGCCCACGAAAGTTACGCATAACGATACAAAACTAAACAACGTTATGTTAGATGATAAAACGGGCGAACCCGTTTCGGTAATCGACCTTGACACGATAATGCCGGGCAGTATTTGTTACGATTTTGGCGACAGTATAAGGTTTGGTTGCAACCCCGTAGCGGAAGATGAAAAGGATTTAAGCAAAGTAAATTTTGATATTGAACTCTTTGAAGCGTATACTAAAGGCTACCTTTCAGCGGTAGGTAAAAGCGCAACGCAAATCGAAAAGGATAACCTTGCTTTTGGCGCAATATTGATGACCTACGAGTGCGGAATGAGATTTTTAGCCGATTATTTAGAAGGCGACGTGTATTTTAGAACGCACCGTGAAGGTCAAAACCTAGATAGGGCAAGAACGCAATTCAAACTTATTGAAGATATGGAAAGACTTTTGCCTGAAATGGAAAAAATAGTAAAAGAATATTAATAAAGAAGAAATTTTCATAATAAAAAATATCCACCAGTTAGACTGATGGATATTTTTTTATTTGCTTATATATTTTATCCTTTCAACGGCTTTTACGCAACGCTATCGTGGGTAACGCTTTAAAAGTTTTGCCGATATGGCGTGCAGTTTAACAAAAATCATAAAAGCAGTTCGTTTTGACGCGAATTGCTTTTTATGTTTATTTTTGACGCTCGTAGAATTCCGCTAGCCCTTTTTGAACGAACTGTTGTTGTTCAGGGTCTAAATAGTTTATAAGACCTAACAATTCGCCAACGTGAACTAATTCTTCGTTTTTGATGTTTTGCCAAGTTTGGCGTGCTAATCTGTCGTTCGTGCTGTGCAAGTGCGCGTCGTATTCAATTACCGCTTGAATTTCGCCTATCAAATCTTGCCGTGCTTTTTGCAAAGTGTCAAAGTTCATTATAGAAGGTGTGACGTCTAAATTGTAATTATTGCCAAACATTTTTACGCTCCTTTTATATTCAATACTTATATAATATGCTTTTATTGCTGTTAAGTGTTATGCTTTATTAGTGAAACGCAGTTAAAGTTGAAATATAATAAAATTTATTTTTTGTTTGGCTTGTTTTTTTGGGGGAAAACGCAAAAAACGTGAAGAAACGTCCGCTTATATATATTTATTATATATAATATCTAAACTTTATATTGACACTTCGTTATATTTGAGTTATAATACATAGTAGCTCATTAGAAGAAAATTTTAACGTTCAGTACGTTTTAAGAAAAAAAATAAACGCAATGGTTGTGTTTTTATAGGTGTTGGAAATGGAAACTACAAAAATTTACAAGTTAAAGGCAAGGCAAAAGATTTATCGCTTTATTAAAGCGCTAATGGATTTTTTTGTTGCGCTTGTCGCTTTAATAGTTTTGTCCCCGTTGTTTATAATAGTTGCAATCGCAATAAAAATTGATTCGCCGGGTCCCGTTTTTTTCGTTCAAAAAAGAATAGGCAAAAACGGCAAACTATTTAATTGCGTTAAATTTAGAAGTATGTCAATAGATGCTAGGCACGACGTTCCTAGCAATGAGTATAAAGAAGTTAAAAGTTATATTACCAAAGTCGGAGCGTTTATTCGTAAATTTTCAATAGATGAATTTCCGCAGTTTTTCAATATTTTAACTTTTAAGATGAGTTTGATAGGTTTTAGGCCAGTTTTAGAAAATGAAACTGAATTAAACACCGCTAGGGAAAGTTACAACGTGTATCAAGTGCGTCCGGGAATTTCGGGTTGGGCGCAAGTTAACGGGCGTGACGTTTTGGCGGCGCAACCAAAGAAAAAAGCAAAATACGATGCTTATTACGTTGAGCATTTCTCGCTGTGGCTAGATATTAAGATATTCTTTATGACGATAGTTAAGGTTTTGAAAAGAGATGGCGTTGTTGAAGGTGCTATCGAAAATGAAAACGATAGCGTAGATAATGAAATTACAACGACTGAAGACGTTTGTGATATTGTTGAATCAAAAACGAAAGAAGTTCTTGTTAATATTGAAAGCGATAATCAAGAAGACGTCGGTTAATATGGTTGGTTTTAACGGATAGGCAAATTAAGCAAACCGAACAATAAACGAAAAAGGGGTTAAAATGAAAATACTTGTCGTGTGCCAACACTATTATCCAGAGCCTTTTAGAATAACGGATATTTGCGAAGAATTAGTTTTGCGTGGGCATCAAGTTACAGTTGTAACGGGCACGCCTAATTATCCCAAAGGTGAAATTTACGAAGGTTACGGTAAAAAAGATAAAAAGCACGAAATTATCAACGGCGTTGAAGTTTATAGATGCTACGAAATTCCACGAAAAAAGGGCATACTTTTTAGATTTTTGAACTATTACAGTTTTGCAATTTCTTCTAAAAGATTTTGTAAAAAACTAAAAAATGATTACGACGTGGTTTTTGCCAACCAACTTTCGCCTATTATGATGATTGACGGGGCGGTTGCGTATAAGAAAAAACACGGCAAAAAACTAATAACGTACGTTATGGACCTTTGGCCCGAAAGTTTGCTTGCGGGTGGGATTAAAAAGGGCTCAATAATTTATAATTACTACCACAACGTTTCTAGAAAGATATATAACAAAGCGGACGTTTTGGCGGTTACTTCAAAAAGTTTCGTTGGGTATCTAAAAGACAATTTCAATATTGCCGACGATAAATTCGTTTATCTTCCGCAATACGCCGAAAGTTTGTTTGACTTTGAAAATTGCAAAAAACAAGCGGATGAGTATATTGATTTAACGTTTGCGGGTAATATCGGAAAAGCGCAAAGTGTTGAAACTATAATTAAAAGCGCCAACGAATTAAAAGATATTCAAAATTTGCGTTTCCACATTTTAGGTGACGGCAGTTCTTTAGAAGAATGCAAAAAAATGGCAAGCGAATTTAATCTTGAAAATTTTACTTTTTACGGCAGAAAACCCGTTGAAGAAATGCCGAAATATTATAAAATGGCGGACGCAATGCTTGTAACTTTAACAAAAGATGAATTTGCGAAATTAACACTTCCGGGCAAGGTTCAATCTTATATGGTTGCGGGTAAACCGTTAATAGCGGCCATCGACGGTGAAGGGCAAGAGATTGTAAACGTGGCAAATTGTGGAATTACTGCTAACGCCGAAGATTATTTGGGGCTCGCAGAAGCAATAAGAAAGTTTGTTAATTTGAGCCAAGATGAAAGAGAAAAATTAGGCAAAAATTCTTATAATTATAGCAAAGAAAATTTTGCTAAAGAGAGTTTTATTGAAAATCTAGAAAGGTTATTAAGCGAATAAGTGCGCAGGAAAGAAATAGAAAAGAAAGATATGAAGATTTTACTTATTTCTCCAAAAATGAAAAATCCAAACGGTGGAATTGCCGTGTGGACGGGTTATTACGAAAAAGCGTGCCCTAAATTCGGGGCGGATTGCGATATCGTAAATACTGAAAAAAAGAGCGAAAAACACGGCTTGTTCAAGGAAATAAAAAGAACGTTAGGAATATTAAGAGGCGTTAAAAATTATTGCAAAAGCAACGAATATGATTTGGCGCATTTAAATAGTAATATCGGTATTTTTGGCGTTATTCGTGATTATTTTGTTGCTAAAAGAATAGCCAAGAAAAAAATACCCGTAGTGGTTCATTTCCATTGTGACATTTCTTTTTGGGTTACTAATTTTGTTGTAAAACATTATCTTAAAAAACTTTTAAAAATATCTAGCAAAGTTTTAGTCTTGTGTGAAAATAGTCAAAAGTTTTTGTATCAAACTTTTGGCATCGAAAGTGTTAAAGTTCCTAATTTCGTTGATGAAAACGTTGTTTTTTCGGATAAAGTAATCAATGATG
Organism: Christensenellaceae bacterium; assembly: GCA_045648045.1. GTDB lineage: Bacteria > Bacillota > Clostridia > Christensenellales > Borkfalkiaceae > UBA1259. Next base: position 43,359 of record JAZRNE010000024.1, read on the forward strand.
AACTGAAAAACATAGTTTTTGTTGGCAGAGTTTCTTTGGATAAAGGTGCAAAAGAACTGTATGAATTAGCAAGACGCTTTCCAAGCATACAATTTAATTTTATAGGCGAGTCAGAAGATGTTGTTTTAGAATGGCAAAAACCTGACAATTGTTGCGTTTTAGGTAGAAAAACTCACGATGAAGTTATCAAAATTTTAGATGAGTCGGATTTGTTTTTGTTCCCGACGCATACCGAAGGTTTTTCAATGGCGTTAGCGGAAAGTATGGCAAGGGGCTTGCCGTGTGTAACAACTAACGTGGGGGCAAACTTAGATATGCTTGAAAACAAAGGCGGATTTGTTGTTGAGAAAGGCGACGTTGACGCTATGGAAGAAGGGATAAAAGGAATGCGGTCCCCTTTAATAAGAAAAGAAGCGTCAATGTGGTGTGTAGATAAAGTCGTAAATAACTATACGGCAGAAAAAGTAATGGGACTTTTATTTGAACAATATAAAAGTTTGTAAAATACAAATCTTTGTGGATTTCCTACAATATAAATTAAAAAAGCGAGCAATTAATGAAAAAAATATTATTAGTTATACCTTCTTTGTTGCAAGGTGGTGGACAAAAATTTGTATTAGATTTGGCAAAAGGGTTAGACAAAAAAAAGTATGATGTAAAAATTTTACTTTATTATCAACAAGTTTCAGAAGTTTTCAAAAACGATGTTCAAGAACTAAACAAGTCAAATATTGAAATAATAAAACTTAATAAAAAAGTTGGGTTGGATTTAAGCTTCTTTAAGAAAGTAAAAAAAGTTGTTAATGAATACAAACCAGATATTATTCATACCCACTTGGACGTGTTGTTGTATTTGTTGCCTGCTTTTAAAAGGAAACAAATAAAGATACACACAGTTCATACTGTAGCTACGAAAGAGGCAAGTGGTTTGCAAAGAATTGTTAGAAGAATTGCTTTCAAATTATTTAAGGTTGAACCTGTGGCAATTAGTGATACGTGTGCTACTTCTATAAAAAATCTTTATAGGATAAAAAATGTTCCTGTCGTTTATAACGGCGTTGTTTGCGAAAATTATCAAGGTAAAAAAAAGGAACACGTAGGGATAAAGTTAATTGCTGTTGGTACTTTATATGAAGTTAAAAATTATACGTATCTTATAGATTGTTTTAACGAACTTGGCAAAAAAGTAGAGAACGTGTCACTTGTGATTTTAGGTGATGGACCATTAAAGGAAAATTTGCAAAAACAAGTAAAGGATTTGGGAATAGTAGATAAAGTTCAGTTCGTTGGTGCTGTTTCGAATGTAAAAAATTATTTATTGTCTGCGGATATATTTGTTTCCTCTTCTCATTATGAAGGGTTGCCATTGTCTATGTTAGAAGCAATGGCGTCAGGCTTACCTATCGTTGCTAATGACGTTGGTGGGATAAAAGATATTCTAATTGACGGATTTAATGGGTATCTAGTACCCTACGGCGACAAGGAAAAATACGTTACGGCATTAGAAAAACTTGTTTTAAATAATGAAGAAAGAGTTAGGTTTGGCGAGAACGCAAAAGAGTTTGTGAAAAATTTTGACGAGAGCAAAACGGTAGAAAAATATGAAAATTTATATCAAGGAAAATAAAACGGAAATTTTTTTGTTTTTATTTTTAAGTTTAACGTTATTAATAGAGTGCGCATTGTTTAACTCTAAAGGTTATAGCGTTGCAATATTGTTTGTAATGCTAATTATTATTGTAGCACTCTTTTTAAATATTGAAAAAGGTTTTTTTCTAATAGCGTTTTGTTTGCCGTTTTCAAGCGTGTTAAAACTTGGCGAGAATAGTATAACGGTATTACCGATTTTATATAGTATTATAATTTTGAAATCGTTTTTTCAAGCCAAGTTTAGCATAGATTCAAAATTTTTAATTTCAATTTTTATTTTTGCATTATTGCAAGTGGTTTCTTGTTTACTTTATAATGCACCATTAACTTCAATGATTTCGTTTTTATTTAGCATTGTCTTTGTATTTTTCTTTAGCAATTATTTTGTTAAGCAAGATTGGAAAGACGGATATTTGATAAAAAATGCTACGTTGTTTTTTTCGGGTGCCGTTGTGCTAGAAACTTTGTTTGCAGATTTATTTGAGCAAATTCCATATTTTATCAATGCAGAAAAGCATAATGCAATGGTTGTTGCGGAACGATTTGCAGCACTAAATATTGACCCTAACGAATATGCACAGTTAGTTTTGATAGCAATAGGGTTGATTATTGCAATCATTCCGCTTTTGAAAAAGAATGCAATAAAATTATTTTGTTTTGCATTTGTGTTATTTTTGGCGTATAAAGGTTTTTTGACTAATTCAAAAAGTTATGCATTAACAATAATTATGCTTTTTGCAATACTTCTTTTTATTTATCTTATCAATTATATTAAGAAGCACGGGGTTTCGGGGTTATACATAATCATTCCACTTGCGATAATTTTGGTAATAGGTGGATATTTTCTTTACAAAAATATCTTAATACCTATTTTTGAAAACAGAAAAGGTGACGATATATTAACGGGGCGCGGTGAACTATGGGTGGAATATTTAACAACACTTACTGTTAGAATAGATTGCTTGTTGCTTGGTTGTGGAACTTCAAACACACTTTATTTGGGTTCTAACGTACATCATGTTCCACACAACTTGTATATTGAATACGTTGTTCAATATGGTTTAGTAGGCTTATTTTTATTAAGTGGCATTTTGAAAATTTCACTTAAGTGTATTCTTGCTAAATTAAAAACCTATATAGGCATTGTAATTTGTGCGTTTGCTATAACGGCGTTTGGTATTTCGGCAAACGCGAGCGACGTAATTTTCTTTGTGCTGATTGTTGCATGCGTTCCCTACCTAAAAACTAAAAACAGGGGTTTATAGATGTTAAAAGTTAGATTTAACCAAATAAAAGCGTTAATATTAATCCCCCTTTTTTCTTTTTTAGCACTTTTTCACAAGAAAAGAGTTTGGGTAATATCAGAACGTGGTGTTGATGCTAGAGATAATGGGTATTATTTTTATAAATTTTTGAAAAACAAGCATCCTGAAATAAAAGTATACTATATTATCGATAAGAATTCTGCAGATTACGAAAAAGTCAAAGAAGATGCGATTCAATATGGCAGTCTGAAAAGTTATTGGATTGTGTCTATGGCACAAAAGTTGATATCTACACATTACGCATTGATTTTGCCATCTGTTTACGGAAAAACATGGCGAATTTTGCCGTTGTGGAAAAAATTTTATTTTTTGCAACATGGAGTTACACAGAATAATTTGTTGTCGTTGCATGGTAAAAAAGCACCTATGAAATTGTTTATATGTGGTGCAAAACCCGAGTATCAATTTGTTAACAGCGTGTTTGGGCATGATGAAGGCGTTGTTCAATATACAGGGTTGGCAAGATATGATAATCTTCACAATATAAAAACTAAAAAGCAAATTTTGGTTATGCCTACTTGGCGATTATATGTTAACTCAAAAGAAGAGTTTGTTAAGTCACGCTATTTTGACGAGTGGAAAAGTTTGTTGGGGAATAAACATTTAGACGAGATATTGAAAAAAAGCGGGTATGAGTTAATTTTTTACCCGCATTATGAGTTCCAAAAATATTTAGATTGCTTTGAAGATGTCGGTTCAAATGTCAAGTTGGCATCTTTTAGTGATTATGACGTACAAACCTTGTTGAAAGAGTCTGCTTTATTAATAACGGATTATTCGAGCGTGTTTTTTGATTTTTCTTATATGAAAAAGCCTATGATGTTTTTTCACTTTGATGAGAAAGATTTTTTTGATAAACATTACAACAAAGGCTATTTTAATTACGAAAAAGACGGCTTTGGTAAGGTTTGTTATTCCGTAAAAGAAGTTGTTGAAGAGATAGAAAAAAACATGAATAATAATTTTGAAATTGAAGATATTTACGTAAACAGAATTGAAGATTTTTTTCCTTTACACGACCAAAACAACTGTCAGCGGATTTACAATAGTATTTTAGAGAGATAATATGTTAAAAAGTAAATTATCTAAAAACTTAATAATAACGTTTTGCACGTATGCTTTTATTCTTGTAGCAAATATCTTTGTTTCTAACATTGTTTTGCGTGCTTACGGGTCTGAAATTAACGGGTTGTTATCTTCTGTTAGTCAAGTCTTTTCGTACGTTGCGTTATTAGAGGCTGGTATAGGTACAGCAACGACAACTGCTTTATATAAGCCGTTAGAAGAAAAAAAATATAATCTTGTTAGTGAAATTTATTCCGCATCAGTTATTTATTATAGAAAAGTCTTAAAGTGGTATTTGGCGTGCGTAGTTGTAATTTCTTTTGTTTTCCCCTGTCTATTAGATACAGAAATTGATTACTGGACAATTTTTGCGGTAATATCTATTCAAGGCGTATCTAATGCGTTAACCTTTTATTTTGTGAGTGCCACTACTAACTATTTGTTGGCGGCGGGGAAAAATTATGTAAATATATATATTCACGTAATTATCACTTGCTTGACATATTTAGCAAAAATCATAATAGCGCTTTTAGGTAGAAATATTGTTTTAATTACAGTTTGGTTGTTGATAATTAATATCTTAAAATGTGCTTTTTATTGGTTATACAAAAAGGTTAAATGTAAAGAAATTGAAATTATAAAAATAAAAGATACGTCTTTGTTAAAACAAAGAAATTCTTTTTTAATACATGAAATTTCAGGGTGTATTTTCTCTGCCACGGATTTAATAGTAATATCAATTTTTTGTGATTTAAAAATGGCGAGTGTTTATAGTGTATATTCATTAGTAACGGTTGCTATTTCAAGTATAATCGGGCAGGTATTTAGTAGTTGTTCTTATATTCTGGGTTCTGCTTTTGCAAATAAAGAAAATTATAATAATACACACGACAAGTTTAATACGGTATATATAGCAAGTGTTTTTTGTTTGTATACGGTTGCGTATTTGTTATTATTGCCGTTTGTGAAATTATATACTAGCGGTATTACTGACGTTAACTATACTGATGAATTCTTGCCTATTTTATTTGTAGGTATTCAACTGTTATCTTCTTGTAGAATAGTCGATAATGCGGTAATAAAGATTGCTTTACATGCAAAGCAAACTGTTTCTAGAACTATTATTGAATCTAGTATAAATTTAGTACTTTCTATTATACTTGTTCAATTTATTGGGATATATGGCGTTTTATTGGGGACAATAGTTGCGTTGTTGTATCGTAGCAACGATATAATTATTTATGCAAATAAGTGTATCTTAAAAAGATTGCCTTGGAAAGAATATAGATTGTATTTTATTAACTGGATAGTCTTTGCAATCTTTGTTTTATTAAATCACTACGAGCCGATTAGTATTGGTAGTTACGTTGAGTTTTTATTAAAGGGAATATGTGTATTTGCGATAGTTGCAGTTTCGTATTTTTTAATAAATATCATAAATACAAAATTGGAGAAAAATAGTTTCAATAGATGAAGTTGCGTAAGGAAAGGAGGAACTATAATGAGTTTATTCACAAATAAAACTTTACTTATTACTGGGGGAACGGGGTCGTTTGGGAATGCCGTTCTCAATAGATTTTTGAAAACTGATATCGGGGAAATTCGTATTTTTTCTCGTGATGAGAAAAAGCAAGACGATATGCGCCACGAGTTTCAGTCTAAGATGCCTGAAGTGGCCGAAAAAATCAAATTTTATATCGGCGACGTTCGTGATATTGCAAGCGTTAAAAACGCTATGCACGGCGTTGATTACATATTCCACGCAGCGGCGTTAAAGCAAGTGCCTTCGTGTGAATTTTTCCCGATTGAAGCGGTAAAAACGAACGTTCTCGGTACTGAAAACGTGCTTACTGCTGCTATTGAAGCGGGCGTTAAAAACGTGGTTTGCTTATCTACGGATAAAGCGGCGTATCCCGTAAACGCAATGGGCACTAGCAAGGCGATGATGGAAAAGGTTATCGTTGCAAAATCGCGCACGGTAGCGCCTGAAAAGACCAAAATTTGTTGCACGCGTTACGGCAACGTAATGTGTTCACGCGGTTCGGTTATTCCGCTTTGGATTGACCAAATCCGTGCAGGAAAGCCTATTACGATAACAGACCCGACGATGACTAGATTTATTATGTCGCTCGAAGAAGCGGTTGACCTTGTATTATTTGCGTTTGAACACGGCGAAAGTGGTGATATTCTCGTGCAAAAGGCGCCTGCGTGCACCATTAAAACGCAAGCCGAAGCCGTTTGCGAATTGTTTGGTGGCAGTAAAGACAATATCAAGATAATCGGCGTGCGTCACGGCGAAAAAATGTATGAAACGTTACTTACCAACGAAGAATGTGCTAACGCCGTTGACCTTGGTAATTTCTACCGCGTTCCGTGCGATAAGCGTGGGCTGAATTACGACAAGTATTTCAACCGTGGCGACGTTGAAAGAAACACTTTGACTGAATTTAACTCAAACAACACAAGGCGTTTGTCACTTAAAGAAACTAAGGAAAAAATTGCGTCTTTACAATACATTCAAGACGAATTAAAAAAATAAGGACAAGTTTATGAAAATACTCGTTACGGGGGCGAAGGGGTTTGTTGGCAAGAACCTTTGTTCGACCTTAAAAAATATAAAGGGCGGGAAAGACAAAACTCGTCCTACCCTTAAAATTGAAGAAATTTTTGAGTACGACGTTGATAGTTGCCCTGCTGATTTAGACGGATATTGTGCGCAAGCCGACTTCGTGTTCAATCTTGCAGGGGTAAACCGTCCTGAAACGAAAGAAGAGTTTATGCAAGGAAATTTCGGCTTTGCATCGACCTTGCTTGATACGTTAAAAAAACACGGCAACAAGTGCCCCGTGATGCTTTCTTCGTCAATTCAAGCAACGCTTATAGGGCGTTATGCCGACGGTGAATACGGCAAGAGCAAGAAAGCGGGCGAGCAATTATTTTTCGACTATGAAAAGCAAACTGGCGCAAAAGTTTGCGTATATCGTTTTCCCAACTTATTCGGCAAGTGGTGTCGCCCAAATTATAATAGTGCGGTTGCGACCTTTTGCAACAATATAGCAAACGACTTGCCGATTACGGTAAACGACAGGGCGATTGAACTTGAACTTTTATATATTGACGATTTAGTTAACGAAACGTTAAACTTACTTGAAGGCAAGGCTTGCCGTTGCGAGTACGACGGGTTAGTGCCCGTAGCGTGCGATAACGGGCGTTATTATTGCGTTCCAACCACGCATAAAGTTACGCTAGGCGAGATTGTAGATTTATTGTACTCTTTCCGCGAGCAAAGTAAAACGCTAGTGATGCCTGAAATTCCTAACGGTAGTTTTGCGAAGAAACTATATTCAACGTATTTAAGTTATTTGCCAAAAGAAAAGGTTGCGTTTGACTTAAAAATGAATGCGGACGAACGTGGGAGTTTTACTGAACTGATTAAAACTCAAAAGTGTGGGCAATTTTCAATTAATATTTCAAAACCCGGTATTACCAAAGGTCAACATTATCACAATAGTAAGTGGGAATTTTTTATCGTGGTTGCAGGTAAGGGGTTAATTCAACAAAGAAAAATCGGCTCAGACGAAGTTTTGAACTTTGAAGTGAGTGGTGATAAAATTCAAGCGGTGCATATCCTACCGGGATATACGCACAACGTAATTAATCTTTCAAAAACCGAAAATTTGGTTACGGTTATGTGGGCTAACGAACAGTTTGACAGCGCGCATCCCGATACCTTTTTCGAGATTGTTGAATAGATGGTTTTAATAGTAGGTGGATAAAATGGAAAATAAAATTAAACTTGATTATTCTGACGTTAAATTTAAGGATAACGGCAAATTAAAGTTGCTTATAATCGTGGGGACTCGCCCTGAAATTATTCGTTTGTCAGCGGTGATTACGAAGTGCCGTCAATACTTTGACTGCGTTTTGGCGCATACAGGTCAAAATTACGATTATAACCTTAACGGCGTGTTCTTTAAGGACTTAAAACTTGAAAATCCCGAAGTTTATATGGACGCCGTTGGCGACGATTTAGGCGCAACAGTTGGCAATATTATAAACTGCTCTTACAAACTGATGGTGGTGTGTAAGCCCGACGCAGTTTTGATTTTGGGTGATACTAACAGTTGCCTTTCCGCTATTTCGGCAAAGCGTTTGCATATCCCTATTTTCCACATGGAAGCGGGCAATCGCTGTAAAGACGAGTGCTTGCCCGAAGAAACTAACCGCCGTATCGTAGACGTTATTTCGGACGTGAATTTAGCGTATTCCGAACACGCGCGTAGATATTTAATAGAATGCGGTTTGCCAAAGGAAAGAACTTACGTTACGGGTTCACCGATGGCGGAAGTTTTAAGCAATAATATTGACGATATTAAAAAGTCTGACGTGTTAAAAAAATTAGGATTAAAACAAAAGAAATATATACTTTTATCAGCGCATAGAGAAGAAAATATTGACACGGAAAAGAACTTCGTTTCGCTCTTTACCGCTATCAATAAACTTGCCGAAAAGTACGATATGCCGATTGTTTACAGTTGCCATCCACGCAGTAAGAAAAGGCTTGAAGCAACGGGCTTTAAGTTGGATGAAAGGGTTGTTTGTTTGCAACCTTTGGGATTCCACGATTATAATAACTTGCAAATGAACGCATTTGCCGTGGTTTCGGATAGTGGCACTTTGCCTGAAGAAAGTTCTTACTTTACAAGTATCGGCAAACCTTTCCCTGCGGTATGTATTCGCACTAGCACCGAACGCCCCGAAGCGCTTGATAAGGCGTGCTTCGTGCTTGCAGGTATTGACGAAAAGCACCTTTTGCAAGCGGTGGAAATTGCAGTTGACTTAAATTGTAACGAGCAACACGGTATCCCCGTGCCCGATTACGTAGAAGAAAACGTTTCTACCAAGGTTGTTAAAATTATTCAATCGTACACGGGTATCGTTGACAAAATGGTGTGGAGAAAGAATTAGTTAAGGGCAAAATTTATATGAATGAAAAAGAAGTTCAAAAATTACTTTTAGAAATATTATTTGCGGTGGTTAACGAAGAAGAAAGTAGCCCTGAGATTGCTAAAAAAGTTACCCCCGATATAATCGTGCCCGTTTGTCGCTTGGCAAAACAACACGATTTAGCACACGTTATTTCTAAATTTATATACCAAAATAAAATTGAAATCGATAATGAACTAATAGCGCGACTAACCAAAGAAGAACTCACTTCGGTGTATAGATACGAGAGAATGAAGTTCACGCTTGATGAAATTTGCGAGACTTTTAACAATGCAAAAATTGCTTTCGTTCCGCTAAAAGGCTCTGTGTTAAGACCTTTTTATCCGTACGAGAGTATGCGTACGAGTTGCGATATTGACGTTTTAATTCACGAAAGCGACCTAAAGAAAGCAATAGACAGCCTTGAAGAAAAGGGGTATCGCTATGGGGAAAGAACGTATCACGACGTTTCTTTATTTTCGCCGGGTGAAATCCATTTAGAACTGCATTTTAGTATTCAGGAAAATATGGATTCGCTCGATAGCGTGCTAAAAGACGCGTGGAAGTACGTTGAATTAGCAGATGGCAGTCGCTATAATTTTACGCCTGAGTTTTTTGTGTTTCATACGTATTCACACATGGCGTACCATTTCCTTTCGGGTGGGTGCGGTATACGCGCGCTATTAGATATTTGGGTTATGGAAAACAAAATGAACGCCCCTTATTTAATTGCCGAAAATTTGCTTAAAAAGGCGGGCATCTTTACTTTTGCAAGTGAAATGAGTAAACTCGCAAACAAGTGTTTTTCACTTAACGAGCGAGATGAGTTTTCGGATTTAGTGTTAAAATATATTTTTAGTGGCGGTGTGTACGGAACAAGGCAAAACCATATTGCCGTAAGCAAGTCGAAGAAAACGAGTTCTATCGGATACGTCTTTAAGCGGATTTTTATGCCGTATAAGGCGATGGCAATGAAATACCCCGTATTGAAAAAATGCCCGATTTTATTACCCGTCTACTGGGTTGTGCGTTGTTTTTCGGTGGTGTTTAAGGGTAAAACCAAAGAAATCACAGCAGAACTTTCAACGGTAAACAAGGTTTCTGATGATAAAATTACGGAAGTAAAAGAAATTTGCGAAAAACTTGAAATATAAGCAAATAAAATATGAAATTAATAAATAGAGAAATTTTAGAGAAAAATATTCAGGAAATCGTTGATTACGACTTTAGTAATAACAAGGTTTTCGGTTGCGCCTATAGCGTTTATCAAGCAGGGGAAAGAGTGTATCAAAACTGTTTTGGGCACACTTCTATTGATAAAAATAAGCCTATAACAGAAAACACTCTTTTTAGGCTTGCATCTATGACGAAGCCCGTAACGGCGGTTGCAACGCTAATTTTAATAGAGCGTGGGTTGCTTTCTCTTGACGATAAAGTTTCGGATTTTATACCCGAATATAAAGGCGTACACGTTACCGAAATTGTGAACGGACAGTTGAAAGATTTGGGCGTTACCCCCACCCCCGTGACTGTTTTTCACTTATTGACGCACTCTTCGGGTATAGGCAGTAACGGAATAAAAGCCGAACGCTTTATAACCAAAGCCGATAAACAAACGGCGCTTGACACGGCAAGATTTTACGCCCGTATCGGTTTGGATTTCGTGCCGGGGAGAAACCAACTTTATAGCGGAACGGGTGCGTTTTCCGTTTTATCTTACGTGATAGAAAAGGTTAGCGGAAAAAGTTTGCAAGATTTTATAAACGAAGAAATTTTTAAGCCGTGCAAAATGAACGACACTACCTTTATTCCAAATCAAGAACAATGGTCTAATCTAGTTGATTTGCATGCCCGTATTGACGGCAAAGACGCCATTGCGAAAACCGAGAAGGGTTGTCTGTTTCTTGATTATCCTTGCACGCACATTCTTGGCGGGGCGGGGCTAGCGTCCTCTTTAAGCGATTACGTTAAGTTTGCTAATATGCTTTTGAACTTTGGAAAGGTAGAAAATAAAACTATCGTTTCAAAAGAAATTTTTACTAAACTTTGTGCGCCACACGTAGAGATTGACGAGTATACGCGCTGGGGATTTGGCGTAAGGGTTATAACTAGCGAAAAGCACCCGACTTTAAGTAAGGGGGCTTTCGGTTGGAGCGGGGCTTTTGGCTCGCATTTTTGGGTAGACGTTGAAAATAAGGTTGTTGCCGTTTTTATGAAAAATTCTACCATTGACGGCGGTGCGGGTAATGAATCGGCAAGGAACTTTGAATTTGCCGTAAGAAACGCATTAAATAATTTATCGTAACTAATTAAAGCAAAAAACTGCTAACGAAATTCGTTGGCGGTTTTTTTGACTATAAGGGCTTTTATCGTACGCTAGGCGGGGGATTGTTCGTCTTTATAGAAGATTTTCTATTCTGAACATTTATAAACTTGTGTAAGATTTATGTCTTGTTGGAAAAATTAAATTATGAGAGTAAAATTTTAAAATGACCTTGACAAAACGGCGAGTTTGTTATAAAATAAACCCGTTAACAAAATTTAAGTTGTTTTCATATTATACTTAAGGAGAAGATTTATGGCAAAGAAGAAAAATTCAATCTCAATGAATAATATCGTTAACTGTGCCGTGTACGGCATTATCGGCTTGTTGCTTATCATTTTGAAAGCAGGCTCTCTCGGTATTTTGATGACCGTTGTAGGCGTTCTTTTGATTGCGCTTGGCATTTCCGACGCATTAAAAGGCAAGGAACTTGTTAAAGGCGCTGTCGAAATAGTTTGCGGTATAGCAATTATAATTTGTGGCTGGGCTATTACGGACTTGGTTCTTTTAATTCTAGGCATTGTTTTAGCAATTAAGAGCGGTATTGAACTTGCTAAAAATTATAAAAAAGGTTTCAAGGCAAATTTAGAATCTATCGTAACGCTCGTTATCGGTATTCTTTTAATCGTTGCAAAGTGGGCGTTTATGAACGCTATGTGCGTTATCGCGGGCATAATTTTCTTAATCAACGCCGTTCTTGCATTGTTCGGCAAAAAATTGAGCAAATAACAAAATTTAATAAGACTTATTTGAAAGGTTTAAGGCGGTTGCTTTAAGCCTTTTTTCGTTTTGCGCGGTTTGTGTAAAAAAGATGAATATATTTTTATATATTCATAAAAAAGTGAATATATCGGCAATGGTTTAAGCGTTTATTCAAAAAAGATTGACAAAACAGAAGAATAGTTTTATAATGTGTTAAAAGAAATCCGCTAAAAGTGGAAAGGAGAAAATAATATGAAGAAAATTTTAACTTTAATCGTTACGGCGCTTTTATGTGCAACTTGCGTGTTTAGTGCTGTAGGTTGTTCAAAGGCAGAACTTATTGTTTATACCGAATCTGGTTTTGCTCCGTGGGAATACACCGCAGAAGGTTCTACTGAAGTAATTGGTGTTGATATGGAAATTGCAAAATACATTGCAAACAAGTATAACTACAAATTAAGAATTGTTGACGGTAAGTTTGACACTATCGTTGCTGGTATAGCAGAAGATAACGCATTAGGTATTGCAGGTATTTCATGGACGGCTGCTCGTGCAGAAGCGGTTGAATATTCTGATTTTTACTGGGGTGGTGCATTCCAAACAGTTGTTTACTTGAAGTCAAGCAATCCTACTTTAGATGACGGTGTGTTCAGCGTTTCAAATTTCGTTGGCAAAAAACTCGTGTACCAAACTGGTACTACTAGCCAAATAACTATTGATGAAAATAAAGTTGTATGGGGTGTAAGTGCAACTAACGACTTTACTCAAGTATTGCAAGCGCTAAATGAAGTTAAGTCTGATGCAAATAAAGCAACTTATCTTATAGTTGATTCACAAGTTGCGGCTCAATTAGTTGCTGAAAATTCAGACTGCGCGTATGCTACCATTGAAGGCGTAGACGCTGAATCTTATGGAATCGTTGCTAAAAAAGGAAATACCGAACTTATTTCTAAAGTTAACGAAGCGCTTAAAGAACTTCTCGAAAAAGATTCAAGTGGCAAGAACCAAATTGAAAAGTGGTACGAACAGCACGCCGTTGCTGAATAATTGACCTAAAATTAATTAAAGAGTCGGAACTTTTTCGGCTCTTTTTCTTAGATGAAGGATAAAATATGTTTAACGATTTTTATAAAAGCTTTATAGAAGCAAGTAGATATAAAATGTATTTGCAAGGTTTGTTAAACACCACGATAATTGCTATTGGTGCGTGTTTGATAGGTTTATTTTTAGGTATTGTCGTAACGAGCATTAGAATTATGCCTAAAAATAACGTTTTTGTAAAAATTCTTGATGCTATTGCCCGTGTTTACATAACGGTTATTAGGGGCACGCCGGTAGTTCTTCAATTATTTATTTGCTATTTTGTAATTCTTTCAAGTTTAAAATTTGTTGCTGACGGTATCTTGGTTGCAGCGTTAACTTTCGGTATCAATAGTGGTGCATATATGGCGGAAATTTTGCGTGGTGGTATAATTTCCGTTGATAGTGGGCAAATGGAAGCGGGTAGGAGTTTGGGCTTAACTTGGTTTGCTACGTTTATGAAGATTGTCTTGCCACAAGCATTAAAAAGTGCAGTTCCTACCATGTTCAACGAGTTTATAACTTTAGTAAAAGAAACTTCAGTGGCAGGGTACGTTGGTATTGTTGAGTTAACAAAGATACAGTCTTACATAACTACACAAACGATGCAAATATATATGCCGTTAATAATAATTGCAGCAATATATTTAGTTATAGTATTGTTTTTACAATGGATACAAACAAAAATAGAAAGGAGGCTAAAAAAAGGTGATAGATAGTTCTCCTAATAATATAATAACCGTTAATAACGTATTTAAAAACTTTGGGAAAGTTGAAGTCTTAAAAGGGGTTTCTTGTGAAATCAAAAAGGGCGAAATAGTCGCTATTATCGGGCCGTCGGGTAGCGGTAAGTCGACTTTTTTGCGTTGTATGAACCTTTTAGAGCAACCCACTTACGGCGAAATTTGGTTTAAAGATAAACTTCTAACTAGCGTTGACCCTTATCTTCATTTTGATATTATAAAAACTTCTAAAACTTATAACGAAATGATGAGCGGAAAACAAGAAGAAGACTCGTTAGAAGTTATTAAGGAAATCAAGAAAAACGACCTTTTGAAAAAGCACGAAGGCAAAGAATTTAGAAACGCCGTAAAGACGTTTTATAACGAAAATTATCAAGACGTTAACTTGACGAGAAGAAAAATCGGTATGGTTTTTCAACATTTTAATCTTTTTAACAACTTAACCGTGCTCGAAAATCTTACGCTTGCGCCCGTTCAGTTAAAAATTAAAACGCAAGAACAAGCCGAGCAAAAAGCTATGGAACTTTTGCGCCGTATCGGGCTTGAAGATAAAGTTAACGTTTACCCGTCAACACTTTCGGGTGGGCAAAAGCAAAGAATTGCAATAATCCGTGCACTTGCTATGGAACCTGACGTTATGCTTTTTGACGAGCCGACTTCTGCGTTAGACCCTGAAATGGTTGGCGAAGTTTTAGAACTTATGAAAGACCTTGCAAAAGAAGGTATGACCATGGTTGTCGTAACGCACGAAATGGGCTTTGCAAAAGAAGTTGCGTCTAGGGTAATTTTTATTGACGAAGGCGTGATAAAAGAAGACGAAGTGCCCGAAGAATTTTTTGATAATCCCAAAAACGAGCGTTTAAAAGAGTTTTTGTCAAAGGTTTTGTAATAAAATTTTGATTATAACGACTAAAAAACTACAAAAAAGGACTGTGATTGCAGTCCTTTTTTTTAATATTGTATTGTAATGAATTTTAATTTGTGTTAAAATTACTTAAAGGGGTAAAAAGTTGAAAAATATATTTAGCATAATATCTTTGGTTTTAATTTTGAGTTGTATTCTTTTCGCGGGGTGTGCTCCGCATCAGCACGTAGAAAATTACGATAATTACTGCAAAACGTGTGATTACGATTTTGCTAAAACGCTCGTTTTGCAAAACGACGGGAGTTTCGTTGCCGAAGAGCAAAGCCTTACGCAAAATAAAAATTACGCCTTTAATCTCGTAGGTAACGGTGAGGGTGGGTGGAAGTTTTCGTTTATCTCGCTCTATGGCGAAGTGACGTTTTATCAAATTAAAATCGTAGGTGATGATAAAACTGAAGTCAATTTACCCTTGATGGCGATGGACCCGTTTAGCGAATTAGAGTTTGACGGGCAGTTTAAGCAAGGCGTTAAATACCGCATAACGGTTGGCGTAAAAACCAGTGGAAGGGGATATCTTAGTGTTTTACCTATTGATTAAATTATTTGCATTTAAAGTTTTGCTGTGATATAATGAGTAGGTATTGACTTATAAGGAGTTACTATGAATTTAGTTGTTATAGGGGTTGGTAAGGTTGGCGAAACTTTGGTTGCTAACTTAATCAATGAAAATCACGATATAGTCGTGGCGGATATTGACGGCGATAAAGTTCAAGCGCTAGTTAACCGTTACGACGTGAACGGGGTTACGGGTAGTGCGCTAGAACGCGGTGCGCTTTTGAGTGCGGGCGTTGATAAGGCTGACTTCGTTATTGCTTGTACCGCTCAAGATGAAAAAAATATCTTGGCGTGCGTTTTGGCAAGAAAACTTGGCGCAAAATATACCATTGCCCGTGTGCGCGACCCTGAATACTTTAAAGAAATGGAAAATATGAAAGAAGATTTGGGGCTAGATTATTTGTTCAACCCCGAACTTCAATCGGCAAACGAAATAGCGCAAGTATTAAAATTCCCGTCGGCAAAGAGCGTTGAAAGTTTTGCGGACGGCAAGGCGACCATGATAGAGTTTGACGTTGCTGGTGATAGTCCGTTAATCGGTAAACCGTTGATGGATATTTCAAAAGAATACGGCAATAATTTCTTATTTGTAATGGTTCAGCGTGGTGAAGAAGTTTTTATTCCGCGTGGTAATTTCGTGCTAAATAGTGGCGATAGCGTATGTATGATAGCATCTGAAGTTGCGCTACAAGACTTTACTAAAAAAATTAAAATGTTTAAGCGTAGTGCAAAGTCGGTGTTTATTATCGGCGGAGGCAAAATCGCCTATTACCTTGCAAAAAGATTACTCGATAGGGGCGTTAGCGTTAAAATAGTTGAGAATAACGAACAGCGTGCAAACGAACTTTCCGCAGGGTTAAGTAAGGCTACCGTGCTGTTATTTGACGGTACGGAACAAGAAGCGCTTGAAGAAGAAAAACTTAAAGATAGCGACGCTTGCGTTACGCTAACCGGTATGGACGAAGAAAACGTTATTATTTCTCTCTACGCAAAAGGTCAGGGTGTTGGTAAGGTAATTACCAAAGTTGACCGCCCGTCAATTTCTAGTATGGTTGCGCAGTTGGGGCTTGATACGGTCGTGTCGCCAAGAAACGTTATAGCAAACCATATCGTTCGTTTCGTTAGGGCGCACCAAGCCGATACGGGTAGCGGTATAAACACTCTTTACAAGTTGCACGATAAGGCTGAAGCGCTTGAATTTACGGTAAGCAGTAATTTTTCAGCAATAGGCGTTCCGCTTAAAAAGTTGGGTGTTAAAAACGGTATACTTATAGGTGGTATCGTGCGAAACGGCGCGTTCGTTTTGCCTACCGGTTCTACTGAATTTGCCGTTGGCGATAAAGTAATCGTGGTTACTTCAATTAAAAACATTACTGATTTAAGTCAAATTTTAAGGTGATATGAATTACAAGGTTGTTTTTTCAATACTTGGTAAAACCATGTTGATAGAAGCGTTATTAATGCTTTTGCCCGCATTAGTTGGCGTAATTTACCAAGAAAATGAATTTGTTGCGTTTTTAATACCGATTTTATTGCTTTGCGCAGTCGGTATTCCTTTAACGCTAATTAAAACCAAAGACAATTCGCTTTACGCAAAAGAAGGGTTTGTAATAGTGTCGCTCAGTTGGGTGATTTTATCACTTTTGGGCGCGTTACCGTTCGTTATTAGCGGTTGGATACCCAACTACATTAACGCCTTTTTTGAAACGGTATCGGGCTTTACTACCACCGGTGCGTCTATTTTAGAAGGCGAAGTGATAGACTCAATGTCAAAGGGTATGATGTTTTGGCGTTTGTTTACCCACTGGATAGGCGGTATGGGTATTTTGGTGTTCGTTCTTGCGATAATGCCTGCAAATAACGCCGGCGTTATGCACGTTTTTAGAACTGAATCGCCAGGACCAACTGTTGGTAAGCTTGCAAGTAAATTGCGTTTTACTGCGCGTATTCTTTACGGAATGTATATCACAATGACGGTAATTGAATTTTTATTCTTGGTGGCGGGTGAATTGCCTGTTTACGACGCTTTATTAATGTCTTTTAGTACGGCGGGGACGGGTGGTTTTGGTATTAGAAGTGATAGCGCAATGAGTTATAACTCTTATACCCAGATTGTAATTGCCGTGTTCATGTTTTTGTTTTCAATCAATTTTAACGCATACTACTTTGTGCTTATAGGTAGCGTAAGAAAAGTTTTCCAAATTGAAGAAGTTAGGGTTTTCTTCGGTATAGTTTTGGTAGCAACCGTTACTATTGCAATAAATATTTTTGTTTCTATGTCTAACGTTTACGCAACTTTTGGCGAAGCGCTTAAACATTCATTCTTCCAAGTTACGTCAATCAGCTCAACCACGGGGCTTTCTTCGGTAAATTACGATACTTGGCCTGAATTTTCAAAAGCAATTATCGTGCTTTTAACCATTGTCGGTGCGTGTGCAGGTTCAACGGGCGGTGGTATGAAGCTTTCAAGAGTTATGATTTTGTGCAAGTCAAGTGCGTCTGAATTTAAAAGACTTATTCATCCAAGAGCGGTTGTTGTAACTAAATTTGAAGGTGAAGTTCTTGACGGCAAAACTGAAAGAAACGTTAGAACCTATTTTATACTTTGGGCAATGATTGTAGTTTTAACTACTTTGCTTTTATCGTTAGACGGCTTTGGCGACGTGTTTTCTGATTTTACCGCAACGCTTGCTTGTATCGGAAACGTTGGTCCGGGGCTCGGTGCGGTTGGTCCGGCTTGTAATTACGGGGGGTATACAACCTTTTCAAAAATATTGCTTTCTTTAGTAATGTTACTTGGTCGTTTAGAAATTTTCCCGCTTTTGATTTTATTCATTCCAAGAACTTGGCGAAAGGGATAAAAAAACTTTTTTTAAAGCCATAATTATTAGCGTAATTCGTGGTAAAATATTTGACATTTTTCGGCGATAAATGTTATACTAAATATGTTATAAACATATTGCGTTTGTTTTTTGCAACTGACGGACATAAACAAGGTTAACTTGTGGGGAGCAAAAAATATAATTTGTCGACCGTCTGGGCAGTTTGGTTTTTTCAAACTGCCTTTTTATATTTTTTGACACTCACAAATCACAAAAATAAATTTTCGTTAATCAACTACTCTTCGCGCATTGCGCCGATTTTTGGCGTTGCCTTGTTGGTTTTTGACGGAAAAATGCTTTGGCTATAGCAAACTAAAGAAAAAATTAAATTCGATATAAAACTTTAATGGAGATTACTATGAAAAAAGTTGCAGTTATTATGGGTAGCGATAGCGACCTTAAAGTTGTTGAAAAGGCGATTACCACTCTTAAAGATTACGGCGTGCCAACCGAAGTGCATATTTATTCTGCGCACCGCACACCCGTTGAAGCAAAAGAGTTTACGGCAAATGCAAGGGCTAACGACATAGGCGTTATTATTGCCGCTGCCGGTAAGGCTGCGCATCTTGCAGGTGCAATCGCTGCTAATACTACTCTTCCCGTTATCGGTATTCCGATTAAGGCGTCTGCTATGGAAGGGCTTGACGCACTCTTATCTACCGTTCAAATGCCCGCGGGTATTCCCGTTGCGACGGTTGCGATTGACGGTGCGGAAAACGCTGCGCTTTTAGCAATTCAAATTCTTGCAGTTACCGATAAAGAACTTGCGAACAAATTGCAATCTTCTCGTGACGAAAAGAAGGCGAAAATTTTAGAAAAAGATAAAGAAATCAATCAAAAATACCTTTAATTGTAAGTAGACTTGCTGTGTTTCGGAGGAATTATATGAAAAAAATACAAGAAGAATGTGGCGTTTTTGGGGTGTACGCTTCGCAAGAACAAAATCTTGCAAGCATGACCTATTACGGGTTGTACGCGCTTCAACACCGTGGGCAAGATAGTTGCGGTATCGTAGTTAACGACGGCGGTGTGTTTACTTCACATAAAGATTTAGGGCTCGTTGGGGACGTTTTTGATAAAGAAACTCTCGCCAAACTTGGGCACGGGAAAATTGCCGTTGGGCACGTTCGTGCAGGTAGTAAGGGCTCTATAAATATTTCAAACGCTCAACCTATGGTGGTTAACCACGTTAAAGGTTCAATGGCAGTTTGTTATAACGGCAACTTGGTGAATAAAAACGAATTGCGCACGGGGCTTGAACTTGAAGGTTCGATATTCCACTCAACGGGTGCAACCGAAGTTATCGCTTACGAAATTATTAAGGAAAGGTTGAAAGCGCCCGCGATAGAATTTGCTATCGAAAAAGCAATGAAAAAACTAAAAGGTGCGTATTGCATCGTCGCAATGTCGCCCACGAAACTTATCGCCGCAAGAGACCCTAACGGGTTTAGACCGCTTTGCTTTGGTAAAACGGCTGACGGAACTTACGTGGTAGCGTCTGAAAGTTGCGCGCTTGACGCAGTTGGCGCAAAACTTATTCGTGACGTTAAGCCGGGCGAAGTGGTTGTGTTTGACGCAATGGGCGTTCGCTCGTTAGAAGCAAATTGCGGAACGGCAAAAATGTCCGCTTGTATTTTCGAATTCGTTTACAACGCACGCCCCGACTCGGTTATCGACGGCTACCCCGTACATAACGCAAGAATTGAAATGGGTAGATATCTCGCTAAAAAATATCCCGTAGACGCTGACGTTGTAATAAGCGTTCCCGATTCGGGTAACGACGCGGCTATCGGTTACGCAAGAGAGTCTGGCATACCTTACGAACTCGGATTTTTGAAAAATAAATATATCGGCAGAACTTTTATATTCCCCGACCAAAAGGATAGGGAAGACCAAGTTAGAAAAAAACTTAATCCGATAAAATCGGTGGTTGCAGGAAAGAAAGTAGTTATGGTTGACGACTCAATCGTTAGGGGAACTACTTGCGCAAGGGTGGTTAGCCTTTTAAGAGAGGCAGGTGCAAAAGAAGTGCATTTTATGATATCGTCACCGCCATTCTTGTTCCCGTGTTACTACGGTACGGATATTAAGAGCAAAGAAGACTTGATTGCAAACAATCATACTTTAGAAGAAATTCGCCAAATCGCAGGGGTTGATTCTTTGGGGTATTTGGACCTTGAAGACCTTAAAAAGATTGCCACTTGCGACGGCAAAAATAGTTTCTGTTACGCTTGTTTCGACGGTAAATATTCAACCGAAATTCCCGGTGAAATACCCGTGAACAAGTTTGAAACGAAAATCAACATTCAAGAAAAAACAAAACGTCATTAATAGGAGAAATAATTATGGAAAAGAGTTACAGTGAAAGTTACAAGGCTGCCGGCGTTGATATTACCGCAGGTTACAAAGCAGTTGAACTTATGAAAAGTCATATCAAAAGGACTATGATTCCCGGCGTGTGTTCGGATATCGGTGGCTTCGGCGGTCTTTTTGAACTCGGCAAGGTTAAACGCCCCGTTTTGGTTAGCGGAACTGACGGCGTTGGTACTAAATTAAAAATTGCTTTCCTTATGGACAAGCACAACACGGTTGGTATCGACTGCGTTGCAATGTGTGTTAACGACGTTATTTGTTGTGGTGCAAAACCGTTATTTTTCCTTGACTATATTGCAGTTGGCAAAAACGTGCCCGAAAGAGTTGCGTCTATCGTAGAAGGCGTTGCAGAAGGTTGCGTTCAAGCGGGCTGTGCGCTTATCGGTGGCGAAACTGCTGAAATGCCCGGTTTCTACCCCGTAGACGAATACGACCTTGCAGGTTTTTCGGTTGGTGTGGTTGATAAAAAGAAAATCTTAAACAACAAGAAGATGAAAGAAGGCGACGTAGTTATTGCTCTTCCTTCAACCGGCGTTCACAGTAACGGTTTTTCACTCGTAAGAAAAGTTTTCGACGTTGAAAATACCGATATTAAAACTCCGCTCGAAGCGCTTGGTGGCAAGAGCCTTGGCGAAACGCTTTTAACCCCGACAAGAATTTACGTTAAACCTATTCTTGAACTTATTAAGGCAGTTAAAGTTAAGTCAATTTCGCATATTACGGGCGGTGGTTTCTATGAAAATATCCCAAGAAGTATTCCCGACGGTCTAGGTGCAAAAATTGAAAGAAAGGCAGTTAAAGTTCTTCCTATTTTCGATTTGCTTGCTAAAACGGGTAACGTTTGCGAAAGAGATATGTTCAATACTTTCAACATGGGTGTTGGTATGAGCGTTGTAGTTGCAAAAGAAGATGCAGACAAAGCGCTTTCAATCTTGCGCCTTAACGGTGAAAGTGCGTATATCATGGGTGAAATCGTTAACTCTGACACTAAGATTGAAATTTTATAAAATAACGGTCGGCTGTGCCGATTAACCGTTGATTTTAAGAAGTTGCGCTAATACGGGGCAAGGAGAATTAAAGTGAAAAAATTAGTTAATGTTGCGGTGCTTGTTTCGGGTGGCGGAACTAACTTGCAGGCAATTATAGATTTTGCAGGCGAAGGCAAATTAGAAAACGGCAAACTCGTTAAAGTAATTTCAAGCAAGTCGGGCGTATATGCGTTAGAGCGCGCTAAAGACGCTGAAATTCCTTTCGCAGTAGTAGAAAGAAAGGGCAAAAGCCAAAGTGAATTTGAAAGCGGTATTATAAACGAACTTGAAGAAAGTGGTGCTGAAGTTATCGTGCTTGCAGGGTTTATGTGCATCTTGTCTAAAGACTTTACCGATAGGTATAAAGATAGAATTATCAACGTGCACCCGTCGCTTATCCCAAGTTTTTGTGGCGAAGGTTTTTACGGATTAAAGGTGCACGAAGCCGCGCTTTCTTACGGTGTTAAAGTTACGGGTGCAACCGTGCATTTCGTTAACGAAATTGCAGACGGCGGTAAAATTATTATGCAAAAAGCCGTAAAAATTAAAGATAAAGATACGCCCGAAGCGTTGCAAAAACGAGTTATGGAAGAAGCGGAATGGAAAATTTTACCCGCGTCGCTTGAACTCGTGTGTAAAATGGTTATCAAAGGAGAATTATAAATGAGCGTTAAAGGATTAAACAATATTGAAGATTTGCTCTCTGCTAACAGTTATCCGGGCAGGGGGATTATAGTTGGAAAAAGCGCTGACGGAAAGAGCGCTATGATTGCTTATTTTATTATGGGCAGAAGCGAAAACAGTCGTAACCGTATTTTTGAAAGATACGACGGCGGTATGAGAACCAAGGCGTTTGACGAAAGTAAACTCGTTGACCCTAGCCTTATCATTTACAACCCGTTCTTGGAATGTGGTGCGAGTGATATCGTTACAAACGGCGACCAAACCGACACGGTTTTTGACTATATCAAGCAACACGGCGACGACGGTTTTTCTTTTGAAAAATCACTTCATACCCGTGAATTTGAACCTGATAAGCCGAACTTTACGCCTAGAATTTCAGCAATTTTGAATTATGCTTTAGAAGGTAAAGCCTTTAACTATAAACTTTCAATCTTAAAGAGTTCCGACGGCAACCCCGAAGTTTGCGATAGATATTTCTATTCTTACGCACCTATTAACGGGTTAGGGCATTTTATACATACTTACGAATGTGACGGCAATCCTATTCCGTCTTTTTACGGCGAACCCGAAAGAGTAAAACTTCCCAACACCGCAAAAGAACTTGCCGATTTGGTTTGGGCAAATCTTAACGCCGATAACAAGGTTTCGCTTTTCGTTAGAACGGTTAGCCTTGAATCGGGTAAGACTGAAGAAATTATCATTAATAAAAACAAATAGGAGCGCACTATGAACGAATTTGAACTTAAATATGGTTGTAATCCCAACCAAAAACCTGCAAAAATTTATATGGCTAACGGCAAAGAATTGCCCGTTACCATTTTGAACGGTAGACCCGGTTATATCAACTTTTTAGACGCGCTCAATTCTTGGCAATTAGTTAAAGAATTAAAAGAAGCAACGGGCAAAGCGTGTGCAACTTCCTTTAAGCACGTTAGTCCTGCGGGCGCTGCCGTTGGTCAAAAACTTTCCGAAATTGAAAAAAAGGCTTGCTTTGTTGAAGATATCGCAGGGCTTGACGATTCCCCGATAGCGTGCGCTTACGCAAGGGCTAGGGGTACGGATAGAATGAGTTCTTTCGGCGACTGGATTGCTCTTTCTGATGAATGTGACGAAGTTACCGCAACTATTATTAAAAGAGAAGTTTCCGACGGCGTAATCGCTCCTTCGTATTCAGAAAAAGCACTTGAAATATTGAAGGGCAAAAGAAACGGCACTTATAACGTCGTTCAAATCGACCCCGATTACGTTCCCGAAGAAAAGGAAACCAAGCAAGTTTTCGGCGTTACCTTTGAACAAGGTAGAAATAACTTCAAAATTGATAGGGAATTGGTTACTAAAGAAATCGTAACCGCAAATAAAAATTTACCCGAAAGCGCTATTATCGACCTTATCGTTGCGCTTATCACCTTAAAATATACTCAATCAAATTCAGTTTGCTTTGCGCATAACGGTCAAGCAATCGGCGTTGGCGCAGGTCAACAATCAAGAATTCATTGTACCCGTCTTGCAGGTAGCAAAGCGGATAACTGGTTCTTGCGTCAAAGCGACAAGGTGTTAAATCTTCCTTTCCTTCCTACGCTCGGCAGACCTGACCGCAACAACGTTATTGATATCTATATTTCAGACGAATGTGAAGACTTGTTGGTTGACGGCGTATGGCAAAAATACTTTACCGAAAAACCTGCGCTTTTCACTAGACAAGATAAGAAAGAAATTCTTTCAAAAATTTCAGGCGTTGCACTCGGTTCTGACGCATTCTTCCCCTTTAGCGATAACGTTGAAAGGGCAGCAAAAAGCGGTGTAAGTTTCATTGCTCAACCCGGTGGCTCTGTTAGAGACGACCTTGTTATCGACGCTTGCAATGAAAGGGATATAGTTATGGCGTTTACTGGGATGCGTTTATTCCACCACTAATTTGTAAGGCTGTCTAAACTACGCAATACTGCGTTACTGCTTTGCATTTTGATTTCGATAACCAAAAAGGTTTATCTCATCCAAAATGCGTCGCGAGCCTTGTCTTGCTTGTTTATACACCCTTAAATTTTTAAGCGGCTATAAACTGCGTTTGGCGTCGTTAACTGGCTTGCGCAAAAAACTTCGATGAACGGGCGTTCTATCTCATCTTTTTGCGCAGTCGAGCCTAGCCAAACTTGTTTCTAACCACTTAATTAAGGCTGTCTAAACGGCGGTGTAGTTTGTAAACCTTATTGCGTTAAAACGCACAACAATTAATAAATAAAACATTTCAAAAGTAAAACTTGAAACGGAGATATATATATGAAAGTTTTAGTAGTCGGTAACGGCGGTAGAGAACACGCCATTATCCAAAGTTTGAAGAAAAGCAAAAAAATCAAACAATTATTTGCAATTGCGGGTAACGGTGGTATTGCAAACGATGCAATTACCGTTGATATCAACGTAAAAGATATTGAAAAAGTTACCGCTTGGGCGGTTGAAAATCAAATTGATTTTGCGGTTGTTGCCCCTGACGACCCGTTGGTGCTCGGTGCGGTTAACGCGCTTAACGAAAAGGGTATTCCTTGTTTCGGGCCTACGAAAGAAGCGGCAATAATTGAAGGTAGCAAGATTTTTTCAAAAAACCTTATGAAAAAATACGGCATACCTACCGCAGAGTACGAAACTTTTTCGGATATGCAATCAGCGTTTCAATATCTAGAAAGATGCGATATGCCTATCGTTATTAAGGCGGACGGGCTTGCTCTTGGCAAGGGTGTTATCATTGCGGAAACGCTTGAAGACGCTAAAAACGCCGTTAAAAATATGATGGAAGACAAGGTTTTCGGCGAATCGGGCGCAAACGTAGTTATTGAAGAATTTTTAACCGGTCCTGAAGTTTCAGTTCTTTCATTTACCGACGGTAAAACTTTAGTTCCTATGATTTCTTCAATGGACCACAAGCGTGCGCTCGATAATGATAAAGGCTTGAATACGGGTGGTATGGGCACGATTGCGCCTAACCCGTATTACACCGAGTCGGTTGCAAAAGAGTGTATGGAAAAGATTTTCTTACCGACTATGAGTGCAATGAACGCTGAAAATAGAACTTTCAAAGGGTGCTTGTATTTCGGGCTTATGCTTACGCCGAAAGGACCAAAGGTAATTGAATATAATTGCCGTTTCGGTGACCCTGAAACCCAAGTAGTTTTACCACTTCTTAAAACTGACCTTTTTGAAATTATGCAAGCGGTTGCGGAAGAAAGGCTTTCGGATATTAACGTTGAGTTTTACAAAAAGTCTGCTTGTTGCGTTATTATGGCAAGTAAAGGTTACCCCGAAAAGTATGACAAAGGCTTTGAAATCGTTTTCAAAACTAGAAGGAAAAACGTTTTCGTTGCAGGTGCAAAACTTAAAGACGGCAAACTTTTAACTAACGGTGGCAGAGTTTTAGGTGTAACTGCGGTTTCTCGCACGCTTAAAGGCGCAATCAAAAAGGCTTATAAAAAAGTTGATAAAATACATTTTGCAAACGCGTTCTATCGTAAAGATATCGGCGCGCGTGCATTAAAGGCTTACGGAGAAAAAATATAATGGTTTACAGAATTTACGTTGCTAAAAAAGCAGAATTTGCGAACGAAGCGCTCGCATTAAAAAATGAAATTGAAAATCTTTTGAAAATCAACGGCGTTAAAACGCTTTCAGTTATCAATCGTTACGACGTTGAAGACATTGAAAAAACACTTTTTGATAAGTGCGTTAACTCGGTTTTTTCCGAACCGCAAATAGACGACGCTTTTACCGCGCTCCCCAAAGCCGATTATATTTTTGCAGTTGAACCGCTACCCGGTCAATTCGACCAACGCGCGGATTCAGCCGCTCAATGTATTCAACTTTTCTCTGCGGGTAATCGCCCCGTAGTTAAAACGGCTAAAGTGTACGCTATCAACGGCAATCTTACCGAAGAACAACTTTTAGCGATTAAAAAATACGTTATCAATCCCGTTGAATGTAGAGAAGCCGACCTTGCGGAAAAGGACACTCTCGCTATGCAATATAGCGTTCCCGAAGCGGTTGAAACCCTTGACGGGTTCAATAAACTTGATGAAAGTGGGCTTAAAGCGTTCTTAAAAGAAAAAGGGCTTGCAATGGATATTGACGACCTTAAATTCTTGCAAGCGTATTTCGTAAAAGAAATGCGTGACCCAACCATTACCGAAATCAAAATGATTGATACCTACTGGTCGGACCATTGCCGTCACACCACTTTCTTAACTACTATTGAAAAGGCTGAGTTTGAAGATGAACTCGCTCAAAAAATATTTGACGAATACGTTGCAACAAGGGCTGAACTTGGTCGCAAAAAGCCGATAAATCTTATGGATTTGGCTACTATTGCAACTAGATATCATAAAAAATCAGGGGATTTACCTAGGATTGACGATTCTGAAGAAATCAACGCTTGTACGGTAAAAATTAAGGTTAACGTTGGTGGCGAAGAACAAGACTGGTTGTTGCTCTTTAAGAACGAAACGCATAACCACCCCACCGAAATCGAACCTTTCGGCGGTGCTGCAACTTGTATAGGCGGTGCTATTCGCGACCCGTTGTCGGGTAGAAGTTACGTTTACGCTGCAATGCGCGTTACGGGGGCAGGCAATCCGCTTAAACCTTTGAACGAAACCATTAAGGGTAAACTTCCACAAAGAAAAATCGTAACTACCGCAGCAAGCGGATATTCTTCTTACGGTAACCAAATCGGTCTTGCAACGGGTATCGTTGATGAAATTTATCACGAAGGTTACGTTGCAAAGCGTATGGAAATCGGTGCGGTTATTGCGGCTGCGCCACAAGAAAACGTTCGCCGTGAAGTTCCTGAAAAGGGCGACGTGGTTATTCTTTTAGGCGGTAGAACGGGTAGAGACGGTTGCGGTGGTGCAACGGGCTCTTCAAAATCGCACAGCGTTGAATCACTTTCTTCTTGCGGTGCGGAAGTTCAAAAGGGTAACGCCCCCGAAGAAAGAAAGTTGCAAAGATTATTCCGTAACCCCGTAGCGTCACGCTTAATCAAGCGTTGTAACGACTTCGGCGCAGGTGGCGTTTCAGTTGCAATCGGCGAACTTGCAGACGGATTATTCATTGAACTTGACAAAGTTCCTAAAAAGTACGACGGTCTTGACGGCACCGAACTTGCAATCAGCGAATCTCAAGAACGTATGGCGGTTGTGGTTGAAAGTAAAGACGTTGATAAGTTTATGGCGCTTGCTCAAGAAGAAAACCTTGAAGCAACCGTCGTTGCAACGGTTACTGACGACGCTCGCCTTAAAATGACTTGGAAAGGCAAAACTATCGTAGATATTTCTCGTGAATTCTTGAATTCTAACGGTGCGGAAAAGAAAACTGCCGTTAAAATCGTTAAGCAAGAAATGGATAAAAAAGAAATCCCCGAAAACTTTGTTAGGGGTATGAAAGCACTCGCCGACGACCTTAACGTATGTAGCAAACGCGGTTTGTCAGAACGTTTTGATTCTACTATCGGTGCAGGCACGGTGTTGATGCCGTTCGGTGGTAAAAACCAACGCACGCCTATTCAAGCAATGGTTAACAAAGTTTCGGTTGAAAACGCTGATACGGACACTTGTTCGTTTATGAGTTGGGGTTACAATCCTTTCATTAGTGAAAAGAGCCCGCTTTACGGTGGATATTACGCAGTTATCGAAAGCGTATGTAAACTTATTGCAAGCGGTGCTACTTTTGACGATACTTACCTTACTTTCCAAGAATATTTTGAAAAACCCGGTAAGGACGCAAGCCGTTGGGGCAAACCTTGCGCAGCGCTTTTAGGTGCATATCGCGCGCAAAGAGAACTCAAATTATCGGCAATCGGCGGTAAGGACTCTATGAGTGGTTCGTTTGAAAATATTGACGTTCCGCCCACGCTCGTTTCTTTTGCCGTTACTACCGATAAACTTGATAAAGTCGTTTCACCTGAATTTAAGAAAGCAGGTAGCAAAGTAGTTCTTCTTAAAGCGAAGAAGACCGACGACGGACTCGTTGATACTTTAGACCTTATTGAAAACTTTAGGATTATTGAAAAACTCAACGCGGACGGCAAAGTGCTTTCTATGTATACCGTAACGCTTGGTGGCGTTGCTGAAGCAGTTATGAAGATGTCTTTCGGTAACGATATCGGCTTTAAGTTTGAAAAAACTTGCCTTTCGGAAATTTTCGGTTACAATTACGGTGCGTTCGTTATCGAACTAACCGATGGTGCGGAAATTGATAAGGCAACCGTTTTGGGTTATACCACGGCAGAAAAATCAATCGTATGTGGTGGGGATAGCGTGCAGTTAAACGACCTTTTAGGTGTTTACGAAGACAAACTTGAATCAGTATTTAAGTGTAACGAAGTTGAAACTTCAAAGGGCGAAATACCCGAGATAGCGTTTAGTGCGGATAACTGGGCAAGTTCACCCACCAAGTTTGCTAAACCAAAAGTTCTAATTCCCGTATTCCCCGGTACTAACTGCGAATACGACACGAAGAAAGCGTTTGCAAGAGTTGGCGCTGACGTAGATATTTTCGTTATCAAAAATATTAAAGACGTTAAAGAATCGGTTGACGCGTTTGCTGAAAAGATTAAAAATAGTCAAATCGTGTTCGTTCCGGGTGGTTTCTCGGGCGGTGACGAACCCGACGGTTCAGGTAAATTTATAACTGCGTTCTTCCGTAACAAGGCTATTAAAGAAAACGTTACCGACCTTTTGGATAACAGAAAAGGGCTTATGGGTGGTATTTGTAACGGTTTCCAAGCGCTCATTAAGTTGGGGCTTGTTCCTTACGGCAAAATTACCGACGAAGTTACCGAAGATATGCCTACTCTTACTTTCAACACGATTGCTCGCCATCAATCTATGCTTGTTAGAACGCGCATTGCGTCTAACAAATCACCTTGGCTTATGGATACTAACGTTGGCGATATTTATACCGTTCCGATTTCTCACGGTGAAGGTAGATTTATCGTTAAAGACGACCTTTTAGCACAACTTATTGCTAACGGTCAAGTGGCTACTCAATACGTTGACGAAAGTGGCAAACCCACTTACGATATTAAGTTTAACCCCAACAACTCTGTTTACGCAATCGAAGGAATCACTTCGCCCGACGGTAGAGTATTTGGTAAGATGGGGCACTCTGAACGTGTTGGTAACGGGCTTTATAAAAACGTTGTTGGTAAATACGATATTAAGATGTTCGCATCAGCAGTTAAATATTTCAAATAATTAATTTAAGGTATTATTTATGGGTTATAAAAGTGATATTGAAATTGCGCAAAGCGTTACTCCAGAACATATTTTAGAAATTGCAAAGCGTGCAGGCGTGCCAAACGAGTACGTCGTTCAGTATGGTAACGACAAGGCAAAAATCGACCTTTCTTTATTGAAAGATGAAAATCGCAAAAACGGGAAACTTATTTTAGTTACCGCAATCACACCTACTCCTGCGGGTGAAGGAAAAACGACGACTACTATCGGGCTTGCCGACGGGCTTAGAAAAATCGGCAAGAAGGTCGTGGTAGCGTTGCGTGAGCCGTCTTTAGGACCTGTTTTTGGCGTTAAGGGTGGCGCTGCCGGTGGTGGCTATGCGCAAGTTATTCCTATGGAAGATATAAACCTACATTTCACTGGCGATTTCCACGCAATAGGCGCTGCAAACAACTTGCTTGCCGCTATGCTTGATAACCACATTTATCAAGGCAACGCGCTCAATATCGACCCAAGAAGAATTACTTGGAAAAGATGCGTTGATATGAACGACCGCCAACTCCGTTTCGTTACTGACGGTTTGGGTGGTAGGATTAACGGCGTGCCTAGGGAAGACGGTTACGATATAACCGTTGCGTCTGAAATTATGGCGGTGCTTTGTTTATCTTCTTCGATAACCGACTTAAAAGAAAGGCTTTCAAAAATTATCGTTGGTTATACTTATGATGAAAAACCCGTTACTGCAGGTCAATTAAACGCACACGGGGCTATGACTGCTTTGCTTAAAGACGCTATTAAGCCAAACCTTGTTCAAACCCTAGAAGGAACGCCTGCGTTCGTTCACGGTGGTCCGTTTGCAAATATTGCACACGGTTGTAACTCGGTTATTGCAACCAAAATGGCGTTAAAACTTGGTGATTACGCCGTTACCGAAGCAGGTTTCGGTGCTGATTTAGGTGCTGAAAAGTTCCTTGATATCAAGTGCCGTTTGTCTAATCTTAAACCCGATGCGGTGGTTATAGTTGCAACCGTTCGTGCGCTTAAAATGCACGGTGGTCTTGCAAAAACCGAACTCAATAATGAAGATTTAGTTGCGCTTGAAAAGGGTATTCCTAATCTTTTAAGGCACGTTAGCAATATTAAAAACGTTTATAAATTGCCGTCGGTAGTTGCGGTTAACCGTTTCCCGACTGATACGGATAAAGAAATTGAACTTATTATAAATAAGTGTAAAGAACTTGGCGTAAACGTTGTTCTTTCAACCGTTTGGGCTGACGGCGGTAACGGTGGCGTTGCTCTTGCTAACGAAGTAGTTAAACTTTGCGAAGAGAAAAACGACTTTACTTTCAGTTATTGCTCAAACCAAGGCATTAAAGAAAAAATTGAAAGCGTTGTTACCAAGGTTTACGGTGGCGATGGGGTGAATTTTACCCCACAAGCGCTAAAAGAAATTGCTAAACTTGAAAGTTTAGGGTTTAGCGAATTACCCGTTTGTATCGCAAAAACGCAGTATTCTTTCTCTGACGATATGACCAAACTCGGTGCGCCTAAAGGCTTTAACATTACGGTACGCGCACTTAAAGTGTCGGCAGGGGCAGGGTTCATCGTCGTTTTAACGGGCGATATTATGACGATGCCGGGGCTTCCGAAAGTGCCCGCAGCCGAAAAAATTGACGTTGATGAAAACGGCAAAATCAGTGGTTTGTTCTAAAATATATTTTTAATAAAAAAATTAAGCGTTGCATTTATTGCGACGCTTTTTCGTTTGACAAATTTTAAACAAAAGAATAGAATATACCTTGGCAAAAAAGGAACGAAATATGAAGAAATTTGGTATATTGAAAAAAGTTAATATTGATAATCTTTTGCCGTGTATTTTTTACGGGCTTGTTTGTGGATTGTTAACCGGTGGGTTTATCGTGCTATTTAAGTTTTTGGCGAATAAGTGCGAAGAAATATCGCTAAAAGTTTACGCCTTTGCAAAAAGTTCGCCGATATTTATCGCGTTAACTTTTATTGCGCTAATAGCGGTGGCTCTACTAACTTTCTTTTTACATAAACGCTTGCCCGAAGTAAGGGGCGGTGGTATTCCTAGAAGTGAAGGCGTTTTGCGTGGATTACTTTCGTTCAACTGGGTAAGAATATTATTCGGAACTTTTTTGGGTAGCATGCTTGCCTTTTTGTGCGGTGTGCCCGTAGGTGGGGAAGGCCCTGCCGTTTTGATGGGCACGGCAATCGGCGCAATGTGTTTAAGTTTTTCAAAGAATAAGCCCGCATGGTTGCGCTACGTGTCGTCTGGTGGTGCTGGTGCAGGCTTTGCCGTTGCAACGGGTGCGCCGTTAACGGGTATTCTTTTTGCACTTGAAGAAATACACAAGCGCTACACCTTGATGCTCGTTTTAACGGTAGCAGTTTCGGTTGTTTCAGCAACCTTGACTAGCAGTTTCCTTTGTGAAATTTTAGGGATGGAAAGGCGTTTACTTGTCGTTTCAGATTTGGTGGATTTTTGCCTTTCCGATACGGGATATTTAGTTTTGCTCGGCGTTTTGCTTGCAGTTGCAGTAGTGTTGTTCGACTGGTCGATAATGGCGTTTAGCAAGTTTATGAAAAAACGAGTAAAGTCGTTGCCCAAATATTTCAAGTTGGTTTTGGTGTTCGTTTTAACGGGTATATTAGCATTTACTATTAGCGACGCAGTTTATAGTGGGCATAGCGTAATTGAATATTTAGTTCACGGAAAGTGGACGGCAGGTATCTTAATTTTGCTTATAATACTACGCTTAATGATGATGCTATTCGTTACGGATAGCGGTGTAACGGGCGGTATATTTATACCAACGCTTGCAATAGGCGCGCTATTCGGTGCGTTGATAACAAAATTATTGTTGTTACTAGGTATGAACGAAGGCCTTTCAACCGCTATAATATTATTAAGTATGTGCGCTTTCGTTGGTGGAACTTTGCGCGCACCGCTAACTGCTACGGTATTTTTTGTTGAATTAACCGGTCAGTTTACAAATTTATTGTTCGTATTGTTGGTAGTTTTTATAGTGAACGGCATCACCGAATTAATAAACATAACGCCCTTTTACGATAAAGTTTTAAAGAATATGGAAGACCACGAACACGAAGGGAAAACTTTACACGTGCGTTATTTTGAAATGAACGTATGTAAAAACGCTTTTGTCGTTGGCGAGGTCGTTAAAGAAATTATGTGGCCACCGATGACGGTTGTTCTTTGCGTTTCAAGAAAGGAAGAAAACGGCGAAGTTGACGACGTTATTGATAAGAAAATTTGCGTT
The DNA here is from genome assembly GCA_045648045.1 of Christensenellaceae bacterium. Taxonomy (GTDB): domain Bacteria; phylum Bacillota; class Clostridia; order Christensenellales; family Borkfalkiaceae; genus UBA1259. The sequence continues at coordinate 76,202 of JAZRNE010000024.1, forward strand.
GGCGATAAGATTATAATGCGTGCGAGATATTACGACAAGGAAGAATTTAAGTCGTCTTTGCGCCCCTTGGTTGGCAAAGAATCTGTAATTAACGACTATAAAACCTTGTCAACGCAAGATTAATTTGAAAAATTAAAAAGCAAAATAAAAGAAATTTTTTATTAAAAAAGATAAATAAAAATCAAAACGCCTGCATATTTGCAGGCGTTAGATATATCAATTTATTTTTGTTTGGTTAAATTTCCAAATATTCAGTTTTTCCCCGATTCAAATACCTTACGTAGGGGAAACGCTGTTTTACCAAACTTTCTTAATTGCTTTGCGCTTTCTTTACAGCGACCAAGCATCTTTATTGCGTTTTTTAAAATTCCCTAAAAAGGCATCTTTGTCGGGTGGTTAATAGATTGTTCAATACTGTTCATCGGTCTATACCTCCCACGGTAGTTTTAATTTCTTCTTTCTACCCCCTTTTCTTGGCTTTATCATAACACGGGGGAATGCATTTGTCAATACTTTTTTTAAAAATTTTGTTAAGAAAATTTAGTCAAAACCCCCTTGACGAGTGGCGTTATTCATAGTATAATTAAAGTTGTGGTGTAAAAATGAAAGGTCATATATTCATAAATCCCTTTCTCGTGCCTATGCAAAGCGTGCATCAGGCGGAAAGGTTAACTGAAGAATTTAATAAACTCGGCGTTGAAATAGAAGTTGTTTCGGACGGGTTTTCGCGTGTTAGTTTAAGTGATAACGGTGCAGTTATTGATATACCACGGGTTGATTTTGCTGTTTATCTAGATAAAGACAAGTATCTTTCGGAAATTCTTGAAAAAAACGGCGTGCGCCTATTTAATTGCCACGATGCAGTTCGCGTTTGTGACGATAAGGCGCAAACTTATATCGCTTTAAGTGGAAAGGGCGTAAAAATTCCCAAAACCGTTTTCGGCGGACTTTGTTATTCAAAAGAATTAAGCGTCAAAAATGAATGGGCGGAAAAAATTGCAAACACTCTTGGCTTTCCCGTGATAATTAAAGAAAGTTTTGGTTCAATGGGTAAAGGCGTTTACAAAGCGGATAACTTGCAAGAGCTTATTGCCGTTATGGAAAAGGTTAAACTTAAACCGCACCTTTATCAAGAATATATATCACACAAGGTTGGCGTTGACGTGCGCGTGATAGTTATCGGTGGCAAAGCGGTTGCGTCAATGGAACGCTATAATGAAAATGATTTTCGTTCAAACGTGGCGCAGGGTGGCAACGGTAAAAAAATCGACTTGCCCGAAAGTTTTAAGTGTGTTGCTGAAAAATGCGCACAAGTTTTAGGGCTTGATTATTGTGGAGTTGACCTTTTGTATAGCGTTGACTCTCAGCCCATTGTTTGCGAAGTAAATTCTAACGCATTCTTTGACGGCATTGAGCAAGTTACGGGCGTTAACGTTGCAAAAGCGTACGCAGAACATATTATTAAAACAATAAATAATAAATAAAAAAGATATTATTAAACACTTGGTAAACGCCAAGTGTTTTTCTTTTTAAAGTATAACTTTACGGTTTTAGGGGTAGAAACGTTATATAACGAATATTATTGCGCGAGTGATATTGAGAAAAAAATTTTAAAATTTTTTGCCATAAACTATTGACAAGAAAAAAATTTGCGCTATAATATAATTAGCAGTCGACGGTAGAGAGTGCTAACACTCTCAATAAAAGATTGCTAAAATCTAGAAAGATAATAATAAAAAGGAGAGATATTATGAGAAATTTTTTAACAAGAAGAAACAACGATTTAGGTTTTAACTTTTTTGAAGACGCGTTTGAAGATTTTTTCAAACCTACCTTTTTCGGGGTAAGAGAAACTTCTATGAAAACTGACGTAAGAGAAACTGAAAACGGATATGAACTTGCTATCGATATGCCCGGCTACGATAAAAAGGATATCAATTTGTCGCTTGACGGTGGGTATTTAAGAGTAGAAGCCAAAAAGCAAGAAAAACAGGATGACGATAAAAATTTCGTTAGAAGGGAAAGAAGTTACTCTTGCGCAAGAACTTATTACGTGGGCGACGCAGTAACTGAAGACGACGTTAAAGCAAAGTACAATAACGGTATTTTGGAACTTTTCGTGCCCAAGAAAGAAAAACAAATTCCTGAAAAACGAAACATAGAAATAGAATAATCGTTTTTTGCTCCGCCAAGACGAGTTTTGGCGGAGTTTTTTTAGTAAAATACTGAAAATAAGTTGACAAATTTTACCATCAGATTATAATATAAATTAGCACTTTGAAATGCCGAGTGCTAAAATATTTCGGAGAGTATTATGAAACAGTTTAAGACGGAATCAAAAAGAATTTTGGATTTAATGATAAATTCAATCTACACCAACAAAGAAATTTTCTTGCGTGAACTTATATCTAACGCAAGCGACGCTATTGATAAATTGAAGTTTATTTCGCTTACCGACACTTCGGTTATAAGCGATTTTAAAATTACAATCACGCCTGATAAAACGGCACGCACGCTTACCATTGAAGATAACGGTATCGGTATGACTGACGCTGATTTAGAAAAAAATCTCGGCACGATTGCGCAATCGGGTACGCTTGCGTTTAAGAAAGAAAATGCCGATAAGACTGAAAACGAACTTATCGGGCAATTTGGCGTTGGTTTTTATTCGGCGTTCATGGTTGCTGATAAAATTGAAGTTTACACCAAGGCTTACGGTAGCGATATCGCATACAAGTGGACGAGTGCAGGTGCGGAAGGTTATGCCATCGAGCAAACTGAAAAGGACGGGTTAGGTAGTAAAATAGTTATTTACTTAAAGACTGACGGCGAAGACTACAAATATTCAGACTTTTTAGAACAATATAAGTTAAACTCGCTTATCAAAGAATATTCTGATTACATACGCTATCCTATACAAATGTATATGACGCGTTCAAAGGTTAAGGAAGGTAGCCCTTCGGATAAACCCGAATATGAAAGCGTGGTTGAACTTGAAACGCTTAACAGTATGGTTCCTTTATGGAAAAAACCCAAGGCGCAAGTTACTGATGAAAATCTTAAAGAATTTTATAAAAACGAATTCCACGATTATCAAGACCCTTTGAAGAGCGTTTATGCAAAAATCGAAGGCGCTGTAACTTACGATACCTTGCTTTACGTTCCGCAACGCGCCCCTTACGACTATTATTCAAAGGATTATAAGAAAGGGGTTAAACTATATTGCAACGGCGTTATGGTTATGGAAAAGTGCGAGCAACTCGTGCCCGATTACTTTGGGTTTGTAAAGGGTATAGTTGATTCGTCTGACCTTTCACTCAACATTTCGCGTGAAATTTTGCAACAAGATAGACAAGTTAAAGCGATTGCTAACAGTTTAGAAAAGAAAATTTCCGCTGAACTTAAAAAGATGATGGAAGACGATAGGGAAAATTACGAAAAGTTGTTTACCGAGTTCGGTTTGTCGTTAAAGTTTGGCGTTTACGCCGGCTTTGGCATAAATAAGGATAAACTTAAAGATTTCCTTATGTTCTATTCTAGTAAAAATGAAAAACTAGTTACTCTTTCAGAATACGTTAAAGATATGCAGGCCGACCAACAAGATATTTACTACGCTTGTGGCGAAAGTTATGAAAAGATTGCAACGCTACCACAAATTGAAAGAGCAAAAGACAAAGGCGTTGATATTTTGTTCTTTAAAGACGGCGTTGACGAGTTTGTTGCAAAAATCTTGATTGATTACGAAGGTAAGAAGTTTAAGTCGGTTTCTGAAGCCGATTTCTCTCTTGATTCGGATGCGGAAAAGAAAGAACTTGACCAAAAGAGTGAAGAACTTAAAGACGTTATCACGGCTATTAAAGAAAGTTTGGGTGATAAGGTTAAAGAAGTAAGGCTAACCACGAAATTAAAATCTTACCCCGTATGCTTAACTGCGGGTGGCGAAGTGTCTATTGAAATGGAAAAAGTTTTCAATTCAATGCCTAACGCTGACGGAAAAGTTAAAGCGGAAAAAATACTTGAAATCAGTTCTTCGCATAAGATTATCGACACGCTTAAAAAGGCGTATAGTGAAGATAAAGAATCGCTTAAACAGTACGCTACCGTGCTTTACGAGCAGGCAAGGCTACTTGAAGGGCTTGCTATTGACGACGTTACCGGATTCGTTAACGCTATATCAGACATCATATAGTCGGTCGTAAATTATAACGAATATAACTTTATTTGATAAAAAACCTTAAAAACTTTCGTAGTTTTTAAGGTTTTTTTAAGTGTAAGATGATATAATGTATAAATAAAGGATTACCATACAAAAAAAGGCGGTGTTTTTTGTGTTAAGGCTAAAAGATATTGTTAAAAATTACAAAGTGGCGGGTGGCGAAATTAAAGTTTTAAAAGGGCTTAACGTTTCTTTCCGTAAAAACGAATTCGTGTCCATTCTAGGTCCGTCGGGTTGTGGAAAAACCACTACCTTAAACATAGTCGGTGGGCTTGATAAGTATACTTCGGGCGACCTTATTATTGCGGGCAAAAGCACTAAAAACTTTAACGATAGGGACTGGGACGTTTACCGCAACCAAAGAATAGGGTTCGTTTTTCAAAGTTATAACCTTATTCCGCACCAAACCGTTTTGGGCAACGTTGAACTTGCGCTTACTATCTCTGGCATCGGCAAAGAAGAACGGGTAAAGCGTGCCATTTTAGCATTAGATAAAGTGGGGCTACAAGGCGAATATTATAAGCGCCCCAACCAACTTTCGGGTGGACAATGCCAAAGGGTTGCCATTGCAAGGGCGCTTGTTAACGAGCCCGATATTTTGCTTGCAGACGAGCCTACCGGAGCGTTAGACAGCAAGACGAGCGTGCAAATTATGGAACTTATCAAGGAAATTAGCAAAGATAAGTTGGTAATTATGGTTACGCACAACTCTGAAATCGCAGAGCAGTATTCAAATCGTATTATCCGCCTAGTTGACGGCGAAATAGTTGAAGATACAAACCCATATTCAGAATACGAAGAAAAGGCTGAACGCGTCGTGGTTGACGGGGGCAAGTTTGAAGAAGACAGCGTTGTCGTACAAGATTTTAACGATAACGGCTGCAATAAAACGGCTAGCAAAAAACAAAAGAAAGCCAAAGCAAAAATGAGTTTCTTTACGGCGTTTAAGTTGTCCGTTCAAAACTTGTTTAGCAAAAGAGCAAGAACTATTATGACTTCGATTGCGGGGTCTATCGGTATTATCGGTATATGCGCCGTGCTTGCCGTTTCGTCGGGTGTAAGGGGTTATATTGCAAGCATGCAAGACGATATGCTTTCGGGGAACCCTATCGTCATAGAAGAAACGGGCTATGATTTTTCTACTATGATGGAAGGGCTTACCGTTGAGCAGAAAAAAGAGTTTTTGCGTCAAGAAGGGTATATCAACGTTGACTCAATGATTGAGTATCTTGCAAAGCAGTATGAAACTATGAATTCTTTTATGGTTACCAACGATATTACCGAAGACTATTTAAACTACGTTGCAAATATGCCTAGCGAATACGGCAATATTATGTTTGATTACGGTTTAGACGTAACTAATAATATCTACACCGAATTCACGGTAAATTCTGAAATAGAAAAAGATGAAGTTTCGCTTTCGGGTATTCGTGCGCGTTATTCAAGTATTATGAAGAAAACGCAATTTAAGGACCAAGCGTCTTTAATATCTTCTTTGGGCGATATCTTTATGCAAGCCATTGATAACGAAGAATACGTGCTTTCTCAATACGAATTGCTTGACGGTGGGCGCATTGCAAAAGAGAAAAATGAAATTATGCTAGTCGTTAATAACGATTACACGCTAACCGACTTAACGCTTGCGCAAATGGGGTATTACACGCAAGAAGAGTTTATGGATTTGATTTATCGCGTTGACGACGATAATAACAATAACCCCGAAAGTTATAAAGATAGATTTTCTTATGAAGAATTAAACGGCAAAAAGTTTACTTGGTACGCTAACGATGTAGTGTATAGGGAAAATCCTAACAATACAGTGCCGATGAAAAACGCGCCTTTCTTTTATAACGATAGCGCTAAAGAGTTTACCAAAACCGCAGGAAACGGTGAAAAAATCGAACTTGAAATCGTGGGTATTTTAAAGGCAAAAGAAGGCATTTCATACGGTTGCTTAAAGGCGGGTATGTATTACACAAAAGCGCTTACCGAACATATACTTAACAATAGCGCGAATAGCGAAGTGGTTAAATATATGATAGATAACGACCTTTCTTCTTTTGGCGGTATGGTAAGTAGTGTGGGTGCAAGTAGTATGAACGGAACTATGATATCTTATGATTACGAATACTACTATGAAGATTATACAACGCCGTTGATAGCCGAGTCGGTTGTTGGTAAACTCAACACTATGAGTAGTTTGCTTGCCGGCATGATGGATGGTGGCGGAAACAGCGGTAGTAGCGAATTATACGAACTTACTTCAAGGCACTTGGGTGGCGAAAAACTTGCTAGTAGCGTAAAAATTTACCCCACTAATTTTGACCTTAAAGATATGGTTACCGACTATCTTGACAAGTGGAATGAAGAAGGCGATATAGTCGTAGGCGATAAAACTATTACCTTTGAAGGGCGTTCCGAAGTGGTCTATACCGACACGCTAGCGCTAGTTATCACTATGATTAACTCTATGATTGATATAGTTACCATAGCGCTCGTGGCGTTTACTTCGCTCTCGCTCGTGGTTTCTTGCGTAATGATTGCAATTATCACTTACGTTTCGGTAGTAGAGCGTGTAAAAGAAATAGGCGTAATTCGTTCGCTCGGCGGAAGAAAGCGTGACGTTTCTAACTTGTTCAACGCTGAAACGGTAATTATCGGCACGGCGTCAGGGCTATTTGGCATAGCGTTTACGTACTTGCTATCGGCGCTTGTGAATTCGTTAGTTAAAAAGGCGGCGGGCTTCGCAATAATGGCGCTACCTATAAGTTCGGCAGTAGTTATGTTGCTTTTAAGCGTCGGTTTAACCGTGTTATCGGGGCTTATTCCGGCAAAGAGAGCGGCGCACCAAGACCCCGTTGTCGCTTTGCGTACCGAATAATAATGTTAATTAGAGTTATCAAACGAACAAAAAAGTCAGGCGTTAGCCTGACTTTTTTAACTAAAATTATTTTTATTTATGAAACGAAAATCTTATTCCCACTCGATTGTTGCAGGGGCTTTGGGTGAAAGGTCGTAAAGAACACGGCACACGCCCTTAACTTCTGCTAAAATTCTGTCGGTAATCTTTTTAAGAACAGCCCAGTCGATTTCGGGAACGGTTGCACTCATAGCGTCAACCGTGTTAACCGCACGGATGATAACCGGCCAGTCGAAAACGCGCTTGCCGTTACGAACGCCCGTTGAACGGAAATCGGGAACTACCGTAAAGAATTGCCATACCTTATCGGTTAAACCTGCTTTATCAAATTCTTCACGCAAGATAGCGTCAGATTCTCTTAATGCTTCAAGCCTATTGCGTTCGATAGCGCCTAAGCATCTTACGCCAAGACCGGGGCCGGGGAACGGTTGACGGTCAACCATATTTTTAGGCAAGCCCAAAGCGTAACCAACAACTCTAACTTCGTCTTTATACAAAAGCCTTACGGGTTCAACTAATTCAAACTGTAAATCTTCGGGAAGCCCGCCAACGTTGTGGTGTGCCTTAACGCCGTCGCTTTCAATAATGTCGGGGTAGATTGTGCCTTGTGCAAGGAATTCAATACCTTCAAGTTTTCTTGCTTCTTCTTCAAAGATGCGGATAAATTCCGCGCCGATAATTTTTCTTTTAGTTTCGGGTTCTTCAACGCCTTTTAACTTTTCTAAATAACGGTCGGTAGCGTCGATATATACGAGATTTGCGTCAAGCCCTTTTTGGAAAATTTCAATAACTTGTTCGCTTTCGCCCTTTCGCATAAGTCCGTGGTTAACGTGTACGCAAACGAGTTGTTTGCCGATTGCTTTGATTAAAAGCGCAGCAACAACCGAACTGTCAACTCCGCCTGAAAGCGCAAGAAGAACTTTTTTATCTTTAACTTGCTCACGGATAAGTTTAACTTGCTCGTCAATAAACGCGTTTGCAAGTTCAAGGGTTGTAATTCTTTGCATATCGTCCGGTCTTTTGTTCAAATCCATAAATTTACTCCAAATGTTTAATGATATAATTATACACCGCAAGGTGTTCAATTTCAAGTTTTTTAATGCAAAAAATTCGGCGCGTGCGAATTTTTTTTAGTTCGTAAGTAAAATCAACGCAAACATTTATAGTTTTATTAAAAATATTTTGAAAAAATCCCCTTATTGTGTTATAATATCGTAGTTAACTTTGCTAGGAATTTCGTTGTTAAAATGGAAAAGTCAAAAAAACTCAACTTAATCGGTCAACTTTTATTGCTTTCAGCAACGGTTGTGTGGGGGACTTCGTTCTTTATTCTTAAAAACACTATCGAGCAAGTGCCTGCTTACTTCGTTATTGCGTTAAGGTTTTTGTTTTCGGGCGTAGTTTTGTTTTTTATCTTTATTAAAAGGTTGAAAAAACTTGATAAAAAAACACTCTTGCAAGGCGTTGCTATCGGCGTGTTCGTTGCGCTTGCGTATATGCTACAAACTTCGGGGTTAAAGCGCACTACCCCCGGCAGGAATGCGTTTTTGACTTCTACTTACTGCGTAATGTGTCCGTTTTTGGTATGGTTACTTTTTAAGAAAAAACCTAAATTTTACAACGTGTTTTCGGCTGTCGTTTGTATCGTGGGTATAGGCATAATTTCTTTATCGGGCGAAACGGGTAGTTCAAGTAATAATATTCTAGGCGAAGTTTTAACCGTTTTATCCGCAATATTTTTTGCCCTGCAAATAATATACGCTAGAATTTTTCAAAAGCAAGGCGCGGATTCAATTATTTTACTCATTTTTGAATTTTTAACGGTTGGCGTTGTTTTGTTGCTGTCGTCTTTGGTTTTAGAGTTGCCCGTGTACGGTATAAAAAACTATTCGATAAATTTAGAACAAGCCTTAAATATAGCCTATCTTGCCGTAATGTGCACGCTGTTTGCTCAATCGGCGCAAATGATAGGGCAAAAGTATACTACTACTTCTCAGTCGGCTATTATTTTAAGTTTAGAATCAGTTTTCGGAATGTTCTTTTCCGTGCTCTTCGGTGCGGAAAAATTATCAATAATACTTTGCGTAGGCTTTGCGGTAGTGTTCGTTGCAGTTATTATCAACGAACTTGAACTTGATGTGCTTAAACCGTTTAGAAAGTACGCTACCGCGACTAAAGAGCAAGAAAATATTAAAGAAATCAAATAAAAATTAACATAAAGGTGAAAAATGAAAATCGAAAAAAGTTTTTCTCCCGAAAGGGAAAAGTTTGGCAGTAGATTAGGCTTTATTCTAATTTCTGCGGGCTGTGCAATAGGGCTTGGAAACGTTTGGCGTTTTCCGTATATCGTAAGTCAATACGGTGGTGCGGCGTTCATACTTTTGTACTTGGCGTTCTTGGTTGTATTCGGCTTGCCGATTATGACGATGGAATTTGCCGTTGGTAGGGCTAGCCAAAAAAGTATTGCAAGTTCTTTTACCGTGCTAGAACCAAAGAAAACTAAATGGCATTTGTTTAGTTGGGTGGGGTTTGCAGGCAACTATTTACTTATGATGTTTTACACCGTCGTAACCGGTTGGATGTTCATTTACTTCTTTAAGATGCTTTTTGGTGATTTTAAGAATCAAACGGCAACTGAAATTTCCGCTCAGTTCGGTCAAATGACGGCAAATCCTTTGCTTTTAACACTCGTTACTTTGGCGGTCGTTGGGCTCGGCGTATTCGTTTGTTCGCTCGGCTTAAAGAAAGGCGTTGAAAAAATCAACAAGATAATGATGATGTGTCTTCTAGTAATTATCTTGGTGCTCGCAGTCTACGTCTGCACGCTAGACGGGGCTGGCGAAGGTTTGAAATATTATCTCGTTCCAAATTTCCGAAACATAATTTGTAACGCGGACGGCGAAGTTATTATCGGCGAAGTGTTGTTTGCGGCGCTTGGGCAAGCCTTCTTTACGCTCTCTATCGGTATGGGTTCAATGGCAATCTTCGGCAGTTACATTAAAAAGGATAGAAGCCTTTTCGGCGAATCTTTATCAATCGCTGCTCTCGACACGGGTGTAGCCTTCGTTGCAGGTTTAATAGTTATTCCCGCAACCTTCGTTTATAAAGAAACGGGTGCTGAAATGGGTGGCCCCGGTCTTATATTCCAAACTCTTCCCAATATTTTTGCTAATATTAACGGCGGTTCGGTTTTGGGTGCGTTGTTCTTCTTGTTTATGATTTTTGCAGCAATGTCAACCGTAACTGCGGTGTTTGAAAACATTATCGCATTTGGCATGGATATGTGGGGTTGGTCAAGAAAGAAATCTTGCATAATCAACGTGGTTTTATTATGCGTTTTAGTGTTGCCGTGTATCTTCGGTTTTAGTATATGGTCAGGCTTTAAGCCGTTTGGCAACGGGTCTAATCTTATGGATTTAGAAGACTTTATCGTAAGCAACAATATTTTACCGCTTGGCTCACTCGTTTACGTTTTGTTTTGTACGATTGATAGAAAGGCGTGGGGTTGGAATCAGTTTTTAACCGAAGCCAACCAAGGCAACGGCTTAAAACTTCCCAAAGCGTTGAGAATTTATTGTAAGTACGTGTTGCCCGTGCTTTTGATTGTGTTCTACGTTTACGGGTTTATCAGTAAAATATTCCCTAATTTGCTAGGGTAAAACGAATAAAATATACGGAGCGTTAAGTTTTTCAACGTTCCGTTTTTTTATTTAGTATTGACTTTTGTTTTCGGCGTGATATAATGTTTTAAAGGGGGGACGGGTATGCTTAAAAAGGTTTTTATTTTAATTACGCTTGCTATTATTACTTTAACGTGCTTTAATTTGGTCGGTTGTAAAAGTATAGAAAGGTTTATTCAAGAAAATAAGCAGTTCGTTTTTACGCTTAACGACGACGGTGAGTCTTATTGGGTGCGTAGTGGAAAAAAATATAAATACGAAAATACCGACGGCAAAAGGCTTGAAATTCCGTCGGAATATAAAGATTTACCCGTTACTAAAATCGGTTGGAATGCTTTTGACAGTTTGGGCTATTCTAGCGTTGTAATTCCTGAAACGGTAACCGCTATTATGCCGAGTGCGTTCTACGAGTGCAAACAATTAAAAAGCGTTGAATGGCATAATAATATTACCGAAATAGGTGCGGGGGCTTTTGGAAATTGCGAAAATCTCAAAGAAATTCAAATCCCCGATAAGGTAGAGAATATACAAGTTGGGACTTTTAACGGTTGCAAAACGCTTGATAGTGTGATTTTACCTAACGGCTTAAAAAAGATTGAAACACACGCTTTTTGGTATTGTGAATCTTTAGAGAGAATTGAACTACCTAATACGGTTGAAAAAATAGATTTTGGCGCTTTTGCAAATAGCAAAATTACTTACGTTAATCAACCTGATAATCTAACTTCGGTTGGGTATAAAATCTTTGCGGAAACGCCTTATGCGGACAAAAATAGTGGGAACGTAGTAGAAAACAGATTGATATTCGGCGATTTTTTGGTTGAAGATTATAATACGGACAAAAATTTAATAATACCAAACGGCGTAAAAGGGCTTGCCGATATGCTCTATCAAAACAATCCTTTTGAAAGCATCACTATCTCCGAAAGTTTACAATATTTGGGTTCTAGCACTTTTAGATACGCAAACAATCCTAAACAATTTATCGTTGACGAGAATAATGCGTATTACGCTACGGTTGACGGCGTTTTATACGATAAAGATTTAACCACGCTTATTCAATATCCGATAGCAAAAGAAGATGAAAGTTTTACTATTTTGCAAAGCGTGGATAGCGTCGGTGCTTGCGCTTTTGAAAATGCTGAAAATCTTAAGCAAATTAATTTTCACGACGGCGTAAAGGAAATAGGTTATTATGCGATTACGGGGCTCACGGGCTTAACGTCTTTAGAAATTCCCAACACCGTAGAAAAGTTTGAATCCAACTACTTTATGGGGTGTGAAAACCTTGTTAGCGTTACGCTACCCGACTGTATTACAGATATCGAAAGCAGAATGTTTATGGGTTGCACTTCATTAAAAAGCATAGTTATACCCGACGGTGTGCAACATATTAATTACGAGGCGTTTTATGGTTGTACTTCATTAAAAAGCGTTGATTTTGGTAGTGAACTGATGCACATTGAATCGGGTGCTTTTACCGGTTGCGAGTCGCTTGAAGAAATAGTTTTGCCCGAAAAAGTGGTGGAGTTTTATGCGTCTGCTTTTATCGGTTGTAAAAACTTAAAAACTATTACTTTTACGGGTGATGGTGTAAGAATGTTTTTAGGGTTTAACGGGTGTGATAGCCTTGAAAAAATTATCTTACCGACTTATGACGGTTGGGTTTATCGCAAAAATCCAAAAGCGGAAGATAATATTATAACAGACGAGTTTTCTTCACCCGAAAAAGTTGCGGAATTTTTCAAAAATAATGGCGGTTGGCTTTACCACGAATAGACAAATTTACTTAGTTATGTTATAATTATTTCATTATGGAAAAACTTGTTATTTTTGATTTAGACGGAACTGTTTTAGATACGGTAGAAGATATTGCCGATTGTATGAATATGGCAATCACCGAACTTGGTTACGAGCCACGCACTTACCCCGAGTATCGTAAGGTTATAGGCAACGACGCACCTAATTTCGTTCGTAAACTTTTGGGTGATATGCCGTATGAAAAACTTATGTATATTTGGAATTATTACATTCCGTTCGTTGAAAAATACGGCACGAATAAAACCAAAGTTTTCGACGGTATAAAACAAGTTTGCTTTGCCTTAAAAGAACAAGGGTGCAAGATAGTTGCTTACACGAATAAAACCCCCGACGAGTTAGTTCCGTTTATTGATAAGTTTTTATTAGACTTAAACTTTGATTTAGTGGTTGGCGTTGGCGGTACGGAAGATGCTAAACCTGCGCCGTCAGGCGTGAAAAAAATACTTAAAAAGTTTAATATATTGCCTGAAAACGCTTATATCGTGGGCGACGGTGAAACTGACGTGCTTACCGCTATAAACGCAGGCGTTAACTGCATTGCGGTGCTTTGGGGTTGCCGTGATAAAGATTTTCTTGAAAGTTACGGGGCAAAAATTTTTGCCGATACGCCCGAACAACTACTTGATTTAATCAAATAAAAAGAAAACATAATAAAACAAAAAAATCACCGATTTTCGGTGGTTTTAATATGGATGTTATAATTTTTAGTCTACACATTATAAAAGAACACTTTAAAATATGGAGTAAGAAATTTTGGAGTATTTATGAATAAAAAATTGAAGGAGATAATATATAAAGATTATAATTTTAATAGCAAAAGGGATTATTTTACAAAATGCTTAAAATATCCTGAATTAAAAACATTTGTGAATTATAGAAAAGCACAATTCTATATAAACTCTAAAAATAAAATTTGGGCATTATATTGGAAATGGAGGTGGTTGAGAATGAGAGAAAAAACAAAATGTCAAATTTCACTTAACGCCAAAATTGGTGAAGGCTTTAGGCTTTTGCATAATGGTGCAAGGGTAATAGTTTCAAATGTTGAAATAGGTAAAGATTGTGCGATAGGAATAAATGTTGTAATAGGTTACTGTTGTACAAAAGAACAAGAATGGGTTGTCCCTAAAATAGGCGATAGGGTTTATATAGGACACAATAGTAGTATAGTTGGAAATGTTAATATAGGTAATGACGTTCTAATTGCACCAAATACTTATGTAAATAAGGATGTTCCAGACAATTCAATTGTGATAGGGAATAATATGATAATAAGAGGCGAAAAGCCAAGTCAGCCTTATTTGAAATTATATTAAATAAAACAAAAAAACCACCGATTTTCGGTGGCTTTAATTTTTTAGTCGTTGTGTTTTTCGTTTGTTAAATTATAAATCCGCAAATCAAAACGGTTAGGCAAGCAAAAATTGCAACCGTTAAAAGACCACGCTTTAAAATTGATAAAATAACGGCTATTATCGTGCCTGCTAACGCCGTGTAAAAGTTACCCGTTGAATAAAAAATTGCAGGGAAAGTCATTGCCGAAAGAACTGCGTATGGGATATAATACAAAACGCTTTTTAAGTAGTTTGACTTAATCTTTTTTCTAAAAAATGCGAATGGTATCATTCTGATTAGATAGGTTACGCCTGCCATAATTAAAATCAAAAAGAATACTTCAAGGTTACTCAGTTTCATTTTCGTTCTCCTTTTCAGTTCCTTTTATAGGGAATATTGCGGCGATAATAAGCGCCGTAACTAACGCCGTTATAATTACTGCAAATCCCGACGATATATTAGCGAATAGGGGCGCAAAATAGAACGCTACGCTGATTGCCGATGCTAGAACGACTGCGAAAAACACGCCTTTATTTAGCATTGACGGGGGAATGATAATCGCTATAAACATAGCGTAAAGTGCAATCCCTAGTGCGTTGGTCGCTACGCTAGGCAAGATATTGCCTGCCGCAGCACCGAGTAGCGTGCCGCTAGCCCACCCTATATAGGGCAATAACCCAAGCCCTAAAAAGTAGTTTTTGCCGAACGGACGCGCTTTTGCCGACGATACGGCAAATATTTCATCGGTAACGAAAGTAGCGCAAAGAAGTCTATTAGTAAGGTTAAAACTTCCGTCCATTTTTTGTGTTAAAGAAAGGCTCATTAAAAAGTATCTAGCGTTGATAATTAATTGCGAAAGTATAATTTCAATCACGGCAACTGCGAACGTGCTTGCGGTTGCAATGACGTTTAACCCCGCAAGTTGCCCTGCCGAAGTCAAGTTTGTCATAGAAGTCAAAACTGCAAGCAATAACGGCAGACCTGCTATGCTAGCCTGCACGCCGAAAGCAAAACTTACCGAAAGATAACCAAGCCCTATCGGCAATCCGTCTTTTAGACCTTTTTTGAAAGAATAATTTGATTTACCGCTCATAAAAACACACCTTTTTGTTAACGCAAAGATTATACCACAAAAGTTCAACTTAATCAATAATTTTGCGCTTGTGAAAGTACGTAAAGTTTAATTTTTAGGCGTTAATTTTACTAGTGGCTTATTTGTTATTTTTTATCAAAAATTGATAATTTTGGTAGCGTTATTAGGGTATTGATGGAAAAACTGAAAAAAACATAACAAAAAGGTTATAAAAACTAGAAAAAAATTATTAAATTCGGTGTTTTTTTGTTGACTATCTATTTACAAGATAAATTATTTTTGATATAATATGTATACTGCAAAATTAGGGTTAGAGCGTTTCAACGGCGTTTTTTTGAATTTGCCTTTACCCCGAAAAAGAAAATTTTGCACGCAAAAACAACGAGATAAAGGTTTATAGGAGTTATTTAAATGAAAGTCAGTTATTTTCCAGGTTGTACCCTTAAGACCAAAGCGAAAGACCTTGACAATTACGCGCGTAAAAGTGCGGAAGTTTTGGGCGTAACGCTTGAAGAAATTAAAGATTGGCAATGTTGCGGTGGCGTGTTTACCACTAGTACCGACGAAATTGCAACAAAACTTTCTTCCGTGCGTGCGTTAAAAGATGCGAAAAGCAAAAATCAACCGTTAGTTTCGGTTTGTTCTGCTTGCCACAACGTTATTAAGCAAACTAACGCTGCAATGGCAAACGACCAAACTTTCAACAGCAGGGTGAATAATTACGTTGCTGATGAAGAACCGTATAACGGCGAAACCAAGGTTTTGCATTATCTTGAACTTCTTCGCGACGTCGTAGGGTTTGACAAGATTAAAGAAAAGGTAGTTAAACCGCTTACGGGCAAAAAAGTTGCGGCTTATTACGGCTGTCTACTTCTCCGTCCGGGCAAGGTTATGGCTATGGACGACGTAGAAAATCCGACCATAATGGAAGATTTTATTCGCGCACTCGGCGCAGACCCCGTAATCTATGCGTACAGAAACGAATGCTGTGGCGGATATATTACGCTTGAAAGTAAAGAACTTGCAAAGGCAAAGAGCCAAAAAGTTTCTTCAAACGCTAAAGATAAGGGCGCGGAAGTTATCGTTACGGCTTGCCCCTTGTGTAAGTATAACTTGCAAAAGAACGGCAGTGATTTGCCGGTAGTTTATATCACCGAACTTCTTGCAGAAGCGTTAGGTGTAAAGGAGTAAACATGGAAAATTCTAAAAAGAATCTTCAAAACGAAATTGTTCGTAGAAGCGGAGTTAACCCAAGAAAGTGTATGAAGTGCGGTAAGTGTTCTGGAACTTGCCCCGCATACGACGAAATGGAATACCATCCCCATCAGTTCGTTTATATGGTGGAAACGGGTGATATTGAACCGTTGCTCAATTCGAAGTCGATTTACCGTTGTCTTTCTTGCTTTGCATGCGTTGATAGATGCCCCCGTGGCGTTGAACCTGCAAAATTAGTAGAGGCAGTTCGTCTTTCGGTTATTAGGCAACAAGACAATAATCACTTAAAGGCAGACCAAATCCCTGAACTTTTAGACGAAGATTTGCCACAACAGGCAATCGTTAGTGCGTTTAGAAAATACACGAAGTAGAAAAGGAGAGTACAAATGCAAAGAATAGGTGTATTCGTATGTTGGTGCGGTAGTAACATTGCCGGCACGGTTGACGTGCAAGCGGTTTCTGAAGCACTAAAAAATGAACCGGGTGTAGTTTATTCGGTTAATTATCAATATATGTGCTCGCAAGCCGGTCAAGAAATGATTAAGCAGGCTGTTAAAGAACATAATCTTACGGGTATCGTAGTTTGTTCTTGTTCGCCAAGAATGCACGAGGCGACTTTTAGAAAGACTGCTCAGGCTGCAGGCATTAACCCCTATATGGTTGAAATTGCAAATATCCGTGAACAATGTTCTTGGATTCACAAAGATATGCAAGAAGGTACGGAAAAGGCTATCGTTCTCGGCAGAACGGCTATTGCGAAAGTTCATCTTAACGCACCGTTAGTTCCCGGTCAAAGCCCCGTAACCAAGCGCGCGCTCGTTATCGGTGGCGGTATTGCAGGTATTCAAACTGCACTTGATATCGCAGACGCTGGTTTTGAAGTTGATATCGTTGAAACAAAGCCCACTATCGGTGGTAAAATGGCTCAACTTGATAAAACTTTCCCAACGCTCGACTGTGCGGCTTGTATTCTTACGCCTAAGATGGTTGACGTTGCTCAACACGAAAAAATTAGAATTTTCTCTTATAGCGAAGTTGAAAGCGTAACTGGTTTCGTTGGTAACTTCGACGTTAAGATTAAGAAAAAAGCGCGTTACGTTAAGGAAGACGTTTGTACGGGTTGCGGACTTTGTACTGAAAAATGTCCGATGAAGAAAGTTCCTAACGAGTTTAACCTTGGCATGGATAATCGCCCTGCAATCTACATTCCGTTCGCGCAAGCCGTTCCCAAGATTGCAACTATTGACGCAAATTACTGTAACATGCTTAAAAACGGCAAGTGCGGTGTTTGTGCAAAGGTTTGTACGGCAAAGGCTATTGATTATACTCAAAAAGACGAGTTTATTGAAGAAAAGTACGGCGCAATCGTTGCTGCAACCGGTTTTAATCCTATCAGTATGGACAAGTTTGACGAGTATGCTTACAGTCAAAGTAAAGACGTAATCACTTCACTTGAATTTGAACGTCTTATGAACGCTGCAGGTCCTACCGCAGGTAAACTTCTTCGTCCGTCTGATAAAGTACATCCGCACAAAATCGTTTTCGTACAATGCGTTGGCTCTCGTTGTGCCGCTTGTGCTGAAAAAGGTAAGGAATATTGCTCGAAGATTTGCTGTATGTATACCGCAAAACACGCAATGCTTACCCGTGATAAATATCCCGATACTGACGTAACCGTTTTCTATATCGACGTTCGTACGCCCGGTAAGCAATTTGATGAATTCTACCGTCGTGCAGTTGAAGAATACGGCGTGCATTATATAAAAGGTATGGTAGGTAAGGTTTCACCCGAAGGTAATAAACTTATCGTTCAAGGTTCTGACCTTATCGCTAACAAACAAGTTAAGATTGAAGCAGACTTGGTTGTTTTGGCGGCGGCTATCGAACCTGATAAGTCTGCAAGACCACTTGCAACGATGCTTACTGCAAGTATGGATACTAACGACTTCTTTACCGAAGCGCACCCCAAACTTCGTCCCGTAGAAAGTCCTACGGCGGGTATTTTCCTTTCAGGTGCTTGTCAAGGCCCGAAAGATATTCCCGAAACGGTTTCTCAAGCAGGTGCTGCTGCGGCTAAGGTTATCGGTCTTCTCTCTAAAGATAAACTTACGGGTAACCCGTGCGTTGCTCATTCAGATGAAATGATGTGTAACGGTTGCTCGTCTTGTGAAAGAGTTTGCCCGTACGGCGCAATCACTTATCAAGATAAAGAATTCCGCGGACCTAATAGAACTACACTTATCCGCCGCGTTGCGCAAGTTAACGAAGCGGTTTGTCAAGGTTGCGGTTGCTGTACGGTTGCTTGCCCGTCAGGCGCAATGGATTTGAAAGGATTTGCAAGCAAACAGATTATGGCGGAGGTTGACGCAATATGCAAGTAAACGAATATAAGCCCAAAATCGTGGCGTTTTGTTGTAACTGGTGTTCATACGCCGGCGCAGACCTTGCCGGTAGCAATAGATTAGCGTATCCGGCAGAAGTAAAAGTTATCCGTGTTCCATGTTCGTGCCGTGTTAATCCTATGTTTATACTTCGCGCGTTCCAACGTGGCGCAGACGGCGTAATCCTTTGTGGTTGCCACCCAGGGGATTGCCACTACACTTCAGGTAACTACTACACCAGAAGAAGAATGGCTCTCTTATTCTCAATGCTCGATTATTTGGGTATTGAAAAAGAAAGAACTAGAGTTGAGTGGGTTTCTGCGGCAGAAGGCGCAAAATTCGCTGCAACTATGAACGATTTCGTTGCAACGGTTAAATCGCTCGGCGAAAATAAGAGATTGGAGGATTTGAGATGCAAAAAATAACACGTGACGCTCTTGTTAAGAAAGCGATAGAATTGCTCGAAAACGGCACTGTTAACCGTGTTTTCGGTTGGAAAAACGGCGAATTCTCTTACGATATTACACCTGCGGTTTTCAGTAGTAAAGAAAGTTTGGAAAAAGATTTCGTGTTTGGCGATTTCTCTGGCGCAAACTTCTCAAAGTATTTAGTAAAAGAAACGAAAAAGGACGGCAAAGTTTTGGTTTTCTTAAAACCTTGCGATAC
>JAZRNE010000025.1:0-26310 GCA_045648045.1 Christensenellaceae bacterium
CTCACGCGTTACTCACCCGTCCGCCGCTAAGATTGAGGAGCAAGCCCCTCAATCTCCGCTCGACTTGCATGTATTAAGCACACCGCCAGCGTTCGTCCTGAGCCAGAATCAAACTCTTAAGTTTAATTATTTAAAGCCGAGTCTGTAGACTCAACTGCTCTAACGATTTCGCTTGATAGCGTTAATTTTGTGTCATATAATGACTGTTTTCAAGTACATATTTCATACTCAAAAGATTTTGACAGAAACTTTACAAAATAACTATTATTTCGTCATATTTCCTTCTATTCAATTTTTAAGCAACTCCCGTCAACTTCGGTTGACGTTTGCCGTCGTTTTTCGCGACAGCCTACATATAATAACATAAGCGTTTTATTATGTCAAGCATTTTTTCAAAGTTTTTTGAATTTTTTTTAATTTTTTTCAAAATCTTTTTTTCACTCTAAATGTAGTGTTTTTATTTATTTCAACCACTATATTTTGCGAAATGCTTTCAACCACAAAATCATAAGATAAAATCTAGTGATTTGCGCTTACGTTTTCGCCCTCTCGTTTGAGAGCATTACCGATTATATAGTAAAAGAAGATAAATGTCAAACGTTTTTTTGTGGTTTTTTAAAAAATTTTTAAAAAGTTTAAAAATTGTTGTTTTTAGGGGTTTTTTGCCATTTTTAGCCCAAAAACGTGCATTTTTCGCTATACGCAAGATATTGTGGTTTATAGTTTAACAAAACCACAAGACTCTACGCGCGCGCACGCGTAACATTATTATATATATTATATAACGCGAAAATCAACAAAAGAAAAGGGCGACGCCGAAAAGGCGTTGCCCTAGTGTTTTTTTATTTAGCAAAGTTCTTTTGCAAGATTTTGAATTTGTGCTTTGTTTTCTTCTGAAACGGCTGACATGATTTTAATTTCCGTTTGGGCAAAAGAAAGATTTTTGCTTTTTTCTAGCATTCCTTTCATAACCTTGGTTGCCACGGGTGCCCAAGAGCCGTTTTCAATAAAGGCAACTTGGCGGTTACTAAAATTCCTTTCAGTTAAATGATTTATAAATTCACGCATGAACGGGAAAATTTCTCCGTTATAAGTGGTAGTTGCCAAAACTATTTTGCCGTAACGGAAAGCGTCTTCGACTGCTTCTGCCATATCGCAACGAGCCAAATCGTTTACCACTACTTTAACACAACCGTTTTCAAGCAACGCTTTTTCAAGAAGTTCAACCGCAGTTTTGGTGTTACCGTATACCGAAGTATAACAAATTAACACGCCTTCACTTTCAACGCCGTAACTTGACCAAGTATTGTATAGGTCAATATAATAACCCAAGTTCTCTGTTAAAATAGGTCCGTGCAAAGGACAAATGGTTTGAATATCGAGTGCGGACGCTTTTTTAAGAAGCGCTTGTACTTGCGCACCGTACTTACCAACGATGCCAATATAATATCTTCTCGCTTCGCAAGCCCAGTCTTCATCAGCGTCAAGAGCGCCGAATTTGCCAAAACCGTCGGCGGAAAATAAAATCTTTTCCGTTTTATCGTAAGTAACGATAACTTCAGGCCAGTGCACCATAGGCGCAGTAACGAAAACGAGTTGGTGCTTGCCAAGGCTTAATTCACTCCCTTCACCCACTACGACTTGCTTATCAGCAAAGTCCGTACCGAAAAAGTTTTTCATCATAACGAACGCTTTTGAAGAAGAAACGATTTTTGCGTTCGGATATTCGGTTACAAAACACATAATATTCGCCGAGTGGTCAGGCTCCATGTGTTGAACGATAAGATAATCAGGTTCTTTGCCTTCAAGTTCTCGTTCAATATTATCAATCCACTCGTCGCCAAAGCCTTGACTAACCGTATCAAAAACGGCAATTTTTTCATCTATTATTATATAAGAATTATACGCCATTCCGTTGGGCACAACGTATTGCCCTTCAAAAAGGTCAACTTCATAATCGTTTACACCAACGTATTTAACGTCTTTTGAAATAAACATATATCTCTCCTAGTATCGTTTAATTTGTTTTATTTTGTCTAGCATATAAGCCGTTGTAAAAACGAGTTATATGCTAGGTGGCAATGCCACTTTTGTTTTTACTTTCGCTATCTAAAACGAGTTAGATACAAGCAAGACAAGGCTCGCTCGTTATCATTTAAGGGTGTATAAACAAGGGGGGCTAGGCTCGCTCTTTCTCTAAAACGGGTTAGATGCAAGTCAGACGTGCAAAACGAGTATTTTACGCAGGGCGCATACGTCCGTATGTAACCAAATAAAAACGCAAGTTTTGCGCGTATCACGACGCATATAAGCCATTTTACTTAAAAAGGGCTTTCTCTATAACGCCACCACCAATACATTTTTCATTATCATAAAAAACGGCAAACTGACCTTCGGTTATTGCGCGTTGTTTTTCTTTGAACTCGACTTCTATGCCGTCGTCTTTTATGATAACCTTACACGCTTGTTCGGGTTGACGGTAACGGAATTTTGCCGTACATTCAAACTCTTTCTTTTGCGGAACGGCAGGTATCCAGTTACATTCTTTCATCCAAAGCCCGTCACTAAAAAGTTTATCTTCTGCACCGTGAGCAACGTATAATATATTGTTTTTCAAATCTTTTTCAATAACGAACCAACGAGAACCGTCGTCTTCTTTTTGCCCGCCTATACCTAATCCCCTACGCTGACCTATGGTGTAATACATAAGCCCAAGGTGTTCGCCGAGCACCTTACCGTCGTAAGTCATAATCTTACCTTTTTTAGCAGGGATATATTTAAGCAAAAATTCACGGAAATTTCTTTCGCCTATAAAGCAAATGCCCGTGCTATCCTTTTTGGTAGCGGTAGCAAGCCCGTTTTCTTCGGCAATGCGCCTTACTTCGGACTTATCGAGTTTGCCTAGCGGAAACAAAACGCCGTCAAGTTGTTCTTGCGATAATTGATTTAAGAAATACGTTTGGTCTTTACTTTGGTCTTTTGCTTTCAAAAGGTAATGCGTTCCGTTATCGTGCAAAATATCGCAGTAATGCCCGGTTGCAATATAATCCGCACCCAAGCGTTTTGCCGCCGCCTTAAAGTCTTTAAACTTTATTTCACGATTACAAAGCACGTCGGGATTAGGGGTTCTGCCAGCTTTGTATTCGGATAAGAAGTATGAAAAAACCCTATCCATATATTCTTTTGCAAAATTAACAGAATAATACGGAATACCGATAGCGTTTGCAACACGGCGAACGTCAGCAAAGTCTTCTTCGCCCGTACACGCACCACACTCGTCCCTTTCTTCCCAGTTATTCATAAAAAGCCCGATAACGTTATACCCTTCTTGCTTTAAAAGAAGGGCGGCAACAGAACTGTCAACGCCACCGCTCATACCTACAACAACGGTTTTTTTCATAGTAATCTCCTTGCTTTCAATGATAACATAATCGAAAAAAAATATCAATTATTTAAATGATAAAATTAAAATAATGGATTTTTAAGCAAAAAATTAGGCAAATATGCGCAAAAACCATTGATTTAAATATTAGTTGTATGTTAAAATACTATATAAGTATGCTTTTGCATACAATATAATACTTTTTATTTTTAGGAGGATTTTATGCCATCAGACGGCTCCGTTCCGTTGCAAACGTTATTGCTTTCAGGGTTTTCACCCGTGTTTAACTCGTGGTTGCTAGTTGCAATCATATTCCTAGTGATAATGTCAGGTTTCTTTTCTTCAACGGAAACTGCTTACTCGTGCGCAAGCAGAATTAAACTTCGCACACTCGCTTCTAACGGCAACAAAAGAGCAAAAAGCGTTCTTGACCTTGCCGAAACTAATTACGATAAGTTTATTAGCACCGTTTTAATAGGTAACAATATCGTAAATCTTACCGCGTCAACGCTCGGCACAATATTTTTCGCGTCGCTTATCGCAAGCGAAAGCACCGCCGCAGTAGTTTCTACCGCCGTTATTACGGTTGCGGTTTTGATTTTTGGCGAAATTACGCCTAAGTTTATTGCTAAAACTTATCCCGAAAAACTCTGTATGGCGTTCTATCCATTAATCAAGTTTTTCTACTACGTCTTTACCCCGCTAAACCTAATTTTCGGCGGTTGGAAGTGGTTGCTTTCAAAAGTTTTCCGCTTTAAGGATTCGGACGTGGTTACCGAAGACGAGATTATGACTATCGTCGAAGAAGCCGAAGAAGACGGCACGCTTAAACAAGAAGAAACCCAACTCATTCGCTCGGTTATCGAGTTTGACGATTTAGAAGTTGGCGATATTTTAGTACCTAGAGTTAATATCGTTGCCGTTGACGTGGAATCTTCTATGGACGATATGCGCAAAGTCTTTGATAAAGAAGGCTATTCGCGCTTACCCGTGTATAAGGACAGTATTGATACCATTATCGGCACTATTCACGAAAAAGATTTTTTCAATGCTTACTTAAAAGGCAAAAAAGGCATTGACGGAATTATGCAAAACGCTTTCTATACGGCTGAACACGTTAAAATTTCCGACCTTTTAAGGCAACTTCAAAAGAAAAAGGTGCATATTGCAGTAGTTCTTGACGAGTACGGCGGAACACTCGGTATGGTTACGTTAGAAGATATTTTAGAAGAACTCGTTGGTGAAATTTACGACGAGCACGACGAAATTATCAACTATTTTAAGCCGATTGACGAAAAAACCACTATGATTGTCGGTAACGCCGACCTTGCCGATATGTTTGAATACTTCGGCTTTGAAAACGACGACGAGAAGTTCGAAGCAAGCACGGTTAGTGGTTGGGTTATTGAAATGCTTGGCGAAATTCCTACCGCTGGAAAAACGCTTGAATACCGCAACCTTGACTTTGAAGTTATGAAGTCTACCGTTAAAAAGGTTTTGCAAGTAAAAGCGACCGTTAGCGACCGCACGGACGAAGACGCTAACGAAGAAGAATAATCACCGCTTTTTAGCGGAAATATAAAAGATTTTTACTGCCACTTTTAGTTTTAGAAGTGGCAGTTATGCACCCGTAGCGCAACTGGATAGAGCATCAGATTCCGATTCTGAAGGTTGTAGGTTCAAATCCTGTCGGGTGCGCCACATTAGAAGTGAAATTTGTCTAACGGCGATTTCACTTCTTTTTTTGCATTTTTAGGGCTTTTTAAGCCCTTTTTTGATTATTTTGATAAATTTTTGATAATGCGAAATCAAAAACGGCGTGATTAGGTTGTCTAAATTCCTAAAAACGTCGTTTGACTTTTTTAATAACTAACCTAGATAAAGTACAACATTTTACACTCCCTTGACGGGACTTGAACCTAATTTATTAAAAATGCTTGACTTTTGTTTTATATTATGATATCATAGCATTATAATATTATGATATCATAAGGAGAGTGGCGATATGAACAATACAAAAACGCCGACAGCGGATAAAAAGACGTTTCCTTTACGCCTACCACCTGATACTTATAGAAAGGTAAGAGATAAGGTCCAGCGGGAAAAAGATAAAGGCAATTATGCTTATAGCATAAATGACTTTTTAACGGAAATTATTGAAAGCGGATTAAAGGAGCGTAACAAATGAGCATTTTAAAAAGAACGGAAGATCAAGTAAGAGATGCTGCAAAAATAATATTAGGCTTTGATAAAACAGAAAAAGATGTAGAACAAGGTACAGGGCAAATTACAACTTTTAATGAATTGGGGTTTAAGGGGGTTAATAAAAAACCTGATGGTTGGTATTTGCCAAAAAATAAAACGCTACCTGCTATTATCTTAGAGACAAAATCAGAAAAAGAAGACATTACTTTACAAAAATGGGTAGATGAGTTAACAAGAAACTGTGATATTGTTTTAACTAAATATGAGCATGTAGTAGGGATTTTATATAATGGCGTTGATATTCGTGTTTTTAAGGATAATATTGAAGTGAGTGGTCTTTCAAATGTGTTGCAGGATAAAAGTTACTATGTTGAACTTTTCACGAAAAACACGATAGATAAACAAAGAATTTACAACTTAACAAAAAGAATAAATGATTGTTTACATACAGAATTTGGCATAAAAAATTTATACCATAGAATGATTTTTACTGCTTGTGCGCTAGTAGCCAAGAGATATGATGCTTTGCTTATAAAAGATATGAGTTTTCCAGTAATGCAAAACTCTATATTGAATACACTGAACAAGTCGTTAGAAGAAAGCAGGAAGCAGAACTTAAAACTTGATTTATTGACAAAGGTTTATGCTGAAATTCAAATGAATAACACAAGAAATCAAGAAGCGATTAATAATTTTATAGCGTGGATTTCGGAAATTTCAGAATGTGTTAATTCAGATTATTGGAACGGCGAAGACGTAATGGGTATTTTCTTTAATGAATTTAACCGTTATAAAGGCAAGTCTGAGTCAGGGCAAGTATTTACCCCAGACCATATTACTTCTTTTATGTATCGTTTGATTGGTGTAAATCAAAACGATAAAGTCCTTGACGCTGCTTGTGGTTCGGGCGCATTTCTTGTAAAAGCAATGTGCAACATGATGAAAGAAGCTGGTGGTGTAAAGACTAAAAAGGCAGGACAAATCAAAGAATCACAGCTATTTGGCATAGAATTTGATAGAGAAATATTTGCGCTTGCTTGTGCTAATATGTTAATTCATAAAGACGGGAAAACGAATTTAGAGCATTTAGACAGTAGAACCTTGGAAGCTTGCGAATGGATTAGAAGTAAGAAAATTACAAAGGTTCTTATGAATCCACCGTTTGAAACAAAATATGGGTGTTTGACTATTGTTGATAACGTGTTAAAAAATGTACCACAAAATACAAAGTGCGCTTTCATTTTACCTGATAAAAAATTGGAAAAAGATAGTAGGGGTAAAAAATTATTAAAGCATAGTACACTTGAAAAGATAATTAAATTACCCGAAAAAGTATTTTCAGAAGGTGTAACAACGTCAATTTTTATTTTTACAGCAGGTGTTCCGCAAAATGATAAGGAGATATTTGCTTGCTATATAGAAGATGATGGGTTGGAAACTGTAAAAAATCAAGGTCGTCAAGATATTAAGGATAAGTGGCAAGATATTGAAGATTTGTGGATTGATATCATTCATAAACAATCTGGACACGAAACAATACAATGGGTAAAGCCAAACGAACATTTAAGTTATCAAATGCCAGAAGTTCCTTTTGAGATTTTTGAAGAAGATTTTACAAAAACGATGATGGATTACCTAATGTTTAAGGAAGGTATTGACGTTAAGGACTTTAATGAAAAATTATTGCGAAAAGTGTTGTATGGTTCAGAGATCACAAATAAAGAAAACAATACATTCATAGTGATAAAAGGTGATGAATAATATGGGAAGAATTGATACATCAAGGTGGGGAGAATTTTTGGTCGGTGATTTATTTGACGCTGAAAGGGGCAAAGTTAAAAATTTGCAAAATCAAAAAGCGGGAGATATACCAGTAATTGCCGCAGGTGGTTTTAATCAAGGCATTGCTGGAATGTTTGATGTTTCCGCTTTGCATGAAAACAAAATAACAATCTCTTGCAATGGCGCTGGCTGCGGAAGCGTTTTTTACCATCCATATAAATTTAATTTAAACGGAGATGCGATTGTTTTAACTGAATTACATCCTATGTCAGATTTAGTAAAACAATTTATTTCCTGCATGTTGAATGGTGTATTAACGAGAAAATATAGCTATGCCGAAAAATGTTCGGCAGACAAGGCAAAAAGTGAAAAAATCAAATTACCCATTGACATTAATGGCAACCCAAATTTTGCATATATGGAACAATACATGCAAAATTTGGAAAGTGCGGTCAGCTCTTCGCTGACTGCTTTGCGGTCAGCGAAGAGCTCAAAAACTTGCGAAAACGTTAATCTTCAAAAGTGGCAGCAGTTTAAAGTTGAAGACATTTTTCCTAGAATTATTAAGCCGGAAGTGTACCATACACGTCAATTAATACAAGACGTCCATGGAATCCCGTATGTTGTTAGGAGTAAGTTTAACAATGGTATTAAGTATAGAGTGAAAAAACCTATTGGAAAAATAAATCCTGCTAATGTTATATCATTTGGTGCCGAAAACGCAACATTTTTTTATCAACAAGAAGAGTGGGTTTCTGGTAGGGATATGTATTATATTGATGTCGGCGATTTGTCTTTTTATAGTTGTTGTTTTTTAACTTCTGTTTTTCAAGTTTTAGCGGCAAAATATAGTTATAACAATGGTTTGTTTCCAGATAAGTTAAAAAAAGAAAAAATAATGTTGCCAGTAAACGAAGAAACTGGAAAAATAGATTTTGTTTATATGGAAGAATTTATGGAGAAAAGATTTTTTGAGTGTAAGGAGTGTTTAGACTCAATTGTTGCTGTATAATTTTTTAGTCATTTTGTTGTACTACCCTATAAAAACAGGGCGATTTTAGAGATTTTGTTGTGCTAACACAAACAAAAAGCACCCGTTGGGTGCTTTTTGTTTGGTCATACTCTCTGCATTTGGTTCTCGGTTGTTTTATGCTTTACACAAACAAAGATTTGTGCTACAATTATTTCGTTGGAGATTTTTTATGAAAGTTATTTTAGCAAGCACTTCGCCAAGAAGAAAAGAAATTTTAAAAAACGGCGGATTTGATTTTGAAATCATCAATAGTGATTATAATGAAAACGCCTTTTCCGCCGACCCCGTTTTAACGGCGGAGACCTTTGCTTTAGGCAAAGCAAAAAGCGTGTATGACAAACTGCCTAACAAGGGCGGTTTTGTGGTTTTAGGGGCGGATACCGTCGTGTATAACGGCTTAATACTAGGCAAAGGCAAGAGTGATGACGACGCTAAAAAAATGCTTAAAACACTATCGGGAAAAACGCACCAAGTTATTACGGGATACGCACTCGTTTACAACGGCGGACAAATAGTTGGCCACGTAAAAACGGACGTTACTTTTAACGACCTTTCAAACGAACTGATTGACGAATACGTTGGTAGCGGACTTTATAAAGGCAAGGCAGGCTGTTATGGAATACAGGACGGCTACCCCTTGGTAAAAAGTTACGACGGCAGTTTGTCAAACGTTATCGGGTTGCCCGAAGAAGCAGTGTTCCCCCTTTTAAAAAAATTACTAAAATAATTAAGTAAAATTATTGTACGCGCTAAAAAAACTTGCCTTTTGCAAAATTATGTGCTACAATGAATATCGCTATGCGGATATGGCGGAATTGGCAGACGCGCTAGACTTAGGATCTAGTGGGCGACCGTGGGGGTTCAAGTCCCTTTATCCGCACCAAATCGGTCCAAGCCGAACCTTTGAGTTTTGGTTGGGCCGATTTTTTGTTACCTTTACGCATTGACAAAACGATGCTTGTTTGGTATTATTTTATTATAAACTAAAGAAAAGGAAGTTTACTCGTGCCAAAAGTAATGAATATTTTTATTCCTGTAATCGCAATATTTTGCGCTATGATTTTTGCTATAATCTCGCTTGGTGGTTGCTCTCTTTTACCCGAAAAGGTTAGGGATTTTGAAATTAACGACACTCTACCCGACGGGCAAAACAAAAAAGCAACCGTTATTCTGCTTGGTGGGCAATCGAATGCATCGGGGTGTAGCCTTGACGGTTATTTACAAAAGAACGTTTCAGAAGAAAAATACGCCGAATATGCAAACGGTTTCGATAACGTGTATATAAACTACCACGTTTCTTGGTTTAAGGATTCAAACGCATTCGTTAAGTGCAAAACCGGACAAGGCGAAAAAGACGGCGAATACGGCGCTTACTTCGGCCCAGAATTAGGGCTTGCGGAAAAATTGAACGAACTCTACCCCGACCAGTTGTTCTTTATTATCAAATGCGCGTGGGGCGGAACTAATTTGTATGAACAATGGTTATCCCCTTCAAGTCACGGAAAAACGGGGCAACTTTATAAGGAATTCGTTAAGTTCGTTGATACTAGCCTAAACTACTTATCTTCTAAAAATTACGACGTTGAAATAAAAGGTATGTGCTGGATGCAAGGCGAATCCGATTCTTTTTCCGTTGAAAACGCCACCGATTACAAAACCAACCTACACAACTTCATAAAGGATATTCGCAAAAAATTCAAACGCTACGCACCAAACGACGGCATTGCTTTCGTTGACGCTTTGATTGCCAACAATCCCGCTTACTGGGTTTATGGCGATATTGTTAACGAACAAAAAAAAGCGGTTGCGAGCGAATCACCCTTGAACGCCGTGATTGACACAAGCATGTTAGTTTGTGGCGAAGAACCAACAAAAACGCCCGACCTTGCACATTACGACTCTTTAAGCCAAATTATGCTCGGTCATCTTTTCGCACAAGAAATTGCAAAGTTTTTTTAATCAACACACACTAAAAGACAAGCAAAATTTGCTTGCCTTTTTTATTTTTTTTACTGTTTGCATCGGGAACATACTTGCCGTATGCGACCTAGTAAAATTACATTGTGACACGGTATAACGCAGTAAATAACCGTTTGCTTTCACCAACCGTAACGGCGGTTAGTTGCAAGTTAGACAAGGAACCGTGTGATTTTACGACGGGAACATACTTGCCGTATGCGACCTAGTAAAATTACATTGTGACACGGTATAACGCAGTAAATAACCGTCGTTACATTAAGAGAGTGCCTTCAGTTGACTCTATAACCTTAAACATTTCTACTTGTTTACCGGTGGTGGCGTCTATATAAACGTAATAGGTTGAACCGTCGTACTCACCGGAAATTTCGTAGCACAATTTTTCGCTAGTTTGACCGATAGGAACTATGGCTAAACGCACGCTATCCACAGTTATATTGTTTGAAATTTTACTCTTTGCTTGCTCTGCGGTAAGCGTTGCTTTGCCGATTACTCGTTCGGTATGATTAGTGTAATACGAAGTTGCTTCGTAGCCGATAACCATTTCGGTTTCTGCGCAAACTCTAACCTTAATCAAATCCGAATAAATTATAACGCCTTTTTGCTCGTAAGCAAAGTTTATGGTATAAAGATTATTTGCAAGATTTATCCAAACGGGTTTCATATTTTCAATGCCTTGCGCTGTCAAGAATTGTTCGGCTTTTTCAATGGCGGTTGCCGAATCACAACGGACTTCATTGCAACTGCCGGCATAAGAAAACATAACCAGTTTTCCACCTTGCTTACTAAATTGCGCAAAAATAAGTTCGTCGTTAACAAGCCCTTCAACGTTAAAGCATTCTATTTTGTTAGTGGTTTCGCCAGTGTTTTTAACGTCTTTCACGTTGTAATCCGCAAACAACTTACTAAAACTTTCCCTTGCCATTGCTTGGTCGATTTGCGCACCCGTTAAACCTTTAATTTCCCTTTCGTTGAGCCCGTCGGAAAACGGACCGTCGTAAATGAGTTCGGGATATTGCACCGAAAGGTTTTGTAATTCGCTAAACCCTTCGATTACAAGGTCGCTTTTTCCACCGTCAATCATTGTTGAAAAGGTGTAATCACCGTCCATTTTATCCATCATCTTTTGCAAACTTTCCCTTAAAGTTCTATTTGCTTGATAAAGGCGGTTTAGCGTAGCGTAATCACTTTCCGAAAGGGTTTCGCCGTTAATAAGTTTATTGTTTAAATACTTTGAATAATCGCCTATTTGGTTGATTAATTTGGTAGTATAATGCTTGCTTTCATCGTGCAAAGGCAGTTGTTGAACGTCGTTTTCGGCAAGTTCACTATTGATTGCCGTATCTACCAAAAACCTTTGTAGCGCTCCGCTATCGACTGTTGCAAGCGCCTTTGAAAGGTTTAGGTCAATATTGTCAACCTGCTCTACCGTGTCGTAAAAGGACTTATGGTAAGACGCTTCAAGCATATTTTCTTGCGCACTCGGCATCAAGAAAGTAAAGGTTAACACCGATGATAGTACCAAGGTGGCTATACCAAGCGATATAACCGCAGCAAGCCAACCGCCCACGCCCTTGTTTCTATCTTTATTTCTTTGCCTATCACGACGCCTACCTTCTTCTCTCGCGCGCTTGTTTGCCATTCTCGTCTGCTCTCTTTCAGCCAAAAGTTCTTGGCGACGCATTTCGTATTCCGCTCTTTTTCTATTTCTTTCGCGAATAGCGGCAACTTTCACTTTTTGCTTTTCGGCTTTGCGTTGCGCTCTAATTCTAGCAAGTTCAACCTTTCTTTGTTTTCTTGCCCTATCTCTTTGCGCCTTATCACGCGCCAAATCTTCTTCACGCTTGCGCGATAAAATTTCTTCTTCGCTCATTTGTCGTTCGGGCGCAATATCCACGCCTACGGGAACTACACCCGCGCCTTGAACCATTCCTGCGCCTTGCATGCCACCGAGCGGTTGCCCGTTCAAAGTAGCGTTTTCGGGGTTAGCAAAATTATTTACAACGCCCGTGTTCTCAACTATATTTTCAACTTTTTCAACAGCATTGTTCTTTTTATCTTTCATAATCCCCCCTATTAAATTGCAAACACGTGGTTACCGATTGTAACCGTCGTTTTCCTAGAAAAAATCCACGAACTAGTAGCCGTTCTAGGATTGTAATAGTAAAGCGCACCGTAAGTTGGGTCCCAACCGTTCATGGCGTCTTGTGCCGCTTTTTTTGCAGTTGCGTCAGGCGTTAGATTAATTTGCCCGTCGTCAACGGCGGTAAATGCATAACTTTGATAAATTACCCCCGCCATGGTGTTGGGGAAAGACGCACTTTTAATTCTGTTCATAACTACCGCGCCTACGGCAACTTGCCCAACGTAACTTTCACCACGGGCCTCGCCGTAAATTAATCTTGCAAGTAAAGCAAGGTCGGCATCGCTGTAATTACTGCTTGACGACGAAGAATTACTTTCGTAAATACCCATTGCTTTAAGCGTTTTTGCCCCGGCAATACCGTCGACGGTCAAGTTGTTTTTTCTTTGAAAGTATTTAACGGCTTCTTTGGTCTTCGAGCCGTAAATTCCGTCGACAGAGCCTTTGTAATACCCCCAGTTTTTAAGTTTCGTTTGAATAGTTCTTACGGTAGAACCACGGCTACCTTGTTGATAAACGGCAGCGTAAGCAGGTTGCATATTACTATGAGTAACCGCCATACCGACGCCGAAAATCACGCACACCGAAAGGGTGGCTACCGTTAAAATTTTGAAAATTTTACTCATTTAACTTCTCCTTTTTGAAAAACGCGTCGGTAATTTCTTTTAACTTGCTCTTATAAACGTATCCGTGCCCCTCGCCCGTAAAACAAAGCGGTGGGTATACCACGCACCACCAGTTATCCCCTTCGCCGTCGCCAAGTTCTAAAATCAAAGCGTCGTAAAACCCTTTTTCGAGTTCGTACTCGCCGTAAAAACGAGTAGGGAATTCTTCGTTTTTGATAGAACTTTTAGTCGTATAATCAAACCCGTTTTGGACTAAAACACCGTCCGCCACTTGATTTATTTGCGAAAGTTTGCCCTTTAACATATTTTCCGCCTGCGCTTTGGTTTTGCATTCGACAATAAAGGGCGTAAGATAATCGACCACGGCGTCTTTTACGCGATATTTAACCGTTTGGTCGATTTCAAGGTTAGAATTTGCGCGGATATGTATCCTAAGATACTCCGTATGCGTTTGCCTGCTAGATAAACTAATACCCGTTACCGACAAAAATATTATGGCGAAAATTAAAAAACTTATGCAAGACTTTTTCATAATCTCTCCCAAAAAGTGAATTTGCATAAGTTATTGACAAGTATTGTAATTTTTATACCTTAACAATTTTTAAAAAACAAAAAACACGGCAAAAAGTTGCCGTGCTTTTTCTATATAAATTTATCTTCTTTCTTTATAACCGTTTCCGCCTTAAAGATATCTTTACCGTAAAGAAGTTTAAGGGCGGTATAGGTTTCATCCCTTTTAGCATCGTCTTCAAAAATACCAACGACGCTAGGCCCGCTACCCGTAACCATCGCAACGTCAGCGCCTGCTTTTTTTAGATTATATATATTGTATTTTATTTCATCAACTAATTCGATTGCCGTGTTTTCTAAATCGTTCTTAAAATATTTGAACGCGCTTTGCACGTCGCCCTTAATTAAGTTTTTAACGGCGCTATCGGTTGTTGATTTTTGTATTTTTTCCTTTTCATCAAATACTTGGTAGCACTTTCTTGCCGAAATAATCTTATCGCTAGTAATTATTAAAAGATAAAGTTTTTTATCGATATCAAGTTCCTTTATTTGCTCGCCACGCCCTTCTATCACGGCAAAACCGCCTTTAAGCATATACGGCGCATCGCTCCCCAAACTGCACGCTAGGGGGTGCATATCGTCGTTTACACCGTACAATTCTTTCATTGCGTTAAGCACGCCCGCTATATCCGCAGAAGAACCGCCAAGCCCACCGCCAACGGGTATGTTTTTATCAACGATTACGTCAACGCCACTAGTCCCGAAAGTATCCATAAAACTTTTTGCCGACTTGAAAGCGTTGTTATCGGTAATTTCACAGCCCACGTCAATACCCTTGTTTACGAGCGTAATTTTTCCATCACGGCGGGATTTTACAGTTATCGTGTCAAACACGCTTACCGACGCCACCAGCGACTTTAACGAATGATATCCGCCGTCTAGGCCAAGCACGTCTAGCGTGAGATTGACTTTTGCCGGAACTTTAATCTTAACTTTTTTCATTTGTAAATCCTTATAAGTTATTTTTGTCTGTATACTACGATTCTCTCTTTGCCCGTAAGCGGAAAAAGCAAGTCGGCGTTGGTTTCCACGAGCGATTTTGGGCAAACGTTAAGCCGTTTTGCAAGCGACCACAATTCCTCACCTTCGCAAGGAATATATACGCTTAAAGCACAAGTGTTTCTCTTCTTTTCTCCACACGCTTTTATTTGACTAATCAGTTTAACTTGATTTTTATTTTCCGAATACAAGTTAAAGCACAATTCGGCTTCTAGTTCAACTTCCATAAGCGAAACTATCCTTGCGCGCGAATTTCTTACCCTTGCAACAACGTCTAGTTTTTGCCCGTCTAAAATCAAGCATGAAAGTTCGCATTCAAACGCCGTTTCCACGCGTTTACAGAACACAATGCCTTCGCCGTCACGGAAATATAGCGTACTACTTAAAACGCCGTTTGCGACCGCTTTTGAGCCGTTAGACTGCACGGTAAGCCCTTCTATCGTTTCGTTACCCACGGCGAGAATTACCGCACCGATAGGTAGTTCGTCAACGCTTGCGCGCTGTAAAAGATTTGAAGAACAACAACTCATTTCGCCAAAAAGCCAGTAAGAAAATTCGTCTTTTGAAAATTCTAATTCTTGCTCTGTCGAGAACACGTCTGACGCCACCGAAACGTTTTGTTCATAAAAGGCTTCGCCTTCTAGACAAATGCTTACGCTGACATTTAATAGACTCTTGCCGTTATCTTCGTCGACGGTAAGGTCAATTTTGTGTGAGCGCTCTTTCACACGCGCAACCGCTTTCATATTAGGCATAGCGTCTTCGCACTCAATTTCAAACCTAAACGGCAAAGTTTTGTTTTCTTTAATTATATCATTTTTATCGTTTTTTTGCAACATTATTGCCGACAAAAGAACTTCGCCGTCAACGATAATAACACCAACTCCGCTTTGAACTGCCGTCAACACAGCTTGCGCACGGTGGCACAACACTTGCGACACGGGGTAAGAAAGTTCAAATTCTTCTTCTATCGGGTAAACGCCTTTTTTAACGCCACAACTTTTAATGCAAGAAAGTTCGTTTTCGTTTACGATTAAGTTATCCCCACCTAAAAGCGCTTGCCCTTCGACGCACTCTGTAATTTTTGCGCATATTGTAGTATACGCACCCACGCAAAGTCTTGCGCCCGCAAGGTCAAAATCGGTTTTATCTACGCTAGCGGTAACGAAAAGTTTTGCGTCGTCGCTAAACGCTTGCTCGGTGATTACGCCCTTAAACTCGTTTCCACACTCGCATTTTTTAATAACCCCGTCTTTATCAAGGTAGCATATATAGAATATAGCCTTTCCGCCGTAACGGATTTGCCCACCCGAAATATCGCTTTCGCTAACTACTGCCCACGCGGTAACCGACAAAACCGAACTTATATCTTCCACCGCAACGTCCGATTTACAATCAAGCCTGATTTGCTGATGAAATTGCTTTTTTTCACAATTAAATTTTATTTTTTCAAAAATAGGTTCTATCTTCATAACCCCTCCACAAAATACTGTTGCTTTACTACAATATATTTTGCGGGCGTGGATTTTATGATAATATTTTTTGCTTTTACAAAAACAAAAGGCGTTCCGCCAAAATGCGAAAAGCCTTTGCTCTTTTATTGTTGCTCAATTTCTTTAACGCGCACCCTTCCGCACATATATTCGGAATAGGAATACGCAGTTTTACCTTTAAACGATTTGTCGAACGGCTCAACGGTAAACAGCGCGGGATATACGCCAACCAACTTCGCCTTAAACTTTACGAACTTGTTTCTGCCTAGATTGAGCGTTACGTCAACCGACTTGTGGTTTAATCTTTCAATAGTTTGTTTTACTTGGCTTAAATTAATCGTACTTTTAATCATACTTTAATTGTTGCCAAAAGTTTAAACTTTATACTTAAAAAATTATAAATCGTCGTCTTCATCCAACTCTTCGTCGTCTTCAAATTCAGATTCGTCTACGTCGGGAATATCAAAGTCGTCGTCTTCGGGTTCGGAAATAATATCCTCTTCTTCATCGTCGTAGTCAAACTCGCCTTCTTCCTCTGCAAGTTTGTTGAGAGAAAGCATATCTTCATCTTCTTCCTCTTCTTCCTCTTCCTCAACGATATATTCCTTCCAAGTTTCGTCGTTGTCAAGGTCTTCTCTATTTTCTTGATAATCCTTTTCTTCCGCACACTTTTTACACATAGATTCGCCAGGGCGAATTTGGTTTACGCGACAAACGGGGCAAAGTTCCCAAGATTCTAACTCGTCGTCCATATCGTCAATCGCGAAAATGAGTTGTGGGCCTTTTTTAAGTTCCGCTTTGCAAACGTCGCAATATTCTTCGTCGCTTTTCATGTAATTAAGGTCGCATCTAGGACATTTTACATAACTTGCCATAATTGTTTCTCCATATATATCATATATATTTATATCGTTTTAAGTAAGTGCTTGTCTTTGCACTTGCAATTCTAACGCACTTATATTTTGCTTTTTAAAATCTTTTATTCAAACCAAAAGTTTTATTTTCTTCGTCAACTCTAAAACAAACCGTTTATTAGGTCGGAAGTTTGCTTGCAAATACTGACGACCGCCGTCAGCGCAATTAGCAGGCTTGGAATCACCGAGATTACCCACGGGAAAGGATTTGCCCAAAGCCGTTAGGCTTTTGCCTGCTATATTATATATACATCTATCAATTTTGTAAACTGTTTTTAAGAACTTTTTTTGATTTTTTTCGCTTTTTTATTTAATAAACAAAAAAATCCCCCGACGTGGTCGGGGAAAATTTAAAATTTTTCTTTTTTAAAGACACTTTTATTCGGTTTTTACACTAAACTTGTTCAAGCAACATTTTATCAGCAACTAATGCAATAAACTCGCCGTTGGTTGGTTTTTCTTGCCCAACGTAAGCACGCACGCCCAAAATAGAATTAATGCTTTCAATCCTACCCCTATTCCAAGCCACTTCAATAGCGTGGCGTATAGCGCGTTCAACCTTGCTTGCGGTGGTCGAAAACTTTTCGCCGATTGACGGGTAAAGTTTTTTAGTAATATTGTTGATAATTTCAGGGTCTTCAACCGCTCTTTTAACACCTTCTCTCAAAAAGCCGTAGCCCTTAATATGTGGCGGTATCCCTATGTTAATAAAAATTTTGCTAATCTTTTCATCAAGAGAGATATTTCTAAAAGTTTTGGTATAAGAGCGTTGCAAGTTTTCTTCTTGGCGGTCGTCAATCAACCCGTTTATTCTTTCTTTCAAAACTTCAAAATTGCACGGCTTTGCCATAAAATAATCCGCACCCGCGCGAACTGCTTTTTGTATCGTGTCATCCCCCGAAAGCGCACTCAAAACTATAACCTTAATATTGTGCCCAAGTGCTTTTACCCTTTCGATTACGGATAACCCGTCGTATCCCGAAAGAACCAACCCCGTTATCAAAACTCTCGGTCGTTTTTCATCAATAAACGCCATTGCCGAAATTCCATCGGTTGACGCACCGACAACTTCAAACCCTTCTTCTTTTGAAAACTTTTCGGTCAACTCATCGTTGAGTTCTTTGGTATCTTGTAACAAAAACACAGTTTTATTTAACATACTCCACTCCTTTTTTATAGTTTCGCTTTGCGAATTGAAATAAAACTTTTTATACCTTTATTTTACAACATTTGACACATACTTGCAAGTAATTTTGTACAAAATTCCAAAAAGATTGTCGACTTTTGTCCAAAATTATAAACGGCAGTGTTTGCATTGCTTTTTTCGACAAAATCTAACACGGCGTTTTTTGCGTTACTACTTTTGTACAAAAATTGTTTAATCGTTTTTTACAAAGAACGGAATAAAAAAAGAGCAAAGAAAAAACCATCGGTTACCCGATGGTTTTTTCTTTATTATTTTTAAGATTTTTTAGTTTCCAAAAACTTTAACTGCTTTGGTGTAGTTTGCCTTTAAGTCGTCTTTTATTAACGCGTTGATTTCAGACCAATCACTTGACGCATAGAATTCTTTCAAGTCTGCTTTTACTTGGTCGTAAGCAGTTTTGATTGCTTGTTGTTCAGCGTCAGTTTTGCTTGCGTAATCCTTAACACCTTCTAACTTATTGTATAAGTTTGCAATCTTGATTGCTCTTTCGTATTTTTCAAGAGTTTCTACTGAACTTTCGCTAACTGCTTCTTTAACGTCTTTATCAAGATTATTATTGTATTCGGCACGAATGTCCGTAACTGCTTTTACGGTAAGCGCACCATCTTTCGTTTCGAACGCTAAAACGCCGTTGTCAAGCCCTTCTGCTATTGCAGAGATTTTTGCTTCGAACAATTTTGCTTTGTCCGCCGTAAGCACTTTACCAAGAAGTTTTGCCCCGTCGATATAGAACAAATCAGGTTCTTTATCATCATCAGTATCTTCTTTTGCGGGTTCACCATTAATATTAACAAACTTGATATATGAAAGACCTGCTGATGAATTATCACAATAGAACACGTAAGTTTTCCCGTCAATCGTGATGAATTCGGGAGCATACCAACTTGTATTTGCTGAACCTTCTGAAACGCGAATTTCTTTTGCATTTGCGTTATCTAATTCCAATTTAGCAATTTCATTATTACTGTTGTAATAGTAAACGTAATCGCCGATAACGTCAATCAAAGAACTTACCGTAGAAACCAAAGCAACAACCTTTTTGCTTTCATAATTCGGAGTTTCAGGCTTTTTCATTGTATCTTTGTAAATTTTGCCGGCAGTCGTATCAACCGTGTAAACTTCATCAAGCGACTTAATTACGTTAGTTGCAACGGCGTATTCAGAAACGATTTCAGTCGCCGTATTTTTAGCGACGAAGTCTGCGATTGTTGAACCGTAGTTTTTAACGCTACCCAACTTGCTGGTCTTTGAATAGAAAATATATTCGCCGTCAACCAAAGTGATTGCGTAAGTATATTTACTGCCTTGTCCGTTACCGTCAAGTACGACTTCGCCTTTCTCTGCACCCGCCTTATAAGCGTAAACTTTATTGTAATCAGCGGTTGCACGAGCAACGCCTGCGTTAACCTTTTCTTCGTTATATTTTTCGGTATAAGTCGTGGTCGTGTAAATAATTACGGCGTCGTCAAGGCTTTCGTTATCAAGGAAGTAATAAGCGTTTAACGATTCGTAACCTTCAGCATCGGTCTTTGCATCAGTTTTAGCGATAACCGTTTTGTTGCCGTTTGCCGTATTGTAACTAACGAGTTCGGTGTTAGTTGCATCGTAGTAAACGATATAAACAGTCCCGTCTTTTTCAACTATTCTGTATTCAGCAGAAAGAGTGCCGATAGAGAATAATACCTTGCTATCAGTTCCGTCGAGTTTAGTTTTCATAAACATCATTTCGGAATTAGCAACTTTTCCTTCAGGCGTCTTGTCCGTGCTAGGCGTTCCGTAGTAAACGTAACCACCGTAAATATAAACGCCCGCATTGTAATCGCTTGCAACGAATAGTTTAGGAATAACTATTTCGGTTTTAATTTCGCTTTCGCTCTTTTCTAAATCGCTTTTAGCAACAGCCATAAGCGCACCTTTAACGGGAGCGCCGAAAGTATTGCTTTCGGTAGAACTGCCTATACCGTTGATATAGTAAAGGTAATTTTCAGTTTCAGCAATAAAACCGCCAACTGAAACAACGTTCCCCGGGCTAGTCATACTCGTGCCGTTCCACTTATCTTTCTTTCCGCACGCAGACAAAGAAAGAAGAATAGACACCGCGAGTAAACCGCATAAAACTTTGAATAAAACTTTTTTCATAAAAACTCCATTTCAAATCGGTAAACATTTAAAAATTTGCCGAATATAATTAATTATAAAGTTATACTATCTCATTATACATTATTAGAAAAAGATTTGCAATGATTTTTACTATTTTTTTCTTATCAAAAAGGTGAATTATATGGATAAATTTGGCTTTTTTAAACTTCTCAATTCTTTTTTGACACCGTCAACGCAATCCGACGAAGATTTTGACACTAAAAACGGTGATAAGAACAACGATAAAAGCGACGCGCTTTCTTCGCTGTTAAAAAACCTTACCGAACAAAATTCTATAAAAGAAAAGGACGCTACCCTTTCAAAACCACCAGTTCAACAAGCAAGCGTTCAGCCCACTCCGCCACCGCCACTACAAGCGTCTATGCTACGCACGATGATTTCGCACGACGATTTTATTAAGCGTGTTCAAAGCAAAAATTCTCAACCCGTAAAGGGCGATTAGTCAACGCTAAACGATTTATCGGGCGAATTTTTACCGCTTTTCTTCTTTGCCATGATTATATTGCCTAAAATCATAATCACGGGGAAGATTACTATACACAGCAACCCCTTTTTCAAGTCGTCGTTAAACTGCGCCGAAACCATACCCACTATCGTTGGTCCAACCGTACAACCTATATCGCCGAACACGGCAAGAAGTGCAAAAAGCGCAGTCGTTCCACCAAGCGTTTTTGACGCAATACTTAAAGTTCCCGGCCACATTATCCCCACCGAAAACCCACACAGCGCACAAGCGCCTAGCGACACCCACGGCAAATCAACGAAAATTATCAAAAGATACGATATTATGCACAAAACTGCGCTACCTATCATACACGCTTTTAAGTTTACCTTTTTGCTAATTACAGCGAAAAGCGTTCTTGCAACACCCATTAATAGCGCAAACGCACACGGTCCGAGCAAATCACCCACCGTTTTATCCACTTTTAACGCGCTTTCAGCAAAGGCGGACGCCCATTGCCCCATTGAAACTTCCGCAGCGCCCGAACAGGTCATTAGTAAGGCGAAAAGCCAAAACCAACCCGACGACAACACCGCTTTAAGCACACCCTTTTCTTTTTCTTGCTCTCGGTCGTTGTAAATAGGCACGAAACCAAACAAAATTGCGCCTACGATAGGCACGATTGCCCAGCCTAGCGTTAAGTAGCGCCAGTTTTCAACACCAATCAACGCAAAGAATAAAGTCGATAGCGCGATAACTAAAACCGTTCCCCAACAGTAGAAAGAGTGCGCTAAACTCATCATTGCAGACTTGTTTTTAGTTGGGCACGCTTCGACGATAGGGCTAATCAACACTTCTACTAGTCCGCTACCCACGGCGCTTAAAATCACGCCGATAATTAGTGCGATAAACGGGTCGATAAGTAACGGTAAAAACACCATCGTAAAAAGCCCGACCACTGCGAAAATATTTGCCCAAATAATGCCTGCCCTGCAACCGATTTTTGCAATCAGTTTGGTAGACGCCAAATCGGTTACCATTTGCAACAAAAAATTTGCGGTTATTAGCAAGGTTATCTTTTCAAGAGAAATGCCAAATTGTCCGTTAAAAGTCAAAAATAATAGTGGTAAATAGTTTACCACTATCGATTGCGTTACGTAAGTTACGAAACTTACCGTAATCGTATGTTTGTGCGTCAATTTAGTTGCCATTTCTAGTTTTCCTTTTAGACTTTCGTAATTTTATAAACCCTAAATACGAGTGGCGGATAGGATAACGCCATACACCCGTCAAATTCTATTTTTAACAAATCGTCTAAACTGATTTTAGGGCAGTTTTCAAGATTAGTGCTAACGAAAACTTGTTCGCCAAACGCAAAGTTTTGGTTGCCTTTATCGGTTACTTCAAGCAAAACTCTTTCGTCAAGAATTTCAATAACCTTTCCCGTAAAATAGGCTTGCTCGGTCGGTTTTTGTCCGTTATCACACCCACCTACCGAAAAAACGCCCAAAAGCGATAAAAATAAAGTTAAAATTCTTTTCATAATAATATTTTTAGCAATTTTAATTTTGTTATTTGTTTTTTGCGCAAGGCAGTTAACGACGCCAAACACAGTTTATAACCGAATAAAAGTTTAAGTGGTTAGATACAAGTTTGGCTAGGCTCGACTGCGCAAAAAGATGAAATAGACCGTCTGGTCATTGAAGTTTTTTGCGCAAGGCAGTTAACGACGCCAAACGCAGTTTATAACCGCTTAAAAAATACCCCCATTATACTTCTTCATCGCTATAAACGCTATTACTAACCCTACAACAAATCCGATACCCGTAAGAATAGAGCCGATTGTTGCAAAAATAGGATTTTCGGTATAGTATGAAATGGCGGTAAAAACACCTAAAATTAAAAGTGATGCACCCATAATGATTGTGCCAAGCCCTACTAAACGCCCGAACGGCAATCTATTTTCTTCGGAAACACGCCTTCTATGGTGCCTATGTAGTGTTGAAATGTTCCCACACATATTCATAACACCCATAATTATAATGGCAACGCCTAAAATGATTAAGGTAATAAATTCTTTCATTATTCCACCTTTTTATTAATTATTTACTGAATTATAACACAACTTGCTTTAAAAGTAAATAAAACGGCTTGAATTCGTTTTAATTCAAACCGTTTTTAAACTATAAATTATTCGTCTTTACTGATAACCTTTTTTTGCCAAGAATATTTACCGCAGTTGGGGCACTTCATATACCTTGTTCTACCTAAATGCATTGCCAAAAATACGCTACTATATTTAGGTATGTGTTTATGCCCACAATTTTTGCATTCGTAATAGCCCGCTTTTTGCTCAATTTTTAACGCAAACGGCGTTGCAATTAACAAAGGAATTAAACCGCTCAAAACAATTAGTATTTGCTTCCATTCTTCCAAAGGCAATACTGGTGCAACTACCATACATATAATCAAGGGCACGATACAGCAAACGCCAAGCACTATCTCCATACGCAATAATCTTTTATCCGCACGTTCTTTTTCTTTTATAATTTCGATAAGTTTGTTTTCCATTTCTTGGTTATAATTTTCCATACTAACTGCCTCCCCAGATAGCAAATCGTTTACTGTTATTTTAAGAATAGTGCACAGTTCTAGCATAATCGAAGAATCGGGCATTGTTAAGCCCCTTTCCCACTTTGACACCGCCCTATCGGTAATGCAAAGTTTTTCGGCTAATTGTGCTTGTGTTAAATTTACGTCCTTTCTTCGTTCGGCAATAAATTTCCCTATTTTAACTTGGTTCATAATGCATCTCCTTGCAATATTAGTATATCTAACGCGAATAAAAAAATCAACATACCGTTGGTTGAGTTGGGGATTTTTCAACCAAAAGTAGTGCTATTTTAGTTTGCTTACGATAAATTTTTTGCCCACGCCCACCATTATGCCGACGTTTGACACCACAAAATACCAAACGGCGTGCACCATTGCC
This sequence comes from Christensenellaceae bacterium, assembly GCA_045648045.1. Classification (GTDB taxonomy): domain Bacteria; phylum Bacillota; class Clostridia; order Christensenellales; family Borkfalkiaceae; genus UBA1259. The sequence continues at coordinate 23,926 of JAZRNE010000025.1, forward strand.
GACCCGTTATAATAAATAAACACCGACGGCATAAAAAGTAACGCAATAACTATCGGGTATAAAAATTTTGTTTTGTTCTTTGAAATTCCGCCGAGCAGGACGGAAAGCAATAGCGTTATTATTATAATTATAAAAACCATACCCATCGGGTCAATCGGCAAAGCGTATATCGGATATAAATAAAAAGCTACTAACTGAATAAATAAAATTGCTAATTCTTTTAAGTATTTTTTCATATACCACCTTTTTTTAATCACTGTAATACTGATTCATCGTTGCCACCTTTACGCATAGTATACTTGGTTTTAAAAAAAGTACACCGTCCGTTGGTTTAGTGGATAAAAATAAACCGAGAGTAGAGTACTTTTTGCGTTTTTTAACGCTTTTTTGTTGATTTTTCAAAAAGTGGCTTATCGTTAGCGCAAAGTATTGCACCTATAACCATTAACAAAAGTGCAACGAAGAAAGTTTTTTGCGGAAGCGTTTGAAAAATAGCAAGCGATAAAAGCGCACCGATAAAGGGGGCAACCGCGTAGTAAGCGCTAGTTCTTGCCGCACCGAGTATTCTTTGCGCGTATACGTAGAAGAATATGCTAAGCCCGTACGCAACAAACCCAACGCCAAGCACGGCGAACACGCTCCAAAGATGCGTAACTTTTTCGCCTATAATAAGCCCGATAATTATAGAGCCAAGCCCTGAAAAAATACCCTTTAACAAAACTATTTCAAGCGGGTCTTTTGTTGATAACTTTCTAGTGCAGTTGTTTTCAACACCCCAACACAAGCACGCAAGAAGAATAAATAGCGAGCCGACTGAAAATTGCAAACTAGAAATATCTTCAAACGACAAAAGCGTGCAAGACGCGGTAACGAAAAGAATGCCAAGCCAAAGCCTGCAACTAATTTTTTCTCTAAACACCATCAACGCAATAATTGCGGTTGCAACGATTTCAAAGTTGTTGAGCAACGAAGCGTTTTCCGCCGTAGTTTTAGAAAGACCAAGCAACAAAAATATCGGCGCAAGAATATCTAAAATTATCATTGCCAAAGTGTACGGTAGGTCGGCTTTGGTGATTTTTTCTCGTTGACTTTTTGACTTTTTTATTTTGCGAATAACGGCGATTATACCCATACCAAGCCCCGCGCCAACGTACAAAAAACCCGCCATCAAAGTTGACGGCATATAATCGAGTAATATTTTAGAAAACGGCGAGTTGGTGGCGTATAACGCAGCCGCTAATATTGCTAGCATTATACCCGTGGTGGTTTTTTTCATTTTTTTGCTCTTTAATAAAAATTTATACTTGTATCGAATATTATAGCACAAAATATTAACTAAGTAAACGCATAACAACGTTTTGTTAGATTTGAAAGGCAATGAAAAAAGCAAGGAATATTTTTCCTTGCTTTTTGATTGTTTGAAACAAATTATCTCTTTGAGTTTTGAGAGTACCGTTTGATATCGTGAATATCGTTAAATATCGTATGATATCGTAGCTTTATCGTGTGATTTCGTGCGATATCGTGAATATCGTGAGTATCGTTTGATAAAGTGTTGTGCCAAATTTGCACCAAAATCACACCACATTAAACGCCCATTCAGCTCGACAAATTGGAATTTATTTCTTCAATACTTTTTTACACCAAGTGCGTTTATTGCATTTTGGGCACTTTAAATAACGGGTAAATCCCATGTGCATTGCATTCATTGCTTCTTTATAAGTAGGCACTATTTCGTGACCACAATTTTTGCACTTGTAAGCACCTACACTTACTTCAAGCTTTAACGCATAGAAGCAAGGTATCAAAAACACAATGCAAATTCCAATAATTGTGAGAAGCTGCCATACTCCTTCGGGTATCAAAAATGCGGCAATTAAGATACCTGAAAATAGGGCTGTCATACTTATAATCATGATTACCCACATAGACTTCCAAACTGTTTTGTTTTTCTTCTCTAATTCTTTTGCCATATCTAAGAGAAGCTGTTCATTTTTTTGATTGTTGTTTTCCATACTTATTTTCTCCCCACTTAATAATTCATTTACACTGATACCAAGAATATCACAGAGTTCAAACATTATCGAAGTGTCTGGCATTGCCACGCCACGCTCCCACTTGGATACTGCTTTATCGGTGATGCCCAGTTTTTCTGCCAACTGCATTTGCGTTAAGTTTTTCCGTTTTCTGCAATCGGCAATAAATTTTCCTATTTTCAATTGATCCATAGGCGACCTCCTTTCGCATACAGTATAGACGACATTTCAAATAAAGTACACCTACCATTGGTTTAGTGAGGAGAAATAAACTGTTGGTAGAGTGAAAATATACCGTTAAATTCAAGTTTATCTAATACTTGTATTATACTATAAAAACGGTGAAAAG
>JAZRNE010000026.1:0-5944 GCA_045648045.1 Christensenellaceae bacterium
GAATTTAAGGGGCACGGTTAAAAACCTTGCTATGTCAGACGTTGAAATTTATTCTCAAGGCGGTGGTATTTGTTATGATGCTACAAGTTCAGCAGTTATTGAAAACGTTTACGTTAGCTTTAAGTTGCTTAACGTTGAAGGTGCGGGCGCAATTGCAAGAAATATGAGCAACGCTTCAACAAAGGTAAGTGATATAGTTGTTTACGTTAAGGCAACAGGCAACACCACAAAATATACAAGAGTTTATTCAGATGGAACAACGTTCGTTGGTAGAAAGATGGGTATGCTGTATTATTCAGGTACATCGTCTGTAAATGCAAGCAATATGTTCTTTGTTTCAGATTTAACCGATTTACAAAGCATCAATATTTCTGCAAACAAAACTTATACTGCTAGTGATGAAACTGATGCTGTTCTTAAAACAAAGGCTTTCTTACTCAATAACGCAGTAAAAACAGTTTCTGACTTCAGGGCTGGTGTTCAAGGTAGCACTATTACTGTTAAAGATAGCGCTCTTTTAAGCAAAATTATTTAACAAAATTTAAATTTTACCCTAAGGGTGGGGATTTATCCCCGCCCTGGGGAATAAATTTTAATCATTATGCGGAGAGTTAAAAACAATGTGGAATGGTAAAAACAAAGCCTTAACGTTTAGTTTTGACGACGGTGTTTTGCAAGATATAAAACTCATAGAAATTTTTAATAAATACGGCGTTAAAGGCACTTTCAATCTTAATTCGGGTAGGCTTGGCGTTGTTGGTAAAACGTCGGTTGTTAACGGAGTAAAAGTTGTTGGGAATAGCATTGTTTGTCCGCAAGATATAAAAAAGATATACGCTGGGCACGAAGTTGCCGTGCATACTTTGGTGCATCCTGCGCTTTGTACGCTTGATGATGAATCAGTCGTTTATCAAGTGGAAACCGATAGAAAAATTCTATCCGACCTTTGTGGTTATGAAGTTGTTGGTATGGCTTACCCGGGTGGCCCGCCAAACAACGATAAAAGAGTGCAAAAACTCGTTGAACAAAGAACAGGCGTAAAATACGCACGTTCATATCCGTCAACGCACACTTTTGAAATTCCTAAAAATTATTACGAAATTGAAAGTTCGGTTTATTTTCAACACGCAGACAAAATGTTTGAAATGGGTGAAGAGTTTTTAAGCCTAAAAACAGAAATGCCTAAACTATTTTACGTTTGGGGGCACAGTTACGAACTTGATTATGATAAAATTACTTGGGAACGTTTTGAAGAATTTATCAAAATGATGTCAAATAAAGCAGATATTTTTTACGCAACTAATAAAGAAGTTTTGCTCTAAACTGCTAAAAATTCTTCAATATTGATTTTGATTGCACGCAACACATTTTTATTTAAATAATGGCGTTGCTTTATATAAGGAGAAAACAAAATGGATTTTTGTATGAGAAACGAATTAATTAACGAATATATTTTGCCAACTAGAATCGTTGCTCAATCTAATAGCGTTAAAAATTCTAACGTGCTTTTTTCTAATTGTGAAAACCAAGTTTTCCTAACCGAAAGAAATTTACTTAACTGTAAAGGAAAGGGGTATATAATCCTAGATTTTGGCAGGGAAGTTTGTGGTGGAATTAGAATACTATCACATAGATTTGTTGGTAAAACTTGCACTAACAACGTTAGAATTAGATTCGGTGAATCGGTAGGCGAAACTTGTGCCGAAATAGGCGAAAAGAATGCGGGTAATTACCATTCTGTTCGTGATATTACCTTGTCTTTGCCTTGCCTTTGCGACCAAACGTTTGGGGATACGGGCTTCCGTTTTGTAAGAATAGATTTTCTTGATGATGAAACTGAATATAACCTAATCAACGTTTACGCATCAATTTGGCATAGAGATATTGATTTTAACGGTAGTTTTGAGTGTAACGACGAGTTGTTAAATAAAATTTTTGAAACTTCTAAATACACACTCTATTTAACTATGCAAAATTACTTGTGGGAAGGCATTAAACGTGACCGTTTGGTTTGGGTTGGCGATATGCAACAACAAATTCTAGCAATCACATATCTTTTCGGAAAACTTGATTTAGTTGAAAAATCCTTAAAAGAATCGGTTTTGAAAAATCCCTTACCTTGTTGGTTTGGCAATATTCCAAGTTATTCGGTTTTGCTTATTCAAATTGTATATGATTATTACTTAAAGGTTAAAAACACCGAATTTGTAATGCAATTAATGCCATACGTAGAAGGTGTTTTAACTCAACTTGATGCGTGTACTGATGAAAATGGTAATATTGATTATTCAAAAATAGATGCAGATGCTAGAAACGGACATTTTGTTGATTGGCCTACTTCTGGTAGTTTTGAGTGTGAATATGGCATAAACTACTTGGTTACATACGTTTTGAATAACCTTAAAAAGTTATATGTTGATTTAGGGTTGCAAGTTAATTGTTTGTGTGATAAAATTATAAATAAATTAGCAAAGGTTGAATATGTTGACGTCAAGGCAAAGCAATTCGTTGCATTAGGCTTCTTGGCGGGCAAATTTAGTAGTGAAGAAACTGCGCAAAAACTTACCGAAGGCGGGGCAAAAGGGCTTTCAACGTATATGAGTTATTATATTTGTAAAGCCTTAGCGCAATCGGCAGGCATGGAAGACACGCTTGATATACTTAAAGAGTATTATGGTGGAATGCTTTCACGTGGGGCAACTACTTTTTGGGAAGATTTCAACGTTGAATGGTTAAAAGATAGTGGTAGAATTGATGAACTACCCGTTGAAGGGCAAAAAGATTTGCACGGTGATTTTGGGCAGTTTTGTTATAAAGGTTTCCGCCATTCGCTTTGTCACGGTTGGTCTTGTGGTCCTATTCAATTTTTGTTTGAAGACGTTCTAGGTGTAAAAATCGTGGACGCTGGGTGTGAAACAATTATGGTTAAACCTAACTTGGGCAAACTGACTTATTGTAAGGGCACTTTCCCAACGCCGAAAGGTAACGTTTATATAGAACATAAAGTTGTTGACGGAAAAGTAGAAACAAAAATTGACGCACCAAGTCAAATTAAAATAATAAAAGGGTAATTAGTATGATTATAACTGACAAAATTTTGGGGAAGGTAAAAGAACTTAACGGTGTAAATTGTGCACCTTACGCAAAAAACTGGGGCGATAATCAAGTTATTATTAATCAAGTTTTTGGCTATTGTGGTATACCACGTTCTCGTACGCACGACGTTGTTGGGCATTACGGTGGTTGCTATTACGTTGACGTGCCGAATATTTTCCGTGATTTTGATGCGGATGAAAACGACCCTAACAGTTATGATTTTTACTATACTGACGAATATATCGGCGCAATCATAAAAACGGGTGCGCAAATTGTTTACCGCCTTGGTGTAACTATTGAGTGGGGTAGTAAGAAATACGCTTGCCATCCACCCAAAGATTTTGCTAAATGGGCAAGAGTTTGCGAACATATCATAATGCACTATAATAAGGGCTGGGCAAACGGCTTTAATTATGGCATTGAATACTGGGAAATTTGGAACGAGCCCGAAAATCCGCCTATGTGGACGGGTACGAAAGAAGAATTTTTAGAATTATATAAAATTTCAAGCAAACACTTAAAAACAAAGTTCCCCGAAATTAAAATCGGTGGTTACGGCAGTTGTGGTTTTTACGCTCATTTTAGACCGAATATGAGCGACTTCCATAAGAGTTTTTTAGTGTGGTTTGACGACTTTTTGAAAATGTGTAAAGAAGAAAACTGTCCGCTTGATTTTTACTCTTGGCACATCTATACGCCAAAAGTTGATGAACTCTTAAAGAGTGCCGAATACGTGCGTTTAAAACTTGATGAAAACGGCTTTAACGGCACGGAAAGCCACCTTAACGAGTGGAATTACGGTGCGGAAGGCGGTGGCTTTGACAATATGGCAACAATGATAGGCGCAGGCTTTATAACGACTGCACTTATTAAAATGCAATATGCAAGTGTAGATTTGGCACAGTATTATTGCCTTAATTCTACAAGCGGTTATAACGCATTTTGGGATACAAGAACTAAGGAGTACACCCCCGTAGCGCACGTTTATAACGCTTTTGCAAAGATGTTTAATTCTGACGGACAAGTTGAAGTTGTAACTGATAGGTTTGATGCCCCCGTGCTTGCAAGCAAGAAAGGCGATAAAATTTATGCGCTTATAAGTAATTATCAATCTACTGCAAAATCAATCAAAATAAGTATTCCTGCATCTAAAAAAGAAAATTATAAATTATATAGATTAACTGAAAAATTCGGCTTTGTTTTTGAAAGAGAAATTCCCACCGAAGAAACTTGGGTATATCTTGCCCCAGGTGCAGTTTACTTTATTGAATGCTAAAATATATTTTTTAGGTGACTAATGAAATTTATTTGCGACCACGATTTGCATATTCATACGTATTTATCTAATTGTTCTAAGGACGTAAATCAAACGCCTGAAAACATTTTAAAATATGCAAAGAATAACAACTTGAATACCATTTGCATTACCGACCATTATTGGGATAGTTCTATTCCTTATAATACTGCCGATAATTTTTGGTATCAAAATCAAAATTTTGAGCACGTTTCACAAATAAAACCTTTACCACAAGACCAAGGGGTACGTTTATTGTTTGGTTGTGAAGTAGAAATGGGTGCTGATAACGAAATTGCTATGCCTGAATTTAGGTATAATGATTTTGATTTTATCATAGTTTCAACTACGCATTTTCATCTAATGGCGGGAAAAAACTGGGATAATGCTGATGAAAACAAGTTGGTTTCTAATTGGATTGATAGATTTGACGTTGTTTTGAACTCAAATTTGCCATTTAAGAAAGTTGGTTTAGCGCATTTAGCAACACCTCATATTTATAGAAAAGATAGAAAAAAATATTTAAAAATACTCGAAATGATGCCTTTTTCTGAATTAAAAAGGCTTTTTTCACAAACGGCTCAACTAGGTTTTGGGATAGAACTTAACAGCAGTATGTTGAGTTTTGCCGAAGAAGAAAAAGATATTGTTTTAAGAATGTTCAAAGTTGCAAAAGATTGTGGGTGCAAGTTCTATTTGGGGAGCGATGCACATAGGCTAAATAATTTCAATCAAGTAAACGCAGTTTTCAAGCGTGCAATAGACTTGTTGCAGTTGGAAGAAAGTGATAAATTCATTCTTTGATTTAATATAGATAGGTAAATTTTATGAAAGGAATAAATATATTTAACCCCGTAGATATCGAACGGAGTTATTACTTAAAGATAATAGAATACGCTAAATCAAACGGAATAGACCATATACAAATTAACGGGCCAATACATAACTTGCAAAAGGGCAATATCGGCGGAATGATTACGTATAAAAAGTATGCGCAATTTAACGGCGAGCAAGATTTAGATTACGTTAAACTTAATCTAGAAGTTGTCAACGAATGCCTAAATATTTCGCACGAATACGGCATAAAAACGTATATTTGGCATCACGAATTAGATTTACCCGACGGGTTAAAGGAAGAATTTCCTGAAATAGTAAACGAATACGGCGACGTGGAAGTTTCGCATCCGATAGTAAAAGATTTTTTAGAGAATAGAATTAAAGATTTTTTTGACGCTTATCCCAAAATGGACGGTGTTGTTTTAACGTTGCACGAAACAAAAATTCCCTTGTTAAAGTTGAAAAATCAAAAATTAGGCAAGATAGAAAGGGTGAAATTCGTAACGCAAACACTTTACGACGCTTGCAGAAAATACGGCAAGGAATTAATCGTTCGTCCGTTTGCTAGTATAGCCGAAGATTATGAAATGATGGCTAAGGCTTATGAAGAAATTTCAAAAGATTTAGTCGGTATGGATAAATGGACGCAGTTTGATTGGAGTTTATGTTTACCGCACAACAAATTTTTTGAAAAAATCAAAAACAATCCGCTCATTG
>JAZRNE010000027.1:0-115425 GCA_045648045.1 Christensenellaceae bacterium
ATTACAAATTGGTGAAGATATTGAAAGTTCAATATATCTAAGCCCTATATATCCCAAAACCATAGCCAAAATGTAAAGCCCTGCAACGGGTAAATACATAAAGAAATCAACAACCTTAAAGTCGGTGTAGAAAAGGCTTGCAACGAATTTAGGAAGTTTATCAGGTCCGCCGTTAGCGTCGATGATAGCACCGCCGATAAGCGTAATTAAAAAGTGCGCACCCATAATTAAGCCTACTGCAAAAACTACTTTCCAGTGGCTATTCGGGTCTTTTTCGTCCGTACCTTTTTTAGAAAAAAGGTCAGAACCACTCCACGCTAAAAGCGCGATAAGTGCAAAGATAAAATACATATTAAATTGTTCTCCTTAATGAATGATAAAATTTTAAATTATTATACACCGTATCCGCGAAGATAGGTGTTGGGGATGTCTTTTTTCAAGATATCCAAAAATTCTAAAACTTTATTTTCATCCACGGCGGAAAGATGTGACTGGATACAACTTGAGCCGTCTTTGAACTTCTGTAAAAAATACTTATCCGCTCCTTTTATCCACTTGCCGATTAAGGCAATATTTTCTTGTTTATGAAACTCGTCAACGAGAGTCGTGCGGAATTCGTAGGGGGCGTTGCCACCTAAAAAATATTCCACACTCTTTTCAATATTTTTAATATCAAAAGAGTCAAATCCGATAATTTTTGCGTAATCTTCGCGGTTATTTTTAATATCCATAGCAAAGTAATCGCAAAGATTAGCGTCAAAAAGCGACTTAATCATTTGGGGATTAGTGCCGTTCGTGTCGAGTTTAACTTTATAGCCTAGCGCCTTGATTTTTTCGATAAAGAAAGGCAAATCTTTATTAAGTGTCGGCTCGCCACCCGAAACGCACACGCCGTCTAAAATACCAACGCGCTTTTTTAGGTATGATAAAATTTCTTCTTCGGGGATTGACGGCAGTTTGTAGGTGTCCAAAACCAACGGTGAATTGTGGCAAAAACTGCACTTAAAATTACAGCCAGCGGTAAAAACCGTTGCTGCAACGTACCCGTCGAAATCCACTAAAGACATTTTTTCAAGACCAGAAATTTTCATCTTAAAAGCCAACTTAAAAATTTTATATTTTTATTATACATTATTACATAAATGCTTGTCAAATGAATGGCGATATGTTATCATTTATGCAAATAGAAGGTGTTATTATGAAGGCAGTTATTCAGCGTGTTTTAAGTGCGAAATTAGAAGTTGAAGGGCAACTTATTAGCAGTATCGAAAAGGGATACGTTATCTTTTTAGGCGTTATGCAAGGCGATACGCAACAAAACGCCGACTATATGATAAAAAAAATACCGCCACTACGCATTTGCGAAGATGAAAACGGCAAGATAAACAAGTCTGTTATCGACACGAACGGTGAAATTTTGTTGGTTTCGCAATTTACTTTGGCGGCAAATACTTCGCACGGAAATCGCCCTGATTTTTTCGGTGCGGAAAAACCCGATAAGGCGGAAGAAATTTATCTCTACGTTGCCGAAGGGTTAAAAAAGGCGGGTATTCCCGTTAAACTCGGCGTGTTCGGTGCGGATATGAAGATTACGCAAGTTAACGACGGGCCGTTTACTATCATTTTAGAAAAATAAATATAAATTTATTATAATTGTCAATTAATAAAGGAGAATTATTATGGACAAGGCATTAAAAGTTGGGTTTGCTAGGGTTAACGTTAATCCACCTATGGGCATTGACGTTAGGGGCTATTATAAAATTCGTAAAGCCGACGGCGTTTTAGACGATTTGGAAATTAACGCCCTTGCTTTAAGCAAAAACGGAAAAACTATGCTCATTATGGCAATCGACCATTGTGGTATGGATATGAAAGTCGTTGAAGGTTTCAAAAAGGCAATCACCGAAAGAACGGGTGTTCCCGCCGACGCAATGTATATTCACACCACGCACACTCACACAGGGCCCGAAGTCGTTCCCGTTGACCAAGACGAGTATCAAGTTGAATATAAAAGATTTCTAACGAGAAGATTTGCAGACGTTGCGCAATTTGCAATAGAAGATTTAAAAGACGCTAAAATGGGTTACGGCGTTGGCGAAGCAAAAAACGTTGCGTTTATCCGCCGTTATAAAATGAAAGACGGCACTACCAAAACCAACCCGGGCGTAAACAATCCCAATATAGTTTGTCCCGTTGGCGAACTTGACGAAAGCGTAAACGTCGTTCGTTTTGATAGAGTAGGCGCTGAAACGGTCGTTTTAGTTAACTTTGCAAATCACCCAGACGTAGTTGGTGGCAACAAGATTTCCGCCGACTGGCCGGGCTTTACTAGAAGATTCGTTGAAAGGGCGATTGATAATACCAAGTGTATCTTCTTAAACGGCACGCAAGGGGACGTTAACCACGTTAACGTTCACCCCACGAAAGGTGATTTTAACGATATGTTTAACGATTTTGACGGCTGTTCTCGTGGGTACGGGCACGCAAGGCATATCGGTAGAGTGGTTGCAGGCGCTGTTATGAGCGTTTACGACAAGGTCGAATACGTTGACGTTGACGATATTGATTATTCTATAACCCCCGTTAAAGTTGCGCTAAACAAGGCAACGCCCGAAGAATTACCGCTTGCGCATAAGTATAACGATTTACACAACGCTGGGCGTGACGATGAAATTCCGTTTGAAGCAATGATGCTTACCACCGTGGTAGCCGAAGCAAGTAGAATGGTTAGATTAGAACACGAACCTGATTTTTACGAATTGCCTATGTCGGCAATGTCAATCGGCAAAATCGCTTTGATAGGTATTCCGGGCGAACCCTTTAACGCTATCGGCAGGGGGATTAAAAAGGCTAAAGGTTGGGATTTAATTATTCCCACTTGCTTAACTAACGGCTCGCAAGGTTATTTCCCTATGCAAGATTCTTACGACGAAGGAGGGTACGAAGCGCGCTCTTCAACGTTTAAGGCAGGCACGGCTGAAAATTTAATTGAACAAGGCGTTTCAATTTTAGGCAAACTTAAAAAATAAAAATCATAGTAAATAAAAAAACGGCGTGGCAACTTTTTGTGCCACGCTATTTTTTTACTTAGTTTAACTTTTTATTTGCAACCGCAACCGCCGTAGCCACCACCTAAGAAGCCACCGCCGTTTTTACAGCAACAGCAAATAAGCAAAAGAGCCACAGGCAGACAGTAACAACTGTTGAAGAAACCGTTAAGGCAACCACTCTTGCAAAGGCAGATGATAAGTAAAATTATCAAAATCCAAAGACAGCAGTTGTTTCCACCGAATAAGTCAAAACCGTTCATAAATTTACCTCCAAAGTACATATAACTCTCCGCCTATGTAAAAAAATTCTTTTGTTTGGCGAAGTTTTCTAATATCAATATAATCAAAAGTGTTGAAAAATGTTACATTTGTGCTTTTATTTAATTGCTATCGGCTAATTTTTGTGTTAAAATAGTTGTTACACAAGCGGTTATCTTATGAAATTGACTTGGGTAAAATAATATTTTTTTGTCAACGGGTATCTTTTACGAACTCGATTGGAGGTTAAAATGAATAGTAACTTTTTTTCTGCAAGGAACATTTCCTTTATTGCAATCTTGCTTGCACTTGTCATCGTGTTGCAAGCCGCTCTTGGTACGGTTCAAATTGGTCCAGTTCAACTCAACTTCTCGCTGATACCTATCGTTTTGGGCGCGTTACTTTACGGTCCTATTGTTGGCGGAGTGCTCGGTTTTATAAGTGGTGTTGTCGTACTACTGCAAGTTATAATGGGGCTTTCTGAATTTTATATTATAATTTGGACGGAATCTCCGGTTATAACCACTATGATATGTCTTTTTAAGACTACCGTTGCAGGCATTGTTTCCGGCGTGCTTTATAACAGCATAAAGAAGAAAAATGCTCACGTTGCGACTTTTGTTGCGTCGGGCGCTGTGCCAGTCGTAAACACGGCTCTATTCATTATAGGTTGTCTGTTTATGAACAATGCCATAACGGCGTTTAAGGGGTCAGAGTCAATGCTCAAAGCAATGCCGGAAGTTGCCGGAATGAACGCGTTTATCTTTATAATCGTCGTGTTGGTCACTTTTAACTTTTTTATAGAGTTTGCTATTAACTTGATAATTGCACCGTCACTATACAGGGTTGTTAAAATTATTGATAAACAGTTCGGTTCTAGAAACGTTGATTCGCAATTAGACGACTCGGATGGTGAAAATATTAATCTTTCCGGCACTAAAGAGGAGTAAAATATGTTACTCGCGATTGATTTAGGTAATACGAATATCAAATACGGTGTGTTTGACGGGGATAAAATGGTCGCGTCTTTCCGTGTTTCGTCAAGAATTTCAAGAACGGCTGACGAATACGGCTCGGTTTTAGTTGGGCTTTTGTCGAACAGCGGAATTAATAAGAGCGATATTAACGGGATTATTTTTTCATCGGTTATTCCCGCGCTTAATTACACCATTTGTCATATGTGCGAATTCTTTTTCGGGATTTCGCCTATGATTATCGGTCCAGGTATTAAAACGGGGCTAAATATCAAAGCGGATAATCCTAGGGAAGTGGGCGCTGATATCATAGTTAATAGCGTGTCCGCATACAATAAATACGGCGGTCCGATTATCGTTATTGATTTTGGCACGGCTACTACTTTTGACGTTATAACCGATAAGTGTGAACTTGTCGGCGTGGTTATCGCTCCTGGTATAAAGACTTCGCTCGAAGGTCTTGCAACTAAAACCGCTCAACTACCGATGGTAGAACTTGACGCACCCAAAACGGTTATCGGTAAAAACACCAAGCATTGCATGCAAGCAGGTATTATTTTTGGCTTTGCAGGGCTTGTTGAAAATATTATTAAAAAGATTAAAAAAGAGTTGGGCTTAAGCGAAATCAAAGTGGTTGCAACCGGTGGTTTAGGTGAAATTATCGCCAAAGAAGTTAAGGCGATTAGCACGGTTGACAGAACGCTTACGCTCGACGGATTGAAAACTATTTACGAGTTAAATAAGTAGCGGTAGCGTTGCGTAAAAACGTTTATGGCGCAAAAAAATCACAACTTAAAATCGCTAAAAATAGTAGAAAAATTATCAAAAAATATATATTAGAGCCTAAAAAAAGGAGAATTTAGTATGTTAAAGAAAGCAGGCGTTGCTATATTAGGGCTTGGCGTCGTTGGCGGTGGTACGTATCAAATACTTACCGAAAAGAAAGAGTATTTTAAGAAAACGCAAGGCGTTGATTTAACGGTTGAGTGCGTTCTTGAAAAGAATAGAGAAAGGGCTATTTCTTTGGGTATTGAAGAAAGCAAAATTGCTGGTAGTATTGAAGAAGTAGTTTCTAACCCTAACGTTGATATCGTCGTTGAAGTTATCGGCGGAACGGGCGTTGCAAAAGCGTTCGTTATGCAAGCGCTCAAAAGTGGTAAAACGGTCGTTACTTCAAATAAAGAACTTTTTGCAAAACACTGGCCTGAACTTGAAGAAGAAGCAAAGAAAATGAATGCAGGTCTTTTCTTTGAAGCAAGTTGCGTTGGCGGTGTGCCGATTATCCGCACTTTGCAAGAAGGTATGCAAGCAAATAAAATTTTGTCAATCAAGGGTATTATTAACGGTACGACCAACTATATTTTAACCAAAATGGCTTATGAAGGTTCTTCTTATGAAGAAGCGCTTAAAGAAGCACAAAGGCTTGGTTACGCTGAATTTGACCCCACGGCTGACGTTGAAGGTTTTGACGCAACTTATAAACTTTCAATTCTTTCTTCTCTCGCTTTCAACAAGAAGATTTGCATTGAAAACGTTTATCGCGAAGGTATCACGGGCGTTGATAAAGAAGATATCGCATACGGTAAAGAAATGGGCTACACCCTTAAACTTTTGGGTATCGGCAAAGATACTGAAAAGGGCGTTGAAGTTAGAGTTCACCCGACTTTCGTTAAGAACGACAACCCGCTAGCGTCAGTTAACGACAGTTTTAACGCAGTTCACCTTGTTGGCGACGCTGTTGGTGAAATTATGCTTTACGGCAGGGGCGCAGGTGCTCTTCCCACAGGTAGCGCAATCGTTTCAGACGTTATTTTTGCTGCAAAGCATAACGAATACTTCTACGCAACTTTTGAAAATAACGAAAAGGGCAATAAGGCAACCAAGTTTGCTCCTGATTTTACTTCAAAGTATTATATTAGACTTTCAGTTGCTGATAAGCCGGGTGTTCTTTCAAAAATTGCAGGCTTGTTCGCTAAAAACAACGTAAGTATTTCAGAAGTAAAACAAGTTTCACTTTCAGAAGATAAAGCGCAAATTATTATCATCACTCACGAATGTGGTGAAAAACTCGTTAAGAAAACACTCGAAAAGATTACTGCTCTTGAAGAAGTGGATAGTGTTAAGGGTGTTATTAGAATGGAAGACTAGTAAACGGCTTATATGCTACGTTGGGCGTCGTTAACTGCCCTGTGCAAAAAACTTCGATGAACAGATGTTCTATCTCATCTTTTTGCACGGTCGAGCCTAGCCCAACTTGCATCTAACCCGTTTACAAATAATAGAGCGAGCCTTGTCTGACTTGTTTCTAACCCGTTTACAACAGATTTTAAACGACGGTGGGCGTCGTTAACTGCCCTGTGCAAAAAACTTCGATGAACAGACGTTCTATCTCATCTTTTTGCACGGTCGAGCCTAGCCCAACTTGCATCTAACCCGTTTAGCAACGGTTTATACGTTACGCAATACTGCGTTAACTGCTTTGACAAGTTAACCACTTAACTAAAATAAAAAAAATAAAAACGCACTCAAACGAGTGCGTTTTTTTATGTGTTTTGTAGATTACTTTTTATAACAGTCGCAACGGTGAGTGCCAACATAGCCCGTATCGTTACACTTTTCACAAGCGTAGCGTGGGGAAAGGTCTAAAAGCGTTATACCGATTTTTGAAAGAATTTGGTCGGCGGATTTCAATAGGTCAGCCTTTTCACTTTCAAGTTTTTTAAGATTATCTTCGTTGCCTGCAATTTCCGCAAAAGCAAGGTCTTTTTCAATAGAGTTCAAGCGAGCGTAAACTTTATTAAACCCGTCGAGTTCCATTGCTTTTTCAGTATTTTTTTGCGCGCGAGAAACAGCCATTGTTCTGCGCCTTTCGTATTCGCGATTATACTCTTCTTGGCTATCGGTTTGTTCGCTCTTTTCGCTAATCGAATCAAGCGTAAACACGTCGTTGTTTTTCCAGTTGCTCAAAATTCCGTTCATATAGGCAACGGGTGAAGATTTACCGCTAGAAAGTTTTGCCGCTTCTAAAATCATATCTTCGGAAAAATTCCAACTTTTCCAAACGTTGAAATTTTCTCTATCCCACGGGGTAGGGCGACGGTTAATGCCAGCAGTAAGTAACATTTTAGACAAGAAGTCGTCAACTTTTTTAAGTTGTTCAAAGTAATCGCTAACACTTGATAAGGCAATAAAACCACGTGCGCGCAAATATTCAACTAATTCGTCCATATCACGCAAGGTGTTTTTGCCTATCTTAAACGAATAATTTGCTACGTATAAAAGTGCGTCTTCGTTAAATCCGTAAGAAATCCATTTGTTAGTATAGGTGTTTATAACGTTATCAAGAACGTCAACGTAAACGGATAGCGCTTTATTGATTTTAATTGCAAGGTCGTAAATACTTTGCTTTTTAGCGGAATAGTCTTCAATTTCAGACTTAGAAAAACTTTTCATTGAATAAAGTTCAAGTAAAAAGTCGTTCAATTTTTCCATACTACCTTTTTTGAGTTTACTTGCGGCAAAAACGATATTTTCTTCTTCAAAATTAAGTTCTTGCGTCCATCTCTTAAGCAGGGTAGCGTCTTCTAATTCGGGTTGGCGACGCAAAGAAAGCGCTTTTAAGATGCGCTCTATAACGCTCGTGCGGAGCACGTAAGAAGAAAGTTCTTTTTCAACCTTTTCAATGGTGATTATTCCGCGTGCGCCGAAATCCTTTGCAACCTTTGAAACGTAACGGTAGCCTATGTCAGTCCCCTTTCTATCCGCGCAATATTTTACAATCATAAGCATTGCTTCGGGCTTAATAGAATAAGTTTCCATTATGGTAAAATACTCGGTGTACTCACTAGTAGAAATCATTCTCGATGGTAAAATTGCTTGCAAGCCCTTTGTAAAGTCGGAATATTTTTCCGCTTTAATCTTTTTCGGGCGGGTGCTAGTATACGTTTGAATAGGCTGATACTGCACGCTAAAGGGGTTTGTTGATATAATTGACACTAGGTTAAACTCTTCCCAGTAGTTAAAGCAATCAATCACGGCGCTCTCAGCCATGTTTAGCGCTTTTGCCATTTCTTCAAGCGAACAATCGTATTTAGGATTTTTGCACAAAAAAAGCCCGTAAAGGTAAACCTTAACGGCGTCGCCCGAGGAAACGGGTAAATATTCTAAAATAAACTGATTTTCAACGTCGGTAAAAGCCGAGCAAGAAAATTCTTTAGAATAAGAACAAGTCATTAGTAAAATCCTTTAATTTTCATTATTCGCCAAAAACGCTTGCAATTTGCGCGTTGTATATTATATAATATAATAACTACATACAATAGGGCGCATTCGCCTAAACGGT
Source organism: Christensenellaceae bacterium (assembly GCA_045648045.1). Classification (GTDB taxonomy): domain Bacteria; phylum Bacillota; class Clostridia; order Christensenellales; family Borkfalkiaceae; genus UBA1259. The sequence goes on from JAZRNE010000027.1 coordinate 8,625, forward strand.
AGAACACATTATAAACCAAAACTACCGAAAAATCAACTCAAATTTTTAATTATTTTTAAATTGCGCAAGTTTTTTTACTTTTGCAAAAAAGGATTTAAATGAAAGGTAACATTTTAACACCAACTTCAATTTGGGGTAACTTCAAAATTGAAGAAACTCCTAAAATAAAAATTATTGACAACGCTGTTGACGGCGCTGTAAGCGTTGCGCGCGTTTATATTTACGCGCCGTTGATTAGTGATAATTCAACGGAAATTTTTGCAACCTTTATTAAACCGGTCGGCGCTATAAAGTGCCCGTCGCTTTTATTTATCAACGATTTTGATAAAGAAGTTGATTTTGATTTGATTAAGACTATCGCAAAGCGCGGTTGTAGCGTACTCGTTATCGACCTTGCGGGAAAGAGAGAAGGCGTAGAACATTACACGCGCTATCCCGAAGAATTGAACTTTGCCGAATATCAAAATGCAAAAGAAAACTTGTTAAGAGTAACTAGTTCGGTAGTAGATACTTGTTGGTTTGTTTGGACTTGTTGTGCAAAGTACGCGCTTAAATATTTAGAAAAAGAACCTACTGTAACAAGAATCGGTATTTTCGGTTTGGGCGAAGCGGCAACTATTGCTTGGCAGGTTGCAGGGACGGAAAAGGACCTTGCTTGTGCGGTTTTCGGTTTGAATTTCGGTTGGGTGGGTTATCGTGAAATGCACAAGTTTGCAGGTACGGTTGAACCGCAATTTTCAGATGAAAAATACAAGTTTATAGCAGGCGTTGAACCGCAAACGTACGCAGGGCACGTAAAGTGTCCTACGCTAGTTTTGGCATCTACCAACAGCAAAAAGTATGATTTTGATAGAGTTTACGATACTCTTTTTAAGATGACCGAAGCAAAATATAGGGGCGCAACCTATTCGGTTAACGAGTGTGATTCGATAAACGGCAGGGCGTTTGATTCCGCAATGGTTTTTTTAGATAGATATTTAATTTTGCAGGAAGACGGTGAGCAGGATTTGCCTACGGAAGCAGAAATAAAATGCGAACTTGAAAGCGGTGCTATCAAGTTTGAAGTAAATCCAGAGCAAATTGAGCAAGTTAAGTCGGTTGAACTTTTCGTTAGTGAAGAAATTTCAATTCCGTCAGAAAGAACTTGGCAAAAAGTTGCTATTAAAAAGAACGGACAAATATACACGGCGATTTACGAGCCTTTCGCTGAATCCGGTTCGGTTACGGCGTTTGCGCGCGTTAACTACAAGAGCGGATTTGCGGTGGGAACTATGTCTATCAACAAGAAGTTTACCGAAAGTGACGTTAAGGTGAAAAGTAAATCGAAAATTCTTTATTCTTCACGAAACTTAAACGCAGAGTACGTTTTTTGCCCGGCAACGGGTAGTTCACTCGTGTATGCGAGCAAGCCGTCAAGGGTAAAAATAGGTAAAGGACCTATGGGTATAGACGGGGTGTTTTCCGAATACGGGCTTTTAACCTTTAAGTTTAAGGCTAAAAAGGATATGCCGTCGGACGGTTCAATTTTGATGTTCGACGCATTCTCGAAAAAATCGGGCGAACTTACGGTAAAACTTATTGCGGATTATTTCGGTAATAAAATAGAATACTTATCGAACGTTAAACTCGTGGGCGGTGAAGTTTGGCAAAACGTTAAACTTGAAACTAATAGGTTTAAGACGGTTGAAGGTATGCCACTTAAAACTTATGAAATTATCAACGCCGTTGAATTTATAAGCGAAAACGAAGTTATGCTAAACAACGCACTTTGGGTATAATATGCTTTAGGGAAAATAAAATGTCGTACGAAGTAGGTGCAAAAATTATTAGCAAAAAACCGCACGCTTGCGGGGGTAAAGAGTGGTTGATTGCGCGCGTTGGCGCAGATATAAAAGTCAAGTGCGAAACTTGCGGAAAAGCAATGTTTTTAACGGTTGACCAAGTTAAAAAGATGACTAAAACTTACGTTCCTTTAGGGGAGAATAATGTATAAAATTCGCGATAGCCTTATTGAACAAAACTTAAAAAAAGAACGTGCCGATACGCTGTTTTTGTTGTGGATAGCAATTATTTTGGCGTTGATGATGACTATTTTGGCAATTACGCAGTCAATTTTTGTAAACGTCAGCGTTTCAGGGGAATCAATGAAGCCAACTCTTTATACGGGCGATTTGGTTGTGGTTAACAAAAACAAACAAGTTGAAGTCGGCGATATTATCGTAATAAAAGACGTTAAAAATTACTGGCTAATTAAAAGGGTAATTGCTTGCGAAAAGGACGACGTTATAAGGATTTATCAATCTAACGTTTACGTTAACGGGCAACTTTTACAAGAAGATTACGTTCTAAACGGCGCGCAAGCGTCGGTTGACGATAACGGCGAGTGGAAATTAAAAGAAGGCGAAATTTTTTATTTGGGAGACAATCGGCTTAATAGTAGCGACAGTAGAATTTACGGTGCGTGTGAAGAACAAGATATCGTCGGTGTAGTAACCAAATGGTCAATGAAATATAAAACGATTAGGGGAAAAATTGCAAAATTTATACCTAATTTGAAATCGAAAATTCAGCAAAAGTTGAAATAAAAGGACGGATACGATGGTAGAATTTTTTAAGCAACAAGAACTTGACGACGTTAAACAACAAAAAAAGAGAGTTTTAACGTGGTATTTGATTATTTTGGGCGTTTATTTGCTAGTAAGCGTAGGGCTTATATTGTGGTACGTTACCTTGCCGTACAAATCAAAAACCATAACGCTGTTAAAATTCATTCACTATACTTTGACTGCTCTAATGGTAATATTTTCATTCATTTACCTAGGCATAGTTTTCAAAAGAGTTAGAAGATTTTACAAGATGCTATTCAATATGAGCGTGGGAATAAGAGAAACTTCCACGGGCAGTTTTTTTGAATATAGCGAATCAAAACAAGATAAAGATGGGGTTGATTGTAAAGCGCTTATATTCCTTGAATGGAACAAATATAAGAACGATTTTTTCGAGCGAAAGGTTTTAATTCCGTACGAAAAAGATTTTCCGGAATTTACTGAAAATACGAACGTTAGGTACGTTACGCAAAGCAATATGCTCGTAAGTTACGAGATTTTAGATTTAGACGTTGAAAGTGAAAACGTTGAATAAAAAAGTTTAGCAAAGGAGAATTTAAATTATGAAAGTTATCGTAACCGTTATAGGTAAAGACAAGCCCGGTATTATAGCAAAAGTTTCTGCGCTTTTAGCGGAAAATAACGTTAATATCGAAGATATAAGCCAAACTATTATGCAAGGCAAATTTACAATGATTATGCAATGCGATTTGCAAAGCGCAAAACTTCAACTTGCAGATTTAAAAAGCGAGTTGGTAACGCTTGGTGAAAATATCGGCGTTTCAATTCACGTTCAACACGAAGATATCTTTAACGCAATGCATAAAATCTAATCGGGGTAACTTGTATGATTAATAGGAAAGAAATTCTTGAAACAATCAATATGGTTGAAAAAGAGCACTTTGACGTTAGAACCATAACTATGGGTATTTCGCTTTTGCCTTGTGTTCGTGACGATGCAAACCTTACCGCCCAACTTTGTTACGATAGAATTTGCAAAAGGGCGGAAAATATCGTTAAAGTTGCAAAAGATTTAGAAAATGAATATGGTGTTCCCATTATAAATAAGCGTGTTTCAATAACGCCCGCAAGTTTATTGACTAGTTCGTTTTGCGGTAAAGAAGTAGTGCTTGCAAAGGCGCTCGATAAGGCGGCAAAAGAAGTAGGCGTTGACTTTTTGGGTGGATATTCAGCGCTCGTTCAAAAGGGTATGACTAGTTATGAAGAGTCTTTCATTCGCAGTATTCCCGAAGCGCTTGCCGTTACCGATAGGATGTGCTCGTCGGTAAACGTTGGCTCGTCAAAAGCGGGTATTAATATGGACGCCGTGCGTTTGATGGGCGAAATTATTAAAGAAACTGCTGAAAAAACCAAAGAGCGCGACGGTTTTGGTTGTGCAAAGTTGGTTGTTTTCTGTAATGCGGTTGAAGATAATCCCTTTATGGCAGGTGCTTTCCACGGTATCACCGAAGGCGAAACTGTTATCAACGTTGGCGTTAGCGGACCGGGCGTAGTTCATAACGCGTTAAAGAGTTTAGAAGGCGCGTCGATTGACGAAGTTGCCGAAACCGTTAAAAAGACGGCGTTTAAGATTACTCGTGTTGGGCAACTTATCGCAAAAGAAGCGTCGAAAAGGCTTTCCGCACAGTTTGGTATAGTTGACTTATCACTTGCGCCTACTCCCGTTATGGGCGATAGCGTTGCGCACATTTTAGAAGAAATGGGGCTTGACTCAGTAGGGGCACACGGCACGACTGCCGCACTCGCAATGCTTAACGACGCAGTTAAAAAGGGCGGTGTTATGGCAAGTTCAAACGTCGGTGGGCTTTCGGGCGCGTTTATTCCCGTAAGTGAAGATATCGGTATGATTCGAGCAGCGGAAAAAGGCGCTATAACTTTGAGTAAATTAGAAGCAATGACTTGCGTTTGTAGCGTAGGTATTGATATGGTTGCCGTACCCGGCGATACTCCCGCAACAACCATTTCGGGTATGATAGCAGACGAATCGGCTATCGGTATGATAAACAACAAAACTACCGCCGTTCGCGTAATTCCCGTTCCTAATAAAGGCGTTGGCGATAGCGTTGAATTCGGTGGGCTTTTAGGCACAGCGCCTATTATGGAAGTTAGCCCTTACGGTTGCAATAAGTTTATCAACCGTGGTGGTAGGATGCCGGCGCCGATACATAGTAACAAAAACTAGTTTTAAGCGGTTATAAACGGCGTTTGGCGTCGTTAACTGCCTTGCGCAAAAAACTTCGATGAACGGACGTTCTATCTCATCTTTTTGCGCAGTCGAGTCTAGCCAAACTTGTTTCTAACCATTTAAAAACCGTTTATATGCTGTGCATTTCAGCGTTAACTATAATAAAATCAGGAGTATATTTTGGAAAAGATTTATAAGTGGGCTACTGAGGATATTTTCAGTAGCGATAAAGAGTGGAACGAAACTTTTGAAAGCGTTTCAAAAAAGATAGATTTTTCTTCTTACAGGAATAAACTCGGCGATGCTGAAAGTTTTTTAGCATGCATGCAAGAGCAAGAAGAAGTCGGGCGCGTGGTTGAAAAATTGAGTGTTTACGCAATGATGAAACACGATGAAAACACCAAAGACGCGCTTTACGATTCTATGCTATCAAAAGTGACGTCTTTGGGTGCGATTATCGGTGAAAAAACAGCCTTTATCATGCCTGAATTAACGGCTTTACCCGAAGAAATCTTAAAGTCTTTTATTCAAAACGAAAGTCTTAAAGAATACGATTATTTCCTAAAAGGTATTCTTAAAGAAAAAGAACACGTTTTATCCGAAAATGAAGAAAAATTGCTTGCTTTATCAAGTGAAACGCTTTCGTCCTTCCGCGATATTTTTACAAAAATAGATAATGCGGATTTGCCACTTGGGGTAATTAAACACGGCAAGGAAAGGATACCGCTTTCGCACGGATATTACGGCGTAATCATGCACGGCGAAGATAGAAAACTCCGTAAAAAAACTTTCGATAAATATTACGGGGCGTATATTTCGCTAATCAACACCATCTCAGCAACTTACTATGGAAACGTTAAAAAAGGCGTGTTTATTTCAAAGGCAAGAAAGTTTAAGTCTTCGCTTGACCGTGCGCTCTTTAACGAAGACGTGCCGAGAGTAGTTTACGATAATCTTATCGAAACGGTAGAAGGTGCTTTGCCTACTTTGCATAAGTATATTGCCGAAAAGAAAAAGGCGCTTGGCGTAAGCAAAATGTATATGTACGATATGTACGTTCCTACCGTTGAAGGCGCTGAACTTAAACTCGAATACGAAGACGCTTACAAGTTGGTCGTAGAAGGGTTAAAGCCACTTGGCGAAGAATATCAAAGCCTTTTGTTAAGGGCTAAAAACGAACGCTGGATTGATGTTTATGAAAGCGACGGAAAGCGTAGCGGAGCGTATAGCGTTGCCGTTTACGACACGCACCCCTTCGTATTATTAAACTACCAAAAGACCACACACGACGTGTTTACTATCGCGCACGAAATGGGGCATAGTATTCACTCGTATTTTTCTAACCGCACCCAACCGTATGCAAAAGCCGATTACAGAATTTTCGTTGCAGAAGTTGCAAGCACGGTTAACGAAGTGTTGCTTATCCGCCATTTGCTAATTACTGCAAAGGATAAAAAACTCAAAAAATATTTACTTTCATACTTGCTTGAAATGATTAGAACCACCTTGTTCCGCCAAACGCAATTTGCTGAATTTGAGCAGTTTGCGCACGAATCGGTGGAAAACGGTCAACCGCTGACAAAAGAAAATCTTTCGGAATACTACTTAAAGTTAAACGAAAAATATTACGGAAAAGCAGTCGTTTCTAAAGGGAATATTAAATACGAATGGGCAAGAATTCCGCATTTTTACCGTGCGTTTTACGTATATAAATATGCGACGGGCATAATCAGCGCACTTGCAATCGCCGATAGGATTTTAAAAGAAGGGCAAAGCGCCGTTGACGATTATTTTAAGTTTTTATCGTCGGGCGGTTCGGATAGTCCGGTTGAACTTTTGAAGTTAGCCGGCGTTGATTTAACTGATAAAAAGCCGTTCGTTTCGGCGTTTGAAGTGTTTAAGAATACTTTGGACGAATTTACGGCTTTGTAATTAAGGAGAAAAAGTTATGGCAAACAAAACTACTGCCGAAAAACAAATGAAATTAATGGGGGATATGCCCCACAGTTTGGAAGCCGAACAAGCACTTTTAGGGTGCCTTTTACTTGATACGAGAATTCAAGTTGAAGTGGCTGCGTTTTTAAAAGAAGAAGACTTTTTTGCGGAATCACACAGATACATTTTTTCCGCAATGGAAGATATTATAAAGCAAAACCAACCGGTTGATTTAGTTACGCTTACCGACGCTTTGGAAAAACAAGGCACTCTTGAACAAGCGGGCGGAATTGCTTACATAACCGAACTTACCAACGTTATGCCGTCTTCAGCAAACTACCAACGATATCTTGATATCGTTACGAGAGACAGTTTGCTTAGAAAGTTAATTAAGGGCTCGGCGGATATTATCGACGCTTGTAAATCTAGTGGCGATAAAGTTTCCGCACTTTCGTTTGCCGAAAAAACCGTGTACGATATTTCAAACCAAGCGGACACTAGCGAAATGGTTAAAATCGGCTCGGTTATCCCCGAAGTTATGAGTAAGTTTGACCAACTCACAAACGATAAGTCAAGCCTAAAAGGCATCAAAACGGGATACAAAGGGCTTGATAATCTTATCAACGGCTTACACAACAGCGACTTGATGATTTTGGCTGCCCGCCCTGCGGTTGGTAAAACTTCGTTCGCAATGAATATCGTTGAAAACGTTGCTATGCAAGGTTATTCTTGTGCAGTTTTCTCGCTCGAAATGGGCAAAGAACAACTAACCGAAAGAATGCTTTGTTCAGTTGCGGGCGTTTCAATGGAAAACGCTAAAAAAGGCAAGATGAATAAGACCGAGTGGCTAAAAATTGCCAAGGCGCGTGAGAAACTTTCTAACGCCAAAATTTATATAGACGATTCGGCGGTTATTCGCCCACGCGAACTCATTTCAAAATGTAGAAGACTAAAAAGCCGTTTCGGGCTTGACTTCGTTATGGTCGACTATATGCAACTTATGACGCCTGATAAGTCTAGAAGTAGCGATAGCCGTCAAAACGAAATTACCGATATTTCAAGAAATCTTAAAATTTTAGCAAAAGAAATAAACGTGCCGGTTTTGGCACTTTCACAATTATCGCGTGCGGTTGAAACTAGAAAGGGCAGACCGCAATTATCAGACCTTCGTGAATCGGGTGCGATTGAACAAGACGCAGATATCGTTATGTTTATTCACCGCCCCGATAAGAGCGCAACCGAAAAGGAAATTGCCGAAGGCAAAGTGCAAAAGAACGTTGCGGAAATTCTCGTTGAAAAACACAGAGCAGGTCCTACGGGCATGGTTAAATTGTACTTCAAGGGCGAATCAACCAAGTTCTTAAACCTTAACGAAGAAACGGGCGAACCCGACGGTGACGACGATGAAAACGCTAAAAAACCACAAGTGGACGCAAGTTCGCTAGGTTACGAAGACTTACCCGAACCGCCACCCGTTGAAGAAGATTATAGCGCACCCGATACGGTTGACGATGAAATTTTCTAATATGCAAACACAAATCAAAAAAATAGACGAGCAAAGTTTAGCGCTTGCAAAAGAAATTTTGCTTAACGGCGGGGTGGTTGGCATGCCCACCGAAACGGTTTACGGGTTGGCGGCGGACGGCACTAATCCCACGTCGGTTATAGAAATTTTTTCGGTTAAGGGTAGACCTACCGACAATCCGCTTATAGCGCACGTTCATAAAGATTACGACCTGACTAAACTAGTTGAAATCGAACACGATTACGTTTACGATTTGCTAAAAAAGTTTACGCCCGGCCCGTTGACGCTCGTGCTTAAAAACAAAAGAGTCGTTTGCGACCAAGCGACTTGCGGTGGTGAAACGCTTGCCGTTAGAATACCCGAGCACCAAGGTTGTCAACTGCTGTTGCGTGCCGTAGATAAGCCTTTGGTTGCGCCTAGTGCAAACCTTTCAAAGCACACTAGCCCCGTTACGGCAGAGCACGTTTACGCCGACTTAAACGGTAAAATTCCGCTAATTTTAGACGGTGGCAAATGTTCGGGCGGTATAGAGAGCACGGTGCTTGATTGTACTTGTTATCCGCCTAGAATTTTGCGTGCGGGGCTAATTACGAAAGAAATGATAGAGCAAGCGGTTGGCGGTTGCGAAATTGCCTTTCACAAAGAAGGCGATAAGGTTAAGTCGCCGGGGGTAAAGTATAAGCATTACCGCCCCAAGTGTGAAACTATGCTTTTTGAAAGCGACGAACTTGAACAAGCAGAGTCGGCTTATAAAAAAGCAGAGAGCGAAGGCAAAACGCCATACTTAATGTGCGCCGACTTCGTTGGGGAAAAAATTGACGTTAAAAACAAGTTACTTTTAGGTAACACGGAAAAGGAAATTGCGTCAAATTTATATGATAAACTTCTTTTCGGGGAAAAAGTTGCCGATATAATAATAGCGGTAGCAATGCCTGATGAAAAGGGAATATATATGGGGATAATGAACCGTTTAAGGAAATCTTGCGGATGAAAAAGAAAAGCGTAATATTCGTATGCACGGGCAACACTTGCCGTAGCCCGATGGCAGAGATAATTTTAAAAAGTAAACTTAAACTTGCAGGAATTACCGATATAAAGGTGTCTAGCGCGGGGCTCAATGCAAATCCCGGCGAAAAAATTAGCAAGAATTCGCTTTTGGCGTTAAAGCAACTTGGTTATAAGGGCTATGCTTTTAAATCCAAGCAACTCACGCACGAATTGATTTCAAAGGCAGACTTAGTTATTTGCATGACGGCAAATCATAAGTTTTACCTAAAAAACTACGATAACGTTTGCACTTTGGCTGAAATTACGGGGCTTGGCGACGTTATCGACCCTTACGGTGGGGATTTAAGCGTATATATAAGCACGTCTTACCAACTAGAAGACGCTTGCAACACGATATTAAATAAAATTTTACAGTAAAAGGAGAATTAATATGAAAGTAGCATTTGGTTGCGACCACGGTGGAATTAACTTAAAAAAGGTTTTGTTTGATTACCTTGACAAAAAGGGGATTGAATATAAAGATTTCGGTTGTTTTGATACGAGTTCAACCGACTATAACGAATACGCGTTAAAGGTTAGCGAAGCCGTTGCTAACGGCGAATGCGATAAGGGGATTTTGTTCTGCGGAACGGGTATCGGAATGAGCATCGTTGCAAATAAGGTAAAAGGCATTCGTTGCGGACATTGTCACGACGTTTTTTCAGCAAAAATGACTAGACTTCACAACGACGCAAACGTTTTGGCGCTTGGTGAAAGAGTAGTTGGACCTGGGCTTATGATTGAAATCGTTGACGCTTTCTTGACGACTGAATTTTCTTTTGACGAACGCCACGAAAGGCGCGTTAACAAAATTAAAGCAATCGAAGATAAAAACTTCAAATAAAAATATTTAGCCGTAATTTTCGGCGAAGTTTTGACGGAAAATATCGTAAATTTAGAGGGAAGATATGAACAAAATTAAAAAGGCAATAATACCTGCCGCAGGGTTAGGGACTAGATTTTTGCCTATAACCAAGGCTGTGCCAAAGCCTATGCTTTCGGTTTTAGATAAGCCTACCATTCAATATATTGCCGAAGAACTTATTTCTATCGGTGTGGAAGAAATTATTATCGTAGTCAGCCCTGATTCGGACGTAATTGTTAAGCACTTTACCGAGAACGAAGTGCTTGAACGAAGGCTTTTAGAAGACGGCAAAACCGCACTTTATAAAATTGCTAAATCGACGCACAGTTTCAACGTTAAGTTCGTCGTTCAAGAAGTTGCGAACGGGCTTGCAGGCGCAATACTTTGTGCAAAACCTTTCGTTGGTGAAGAACCTTTTGCTTTGCTACTCGGTGACGAACTAATTTACGCAGGCGAAGGCGACACGCCTTGCATAAAACGCCTTGCTGAAATTTATGAAAGCACGGGTAAAAGCGTTATTGCAACTATGGAAGTTTTTGGAGACGACGTTAGTAAATACGGCAATATAGGAATTTCAGACGAAGTTGACGGGGTAATGAGCGTCAACGCAATTATTGAAAAGCCTAGCGTAAACGAAGCGCTATCAAACAACGCCATTATCGGAAGATACGTTTTATCTGGTGAAGTTATGGAAATGCTTGAAAAACTTACGCCAAAGAACAATGAAATATACCTTACGGACGTACTTTTGCAACTTGCCGAACGCGGTGATTTGCTCGCCAGTTGTTTTGACGGTATTAGGTATGACGTCGGCGACAAATTAGGTTACATTAAAGCCAACGTAGAGTACGCTATCCGTAGCGAAGAGTTGGGTGCGGACGTTATTAATTACGTAAAAGAACTTGCAAAAACTTTAGAATAATTTTTTATGTACGATAAAATTTGCCCTGAATGCGGAACTAGGCTTTCGCATTTTTACAAAACTTATATGCTTGGTTGTCCAAAGTGCTACCAAAGTTTTAGCGAAGAAATGATACCCGTGTTAAAAGAAATTCACGGGGCGACCTTTCATTCGGGAAAAACTTTGAAAGTAGTTGGCGTTGATAGAGAATTGCTAGATAAATACGACAGTCTTATCAAAATGCGTGAAGACGCGACTTTGGAAGGCAGATTTTCTAAAATAAATCAAATTACCGAGCAAATTTTATCCCTTTCAGAAGAATTAAAAAGAAGGGGGTTAATTTGACGCTATGTTCAATCAAGAACTTTTTTCAGGCAACGTTATTATGTCGCGCGTGAGATTAGCCCGCAATCTTAAAGGATATCCGTTTAGGGTTAAAAACCTGCAAGAAGCAAAAGATATTGCAAAAAAGGTTAACCGCGCGCTAGTTAAGGCGGACACTTTTAATTTATATTTTATGTCTAACTTAAACGATATTAAGTTAGAAGCAATGAAAGAGCGCCACCTTATAAGTAAAAACCTTATTGAAAACCGCGCGTGCGGTGCTGCGCTTATAAATCAAGACGAAAGCATTTCGATTATGGTAAACGAAGAAGATATCATAAGAGAACAATGTTTTAAGAGCGGATTTTGTTTGAGCGAAACTTATAAACGCCTTAGCATAATCGACGATGAACTTGAAAAAAATTTGCCTATCGCTTTTGATGATAAACTCGGTTATTTAACCGCATGCCCAACTAATTTGGGCACGGGGTTAAGGGCGTCGGTGCTTATGTTTTTGCCTGCGCTTACCGAAGGGGGCAGGATTTCAGAACTCGTTAAAGAATGCAAAAATTTGGGGCTTACCGTGCGTGGGCTTTACGGCGAAGGTAGTCAAGCCGAAGGTTATATGTATCAAATTAGCAACGAAGTTACGCTTGGCGTTTCTGAAATTGAAATTATTAGAGAAGTTGAAAAGGCAGTTGAAGAAATTTGCCACGCCGAACGCGATGAAATGGAAAGGCTTTTTGCTAAAAACGAACTTAAAACTATGGATAGGGCGAAAAAGTCGTTCGGGGTTTTAACGAACGCGGTGTTTTTAAGTTACGGCGAGTTTTTGTCGCATATTGCAAACGTAAAACTCGGCGCTATTATGGGGCTTATATATATAAGTGATATAAGTGCGATTGACGACCTTATCATAAAGTCGCGCCCCGCAAATATTTGCGAGCAGTACGGCAAGTGGCTTTCTTCTGGCGATAGAGATATGTATCGCGCCGAATTCGTGGGCAAAAAACTTTTAAAACTTAAAGATTGATTTACTAAAAACTTAAAAATAAAAGGAGAAGAATATGTATTACGAAACTTTTTCACGCAACGTAAGCGACGTAATTGAATACGCAACCGCTCTCGCAAAAAGATACGGTTGTAGATATATCGGAAGTGAGCATATTCTATTTGGGCTTATCAACGTTACAGACGGCAGAGCAGCCGCAATTTTAAGGGAAGAAGGCGTTGATAACGAAAGATTTTTATATCTTTTTCAAAAAACCGTTGATAAAACTACGGTTATTAGTGGAAATATGTTTACTCCACGCACCAAGCGTTTGTTTGAAAACGCCGTGGAAATTTCATTAAAAGCACGCGCAGGCTACGTTGGTACGGAGCATTTGTTGCTTGCAATTTTAATTGATAACGAAAGTATTGCCGTGGCAATTTTAAAGGCCTTAAAAGTTAACGTTGACGCAATGGTTGAGGGCTTAAGCGAAGCGCTACTTGGGGATAGCGATGAAAGTTACGATGACGTTGACGCCGAACAAGACGTGTTTGCAAAAACATATCCCAACCATCAAAGGGATATTAAAAAGCCAAGTCAAGACGGTAAAACCGTTAAGGACGACGATTTGGGTGAACTTTCAAAGTACGGCGTTAACTTAACCAAGCAAGCCGAAGCAGGTAAACTTGACCCCGTTATAGGTAGAAAGAACGAGATTGATAGGGTTATTCAAATTCTTTCAAGAAGAACTAAAAACAATCCCGTTCTAATCGGTGAACCGGGCGTTGGTAAAAGTGCGGTTGTGGAAGGGCTTGCCCAAGCAATAGCGTCGGGTAACGTGCCCGAACTTTTAGTGGATAAAATAGTTTTTTCTCTCGATATTGCAGGTATGCTTGCAGGCGCAAGATATCGTGGCGACTTTGAAGAAAGGCTTAAAAACGTTATAGAAGTAGTTAAGCAAAACGGAAAAATTATTCTTTTTATTGATGAAATTCATACCATAGTCGGTGCAGGCGGTACGGGCGAAGGTAATATGGACGCTGCTAATATTCTTAAACCTATGCTTTCACGCGGGGAATTACAAACAATCGGCGCAACGACCATTGACGAATACCGCAAATATATTGAAAAGGACGCTGCTTTGGAACGCCGTTTTCAACCGATTATCGTAGAAGCGCCAAGCACGGAAGAAACGGTTGAAATTCTTAAAGGATTGCGTGACAAATACGAATCGCACCACGGGGTAAGTATTCCCGACGAAGCCATTATATCAGCAGTATCGCTTTCGGATAGATATATTACCGATAGATTTTTGCCCGACAAAGCGATTGACCTTATTGACGAAGCGGCGTCAAGAGTTAGACTTGACAGTTATAATTCGCCTTACGAAGCAAAGAGTAAGGAAACCGAACTCAACGCTCTTATTGCGCAAAAGAACGAAGCCAAACGCCGTGACGATTTGAAAAAAGCCCTTAAAATCAACGAAGAAATTGAAAGGGTAAATAAAGAACTTGAAGAAATCCGCGCGGAAGCGGACAAGAATAAAACTAACCGTGAATACCTAAAACTTACCCCCGACGATATTGCAAAAGTGGTTAGTAGTTGGACGGGTGTTCCCGTGGTAAAACTTACCCAAACCGAAGCGCAAAGATTGCTTGATTTAGAAGAAATTTTGCATAAGCGCGTTATAGGGCAAGAGGCGGCGGTGCGTGCCGTATCTGACGCTATACGTCGCGCTAGGGCGGGTTTGAAAGACCCGAATAGACCGGTTGGTTCGTTCATTTTCGTAGGGCCTACGGGCGTGGGTAAAACCGAACTCTCTAAAGCACTTGCCGAAACGGTTTTCGGTAGCGAAGACAGTATTATTCGCGTTGATATGAGCGAGTATATGGAAAAGCATTCGGTATCAAAAATGGTCGGTGCGCCTCCGGGATACGTTGGTTTTGACGAAGCGGGGCAACTTACTGAAAAGGTTAGAAGAAGACCTTATTCGGTAGTTTTGTTTGACGAAATTGAAAAGGCTCACCCCGACGTGTTTAACATAATGTTGCAACTTCTTGACGACGGAAGACTTACCGATAGCAAGGGCAGAGTGGTAAGTTTTAAAAACTGCATTATAATTATGACGTCAAACGTCGGTGCAACCGAAATTCAACAAAAAACTTCGCTTGGTTTTACGAGCAGTAAAACTGCCGATTACGATTACACCTGCGATAGATATATGGAAGCGTTAAGGGCTAAATTTAGACCTGAATTCTTAAACCGTATCGACGACATAATCGTTTTCCACAAACTTCAAAAAGAAGATACGGCAAAGATTGCCGAGATTTTGCTTTCAAGTTTAAGAAAACGCCTTGCGCTAATGGAAGTTGCGCTTGAAATTACTCCGTCTGCGATGGATTTAATCACCGAAAAAGGTTACGATGAAAATTACGGGGCAAGACCGCTTAAACGCGTAATTCAACGCAATATCGAAGATAAATTAAGCGAAGAAATTATCCGTGGGCAAATTGCAAACGGGTCGGTAGTTACAATCGACGCCGAAGACGGACAATTTAAGTTTAATAAATATTAAAATATTTACGCCGTAAAAAGGTAATCTACCTATTTACGGCGTATTAATATATAGGGGGGTGAAATTATGAAAATAGAAATTCTAGGCAGAAATTACGAAGTAAGCGAACGCTTAAAAGAAATTACCAACCAAAAAATCGGCAAACTCAACAAGTATTTTGACGGTGACGATGCAAAGGTTAAAGTTTCATTTAAGAAAGAAGCGTCTTCATTAACCACCGAAGTTATGCTTGATTATGCAGGTAAACTCGTTAGAGCAACTGCATCTAGCGATAATTTCTACGACAATTTAGACGTGGTGCTCCCAAAACTTGAAGGGCAAATTAGGAAACACCGCACTAGATTTGACAAACACCAAAAGAACGTTGCTTTCCGTGAAACCGCCGTGTTTGAAACGGCTGATAGGGAAGAAAAACAATCTTCTATCGTTAAAGAAAAGAAGTTTAAGTTGACGCCTATGACGGTTGAAGAAGCAATAGAAGAAATGGAACTTTTAGGGCATTCTTTCTACGTGTTCCTTGAAGCAAAAACGAATACCATTCAGGTGTTATACGCAAGAAAAGACGGAGATTTAGGGTTGATTGAATCTGAAATTTAGAATATATGCAGACGGGTATTTCTACAGCATCGCTGTTTGGGCGCATGCCCACCGAAGATGCGCTTAAATTCTTAAATGAGAATAACGTTTCGTGCGCGGAAGTTTTTTTAGAATCCTTTTGTGAATATAAAAGTGAATTTGGTCAGTTGTTAAAATCGGTTAAAGGCGATTTGCCCGTTCATTCGGTACACACTTTAACCACGCAGTTTGAACCCACGCTTTATAGCGTTAATAAACGCGCGCAAAAAGATTCGTTTGAACTTTTAGACCAAGCGATGAGCGTTGCCGAATTGATAGGCGCAAAGTATTACACTTTTCATGGTGGCGCACGGTTTAAGAAAACCCCGTTTACCATAAATTACGATAGGGTGGGCGCAATTACCCAAGAAATTTTAGAGTGCACCAAAAAGCACGGCGTAACGCTCGCTTATGAAAACGTGCACTGGGGATATTATAACTACGTAGGCTTTTTTAAGGAATTGCGTAAGCGCGTTGAAGGGCTTAAAGCAACCTTTGATATAAAGCAAGCGCGTCAAAGCGGAATTGCCTATTCGGAATATATTGCCGAAATGGGGAAAGATATCGTTACCGTGCATTTATCCGACTTTAAAAGCACGGGTGAAATGTGTTTGCCCGGCTGTGGTGAAACGGATTTTTACGACGTGTATTCTAGGCTTTTAGACGTTGGGTTTGACGGCGCTGTGCTTTTAGAGGTATACCAAAATGATTTTAGTAGTTATGATGAGCTTTTCCGCTCGCTCGACTATCTAAAAAATCTTGCAGTAAAAGTATTTAAGTAAAACTTAATAAGTAAGCGCCGAATTTTTTTATTCGGCGCTTATTTTTTATTGAAAATAATTACCTTTTTTTGTTGTAATATTGTTGCAATTAAATTTTTGTAAGCGTATAATTAAATTTGATAATAATTTTTAAAAAGTGAGCTTTTATGAAAAAGTCGTTGATTAGAGAATATTTTGTAGATATTTTGATTGCCGTTATTGCAGGGTTAGTAGTTTCGGTTGCATACTTCTTTTTTCAAAATTCAAACGGGTTTGCTCCGGGCGGAGTGGGCGGTCTTGCAACAATGACGTATCATTATTTAGCCGACTATAATATTGATTGGGCGTATTTGATGATTGCGTTTAATATCCCAATCTTCGTGTTGGTTACTATTTTCGTAGACAAAAAGTTAGGTTTTATTCTAATAGTATATATGTTGGTGCAATCTTTTGGCACGGTTTTACTAGAAAATTTGGGAGCAAAACCCTACTCGCTTGAAAATAATCCCGAAGATTTTGAAGTTGTTTTTGCTTGTATTGCAACGGGCGTTATTTCGGGTGTTGGGTTTTCTATAATGCTTAAAAGATTTGGTGCAAGCGGTGGCACTTACGCAATTTCCGCACTTATAAAGAAGGCAAAACCTGCAAGTAACGTAGCGTACGTTGCATTCTTGCTTGACAGTAGCGTGGTTGTAATAGCGTTTTTCGTTTACGGATTTAAAATCACGCCCGTTATTTGTACGCTTATAAACTTGTTTATCGCAAACGTTGTGGTTGATTACTTTTTGTCGGGTATTAAAAACGGGTATAAGTTTGAAATTATTACAGATAGCCCCGAAGAAATGGCAAGGGAACTTATTGACACGCTACACCACGGCGTAACCGAAATAAGGGTAGAAGGCAAGTATTCACACACCGATAAGTCAATGATAGTTTGTATTATCAGAAAAAAACAAATCGGGCAAATGATGAAAATTATAAAAAAATATAAAGGCACTTTCGCAAGTTTTTCAAAGGTAAACGAAGTGTTCGGCAGATTTAGAAAGTAATTTTGTTAAGTTTTATTGCAAATTGCAAAAAAATGTCCGTTTATTACAGATTGTTGCTAAAAACAAGCATTTTTAAACAAATATTAAAAAATGCTTGTTTTTCTAATATTTGTTAGTTATAATTTAGAAAAATATCAAAGGTGATAAAAATGGAAAAGAAGACTTGCGCCATTTTAGGCTATGGCGATAGAAGTGTTAAATATTCAAGTTATGCGTTAAAAAAACCTGACGAATTAGAAGTTGTTGCGGTTATTGACGTTTCAAAGAATAAACTTAACCTTGCAAAGCAAACTTTCAATTTGGCGGATAATCAGTTGTTTTTAAGCCTTGACGACTTCTTAAATGAAAGTATTAAATGTGATTTCGTTATAAACGGCACAATGGATAGTCTTCATTATGAAACTAGCATAAAGTTGTTAAACGGCGGATACAATATTTTACTTGAAAAGCCTATCACGTCAAAGGTAAACGAATTGCTTGAAATTCAGCGTTTAGCAAATGAAAAAAAATTAAAAGTTATAGTGTGCCACGTTTTAAGGTACACAATGTTTTACTCTAAAATTAAAGAAATTGTTGCAAGTGGCGCAATCGGTAAAATCATTAGTATTCAAATGAACGAACACGTTTGGCACGGGCATTTTATCAACGCTTTTGTTAGGGGTAAATGGAGAAGTGAGAAAGAGTGTGGTTCGGGCTTGCTTTTAGCAAAATCTTGCCACGATACCGACTTAATGTGTTGGTTAAACAACGATACTGACCCAAAATATATTTCAAGTTTTGGTTCAAGAAGTTATTACACGCCTGAAAATGCACCCGACGGAGCAACCGAATATTGCTATAATTGCCCTAATAAAGATAAGTGCGTGTTTAATGCGTTAGAGTTTGAACTTGAAAAAGATTACTGTCCGCAATATACTTGGCTTGAATTAGAAAAACCGTTGGAGCAAATTACTGAGCAAGAAAAGTTAGAACACTTAAAGAAAAGTGCTTACGGCAAGTGCGTTTATAAAACGGATATGGATATAGTTGACCGTCAATGTGTAAGTATAGAATATGCAAACGGTTCGGTTGCAACCTTAAATATCGTGGGTGGCGCAACCGTGGCTGGGCGCCATATTCATATTGTTGGCGATATGGGTGAAATAGTCGGCTATATTGAAGAAAACAAATTTATTGTTAGAAAATTCTTTGCGTGCGACAATGAAAAAGAATTCATAGAAAAACAAGAAGTTTACGATTTAGACAAGATTTTTGCATTGCAAGGCAAAGACCAGTCTATAACGGGGCATTACGGCGGGGATTATTTTATTATGAAAGATTTATTGTCCTTGTTAAGAAATGAAGGCGCTTCACTTTCAACAACTGATATAAACGATTCGGTTTTCGGGCATTTAGTTTGCTACTGTGCGGAAATCGCTAGAAAGGAAAAAAGAGTTGTTGAATTAAACGAACTTTATAAATAGTATAAACAATATAAAAAACCTACCGATTTTTCGGTAGGTTTTTGAATTTTAAATTAGTTTATTTATTAAACGTTAAATCTAAACAAAACAACGTCGCCGTCTTTAATAACGTATTCTTTACCTTCTGAACGAACTTTACCTTTTTCTTTTGCAGCGTTGAAACTGCCAAGTTCAACTAAAATATCATAGTCAACAATTTCCGCACGGATAAAGCCCTTTTCAAAGTCGGTGTGAATTTTGCCTGCCGCTTGCGGTGCTTTAGTGCCTTGTTCAATAGTCCAAGCGCGCACTTCTTTTTCGCCTGCGGTAAGGTAAGAAAGTAAGCCTAAAAGTCTATAAGAAGTTTTAACAAGTCTATCAAGACCGCTTTCTTTAAGCCCCAACTCTTCAAGGAACATTTGTTGTTCTTCGGGTTCTAACATAGAAAGTTCTTCTTCGGTTTTAGCGCAAATAACCATATATTCAGCGTTTTCAGATTTAGCAAAATCAATAACCTTTTTAACTAGCGGAAGAGAAAGTTCGTCTTTGCCCATATCTTTTTCGCCGATATTAGCCGTGTAAATAACGGGCTTTTCGGTGATTAAGAAAAGAGTTTTAAGGTAGGCCTTTTCATCTTCGTTAACGGGTAATGTTCTTGCGGGTTTAAGTTCAGAAAGGTGGTTATATAATCTTTCTAAAAATTCCGCTTCGATTTTGTATTTTTTATCGCCCGTCTTGGTCATGCTTATTGCTTTATCAAGGCGTTTTTTAACTGAATCAGTATCGGCAAAAATAAGTTCAAGATTAATAGTTTCAATGTCGTTAAGCGGGTCGATTTTGCTATCAACGTGCGTAACGTTTTCATCTTCAAAGCATCTAACGACGTGCACGATAGCGTCCGTTTCACGAATATTTGCTAAAAATTTATTGCCCAAGCCTTCGCCTTGACTTGCACCTTTAACGAGCCCTGCAATGTCAACGAATTCAACTACAGCGGGGGTAATTTTTTTAGTGTTATACATAGCACCCAAAACGTTAAGCCTTTCGTCGGGCACGGCAACGATACCAACGTTTGGTTCGATGGTGCAGAAAGGATAGTTTGCGCATTCAGCGCCAGCGTGCGTTATTGCGTTAAATAAGGTGGATTTGCCTACGTTTGGTAGACCTACTACGCCTAATTTCATAAATATTCTCCGTAAAAGTTATTAACGATTTAATATTATATATTAATTCCAAGAAAATTACAAGTTTTTAACTTGCTTTTTTTATAAAATGTATGGTATTATATTCAAAATGGAGATTTTTATGGATTATAAGAAGTATATTGCGGAAAAACTTAATATTGAAGGACATGATAAAACTGAACTTTGCGGATTTATTGAAACGCCCCCGAATAACGATATGGGCGATTTTGCTTTGCCGTGCTTTAAACTTGCAAAAATTATGCGCCGTCCGCCAGTGAAGATTGCTGAAGATTTGGCGTCGTCTTTTATCACGGACGAAAATATTTCAGAATGCAACGCCGTTAACGGATATCTTAACTTTAAGATTAACCGTCAAGGTTTTGCGTTTAAGTTGCTTGAAAATATTATCAGTTTAGGCGATAACTACGGTAGCGCAAACGTTGGCGAAGGTAAAACCGTTTGTATTGACTATTCGTCTATCAATATTGCAAAGCCTTTCCATATCGGGCATTTAAGCACGACCGTTATCGGTAGCGCGCTTTGTAAAATTTTCCGTTTTTTAGGTTATAAAGTAGTAGGGATTAACCACCTTGGCGATTACGGCACGCAGTTTGGTAAACTTATCGTTGCATATAAGCGTTGGAGTAGCGAACAAGCCGTTTTAGAAGGTAGGCTTAAAGAACTTACTAGAATTTACGTTAAGTATCACGACGAAGCCAAACTCGACCCGTCTATGGACGACGAAGCAAGGCGTTATTTCAAGTTGATTGAAGACGGTGATAAAGAAAGCAATAAACTCTTTGAACTCTTTAAGAAAATCACTCTTGAAGAAGTTGATAAAATCTATAAACTCTTAAACGTTGAATTTGATTCTTACGCAGGCGAAAGTTTTTATAACGATAAAATGTCGCCCGTCGTTGACGAACTTAAAGAAAAAGGCTTAATCAAGATTTCCGACGGTGCGTCAATCGTTGATTTGGAAGAATATAATATGCCACCTTGCTTAATCTTGAAGTCTGACGGCTCGTCGCTTTACGCAACTAGGGATATGGCGGCGGCAGTTTACCGTAAAAATACTTACGATTTCTATAAGTGTCTTTACGTCGTTGCTTACCAACAAAACTTGCACTTTAAGCAATTCTTTAAGGTTTTAGAACTTATGGGTAAAGAATGGGCGAAAGATATGGTGCACGTTGCTTACGGCATGGTTTCTTTGGAAAGCGGTTCAATGAGCACACGTTCGGGCAACGTAGTTTTACTTGAAGACGTTATCAATAAGACTATTGAAAAAGCGTACAAGGTTATTGAAGAAAAAAATCCTAACCTTGAAAATAAAGAAAGTATTGCAAAAGCCGTTGGTACGGGCGCAGTTATTTTCGGTGCGCTTTGCAATAATAAAATTAAAGATATCGTGTTTAGTTACGATAGAGTTTTGTCTTTCGAAGGGGAAACTTGTCCGTACGTTCAATATACCGTTGCACGTTGTAATAGCGTAATCAACAAGTGTGGTGAAAGCGTTGATTATACGGGCGTAACTATGAATGACGAAGAGTATGCGGTTATTTCAGTTTTGGGTAAATTTACCGACGTGGTTAAGGCGGCTGCCGATAAGTATGAACCGTCTTATATTACACGCTACGCCCTTGACCTTGCAACTGCATTCAATAAATTCTATATCGGAAATAAAATCGTTTGCGAAGATAAAAAAGTTCAATCTTTCCGTTTATCTATTGCAAAAGCGGTTAAAATTACACTTACTAACGCCCTCACTTTGTTGGGTATTGAAACTGTTGAACAAATGTAATTATCATGAAAAAGTTAGTAGTTTTTGATTTGGACGGCACGCTTATTGATTCCGTGCCCGATATTGCAGATTGCTTAAATATTACTCTTAAAGAATTTGGCTTTGCACCTTGCAACTACGATGAAGTTGCTCAAATGATAGGTAACGGCGCAAGAAATTTGGTCAAGGCGGCGGTTAAAACTCAACTTTCCGACCAAAAGATTGACGAGATTTTAAGCGCTTACACTAAAGTTTACGCATCTTGCGATAATAGCAAAACGAAGGTTTACACGGGCATAAAAGAAACGATTTTTGAACTTATAAATCGTGGGTATGAGTTGGCGATTTTTACAAACAAACCCCAAGTCGTAACTGAAAACGTTTATCAAACGTACTTTAAAGAGTGCGGTTTTTATAAAGTCGTGGGGATTAGCCCCGAAGTTAAAAGAAAACCCGACCCACAAGTGCTTTTTTCAATGATGGAAGAACTTTCAGTATCACCTGAAAACACCTATTTCGTAGGCGACGGCGAAGCGGATGCCGAAGTTGCTATCAATGCGGGCGTAAACGGGATTTCCGTCCTTTACGGGTATAGAACGAAAGAACAATTAAGCAAAGTTGGTGCAAAAACGTTCGTCAACACACCAACCGAACTTTTAGATATTTTATTTTAATTTATTATTCAAAAAATTATTTATTGTAATTTGTTTTAATTTTTCACGGCTTTTAGCCAAATTTTATTTTTTCGCTAATTTGCGAGTAATTCATTTATTTTATTAAAATTAAATTTGCATAGGAGAATATTTATGCAAAAGATTTTTAAAGTTGCAATCGTCGGTGGCGGAGCGTCAGGGTTGATGACCGCCGTTGAGTTGCTTGGCGGTAATTTATCACTTTCGGGTTCGGACGTGGTTATTTTGGAGCGCAACGATAGGGTTGGTAAAAAACTTATTGCAACCGGTAACGGGCAAGGCAATTTGACCAACGCTAATTTAAGCGAGTGTCGTTACCGTGGCGAGAAACGGGTTATAGACGCCTTTTTACAGCACGAAAACGCCATTAATCTATCTAAATATTTTGAAGATTTAGGCATTCCGCTTTGCACGCTAAACGATGGTAAAAAATATCCGCTTTCACGCCAAGCAAGCGCCGTGCTTGATATAATAAGAGCGTTTTTAGAAAGCCGTGGTTGTCAAACTCAAGTTGACGCAAGAGTTTTATCGGTAAATAAAAAAGGTGAATTTTTTGCACTTGAAACCAAAAACGGCGTTTACTATGCGGAAAAAGTCGTGCTTGCATTTGGCGGTGCGGTAGCAAAACAATTTGGCACGGACGGTAGTTCGTATTGTTTAGCCGAAAACTTTGGGCATAAAAAGACCAAACTATTTCCCGCGCTGGTGCAATTAAAAACTAAAACCGATTATATACGTGGGCTAAAAGGATTAAAAGAAGTTGCAAAAGTAACTTTGTTAATTGACGACAAGCCCGTTTTTGAAAGTTTGGGGGATTTGCTTTTTACCGATTACGGTGTTTCGGGCTCTACTATATTCGAACTTTCCGCATACTATAAAGGGGAAAAGAACGCGCACTTAAAAATAGAGTTTTTGCCCGAACTTTCAGTTGGTCAAATAGAGCAAATGCTAATTAAACGCCAAAACCTAAACTACTTTGACGGTGAAAATATGCTTTGTGGCGTGCTCAATAAAAGGGTTGGACAAGCGGTGTTAAAATTCGCAAAAAATAAAAGCCCCAAAGGCGTAGCGGACGCTATTAAAGGTTTTAGCCTAGAAGTTACGGGTGCGCTTGGCTTTGATTACGCACAAGTTACCAAAGGCGGAATAGAAACAAAAGATATATGCGAAAAAACTTTTGAAAGTAAACTTCAAAAAGGGCTTTATATCGTGGGCGAAGCGCTTGACGTTGACGGCGATTGCGGTGGTTTTAATCTTGCGTTTGCGTTCGTTTCGGCAATTAGCGTTGCCCGTGGAATAAAAAATGCTTTTTAACGATATATTTATATTAACTAATAGTGGGGTTGTTTATGCCAAAATTTAGAAAACTTACTTCTCAAGAACTCGAAACTGCTCATTTGAGCATACTTCGTGAAATAGGCAGACAAATAGGCGTGCGTGCGCCTGCCGGAAAAAACAAGGAAACTCTTATCAAAGATATTCTTGCTATACAAAACGGACAAGTTAAACCTATTAAGCCCAACAAGTTTGGTGCGCCTACGAAAATTAAAATTGATATTTCCGCTTTTTACGAAAGCGATAGTGACAAAACTTACGAAAACGTTGAGCAAGTTGAAAAGCCAAAACTATGTGATTCAAGTTCTGAGTTTGCCGTTGAAGGGGTGCTTGACACTCACCTTTCAGGCTACGGATTTTTGCGTATAAGAAATTACGAAAATTCTAACGAAGACGTTTTCGTTGCTCAACAGTTTATTAAAAAGTATAATTTGAGAAAGGGCGATAAAATCGAAGGATACGCTAAAAGGGGCAACGAATCTGCGTCGCCACTTCAGCGCATTACGGCAATCAACTCTCTATCGCCCGAAATATTTTCAAATAGAAAAAACTTTGACGAATTGACGCCTTATTACCCAACTCAAAGAATAAAACTTGAAAGGGAAGACGGACCGTTGGCAATGCGAATCATTGATATTTTTTGTCCGCTCGGTTTAGGGCAAAGGGGGCTTATAGTCGCTCCACCTAAAACGGGAAAAACGACTCTACTTAAAATGATTGCGCAATCTATCGAAAAAAATTATGAAGACGCAACCCTTTTGATTTTGCTCGTTGACGAGCGCCCCGAAGAAGTTACCGACATTATGCGCAACGTTAACGCTGAAGTTGTGTTCTCTACTTTTGACGAAAGCCCCGAACACCACGTTCGAATTGCCGAATTGTTGCTTAACCGTGCAAAGCGGTTGGTTGAAGACGGCAATGACGTAGTGATTTTAATGGATTCAATCACAAGGCTCGCTAGGGCGTATAACTGCACGGTAGAGAGTTCTGGCAAAACTCTTTCGGGCGGTATTGACCCCAACGCGTTGCAAGGGCCGAAGCGCTTTTTCGGTGCGGCAAGAAACATTGAAAACGGCGGTAGTTTAACCATTCTTTCGACTGCTCTTATTGAAACGGGTAGCCGTATGGACGATGTTATTTTTGAAGAGTTTAAGGGTACGGGCAATATGGAAATTCACCTATCAAGAGAACTTTCAGAGCGCAGAGTTTTTCCTGCAATCGACCTTTTCAAGTCGGGTACTAGAAAGGAAGAATTGTTGCTTAACGAAAAAGAACTTTCAACTTCTTTTAAATTGCGCAAGGTGTTGAGTGAACGCCCCGACGCAACCGATAACTTGATTGAAATGCTTAAAAAGACCAAGAACAACGAAGACCTTGCGGAAAAAGTAGACGCATGGATAAAAATTTATAAAAACTAAAATGAAATCAACGAGAAATAAAACGATAGATTTTCCGCTTGAAGTTGCGGACGAATATTTAAATCTTTGCGTTAACGAAAGTGAAACGAAAGAAATCCCGATTAATTCAATCGTGGTGGGCGACGCGTATAGTTCGCTTAAAAAAATAAAGGATAAGTCGGTGGATTTATTAATAGTTGACCCGCCGTATAATCTTGACAAAAATTTTCACGGCAACGGATTTAAAAAGCAAGATAACGAAAAATACGCAGAGTATACCGAAGAGTGGATTAGCGCAGTTAAACCAAAACTAAAAGACAGTGCAAGCATTTACGTTTGTTGCGACTGGAAAAGCGCACTCGTAATCGGCGGTATTTTAGACAAGCACTTTATTTTAAGAAATAGAATTACTTGGCAAAGAGAGAAGGGCAGGGGTGCAAAAGCCAACTGGAAAAACTCTATGGAAGACGTGTTTTTTGCAACGGTTAGCAACGATTACACCTTTAATCTTGACGCAGTTAAGGTTAGAAAAAAAGTAATTGCGCCTTACCGCGTAAACGGCAAACCGAAAGACTGGGAAGAAACGAAAGACGGCAAGTTTAGAAACACCTGCCCGTCAAATTTTTGGGACGATATAGCCGTGCCTTACTGGTCAATGCCGGAAAATACGGCGCACCCTACGCAAAAACCTGAAAAACTTATTGCAAAACTTATACTTGCAAGTTCAAATTCGGGCGATACCGTGCTCGACCCGTTTAACGGTAGCGGAACTACTTGCGTGGTTGCCAAAAAGCTCGATAGAAATTATATCGGTTTAGAGCAAAACCCCTTGTATTGTGCGTGGGCGCAAAAGCGGATTATTGATAGCGAAGTCTATAAATCTATTCAAGGCTATGAAAACGGCGTTTTTTACGAAAGAAATTCAAAGCCGAGTAATAAATAATTATAATACTTAAAAAATTAGAAAAATTCCGAACGCCGGTTCGGGATTTTTTTGCTTAAAAATGGTAAAATAACAAAATGTTCTGTCAAGTGCTTGAAAAAAAACACAATATGTAGTATAATAAACTACGTATTTTGTAAAACTTTTAACAGGAGACGTTAAATGGCAAAACAAACTTATAAAGCAGAAGATATAAAAATTCTTGAAGGGCTTGACGCCGTTAGAATGCGTCCGGGTATGTATATCGGCACTACGGGTGTAAAAGGGCTTCACCATATACTTTGGGAAATCGTTGATAACGCCGTTGACGAAGCAGCCAACGGATTTGCAAATAAAATTGAAATTAAACTTTACAAAGACGGTAGTGCGTCTGTTGAAGATAACGGGCGTGGTATTCCTACTGATATTCACTCGAAAGCGGGCGTTTCAGGCGTTGAAGTAGTATTTACGCAACTGCACGCGGGCGGTAAGTTTAACGCGGAAAATTATAGTTATTCGGGTGGTCTACACGGCGTTGGCGCGTCGGTTACGAACGCTCTTTCAGAATGGCTTAAAGTTGAAGTTTATAAAGACACCGTTTACGAAATGAACTTCCATTCTTACCTTGATAAAGAAACTGGCAAAGTAAAATCGGGTATTCCTATCGCACCGTTAAAAAACACGAAAGTAAAAACAAAAAAGAAAGGTACGTTCGTTCGTTTTATGCCTGACGCAAGGGTTTTTGAAACCATAGTGTTTTCGCCCGAAACAATCTTAAAGCGTCTACGCGAACTCGCCTTTTTGAATAAGGGGTTAGAAATTAGATTTTACGATGAAAATACCGATTACGGCAAAACTTATAAGTTTGACGGCGGTATCGTTGATTTCGTTAAATACTTAAACGAAGGCAAATCGTCTTTGTATCAAGAACCGCTTTATGCGTGCGCAACCAAAGACAATATACACATTGAATTTGCAATTCAGCATACCGACGC
Source organism: Christensenellaceae bacterium (assembly GCA_045648045.1). Lineage (GTDB taxonomy): Bacteria > Bacillota > Clostridia > Christensenellales > Borkfalkiaceae > UBA1259. The sequence continues at coordinate 35,775 of JAZRNE010000027.1, forward strand.
TTACGTTGATAGCGTGTATTCTTACGTAAACAACATTCCGACGGGCGAAGGCGGTACGCACGAAACGGGTTTCCGTTCGGGGATTACCCGTTCGCTAAACGATTACGCGCGTGAACGCAATATTCTTAAAGATAAAGACGATAACTTTTTGGGCGACGATTTTAAGGAAGGCTTAACGGCAATCGTTTCAATCAAAATGCAAAACGTTCAGTTCGAAGGGCAAACCAAAACCAAACTCGGCAATCCCGAAGCGCGCCCTGCCGTTGAAAGCGTTACGGTTAACGAACTTGACGCGCTTATGAAAAACAAAAAGTTGCAAAAAGTATTTGACACTATCGTTCAAAAAGCGTTAAACGCCGCAAAAGTTAGGCTCGCTGCAAAAAAGGCAAAAGAAATTGCAAGGGCGTCAAAAAGCATTGAAGCGCAAAGTTTGGTTGGTAAACTTGCGTCTTGTTCAGGTAGAAAACCCGAACTTAACGAATTGTTTATAGTGGAAGGTGATTCGGCGGGCGGAAGTGCAAAACAAGCAAGGGTAAGGCAGTTCCAAGCAATCTTGCCGTTACGCGGAAAACCGCTTAACGTAGAAAAGAAAAAACTTGACCAAATTTTGCAAAACGAAGAAATCAGAACTATAATTTCTGCGCTCGGCACGGGTATCGGTTCTGAGTTTGATATTGAAAGCCTTAAATTCCATAAAGTAATAATTCTTTCCGATGCCGACCAAGACGGCGCACATATTAGAGCAATACTTTTAACCTTCTTTTTTAGGTATATGAGAGAGTTGGTTAGCGCAGGGCACGTTTATATCGGAATGCCACCCCTTTATAAAGTACACAAGGGTAATACCGAAGAATACGCCTACGACGATAAGGAACTTGAAATAAAGAAAAATAAAGTAGGTAGGGGCGCTCTTATACAACGCTACAAGGGGTTAGGTGAAATGAACCCAAGTCAACTTTGGGATACCACTATGAATCCGCAAACGCGCTCTCTTATGCAAGTAACTATTGAAGACGCAGCCGAAGCGGATAGGCTAATTACCGTGCTTATGGGTGACGAAGTTGGCGAAAGAAAGAAATATATTTTTGAACACGCAAACTTTAACAAAGAAGACAAGTTTGCAAAAATGAAACGCTCTTAGGGAGAAAATAAATGGATAACGAAAAGGGTATAATTTTTTCGTCGCTTGACGAAGTTTTGAAAAATTCAATGATTCCTTATGCGGAAAACGTTATTATGGATAGAGCGTTGCCGAGAGTTGAAGACGGGCTTAAACCCGTTCAAAGGCGCATAATCTACGCTATGTACGAAATGGGCTTAACTCACGATAAACCGCATAAAAAATGTGCAAAAATCGTCGGTGAAGTTTTGGGTAAATATCACCCGCATGGCGACAGTTCGGTTTACGGTGCGTTGGTGCATTTGGCGCAAGATTTTAATATGCGTATGCCGTTGATTGACGGGCAAGGCAACTTTGGTACGATTGACGGCGACTCTGCCGCTGCGTATAGGTATACCGAAGCAAGGCTTTTTCCGTTAGCGTTAGAACTCGTTAGGGATATTGAAAAAGATACGGTTGAGTTTAACCTTAACTTTGACGACACGCAAGAAGAACCCGAAACTTTACCGGGTAGATTTCCTAATCTTTTGGTTAACGGTGCAACGGGTATTGCGGTTGGGCTTGCAACAAACATTCCGCCACATAACTTAATAGAAGTTATCGACGGCACGGTTGCGTATATAGAAAATCCCAAGATTTCGTTAAAAGAAATGATGACGCATATCAAAGCGCCTGATTTTCCGACTGGCGGTTATATAATCGTTGGCGACGAACTTGAAGAAGCGTATAAAACGGGCAAGGGTAAAATTAAAATTCGCGCCCGTGTAAATATTGAGAACGAAAACGGCGGAAAGCAAAATTTAGTTATATTAGAACTTCCGTATCAAGTAAATAAAGCCAACCTTTTGAAAAAGATTTTCGACTTAAAAGAAGACAAAAAGGATTTGCTTGGCGGTATTAACGAAGTAGTTGACGAGTCTGATAGGAACGGTATGCGCGCCGTTATAAAACTTAAAAAAGACGCCGATGCCAAGGCTATTTTGGGGTATTTGTATAAAAATACCGATTTGGAAACGAGTTTTGGTATCAATATGGTTGCCATTGCGCACGGTAAACCTTGTCAATTAGGGCTGTTAGATATAATTTCTTACTACGTAAACTATCAAAGAGAAGTAGTTTTAAGGCGCAGTAAGTTTGATTTAGAGCGTGCAAAAGAAAGAGCGCATATTTTAGAAGGGCTAATCGTTGCCGTAAAGAATATCGACGAAGTTATTAAGATTATCAAAAACGCTGAAAACACGGCTGACGCCCGCACTAAACTTCGCGCAAGGTTTGATTTGAGCGAAGTTCAAGCAAACGCTATTTTGGATTTAAGACTTGCAAGGCTTACCAAACTTGAAGTGTTCAAGTTGGAAGAAGAATTGCAAGCGCTTAAAAAACTAATTGCCGAATTAACGGTTATTATCGGTAGCAAACAAAAACAAATGCAAGTTGTTAAATCAGAACTTATTGCAGTTAAGAAAAAGTTTGCCGACGACCGTAGAAGTAATCTTATCGTAGGCGGTAAGGAATTAGAAATTCAAAGCGTTGAAAAAGAACTTAAACAAATAGACAATTTCGTGGTTGCGTTTACCGAAGGCAAGGCGTTTAAGAAGATGACCGAAAGGAACTTTAAGGCTAGCGATAAGTCGGTTAAAGAAAATTCGGTTGCCGACGATTTCGTTAAGTTCTATACACCGGCAAGAAGTGACCAAACCTTGCTTGCGTTTACCAACCTTGGTAACTGTTGCAAGATTGATATGGAAATTGCGCCCGAGTGCCGTTTCCGTGATAAAGGCAGTAAGTTTAACGCCGTTTGTAAAGACGCCGCAAGGAACGAATATCCCGTTGCATTCTTTGCCGTTGACGAAGAAAAATTGCCAGACGGGCACTTGTTGTTCTTTACGAAGGACGGCTTGATTAAAAAGACCGAATGGTCGGAATACAACTTGCTTAAACCTTATTATCAAGCGATTAAACTTAAAGACGGTGACGAACTCGTTGGCGTTGAACAAGATATGGCGGATACGACCATTGCGTTTATTACTGAAAACGGTCTTGCACTCAACGCGCTTAAAGACGATATCCCCGTTCAAGGTAGAGTTGCCGGTGGTGTAAAGGGTGTAAATCTCAACAAGGGCGATTCGCTTAAGATGGTTTCGCAAGTTGACGAAGAAGGCGAGTTCGTAATCGTAACCGACGCAGGTTTCTATAAGCGTATTTTGACGGCGGAAATTGAGCCTATGGCAAGATATAGAAAGGGTATAAAAGCGGTTGAACTTGGCAAAGATTCAAAAGTAGTTTACGCAAATTCCGTAAAAGAACCTTTCGATATTGCAGTTATAGACACGTTCGGCGTGGCGTTTACCGTAAACACCGAAGATATCAACATTGAAAACAGAACGACCAAGGGCAAAACGCTTAAAAATGAAAATAAAAAGCGCTGTCCTGAAAAAGTGTTTAAGTTGTTTTAATTAGGGTTTTAAACTTTTACGGGGGCTTAAAAATGTTTAAAAATTACAAGCAAAATTTGCATACGCATAGCACTTATTGCGACGGGAAAGATACGCCCGAACAAGTGGTAAAAAAGGCGATTGAACAAGGCTTTGATTCTATCGGATTTTCGGGGCACGCGCCTATGAGTTATTCGCCGTTCAACTATAAATTTACGCTAGAACAATACGTTGCTGAAATCAATAGGCTAAAAAAAGAGTATAAGGGCAAGTTGGATATTTACTGCGGTTTGGAATTCGACGCGTATTGCGGTATTGACCTTTCGCCTTACGATTACACTTTGATTGCTCTTCACTACTTAAAGGTTGGCGAAAAGTATATCGGTTTTGACCGTTCTGCCGAATGCGTTGAAAATATAATCAAAACGGAATTCGGCGGAAAGGGAATAGAGTTTGCGAAAGAATATTATCGTGAACTTGCCACCGTTCGCCAGTTTGGAAAGTTTGATATCGTTGCGCATTTTGATTTAATAACCAAAAATATCGAACTTTCAAACCTTTTTGACACGACTAGTAAAGAGTATAGGAATAGTGCGTTGGAAGCGCTTTACGCATTGAGAGAAGATTTTGAAATTTTTGAAATCAACACGGGCGCTATTTCAAGAAACTATCGCACCGCGCCATACCCTGAAAGATTTATTCTAGAAGAAATGAAGCGCCTTGACTGTAAAATAGTCATAACGACTGACTGCCACGATGCAAATCAACTTGACTTAGGCGTAAAAGACGCTATTGAATATGCAAAAAGTTGTGGTTTTAAAGAGCAGGTTGCGCTTATTAACGGCAAGTTTGAGCAAATTCCGTTGTAATTCAAACCTTATATACAATAAAGGCATAACTGCGAAAAACTTTTTCTAGCGCTTTGCAAAATTGCTTAAAAGATTGACTAAAATTTTAATTCATTATATAATAATAAGAAAAAAATTACCGTATTTTCGTGCGGAATTATTATAGGAGATAATATCATGGCAAACAAAATCACTGAAAACACAACTATTTTTGAAGCAATTCAATTAAATCCTAAGGCAGGCGATATTCTTATGTCGCACGGTATGCATTGTTTAGGTTGCGCACTCGCTCACGGCGAAACGGTTGGCGAAGCTGCTGAAGTTCACGGTGCAGACCTTCAAAAAATGCTTGAAGAACTTAACGATTTCTAATAAGGCGGTTTTTTATGGCTGACGCATTAGAGCGCCAAGAATATGAAAATGAAGAAGTCTCTGCTGACAGCGTAAAATGTAGTGCTTGCGGGTCGAATTTAGTATTCAATCCCGAAAGCAAAACTTTAACGTGTCCGCATTGTGGAACGCAACAAAGTTTTGGCGAAACTTCTTTGGCGGAAGAACTTGACTTAATTGCTGGTTTTGAAGGTGGAACACTTGCTTTTGACGATAAAACTATTGCATTTTCTTGCGATAGTTGTGGTGCAAAAGTAGTGCTTAACAAAAACCAAACGGCGAAAAGTTGTCCGTTTTGCGGAACGGCGCACGTTCGTAAAATGCAAGAACTTTCAGGCGTAAAACCGAACGCCGTCATTCCATTTGCCTTTGAGCAAGATAACGCCGTAAGTTTAAGCCGTGCTTGGGCAAAAAAACGCTTTTTTGCACCTAGTAAATTCAAAAAAGAAGTTTCCGCTGATAACGTAAAGGGCGTTTACGTTCCTTGCTTTACTTTCGATAGTCAAACCACTTCTTGTTACGAAGGTAGGATAGGTATAACTAAAACTCGTACGGTCGGTTCGGGCAAAAATAAAAGAACCCAAACTTACGTCGTTTGGCGCAATATTAGGGGGACTTTTAACTATTCGTTTGACGATTTGCTTGTTTCTGCGGGCGAAAAAATCGGGCAAACGCAACTCAATAAAATTTCACCGTTCGATACCAACAATAGCATCGCTTTTGAAGAAAAGTGCCTTTTAGGTTTCGCTGCGTACCATTACGATAAAGAACTTAAAGATTGTTGGTCGGATGCGAAAAAAAATATTGACAGTCGGTTAAGATCGCTTATTTTGGGGCAATACGTTCACGATAGAGTGGCGTATCTCAACGTTTCAACCTCACATAAAAGCGTAACTTACAAGTACGTTTTGTTGCCCGTTTACGTAGGTAATTATAGTTTCAAGAAAAAACTCTACAACTTTTACGTTAACGGATGTACGGGTAAGGTTTGCGGAAAAACGCCAAAATCTATTATTAAAATACTTATTACGGCAGTCGTTGCCATTGCTGTTGTTGTGGGTATAGCGTTGCTTGCTAACGGAGCATGAATTCATCAAGGGACTTTTAGTTCCTTGATTTTCTTATTAATAAGAAAGTTCAATAAGTGCGCAAAGAGTGTCAATCTGTAACAAAAAGCGATTTTATCAAAAAAATATCAAAAAAAACTATATTTTAAAAACAAATTTTGGAATTTTTATTGACCTAAAGCCTAGTAATGTTGTATAATCTTTAGGATAGGCTTATAATGGATGAAAGTATAACTTTCACAAAAACGGAGGCAAAGATGAATAAAGGTAAATCTATAACTTTATTGTCAATCGTAAGCGTAATTATCGCCGCTGTGTTGGTAATGACGTTTATCGTTTTTCCAGTAGGGGTTAAAAATTATAACTCACTTTTGGGTGCAGTAGAGTTGGACTATGACTTGGAAGGTGGCGTTGCTTATACGCTTACTCTTTCAAACGACAACGAAGAAGAAGTTGGCGATAATATTGACAGCGTTATTGATACGCTTGAATATAGGCTTGACCAACTAGGTTACGGCGTTTACTCGGTAAAGGCTTTTAAGAGCACCGATGAAAGTGTTGAAGACTACGAGATTAGAATTGAAACCAAAGCAACTGAAACTATCAGTAGCGATATCGCAGTCGTAACCGCATTCGGCGAATTGAAGTTCTTTGGCGGTACAGAAGAAAATCCTACTACGGAAATTCTTGAAGACGTTAAAGTTATCGACTCTGCAAAATATAAGGGCGAAGTTACCACGGGAACTTATCAAATTGATATTAAGTTCACGAAAGATGGTTACGACCAACTTATGGACTTGGCAGGCGAAGGTTCAACTTACTATTTAAAGATAACGCTCGGCGATAGTGAAAACGTGCTTTTCTCTGACGCGATTGAAGAAAGTTACTTCAATAAACGCGTAATGCCACTTTACACTTCTTCTGAAGCAGGCGCAAGGCAAATGGCTCTTCAAGTTAACAGCGGTGGGCTTGCGTATAAGTACGACGTAAGTAGCGCTGTTGAAGTTACTTCGCCTTACGGGGAAGACGTTGCTCTTAAATGCGCGGTTGCAATTTTAGTATTTGCAATCTTGGTTATGGTAGCAATGTTAGTGGCGTATAAAGGCTTTGGTATTATTACCGCACTTTCAACTTTGCTTTTCGTTTTGGCAGAAGGTTGGCTTTTAATCGGCGTGCCTGGCATAGTAGTTTCTATGGGCGGTATCGTTGGTATTATCTTTGCAATAATGCTCAACGCAGTTGGAATGATGATTCTTGCAAGCCGTGTAAAAGACGAATTTACTAATAGCGAAAAAACTGCAAAAGCAGCAGTTGCAAAAGGTTTTAGCGAAGCGCTCGTTCCCAGTATCGGCGTTAGCGTCGTTGCAGGCGTGTTTGCTCTTGCACTTCTCGGCTTTGCAAAAGGTGCGGTTAAGGCTTTTGCCGTTACGTTTGGTATCGGCGCAGTAGTTGCAGTTATCGCAACGCTCGTGTTTACTAGAATGTTTAACGCTTTGATTTTCCCCTTGGTTAAGAATAAAGAAACTTTCCTTGGTAAAAAGCAAAGCCAAAAATCTTTAGTAGAGGAGGCTTAATTATGTGCAATATTTTTAAGAAAAGCAAAGTTTTAATTGCAGTTGCTTTAATCGTAATAGTTGCAGGTTTAGCAATATTCGGCTTTCTCGGTTTCAACCAAACGGTTGACCACAAAATGAGTTACGAAGTTAAAGTAGAAATCGACCAAAACGTTACTGCGGAAGACGATACTACCGCAAGTGCACTTTTAGAAAAAACCGTTAACGATTATTTAGCAGATAAAGATATTTCAGACGCAAAATTCGCTTTTCAAAAAATGGATGAAGGTAGCGTTTTGATTTACAAGTTTAATAAGGACGTTGAACTTGACGAAAGTGAATTAGTTGATTACGTTCAACCCAAACTTGACGAAAAGTTTACCGCAGGCGTAGTTGAAGTTTCAGCGGAATATTCAGAAGTCGTTGCAAACGACGGCGAAAATCTCGGTTGGGTTCTCTTATCAATCGGCATTGCGATTGCGGTAGCGTTTATCTACGCAGTTATTATGGAAAAACTTGCAGGTGCAGTTGCAGTAATTTGCTCGTCAGTTTTTGCAGGATTAATCAGTTTTGCATTGACCGCACTCGCAAGAGTTCCTGCTTTCCCGTTGCTCGGCGTTTCAATCGCGCTTGCAACCGCTCTCGGCGCAGCGCTTTCAATTTCAACCGTTAACAAACTTAAACAAGAATATAAGGTTGCAGTTGCAAACGGCAAGGCTGACCTTAACGGCGTAATCAATAGCGCTATGAAAGGCGAATGTAAAAAATATCTTTTCGTATGTATCGCGTCTTTGGTTGCGTGCGTTGCACTTTCAGCATTCTTTGCTCCTTACGTTATGTTCGTTGGCTTGCACGCTTTGGTTGCAGGTTTAAGTTCTGCGTGTGGTGCGTACGCTTTAACTCCCGTTTTGTGGGGCTCTATTAAAAGCGAAAAGAAATAACACTTAAAATTAAGCAAAGTTAACTGCTTAAAACAATCTAAGGCGGAAAGTTTTTCCGCCTTATTACATATTAGGTTATCTTATATCGTTATTATAAAAGGATTAGTCAAAAGTGAAAATTATTTACGGCAAAGAAGTCACTTCAAAAGACGAAGTGGCTATCAACTCAATAGCGAATAGTTGCGATATCTTGTTTGATACCGCACGCCTTTTGTATTGCCGTGGAATAGATACCGTCGAAAAAGCTCGTGCGTTTCTTTGTTCGGGTAAGTCTGGCTTTAATAATCCTTTCTTGCTTAGCGGAATGTATCAAGCGGTTGATATTATCACTAACGCAAAGAAATTTAATCAAAACGTTTTGATTTTCGGCGACTACGATGCGGACGGTGTATCCGCCGTTTCCGTGCTGTATTACTGCCTTTTGGAGTTCGGTATTGAAGCGGATATTTTCGTTCCCGAACGTGAAGACGGTTACGGGCTTAACCTTGACGTGATAACGCGCCTAGACCAAAACAAAAAAATTGACTTGCTCATAACCGTTGACTGCGGTATAAGCGATAGAGAAAAAATTGAAGAAATTAAGAAACTGGGCATAGAAGTTATAGTTACCGACCATCACGAGCCCCCGCAAAAATTACCCGACTGCGTTAGAATTAATCCTAAAATTTCAGGGCAAAGATATCCTTTTTACGAACTTTGCGGTGCAGGCGTTGCTTACAAATTAGGTTATGCACTTATCGGCGACAAGGCGGATAAATGCCTTGACTTAGTTGCGCTTGCAACCGTTGCCGACAGCATGGATTTGGTTGGCGAAAATAGAGATATCGTGGTGCAAGGGCTTAAATTATTTAACGATAAAAAGAATTTGCGCGCTCCGTTTAAATACCTTTTGAGCAATACGGATAAGCAAATTACAGCACAAACTCTTGCCTATGCCGTTGCGCCAAGAGTAAATGCTGGCGGAAGAATGGGTGACGCAAATTGTGCGTTAAAACTTTTCACTAGCAAAGACGAAAATCAAATATTCGATTTGGCGGTCAAGTTGTCTGAATATAACGTGAAACGCCAAGAAGAATGCGATAGAATTTATCGCGAAGCAAAGAAAAAAATAGAAAAAGAAAAACTTTATAGAAACGCCGTTATCTTGGTCGTTGACGAAGGTTGGGGCACGGGTTTTATCGGCATAGTTGCAGCAAAACTCGTTGAAGAATATTGTAAACCTACCATAGTTTTTGCAGGGTATGAAGATTACTATAAAGGCTCGTGCCGTAGCGTAGAAGGCTTTAACGTGCACGACGCATTGACTAGCATTAAGCATCTTTTAATCGCTTACGGTGGGCACGCACAAGCGGCGGGTGTTTCAGTTTCAAAAGAAAATTTTGAGCAGTTAAATAGTGCGCTAAACGAATACGCTACTAGCTTGGATTTGTCGATTGATGGTGAGCAAAAGATTTACGCCGAATGGGAAGTTGACAAGCCGTTCTCAATGCGTTTTGCCCGTGAACTTGATATGCTTGAACCTTTTGGCGTGGGTAATCGCCGACCACTTTTCGTTACGAACGTGGGTGCAGTTCAATCAATGCCGTTAAAGAGCGGTTCACCGCATTTTTCGTTTAAGTCAAAAGTTATTGAGTTGCTTGACTTTAACGGTGAGAAAAACGTTTTGCCCTTGAGTTTTAACGTCAACAAAAAGGTTGTGTTTGAACTCAATCTTTCAGTATATAAAAATAGGGAATCGCTCAAAGGTTACGTTAGAAAAGTTATTGCCGAATACGGTAATTACGATGCGGTTTTGCCCGAAGTTTTTTGTTGTGAAATACAAAAACTTAATAACGACGTGCAAATTAATCCTAATATTGTTGATAGAAAGAGTGCCTTTTACGATAAACGAAAAACAATTTACGCTCTTTCAAACCCCCAAAATTTAGCAAAATATCCCGAACTAAATAAACTGCCCGTTTGCTTTTTCAATGCGGAAAATTTGGGTGGGGAAGTTGTAATAAGCCCCGAAAATATCAGTGAAGAAGTTGAAAGAGTAGTGTATTTAGATAAGCCGTTAAGTTACGCGAATTATTTGGGGCAAAGTTATATAATAGAAGATGCGGAAGATAATTTTTACATAAAAAAATTGTCTGTTGATAGGGAAGAATTTGCAAGGATATTTAACCTTTTATGTCAGCAAAACTGCAAGCGATTTATTAGCCCCGTTAGTTTTATTCAAAACAATTTGCCTAATGAAGATTTTTACCAAGCAACGTTTTGTTTAGAAACTTTTTTAGAACTTAATATATTTTCAATAAAGAACGGAATATTTGGTTATAACCAAAATGTTAAAAACGCATTGACAAATTCTAAAGTGTATAGTAAAATTTATACACTAAAGGTGTAATTATGTTAGAGATTTTATCAAGACTTGAAAATACCTATAACGGCAAAGATTATGCAATGCTAAAACAAGCGTACGATTTTGCAAAAAAAGCGCACGCCAACCAAAAGCGCGCTTCGGGTGAAGAGTATTTTATTCACCCTTGTACCGTTGCGGGCATTTTGATTGATTTGGGGCTCGACGCGGCTACAGTTGCCGCTGCATTTTTGCACGACGTTATTGAAGATACGCCCGTTTCCGAAGGGGATATAAGAAAAGAGTTTGGCGACGAAGTTTTAGAATTAGTAGTAGGCGTTACCAAACTTGAAAAGATTCAGTTTACTTCAAAAGAAGAAGAACAAGCGGAAAATTTTAGAAAAATATTCGTTGCAATGGCAAAGGATATTAGGGTTATTATCATAAAACTCGCCGATAGATTGCACAATATGCGCTCGCTCAATTTTCTTTCAAACGAAAGGCAACAACGCATGGCGCGCGAAACGCTTGAAATTTACGCTCCGCTTGCGCATAGACTTGGCATTTCACAAATCAAGTGCGAACTTGAAGACTTGTGCTTAAAATATTTAGAGCCTGATTTTTACGAATATTTATCAACCAACATTGACGAAAGGTTAAAAGCGGACGTCAACTTGGTTGACCACGTTGTTGAAGAAGTGCAAGCAATCTTAAAAGAATCGTCCATTAGCGGTGAAGTTTTCGGCAGAAGAAAACACTTGTATAGCATTCACCGCAAAATGAAAGAGCGCAACAAAACGCTTGACCAAATTTACGATTTGGTTGCAATTAGAATTATCGTAAATACGGTTGACGAATGTTACGAAGTGTTTGGCAAAATTCACAACAAGTGGAAACCAGTTCCCGGTAGAATTAAAGATTATATTGCAACGCCAAAGCCGAATATGTATCGTTCGTTGCACACAACCGTCGTTACAAACTACGGTAAAGTTTTTGAAATTCAAATCAGAACTTACGAAATGAACCACGCTGCAGAATACGGTATCGCGGCGCACTGGAAGTATAAAGAAAAGAAAAATATTGCCGACGACCTTGATACAAGGCTTACTTGGATAAGGGAAGTTATGGAATGGCAAGGCGGGTTAAAGGATAGTAAAGAGTTCTTAAATTCGTTAAAGGGCGATATTTACAGTTCGGAAGTTTTGGTATTTACCCCCCGTGGCGACGTTATAAGTTTGCCAAAAGACGCAACGCCACTCGACTTTGCGTATAGCATTCACTCGGCAGTCGGCAATAAGTGCGTCGGTGCAAAAGTTAACGGAAAAATGGTTCCGTTAAACACCGTGTTAAACGTTGGCGACGTAGTTGACATCGTTACTTCTCAAAGTTCAAAAGGTCCGTCTTGGGACTGGCTTAAAATAGTAAAAAGTTCAAGCGCACGCGTGAAGATTAAGCAGTTCTTCAAGCGTGAAATGAAAGAAGAAAACATCAAAACGGGTAAGGTTATGCTTGAAGCGGAAGCAAAGCGCAGGGGGCTAAACCTTTCGGAATTGCTTACCGAAGAAGCGTTTTTGCAACTTTCAGCAAAACTATCTTTCAACGGGCAAGACGAAATGTTTGCGTCAATCGGTTACGGCGCGGTTTCGGTTAATCAAGTTATCATTAAACTCGTTGATTATCACAGAAAAAGTCAGCCACAGCAAGAGATTACCAAGTTCTTTAAGACGGGTAAGAAAGGCGAAAGTAGCGTAAAAGTTAAGGGAATGGCAGGCTTGCTAGTTAGATTTGCAGGTTGTTGCAACCCCGTTCCCGGCGACGATATCGTTGGATTTATTTCTCGTGGGCACGGCGTAACCGTTCACAGAAGAGATTGCCCCAACTTGACTAACGCCGAATACGATAGGCTTATCGAAGTTGCTTGGGCGGAACATTCCGACGACGGCGTTTACAATGCAGGTATTAAGGTCGTTGGTAATACTCAAGCGGAAATTCTTGCAATCGTTGCGGGCGCAGTTGCACAGTATAAACTTGAAATCGTGTCGACAAACGGTAGAACCGATATAAAAACTAATCAAGCAATCGTAGAATTCCATATAAGGCTCAACAGTAAGCAAGAACTTAACGGGCTTATCAATAAGTTGCGCCAAGACTCAAAGATTATCGACGTGTTTAGGACGGCTAACTAATGAAACTTTATCACTTAATATCAGGGCCTTTGCGCGTTAACGTATACGTTTTGGTTAACGATAAAAATCAAGCGGTCGTTATAGATTGCGGTGAAAATTATAAAAAACTAAAACAAGCGGAAGAACAATACGGTTTTAAAATAAAAGCGCTTATTTTGACGCACGCGCATTTTGACCATTCGGGGTGTGCAAAAAAATTGCAAGACGACGGCGTCAAGGTCTATATCAGCACGCTAGACGCACCAAAACTATTAAACGACGGTAATTTGAGCAGTCATTTCGGGCGTCAGTTTGAATACCTTACCGCGGATAAAACGGTTATGGATGGCGACGTTATCGACGAGTGCGGTATGCAGTTTAAGGTTATATCAACGCCGGGGCACACCGACGGTTCAATTTGTTTACTTATTGAAAATATGCTTTTTTCGGGCGACACTCTCTTTTTGGAATGCGTGGGTAGAACGGATTTTCCCACGGGCAGTAGAAACGAGATGGTTGTGTCGGTAAAAAAATTGTTTGCGCTTAACGGCGATTATTCAGTTTACCCGGGGCACGAAGATTTTACTACTCTTTCGCACGAAAGAAAATTTAATTTGTTTGCGGATTATGATTGATACGAATTTACCTAATTTTGAAAGTGAATTAATTGAAGTAATAAACCTTTTCGGTGGGGACGAAATTAAAGTTCGCCACCGTTTTACTGAATCGGAAAATAAGTTCGTAAATACTATAACCGTTAACGGAAAAGTTTACGCTTACGGCAATCTAGTAAGAAACGTCGCTGACGAAATTGAGAAAAAGCGCTTGATGAAAAGATATGCAAAACTATCTTTATATAAAGGGTTATCGGCATTCTTTTCTAAATCCTTGCCGTGGGGTGCACTCACGGGTATTAGACCTACAAAACTCGCTTATCAACAAATGGAAAAGGACGGAGAGTTTACCGATTTTTTCACTAGCGTAATGAAAGTTAGCGATGAAAAAACTGCACTCACAAAGGCTGTTATCGATACGCAACGGGGGGTATACGAAAAAAACGACGACAATACCGACTTCTTCGTTTTTATCCCTTTTTGTCCAACGAGATGTAGGTATTGTTCGTTTATAAGCGCGGATATAAAGAGTGCTAGAAAGCATATTGACGCATACGTTGACGCTTTGGTTGACGAAATTAATCACGGAAAGCAGTTCGTAAAGAAATTGCGCAGTATTTATATAGGTGGTGGAACTCCCGTAGCGCTCTCTAACGAGCATTTAGAAAAGATTTTGTGCGCGCTTGACGATATTAATACGGGCGTAGAGTTTACCGTTGAAGCGGGTAGACCGGACGTCATTACTAAAGAAAACCTTGAACTTCTAAAAAAACATAAGGTAACGAGAATTTGCATCAATCCGCAAACCTTTTCAAATAAAACGCTTGAACTTTTAGGCAGAAACCATACTGCGGAAGACGTTATTGAAAAGTTCAATATGGCAAAGTACGATTTTTCGATTAATATGGATTTGATTGCAGGGCTTGACGGAGAAAGTTTTGAAGATTTTAAGTTTAGCCTTGACAAAGCGGTTAGCCTTAATCCCGACAATATAACCGTTCATACTTTGTGTATAAAACGCGGTTCGTATTTGTCCGAAACTGAAACTAGGCTTTCGGGCGAAGTGGTTGACCAAATGGTTGATTACGCAAGAAAAACCTTGACTGAAAACGGATATTCGCCCTACTACCTGTATAGGCAAAAATACATGGCGGGCAATCTAGAAAACGTTGGTTACACCAAGCCGAACAAGGCGTGCGTTTACAATATTGACGTTATGGAAGAAATTGCACAAAACGTCGCTTGTGGGGCAAACGCAATCAGCAAAAGGGTGTTTTTCGGTGGGGAAAGGATTGAAAGAGAAGCAAGCCCCAAAGACGTTGCAACTTATCTAAACAAACTAGAACAAATAAAAATTAAGAAAGAAAAACTATTTTTGGGCAAATAAAAGCAAAAAAAGTTAATTTGATTTGCTAAAAATAGAGTATATTGATTAAAAACAGTTTACAAACGGTAATAATTTTGATATACTAATTAAGCTTGATACTTTATTCAAGGTGGCAGGATTCTCCACCGCTTGCTTTGGATAAAGCGAATTATTCCATAATGTAGGAGGTTAAAAGAAAATGGAAAAAGCAAGAAAACAAGAAATTATAGCGAAGTTTGGTCGTCACGAAGGCGATACGGGTTCAGCAGAAGTGCAAATCGCTCTTCTCACCGAAAGAATCAATCACTTGAACAAACACCTTACCATCAACAAGCACGATAATCATTCACGTCGTGGTCTTTTGAAAATGGTTGGTGAACGTCGTGGTCTTTTGAAGTATTTACAAGAAATTGACATTGAAAGATACAGAAAGATTATTGCGGATTTAGAACTCAGAAAGTAAACAAACGTCGGGGCGGCATAATTTTTTGTCGCCCGATTTTTTGTTAAATAAGGTTTATTTATGCGTGCGTGCAGGTTGCGCCACGTTTCAAAAATTTATAGAGTTTAGAAGGAGAGAACAATGACAGAAACTTTTAGAGTATTCAAAACCACCGTCGGCGGAAGAGAACTCGTAGTTGAAACAGGCAAATATGCTGAACAAACTAACGGTTCTTGCGTAGTTCGTTGCGGTGAAACTGCGGTTATGGTTAACGTTACTATGGCTGCATCCCCACGTGATGGTATGGATTATTTCCCCTTGGGTGTTGATTTCGAAGAAAAAATGTATTCAATCGGCAAAATCCCCGGTGGATTTAAGAAAAGGGAAGGCAGAGCATCAGATAAGGCTATCCTTACGTCAAGGCTTATTGATAGACCTATCCGTCCGCTTTTCCCCAAAGGGCTTTTTAACGACGTAATCGTTATTGCGACCGCACTTTCAGTTGAACCCGACGTTCAACCCGAAGTTTTGGCAATGATAGGTAGTTCAATCGCTATCAGCATTTCTGATATACCGTTTGCAGGTCCTACGGGTAGCGTAGTAGTTGGTATGGTTGACGGCGAATACGTTATTAACCCCGACGAAGCACAAAGAGCAAAGAGTGTTCTTACTCTTAACCTTGCCGGCACGAAAGACGCAATCATGATGGTTGAAGCAGGTGCAAACGAAATTTCTGACGATGAAATGGTAGGTGCAATCCTTTTCGGCCACGAAGAAATCAAAAAACTTTGCGCTTGCCAAGAAGAAATCGTTAAAGAAATCGGCAAACCCAAGAGAGAAATGGAACTTTACCACGTTCCCGAAGAAATTGACAGCGCCGTTAGAGAATACGCTGATAAAATGCTTGACGACGCTCTCGATACTTTCGACCGTCAAGTTAGACAAGAAGGTCAAGATAAGGTTGAAAAGGACTGTTTAGAACACTTTGCGGAAATTTTCCCCGACAAGCAAAGAGAAATTAAAGACGCTCTTTACTATATGACCAAAGAAAAGGTTAGAGCAAAAATCACTAACACGGGTATTCGTCCTGACGGAAGAAAACTTGATGAAGTTAGAAAAATTTGGTGTGAAGCAGGCGTTCTTCCTAGAGTTCACGGTTCAGGCGTATTTACTAGAGGTCAAACGCAAGTTCTTTCAACTTGTACCTTGGGTATGATTTCTGAAGCGCAAAAACTCGAAGGTCTTGACGGCGACACCACGAAGAGATATATGCATCAATACAACATGCCCGGTTACGCTTCTGGCGAAGCAAAACCGTTGAGAAGCCCCGGTAGACGTGAAATCGGTCACGGCGCACTCGCTGAACGTGCATTAGAACCCGTTATTCCTAGTGAAGACGAATTCCCTTATGCAATTAGAATCGTTTCAGAAGTTATGAGTTCAAACGGTTCAACTTCACAAGGTAGCGTTTGCGGTTCAACCTTGGCACTTATGGATGCAGGCGTTCCGATTAAAGCCCCCGTTGCAGGTATTGCTATGGGTCTTATCAAAGACACCGAATCAGGCAAAGTTTCTATCCTTTCGGATATTCAAGGTTTAGAAGACTTCCTTGGCGATATGGACTTTAAGGTTGCTGGTACCGAAAAGGGTATTACCGCAATCCAAATGGATATTAAGATTAAAGGTATTGACGAACAAATTCTTCGTACGGCAATCGCTCAAGCAAACGTTGGTAGACAACATATCTTGAATAAGATGCTTGAAGTTATCGATAAGCCTAGAGCGGAAATGAGCAAATACGCACCCAGAATTATTTCATTCTACATCGACCCTGAAAAAATCGGCGACGTAGTTGGTAAGCAAGGTAAAGTTATCAATAAGATTATTGAAGAAACGGGCGTGAAAATTGATATCGAAGACGACGGAAGAGTTAACGTTGCTTGTGTTGGTGACCCTGCACAAGGCGAAAGAGCAAAAGCAATCATCATGTCTATTGCTAAAGACCCTGAAGTTGGCGATATGTTCATTAGCGAAGTTGTTAGAATTTTACCCAAGGTTGGCGCATTCTGCGAATTAGCACCGGGTAAAGACGGACTTATCCACATCAGCAAGATGAGTGAAAAACGCATCAACACAGTTGAAGAAGTTTTGCATATAGGTGATAAAGTTAAGGTTGAAATTATCAAAATCGGTGAAAAAGGAATCGACCTTAAACTTCTTGAAATTATTGAAGACTAATCGTTAAACTGATAGAGTATGCAAGGCAGAGCCTTGCATACTTTTTTTAAAACCGTTTAATACTGCGCAATACTGCGTTAACTGCTTTGCATTTTGACTTCGATAACCAAAAAGGTTTATCTCATCCAAAATGCGTCGCGAGCCTTGTCTTGCTTGATTAAACAGTTTTACATTGCTGTGTATTAGAATGCGTCGTTAACTGCTCTCACAAAAACGACTTCGATGAACAGGCGTTCTATCTCATCCGTTTTTGTGAGCGAGCCTAGCCTGACTCGCATTTGACAGTTTTAAGATAAGATGAGAAAAATACTGCGCAATACTGCGTTAACCGCTTTGCAAACTAAACTTATATATAATAGGTTAAATGCCTTATTACGCAACGCTACCGCGTTGTGTTTTACTTAAAACACTACGTTTTAACTATAATAAAAAAGTAAAAGTAATTTTGCCGTAACCTTTTAGCATAGATTATGTATAGAGGTGGCAAAAATTGAAAAAAATAAATAGAAAAATAAGCGTAGTTACAAACGTTTTATTAGTTGTTGTATTTTTCGTGGTGCTTGCCGTTTGTTTCTTTCCTGAAAACGTTTCGCCTATATACGGCGGGAATGAAATAAGTGCAATTTATAACGGCAATAGGCAAAACAAAAAGATTTCTTTAATGTTCAACGTTTATGAAAACACGGCTGTCGTTAACGATATCGTTAAAACGCTTGACGATTACGGTGTTAAGGCAACCTTTTTCGTTGGCGGTTGTTGGGCGGACGATAATGGTGAAACGCTTAAAAAAATCGTTGAAAGTGGGCACGAAATAGCAAACCACGGCTACTTTCACAAAGACCATAAAAAACTTTCGTTAGAGCAAAACGAGCAAGAAATTTCTTTAACGGGCGCTATAATAGAAGCGCTTTGCGGTGTAAAACCAACGCTTTTTGCTCCGCCGTCGGGCAGTTTTTCCGACCTGACGTTAGAGGCTTGTTATCGCTTAAACTATAAGGTTATTATGTGGTCGAAAGATACTATTGACTGGCGTGATAGCGACTTATCCGTCATATATAATCGCGCAACGAAAAATCCCGAAAACGGCGACTTGATTTTAATGCATCCAAAAGCACATACGTTAAAAGCGTTGTCACGCATTATAGAATTTTACCGCGATTTAGGGTTTGAAATAGTTGCGGTAAGCGACAATATTTTGTAAAAAAGCGTTGATAACTTATTTGAATTATAAAAAGGAAAAACTATGAGATACTTTAAGAGTTTTGATAACGGACTTAAATTAATAGTAAATAAAATGCAAGGATTCGTTTCGGTTTCTTGTGGCGTTTTGGTAAAAACGGGCAGTATCAACGAAAGCGAAAAAGAAAATGGAATTTCGCACTTTATCGAGCACGTTATGTTTAAGGGAACAAAAAAGCGCACGGCGTTTGAAATTTCCGACCATATTGATAGAA
The DNA here is from genome assembly GCA_045648045.1 of Christensenellaceae bacterium. GTDB lineage: Bacteria > Bacillota > Clostridia > Christensenellales > Borkfalkiaceae > UBA1259. The sequence goes on from JAZRNE010000027.1 coordinate 54,746, forward strand.
TAGGTGCGCAAATCAATGCGTTCACGTCAAAAGAACTCACTTGTTATTACACGAAATCGACAGGCGAACACTTGGAAAATTCGCTTGAAGTATTGTCTGATATATTCTTTAATTCGGTGTTCGATAAGGATGAACTTGAAAAGGAAAAGGGCGTCGTTATTGAAGAAATTAATATGAGCGAAGATACGCCTGAAGAACTATGTTTAGATTTGCTTGCAAAAAGTTATTACGGCAACACGGGGCTTGGGCAAACCATTTTAGGCCCGGAAAAAAACATAAGGAAATTCACTCGTGACGACGTTGAAAAGTATATGGATAAATTCTATACGCCCGATAACGTTGTTATTTCAATTTCGGGCGACGTTGACGTTGATAGGGCGGTTGCGCTAGTTGAAAACTATTTTGCCGAAAACTTTAAGAATAAAAAGTGTGCTAAACAAAAGAAAATTAAGCCGTCGCCTAGTAAATCGCTTTATAAATCAAAGCGCATAGAGCAAACGCATTTGGGTTTTGCAATGCCCGGCTTTTCTATGCACGACGAGCGTTGCGACGCGTTTTCTATAGCGAACGTAGTTTTGGGCGGTGGAATGAGCAGTAGGCTTTTTCAAAAGATAAGAGAAGAATTAGGGCTTGCGTATAGCGTATATTCATACGGTTCGCAGTATAAAGATAGTGGCGTGCTTGAAATTATGGCGGGCGTAAATACCGCACAAAGAGATTTGGCGGTTGAAGCAATCGTTTCCGAAGTTAGAAAGTTCAAAAAACAAGGTATTACCGAACAAGAATTTTTGCGTGGGAAAGAGCAAATTAAAAGTGCCTTTATCATGGGTAGGGAAAGCACTTCTTCACAAATGCTTTTGTATGGAAAATACTTGCTTTTTTTGGATACGGTTTTCGACGTGGAAGAGCGCCTTAAAAAGTTGCAAGCAATAACTTTAAAAGACGTGCTTGACACGATTGACGCATCGTTTGATATTGATAATTGCGCAACGGCAACCGTGGGCAATAAGCGCTCTGCGATAAAATTCTAAAAATTAATCGTAAAATAAATAAAAGGACTTTTTCTTTGGCGGAAAAAGTCCTTTTTTTGCGCTTTTTTGAATATATTTTAATTATGAAAATTATTAGAACGTTCGCTGGAATATTGTTAATATTTAGTATTTTGTTTACCATATTTATCGGTGGAAAAAAGATTGCCGACGGTTATACCTTTGAAAAAGAGCAAAACTACAAAGGCGTTATAAAAATTTGGCAAATTGATTCGTTTGAAGGTGGCAAAGGTTCAAGAAAACAGTTTTTACTATCGGTTGCGCGCGGTTTTGAACAACAAAACCAAGGTGTGCTGGTTATGGTAATTTCGCACACGCAAGAAAGCGCCGAGCAAGCGATAACGCAAGGCGAAATTCCCGATATAATTTCTTTCGGGCTAGGTGTAGAATTGCCTTCGCCTATGCAACTTCATCTAAAAAATAGCAGTTTGGGTGGGTTAGTTGGCGATAAAAGTTACGCCGTAAGTTGGTGTAGGGGCGGTTATTATTTGATATCAAATCCGAATTTAGTTGGCGAAAATAGCAAGGAAAACACAAGCAAAAACGAGCAAACGCAGAATAAAGAAAAAATTGAAAATATAATAGTTTCAAAAAGCGAGTATACTCAACCGCTAGTTGCGCTTGCCCTTGAAGGCGTAAACGCAAAAAACGTTGAGTGTTATCCACCGCTTGACGCTTACGTTAAGTTCGTTTCGGGAAAAGAAAAGTATTTTTTAGGCACGCAAAGAGATATAGTTAGGCTTACTAACAGGGGATTTAATTATAGTGCAACGCCGTTAAAAAACTTTAACGACCTTTATCAATACACTTGCGTAACTGCAACTGACGAAAACAAAAAAGTATACGCAAACGCTTTTTTAGAATATCTACTTACCGAAAAGGTGCAAAAAAGGTTGACGGAAATAGGCATGTTTTCTAGTTTTTACACGCTTGATTATCAAGAAAAAGATTTTAGTAATATGCAAGAAAATAATAACTTTTCAACTTTATCAGCATTTATAACGAAAGAAAATTTAAAAGATTTGCAAATAATTGCAAAACAAGCGGTACTTGGCGATAATACTCAATTAAATAAAATAAAAAATGCGTTAGTTTAATTGAAAAAACAATTAAAATATAGTAGAATATAAAAGGAGATGTATGGGCTTTAAGAACCAACTTGAAAACTTTACGCACGCAAAAATCTATTTTGATGAACCTATGAATAAACGAACGACACTCGGCGTTGGTGGAAAAGCGCTGTATTTTGCCGAAGTTGATAGTTTATACGGGCTGAATTTATTAGTAAGTTTAGCCAAAGAGCATAGAGTAAAAGTTAAAATTTTAGGTAACGGCACCAACGTTTTAGTTTCCGAAAAAGGGTTTGACGGGCTTATTATAAGCATAAAAAGGCTGTCTGACGTGTTTTTTAAGCGTGAAGAAGTGCGTGCAATGGCGGGCGCAACGCTTGATAAACTCGTTCGCTTTGCGCGTGATAATGGTTTGTCGGGGTTAGAGGCGCTTTCGGGAATACCTGCAACCGTCGGCGGAGCGGTAGTAATGAATGCAGGTGCTTTCGGGCATAATATATCCGACCGTATTACGACGGTTGAAACGCTCGAAAACGGAAAAATTAAAGTTTACGATAAAAGCGATTGTAAATTCGGGTATAGAACGAGTAGATTTTTCGGCAAGAAAGAAATAATAATTTCGGCTTGTTTTAGCCTTTTGCCCGAAGAAAAGCAAATTATACTTGCAAGGGAAAAAAGTTATAAAGAAGTAAGAAACGCAATTCAACCTATGGGCAAAAGTTGCGGTTCGGTTTTCAAAAATCCAAAGCCTTACACCGCCGGCGAATTGATTGACAGGGCGGGGCTTAAAGGATTTACGATAGGTTGCGTAACCGTTTCTAATAAACACGGAAATTTTATAACTACGAAACCGCGTGCAACGGCAAACGACGTGTACGTATTAATACAAATCATAAAGGATAAAATTAAAAGCGAGTTTAACGTTCTTTTAGAAGAGGAGGTTGAATTCGTAGGGGATTTTTAATGAAACTTACGGCTGATTATCACACTCATACGGTTTTTTCGCACGGGAAGGGCAAAATAATTGATAACGCTATCGCGGCAAAAAACGCGGGCTTAAAAGAAATTGCTATTTCCGACCACGGTTTTTCTCACCCTGCGTTCGGTGTAACCAAGGGTAAAGTTTCAACGATGCGCTATCTTTGTGATAAAGCGACCGAAAAAGTCGGCGTTAAAGTTTTGTTGGGTATAGAATCTAACATAATAAGCACAGAAGGTCATCCCGACTTGAAACCTGATATGTACGACTGTTTCGACGTGTTTTTGGCGGGAATACACAAGTGTGTGTTGTATAAATTTAAGAGTATTTTTACCCTTTCAATCCCCGATTTGTATTACGGTATTTTCAAAAACAAAAAAGTCCCCGAATATTTGATAAAAAATAATACTAAAGCATACGTTAACTTAATCAAAAAGCACCCCGTTGACGTAATAACGCACCTTAATTACGGATGCGTTGCAGACGTCGTTGAAGTGGCGAAAGTTGCGGCTGATTACGGAACGTATATAGAACTTAACGCAAAGAAAACGCACCTTACCGACGAGCAACTTTATCAAGTTGAAAAGACGGGCGCTAACTTTATTATCGGTTCAGACGCGCATTCACCCGAAAGAGTTGGCGAGATTTCGCTCGTTGAACAAGCGCTTACTCGCGTTCAAATTCCCGAAAGCAGAATTGTTAACGTAAACGGCAAAATACCAAAAATGCGTTTTAGGGAATTTAAGGAGCGTGGTTAATGCATTTTTCAGATAGCGTTAAGGCGGAAATTTTTTCAAAAAGCATAAAAGACCGCCATTGTAGAAAGGCTTTTTTCGCAGGGTTAGTTCGGGGCGCTGGCACGCTTTACGAAACGGAAGGGGAACTTGGGCTCGAATTAAAGGCGAGTAGCGAAGGTGCAGTAGAATTTATTGCGACGCAACTGCGCAGTTTTTTTAATTATGAATTGCGCGAAGTTTCGGTTAGTGAAGATAGGCTTAATAAAAAGGACAAGTTCGTTTTATCAATTAGCGGAAACGTCGTTTCAGATATCTTAAAAGAGTTTGAAATTTTAGTAGAAAAGGACGGCGAGCAAGCGGTAAACCTTAAATTTTACGGTGAACTTACTAAAAAGGAATGTTGTTTAAGGGCGTTTATTCGCGGGCTTTTCGTTTCGTCGGGCAACTGCACGATACCCGATGAAAATTCGTCTATAAACACGGGTTATCATCTTGAACTAGTGTTTTCACATTATACACCCGCACTTGAAACAAGTGAAAAACTTGCCGAATTCGGCGTGTTGACAAAGATTACGCGCCGTAGAGAAAATTATATCGTTTATATAAAAAGTGCAGAAGAAATCAAAGATTTTCTTGCATTTTTACCCGTGCCCGTTTCGGTGTTAAAACTTACTGATATCATTATTAATCGTGAAGTTGCAAACCGTTCAAATAGGCAAAAGAATTGCGATTTGGGTAACGTTAGCAAGCAAGTTGACGCATCAGCAAAGCAAATTTTTGCCATAAAGAAAATAAAGCAAACGATAGGGCTTGACAGTCTTAAAAACGAAGACAGAGTAGTAGCAGTTGCAAGGGAAGAAAACCCCGAAGAAACGCTTAACGAACTTGCCCAAAGATTAAACTTGACGAAAAGTTGTTTAAACCACAGATTGAGAAAGATAGTTTCAATAGCAAAAGAACTATAAAGGAAAGATTATGCCTGATTTCGTACATTTACACGTTCATACTGAATACAGCCTATTAGACGGCGCTACCCGCATGGACAGCGTTTTTAAGGCTGTTAGAAAAAAGGGAATGCACGCTTTAGCGATAACCGACCACGGTAATATGTTCGGCTCGCTTTACTTTGCCGAGTACGCCAAAAAAGAGTATTTGAAGGGGCTAGCGGAAGGTATGAGCGAAGAAGACGCAAAAATGCAAGCCATTATCGGCTGTGAATTTTACGTTGCCGAAGACTACGCTTCGCAAGAAAGGGAATACGACCATTTAGTTCTTTTGTGTAAAAACAAAAAAGGCTATAAGAACATAATTAAACTTGATTCTATCGCTTACGTAGACGGGTTTTACTATAAGCCTAGAATTGATTATAAGTTGCTAAAAGAACACACCGAAGGTTTGGTGTGTTTGTCGGGTTGTCTTGCAGGTAGAGTTTCAAAAAGATTACTTCAAAACGATTACGAAGGTGCAAAGCAAGCAGCGCTTATGCTCAAAGATATGTTCGGCGAAGATTTTTATTTAGAAATTCAAGACCACGGAATGCCCGAACAAAAGAAGATTAACCCGTTAATGATTAAACTTTCAAAAGAACTTGATATTCCGCTCGTTGCCACGAACGACGTGCATTATATAGAAAAAGAAGATAACGAAGTGCAAGACGTTATTGCGTGTATTTCAACTAAAACCACGCTTGACGACCCCACTCGTTTTAAGATGGATACCGACCAAGCGTATCTTAAAACGCCCGAAGAAATGGCGGAACTTTTTTCCTACGCGCCCGAAGCAATTTCTAACACTGTTAAAATTGCCGAAAAGTGTAACGAAGAACCCGTCTTTGACCTAAACGCAAAGTGTGAACCGATTAGGGATAATTCGCTTATTCCAGGGTATATTCCCGATAACGGACAATCAGCGTACGAGTTCTTAAAGAGCATTGCCGAACAAGGTTTGCGCGAAAGATATCCCGTAATAACTAAAGAAATTCAAGATAGATTTGATTACGAACTCAACACCATCCACACTATGGGATATATAGAATATTATCTTATAGTTTGGGACTTTATCAACTATGCAAAGAGCATAGGGATTTCAGTTGGCGCTGGGCGTGGTAGCGGTGTTTCTAGTATAATTGCGTATTCGGTTGGTATTACCGACGTTGACCCTTTAAAATACGACCTAGTATTTGAAAGATTTTTAAATATCGAACGCGTTAGTATGCCTGACTTTGATATAGACTTCCAAGACGATAGGCGTGGCGAAGTAGTTGAATACGTGCGCAACAAATACGGTGCTGAACGCGTTGCTCAAATCGTAACTTTCGGCACGCTTGCAGGTAGAGTTGCAATTAAAGACGTTGGTAGGGTTTACCGCGTTCCTTATTCCGAAACTGATAAAATCACTAAACTTATGGACGGAAAGGCAAGCATAAGCGAAAGTTTTGGTTTTAAGAAAAATAAGGACGGCGAAGACGTTAGCGTTAAAGAATTGCGTGAAATGTACGAGCAAGACGATACGGTTAAAAAGGTCGTGGATATGGCAATCCGCGTTGAAGATATGCCTAGACAAACGGGTATGCACGCCGCGGGCGTTGTAATTTGCGCTAAACCTATTGCCGATAACGTTCCACTTCAACGTAGTGGCGACGACGTAACTACGCAGTTCAATATGAAACAAGTTGAACAACTCGGCATGCTCAAAATGGACTTTTTGGGTTTGCGTACCTTGACCGACGTTTCAAAAGCGTTGCAATACATAAGGGAAAACACGGGTAAAGAACTTGATTTCCATAAAATCGGTTACGAAGACGAAAACACCTATAAACTTATAGGCGACGGGGAAACTGACGCCGTTTTCCAACTTGAAAGTCCGGGTATGAAACGCTTTATGCGCGACTTAAAGCCGTCGACTTTTGAAGATATTATCGCAGGTATTTCAATGTATCGTCCAGGTCCTATGGATTCGATACCTACTTACGTTAAATATAAGCACAACCCCGAAACCATTAGATATAAACATCCCTTGCTCGAACCGTTATTGAAAGCGACTTACGGCGTTTTGATTTATCAAGAGCAAGTTATGCAAATTTGTCAAAAGTTAGGCGGGTTTTCGCTCGGTCAATCAGATATCGTGCGCCGTGCAATGGGTAAAAAGAACGTTGACGAAATGGCGCGTCAAAAGAAAATCTTTATTGACGGCGGTGTTAGTGAAAAGGGCGACCCGATATGCGGTGCTATTAAAAACGGCGTTCCCGAAGATATCGCAAACGAAGTTTTTGACGAAATGGCGGGCTTTGCAAAGTATGCGTTCAACAAGTCGCACGCCGCTGCGTACGCCGTGCTCGCTTACCAAACTGCATACCTTAAATATTATTATCCGGTTGAATTTTTTTGTTCAATCTTAAACAACAGAATTGACAAAATTGAAGAACTTTCCAAATATTTAACTTACGTTAAGGGCAAGGGTATAGAAGTTTATCCGCCAGATATCAATAAGAGTAAAGCGTACTTTGCGTGTGAAAACGGCGGGTTAAGATTTGGCTTGGTTGGTCTTAAAAACGTTGGGCTTGGCGTTATCAACGCTATCGTAGCCGAGCGTGAACAAAACGGCGAGTTTTCGTCTTTTGAAGACTTTATCAACCGCGCCATTTCTACGGGTATAAACAAAAGGTTGGTTGAAAGTTTAATTCTTGCGGGCGCATTCGATAATTTTGGCGTTAATAGAAGAACTATTATGGCTGTTTACGCTGACTTTATGGATAGAATAAGCGTTGCGAATAAGAAAAAAGACTCTATGCAAATTAGTTTATTCGGCACGATTTTAGCCGAAGACGAAGGGTTAAAACTCGATTATCCCGACCTAAAAGAATACTCGTCTAAAGAAAAACTTTCGCTTGAAAAAACCGTGCTCGGAATTTATCTTTCAGGGCATCCGCTTTCAGACTTTAAGGCACAGTTTGATAAGTTCTCTTTCAATACGGGCATGCTTGATTTTTACGAAGAAGACGAAGAAGGGAATAAGACTTACACCGAAATCAAAGAAGGCGAACAAGTCGTTATGGGCGGTATAATTTCAGAGTTTAAGCGCCTTTCCACCAAGAGTGGTCAAGTTATGGCGTTCGTCAAGGTTGAAGATATTTACGGGCAACTTGAAGTAATTTTCTTCCCCAAGATTTTCGAGCGTAGTAAAGACGTGCTAAAAGAAGAAGAAATTGTTGAAATCGTCGGCAGGTTACAAGTAAAAGACGGCGCAGTGCAAATCGTTGCCGACAGCGTAAAAAAACTTGAAATCAAAGCCGAAGCCGTTCAAGAAAATAAAGAGCAAGAGTTTTTAGGTTTGATTATCAGCGACGAGCGCACGGATAATTTGAACGAGATTTTGGATATCTTGTCGTGTTACGAAGGAAATATTCCCGTAATTATCGCAATGCAAGGCAAGAAATACAACGCGCATTGTTCAGTTCGCCGTTGTGAAGGATTAGTTAGCGAACTAAAAAATTATTTAACCGACCAAGATATTATATTCTTTAAGAAAAAATCATAAAAACGCATTAAAAAATTTGTAAAAATTTTTGTTATGTGATAGAATAATCTATAATTAATGCTATAATGGGCAAGAAGGTTTATTTATGGATAGAATTGCTGTTTTAACAAGTGGTGGTGACGCGCCCGGTATGAATGCCTGTATAAGGGCTGTCGTTCGTACTGCGCTTAATAACAAAATGGATATATACGGCGTTAATAGGGGTTATGCAGGGCTAGTGAAAGGTGAAATAACCCGTCTTAACACGCGTTCAGTATCGGATATGATACATAAAGGTGGCACGTTCTTAAATACTGCGCGCTGTCCTGAATTTAAGGAAATGGACGTTTTGAAACAGGCTGCCGAAGCACTTTCGGCTTTCGGTATCGAAGGTTTAGTGGTAATCGGTGGTGACGGAACGTTTAGGGGCGCAAAAGACTTGTCTGAAAATTTTGGCATTAAAGTTATGGGTATTCCCGGAACTATTGATAACGACCTTGCTTATACCGATTATACGGTTGGCTTTGACACGGCGGTTAACACCGTGCTTTGGGCAATCAACAACTTGCGTGATACTTTCCACTCTCACGATAGGGTTGGGCTTTTAGAAGTTATGGGTAGAAATTGTGGCGATATCGCTCTTTACGCAGGCGTTGCCGGCGGTGCGGAATACGTTTTAGTTCCCGAAATTCCTTACGATTTAGACCAAATTGCATCTTCAATCAAAAAGAGTTATTTGCGTGGCAAAACTTCTAACCTTATTATTTTGGCGGAAGGCGCAGGTAACGCTGATGAAATTGCTAGCCATATCACCGCTAAAAGTGGTATAGGTGTAAAAATCACTAATTTCGGGCATATTCAACGTGGTGGTTCACCAAATATGTTTGACCGTGTGCTTGCCGCACGTTTCGGCTATAAAGCGGTTGAACTTTTGCGTGACGACGCCGAAAGTTGTGCCATCGGTATCAGAGATAATAAAGTTATCACCGTTCCGTTTGAAGAAGTGTATAAAGCGGAAAAACGGTTTGATAAGCGTTTGTATGATATTGCTCACGTTTTAAGTCTTTAAACGGCTTATATGCGTCGTGATACGCACAAAACTTGCGCTTTTGCTTGGTTATGTACGGGCGTACGCGCCCTGCGCAAAATGCTCGTTTCGCACGTCTGACTTGCATCTAATCCGTTTACAAATATAGAGCGAGCCTTGAACTGCTTGCATCTAATCACTTAAAAAACTGCTTATATGCGTCGTGATACGCACAAAACTTGCGCTTTTGCTTGGTTACGTACGGGCGTACGCGCCCTGCGCAAAATGCTCGTTTCGCACGTCTGACTTGCATCTAATCCGTTTAGAGAGTGAAAATAAAAACAAAAGTGGCATACCACCTTGTATCTAAATAGTTTTTATAACGGCTTATATGCAACGCAACGCGGTTTTACTGCTATTACAGTACAATATAAAATAAAACGATAAAAAATTTTTGATTTACATAAAGGAGACAAAAATGAAAGGTTTAAAAGGTGCATTAATGTTTGCACAGTCGGGTGGTCCGACTTCAGTTATTAACGCAAGTGCTGCCGGTGTATTCATCGAAGGTTTGAATTCTGAAATGATTACCGAAGTTTACGGTGCTGCACACGGTATCAGGGGTATTCTTCACGAAGAATTCTACGATATTTCAAAAGAAGATATCAAAGAACTTGAACTTTTGAAGAACACGCCGTCTTCTGCTTTGGGTTCAGTTAGATACAAACTCAAAGACGCATCTGTTGACGATACTGATTACAAGAGATTGTTAGAAGTCTTCAAGAAATACAACGTTCGTTATTTCTTCTATAACGGTGGTAACGACAGTATGGATACCTGTAACAAAATCAGTAAATATATGGCTAAATCAGGTTACGAAATGAACGTTATCGGCGTTCCAAAGACCATTGATAACGACCTTTACGGAACTGACCACTGCCCGGGTTTTGCAAGTGCTGCAAAGTATATTGCAACTTCTATTATGGAAATTAACCTTGACGCAAAAGTTTACGATACGCCTATGATTTGCGTTATCGAAGTAATGGGTAGAAACGCTGGTTGGCTTACCGCCGCTGCTCAACTTGCAAACGCAAAGGGCTTAGGCGCTGACCTTATTTATCTTCCCGAAGTTGTGTTCGACGTTGATAAATTCGTTGCTGACGTTAAAGAAGTTATGGCTAAAAACAACAATAAGTGTATCGCAGTCGTTTCTGAAGGTATTAAGAATAAAGACGGCGTTCTCGTTTGCGAAGCACTCGGTCAAGCAGGCGCAAGAGACAGTTTTGGTCACGCACAACTCGGTGGCGTTGCCGCAACTCTTTCTAACATCGTTAAGGCTGAAACCGGCTCAAAGGTAAGAGCAATCGAACTTTCACTTATGCAAAGATGTGCTGCACACTGCGCAAGCAAAACTGATATCGAAGAAACTTTCGAAGCGGGTAAGCAAGCAGTTCGCGCGGCTGTTAACGGCGAAACCGATAAGATGGTTTGCTATGCAAGAAAAGAAGGCGATAAGTATGAATGTGAATACAAACTTCTCCCACTTGAACTTGCCGCAAACACCGAAAAAACCGTTCCTATGGAATGGATTATCAACAACGGCACGGGTATTTCTGACGAATTCGTTAAGTATGCATTACCCCTTATCCAAGGCGAAACCGACCTTCCCAAAGAAGACGGACTTCCCAGATTTGCACGCCTTAAAAAAGTTCTCGTTAAAAAATAATCAATTTTTGACCACGCCAAAAATAGGCGTGGTCAAATTTTTTAAGCCCTTTTACTGCACGCTACGGCTATTTAGACTAGGGTAGCGGATAGAGAAAGAGAATAAAAAAGCCTTGCAATTTTTGCAAGGCTTTTTTGGTGCGGTTAAACCAAACGAAAAAAATTATTTATTTAGGTCGTTTAGTTTATCAACGTCAAGAGCTTTAATTGAATGGATAATAAGTAGAGCAATTTGCTCAAATTCTTCTTCGCTTAAAGGGTTGATAACGCTTTCCGCAATTATATTGATAATCTGTTCCTTTAAGGTTGCATCTTCAAATTCGCTTGCGAACAGTTTTTCAAGCGAACGTACGGTTGCGTGTAAAGAGTGCTTAAAAGTAAGCCCGTCAAGTATGCCTTCAATCAGTAATTTAACGACGTTACTAACGGAATTACCAGAAGAAATTTTATTTAGTGCGCAACTAATAACGGTTGAAAGAGAACCGCTTATAAGTCCTGCGTAAACAGTTTCTATCGTAAGCGAAAAACCTTTTGTAATAAATATTGTTTCATAGAGAAAATAAGAAATTATAGCAAGTAAAAAAGTTAGGTAATTCCTTACTGTTGCGCTTATAATATCGTAGAAAAATTTATCGCAAATAAAGTTCAAAACGCCAAGAATAATAGCGATTGCAACCGTGGGCAAACTGTAGGTGGTTAAAAAATTTTTAAGCAATAGTAAATCCATAATTCACCTCGAAAAAGAGGGGCTCGGCTTAAACTTCTCCGTTGCCTTTTATTGCCCGCAATCTTTCGTAAAACGAAGTGAATGCCAAATAATGATAGGTTTTAATACCGTGTCCCTCCCGTATAAAATTTTTTCCAAACGCCACGAGTAACATATCGCAAAATTAGGAAATGTAAATAGGCTTATGACAACTAATTTAGGACTTGCTCAATATTATTACCGCGGTAAAAAATGCATAGAGTATAATCGGTGGCAAGTGTTTTTGCTTGCTAAAAATTTTTAAAGGGGGACTAAAATGTTTCTTGAATTTTTGTCGTTTATACTTGGGAAAATAACTTTTTTTACGGGTAGTGTTTTAGGTAATTCATCCTTTCCGAAACCGCTTTCACCAAAAGAAGAAGCTGAGTGCCTTGAACGAATGCGGTTAGGGGATAAAAGCGCAAAAGATAAACTTGTCAGCCACAATATGCGTTTAGTGGCACACGTCGTAAAAAAGTATAACGGCGCTGCCGATTCCGACGATTTGATTTCGGTGGGAAGCATAGGTTTAATAAAGGCAATCAACACTTTTCAGCCGGAAAAAGGCACTCAACTTGCAACCTATACGGCAAGGTGTATTGAAAACGAAATTTTAATGCTACTCCGCTCGAATAAAAAGTTCAAAAACGACGTTTCGTTGACCGACCCCGTTGGTGCTGATAAAGACGGGAACGAACTAACGCTAATGGATTTGCTTTGCGAAAAAGAAGACGCCGTTTTCGAGCAAGTTGATAAGGGAATAGAAAGAGAAAAATTTTTGGAATTCATCAAAGAAGTGTTGACTGAAAGGGAATATACCGTGTTGTGTTTGCGGTACGGATTAAAGGGGGAAAGTAGTTACGCTCAGCGCGAAGTTGCAAGGTTTTTGAAGATTTCGCGCTCGTATATTTCGCGCATAGAAAAGAAAGCGATAGATAAACTTAAAGTTGCCGTTAAAAAAGGTCAATTTTATTATTAAAATTGAGCAATTTCATTGACAAAAAGCGTCAGTTGTTTTACAATATTATGAAAGGAGAATTTTATGGAAACAAAGATAGCAGTCGTTGCGGTTATAGTCAGCGATTTATCGGCGGTTGAACGCATAAACGCATTTTTTCACGAATTCGGTAGTTACATAATAGGTAGGCTCGGCATACCGCATAGAGAGAAGAACGTAAACGTAATCAGTGTTGTTATGGACGCCCCGCAAGAAATTATTAACAGCCTTTCGGGTAAACTTGGAATGCTAAAAGGCGTAAGTAGTAAAGTTCTCACAACAAAATAAATAAAAGAAAAACTTTTCTAACGGTCTAACCGTTAAAACGTATGAAAAAGAGCCGTTCTCTAGGGGGATGAAATGAGTAAAGCAGACCAAATATTTATTCAAAATTGTAAAGATATAATTGAAAACGGTGTGTGGGATACCGATTTGCCCGTTCGCCCCAAGTGGCTTGACGGCACGCCAGCGCACACGGTTAAAAAGTTTTGTATAGTTAACCGTTACGATTTGCGTGAAGAATTTCCTATCCTTACGTTGCGCCGTACGGCGTTCAAGTCTGCTATTGACGAAATTTTGTGGATTTGGCAAAAGAAGTCTAACAACGTTAACGACTTAAATAGTCATATTTGGGATAGTTGGGCTGACGAAACGGGGTCGATAGGTAAGGCGTACGGATATCAACTCGGCATCAAACACAAGTATAAAGAAGGCGAATTTGACCAAGTTGATAGAGTGTTGTTTGATTTGAAGAATAATCCTTCTTCAAGGCGCATTATGACTAATATTTATAATTTTCAAGACCTAAACGAAATGCACCTTTATCCTTGCGCGTATTCAATGACCTTTAACGTTAGCGGAAACGTGCTTAACGGTATACTCAATCAACGCTCAAACGACGTTGCCGTTGCAAACAACTGGAACGTCGTGCAATATTCGGCGCTTTTGATGATGCTTGCGCAAGTTTCTGGCTTGGTGGCGGGTGAGTTAGTTCACGTAATTGCCGACGCGCATATTTACGATAGACATATTCCCGTAGTTGAACAAATGCTCAGAAATCCACAGTTTACTGCGCCTAAAGTAAAACTCAACCCCGAAGTTAAAGATTTTTACAAGTTCACGGTTGACGATTTTGAAATTATTGATTACGAATACAACAAACTTGATAGTAAGTTTGAGGTAGCGGTATAATGAAAGCGATAGTTGCAGTTGATAAAAACTGGGGAATAGGCAAAAACAACGACTTGTTGTTTTCAATCCCCGAAGATATGAAGTTTTTTCGCCAAACCACGAGTGGAAAAGTTGTGGTGATGGGCGCAAATACCTTGCGTTCTTTCCCTAACGGAAATCCTTTAAAGAATAGAATAAACGTGGTGTTGTCAACTACTATTAAAAGGGACGATTGCATAGTGGTTGACAGTTTAGATAAACTTCTTAAAACCATTAAAGCATATCCCGAACAAGACGTGTATTTGATAGGCGGTGCGAAACTTTATAAAACGCTGTTGCCTTATTGCGAAGAAGCTCTTATTACAAAAGTTGACGCTGACGGCAATGCAGACGTTTTCTTTGAAAACGTGGACGCGCTTGACGGGTGGGAATGTGTTTACGAAAGTCAAAATCAAAATAGTAACGGCTACGACTTTAAGTTTACCACATATAAAAATTCGAAAGTAAAAAAATACTAAAAGGCAAAAGTTTTGCAATCGGTTGCGAAACGTTGAAACAAAAATAGAGAGGAAAAAATGGAAAACGTTAAACCCCAAAAAGGGACGAATTTAGAATCAGGTTCGATTTTAAAGAATATTTTGCTATTTGCATTACCGTATCTAATTCTAAATCTGCTTCAAAATCTATTCCATACAACAGATATCGCCATACTAGGTATAATGGTTGATGATGAAGCAGTTGCTGCTGTTGGCGCAATTTCTTCGCTAAACAATTTGCTTATAAACTTTTTCGTTGGTTTATCGGTAGGGGTTCAGGCAGTTTTAGCTAAACACATTGCTGCAAAACAAGAAAAAGATGCAAAAAGAACGGTAGGTGCGTCAATATTTTTCTCATTATTTGCAGGCGTAGTAATCCTTTTATGCGCATATCCATTCGTTGAAGATATTTTAATATTAATGTCTTGCGCACCCGAACTTATACCGCTTGCAGCAAAGTATTTGAAGATATACCTTTTGGGTATGCCGATTATGATGCTATACAATTTTAGCGCGGCGATACTAAGGGATAATTTTCAATTAATCAGATGTTTGGTAATAGGTTGTTTGTTAAACGTTGGGTTAGACTGGTTATTCGTTTGGTTAGGGTATGGTGTTGAAGGCGTTGCGGTTGCAACAATGATAGCGCAATTTGTTTCCGCAGCACTTATCGTTATTGAGCTTTTTAAGAGCCAAAATTATTACGGTTTAAGAATAAGATACTTTAATTTTAATTTCAAACACTTAAAAGAAATCTTATTTACGGGTTTGCCCGTTGCAATAAGAAGTTTGATATTCGGTTTTGCTACGGTTATTATGCAAGTTTATATCAATAAACTCGGCGCACTTGAAATGAGTGGTAGCACCGTTGCGCAACAGTTTGACGCAATTATATACGACGTTGGTAACGCAATCGCCGTTGCAACTATGATTGTTATCGGTCAAGGCGTTGTTGAAAAGAAGATGAGCGCGGTTAAGCGTTCGATAGTTATCGGCGGTATCGTTGCATTTTGTTGCACTGCATTGCTTGGCGCAATTTTTACTATTTATGCGAGACAACTTTGCGGATTTATAGTAGACGAAAAAGAAGTTGTTGATTTTGCAATAAAAAGGCTTTCTATAATGTCGCTTACCTACTTTATGTGTGCGATTTCGGAAGTTTTATCGTATTCGGTGCAAGCGTTGGGTATGTCTAAAGAATCGTTAAAAGTCAGCGTGTTTGGCGAGTGTATATTAAGGTTAGCGTTGTTGTTTTTAGCAGTTAATTTCTTTCCAGACAAATTTTTGGGTATTTTCTTGGTTTATCCGATTAGTTGGCTTGTTAACTTGCTTGCCCACTTGGCAAAAGTTCCGCCTGCATTCAGTTGGCTTGCTAAGCAAATGGAAAGCAATGAAAGTGCTGAAGAAGTTATTAAAGAAATTCAAGAAGATATTGAAATTGTTATTATGGAAAACTAAAATAAACGCAATTTAGTTACTTACTATTCGTTTATCAAAAAGTGTGATTTGATTTAATAATTTTTATGTGTGAATTAATCTTAATTTTTGATATTTTGCGACGAAAGCACTGTCAAAAATTAAATAAAAATTAATAAAAAACAAAGTAAAAAGGTGTCTGACAACGATTTTTTCGTTAGCCAACTTTTTACTTTTTTTTATTTATAACGGGTAAAAAACTGTTTGGGAGAAGTGAAATGCAAAATGTAAAAAATCGTGAAATGGACTTGACAACCGGCTCAATTTTTAAGAAGTTGTTCATATACGCATTGCCATTTATGTTTACCAACGTGTTGCAAATTATTTTTAACGCAACCGATATCGCCGTGGTTGGCATAATGGTTGGTGACGACGCCGTTGCCGCCGTAGGCGCAAACACTTCGTTGTCAAGTTTGCTAGTCAATTTATTCATTGCATTATCAATCGGCTCCAGCGTAGTTTTGGCTAGAAACGTAGGTGAAAAGAATTTAGAAAAAGCAAGGCAAACGGTAGGAACTTCTATCGTACTTGCGCTTATTTCGGGTTTTTCGTTGCTTTTAATCGGCGTGCCTTGTGCGAAACTTTTTTTAAGGTTAATGTCGTGCGACCCTGAAATTATTGATATGGCGGTGACTTATTTACGGATATACTTTTTAGGTATGCCGATAATGATGCTATATAATTTTAGCGCGTCGATTTTGCGTGCGGTTGGCGATACTAAACGCCCGTTAATTTTTTTGATTATCGGTGGCGTTGCAAACGTCGTGTTTAACGTGTTGTTTATTCTTATGGGAATGACCGTTGAAGGCGTTGCACTCGGCACTATTTTATCGCAGTTAATCGCAACTATTTTAACAGTTCGTGTGCTTATAAAAAACGACGGTTACGGCTCGTTAAAAAAAGAATATTTAAAGATATCAAAAAGGGAATTGAAAGAAATTCTTGCAATCGGTTTGCCGTCGGCAATGCAAAGTTTGGCGTTTAACGTAGTAAACGTGATAATTCAAGGCAAGGTAAATAGTTTTGGAAAGGTAGGTACGAGTGGTAATACCGTGGGGCAACAGTTTGACTCGATTATTTATAACGTCGGGCACGCAATAGCAATGTCTGTAATGGCGTTTGTTGGTCAAAACATGGGTGCAAAAAAGATTGAAAGGGTAAAGCAATCTATCTTTTCCGCCATAATTTTATCCATAATAGTGGTGCTAATTATGGGCGTGCTGTTCGGTGTGTTTGCATATCCGCTATGTGCAATAATATCTAAATCGCCCGAAGCGGTAGAATACGCCGTTCAAAGATTAAGCATTATGGCGTTTACGTATTTCTTATGTACGGTAATGGAAGTTTTGGGTAATTCCGTGCGTGCAATGGGGCGGCCGGTAGTATCGCTAATCGTAAGCGTAATGGGCGCAAGCGTGTTTAGAACGACTATGCTTGAAGTTTTATTTGCAATAATTCCTAGTTTTAGCGTTATATTTTGGACGTATCCTGCAAGTTGGGTGTTTACGATTTTAATGTACGTGTTCGTAACGCCAAAGGTATATAAAGAATTAAAGAAAAAGTTAAATAAAAAGCATGAACCAGAAACCGAAAACAACAATCAATAATGTTTTAATAAAAAGATAGCGAAAAATAGTATTCCCCCGACTGTTAGTCGGGGGTTTTTCTTTTTAAAAATTTTCGTAAAAAATTCCGTCATAAAAGTATTGTAAAAAATAATCGCGATGCTATTCTTTGGTCGAAAAAGCAAGGGGGAAAGGTGATGCAAGAGATTATCAATCGCATAAAAGAGATTGAATTTGAACAAAATCGGCGTGCAAAATGCGATAATTTACGCCTTTATAATACGGGTGAAAAAGTGCATCAAAAACAACTTGCGTTTCACAAATGCAATAAGAAAAACCGATGGGTATTCGGCGGAAACCGAAGCGGAAAAACCGAGTGCGGAGCAGTCGAAACGCTTTATATGGCGCTGGGCGTTCACCCTTATAGGCAAAATAAAGATAGCGTTTTCGGTTGGGTAGTTTCACTTTCAACACAAGTGCAAAGGGACGTTGCGCAAGCAAAAATTTTGCACTATCTTGATAAACGGCATATCGTTGACGTAATTATGCTGTCGGGCAAAAAAGAAAGCCCCGAATACGGCGTGATAGACCAAATTCACGTAAAGAACGCTTTTGGAAATATAAGCGTAATCGGGTTTAAGTCGTGCGACCAAGGTAGAGAGAAGTTCCAAGGCAGTTCGCTTGACTTCGTTTGGTTTGATGAAGAACCCCCAAAAGATATTTACGACGAGTGTAGAATGCGCGTTTTAGATAAAAAAGGCGAAATTTTCGGTACTATGACACCACTTAAAGGCTTAACTTTTATACACGACGAAATTTACTTGAACGAAAAAAATTCACCCGAAGTTTGGTTTGAGTTTATGGAGTGGGCTGATAACCCTTTTTTAGATAAAGATGAAGTGGAAAGTCTCACCGCATCCCTTTCCGAAGACCAACTTGAAAGTCGTAGATACGGTAGGTTTAAGAGTGCAAGTGGGTTGGTTTATCCGGAATTTGACCCGGATATTCACGTGCTAAAAGCGCCGTTTAATATACCAAGCGAGTGGCAAGATACTCTATCAATCGACCCGGGGCTTAACAATCCGCTATCCGTACACTGGTATGCGGTTGATTTTGACGGAAACGTTTACGTTGTTGCAGAGCATTACGAAGCGGGTAGAGATATATCGTATCACGCGCAAAAAATCAAAGAAATAAGTAACGCTTTAGGTTGGAAAAGAGATGCAAACGGCAAAATTAAGGCGTTGATTGACTGTGCTGCAAATCAAAAAACTTTGGCGTCGTTCAAGAGTGTAACCGAATTGTTTTACGAAAACGGAATTAACGCAAATCCCAAGGTGAATAAAGATTTATTTAGTGGTATTCAGCGTGTAAAACAATATTTAAAAGTAATAAACGGCAAGCCAAAAATTTTCATTTTTCCCAACTGCGTAAACCTTATAAGAGAACTGAAAACCTATCGTTGGGGGGAAGGCGACGTGCCGAAAAAAATTGACGACCACGCCTTGGATGAGTTGCGGTATTATTTGATGAACAACCCCGAATTTACTCAGCAAAAGAAAGAAAAAACTCAAGTGCAAAAAGACAAGGAGAGATTGATAAAAAGAGTTATGAATGAAAGGAAAGGCTAAAAAAAACAAAGTTGTTTCGGGTGCGGAATTTAAGGATGCACTTATTAAAAAAGCGCTTGGCTATGACGCCGTAGAAGTTGTTGAAGAATACGTCAGTTGTGAAGAAGGCGAAATAAAATTAAGTAAAAAGAAAGTAACTAAAAAGAACGTTCCGCCGGATTTATCCGCAATTAAAATTCTTATGGAAGAACAAGCGTTTTTGGGTGTAACACAAATGTCCGACCAAGAACTTGAAGAAGAAAAAAACAGGCTCTTAAAGATATTAAGCGCCAAAAGTAAACAGGATGATTAAGATAAAAAGATTAGCAAAAATAAGGAGAAAAAATGCAAAATAACGATTTAAGCAAAAAGGCTGAAAAAGAACGAAAAAAATATTTAGAAGAACTTGCAAAAGAAGTTACGCTTGACTTTGAAAACCGCAAAAAAATTCGTTTGCCGTTTGAAAGACAATGGGAATTAAATATGCAATTCGTTGCAGGCAATCAGTATTGCGACCTAAATTCTCGCGGAGATATAATCAATGAAAGTAAAGAATTCTTTTGGCAAAACCGCAGGGTATATAATCACATTGCACCGCTAATTGATTCTCGCCTTGCAAAGTTTTCGCGCATTGCACCGGACGTGTCGGTAAGACCAAAAACCGACGACGATTCGGACGTGAATTCCGCAGCGCTTTCTGAAAAATTGATTTCTTGGGCGTTCAAGAAATGCGGTTTTGAAAGCGTTATAAGAAAAGTTACGGCGTGGAGCGAAACTTGCGGAACGGGGTTTTACAAGATTGTTTGGAATAACGACGGCGGTAGTAAGATAGGCGAATTTGAAGGCGCAAGCGTTTACGAGGGCGAAGTTTCGGTGTTGCCCGTTTCGCCGTTTGAAATTTTCCCTGACAACGTTTACACCGAAGATATCAAAGATTGTCAAAGCATAATTCACGCCCGTGCGGTGAGCATAGACAACGTTTTTGAAAAGTACGGCGTGCTGTTAAAGGGCAGTAGCGTGAGCGTATACGGGTTAGACAATAAAGCTGTAGGCAATCAAGACGCGCTTGAGAATTCAGTTGTCGTAATCGAGCGTTACGAAAGACCTAGTAAGGCTTATCCTAGCGGTAGGTTAGTCACGGTAGCGTGCGATAAAGTGCTGTTTGAAGGCGATTTACCGTACGCTAACGGCGCTGACGGCGGAATGACTTTTCCTTTCGTTAAACAAGAGTGCTTAACCGTTGCCGGTAACTTTTTTGGCGTGAGTATCGTTGATAGGCTTATACCCGTACAGCGCGCGTTTAACGCTGTTAAGAATAGAAAACACGAGTTCTTAAACAGGCTCTCTATGGGCTTAATTACCGTTGAAGACGGCTCTGTTGACGTTGACGACCTTGCGGAAGACGGTTTGTCGCCGGGTAAAGTTTTAGTTTATAGGCAAGGTGCAAAAGCGCCAGAGTTTATGTCAAACGTAAATATGCCCGACGACTTTAATAAAGAAGAAGACGGGCTTATAAACGAGTTCGTTATAATTAGCGGTGTAAGCGACGTAGTTTCAAGTTCGTCAAACGCGTCGGTAAGTAGTGGTACGGCGTTGCAATTATTGATTGAGCAAGACAATTCAAGATTGCTTATGAGTGCTGAGCAAATTAGAAGATGCATTCTAGACGTTGCTCGCCACACGATAAGGCTTTACGCGCAATTTTCCGAAGGCGGTAGAGTGGTTAAGGGTAAAGATAATTATGGTAGAACGCGCGTTTATTACGCCGACCAAAGTATAGCAAATTGTGACGACGTGTATTTAGAAAGTGAAAACGAACTTTTATATACTGAAAGTCAGAAAAAAGAAATGATATTCAAGTTGTATAATAGTGGACTTTTAAGCGACGAAGAAGGAAAGTTAAGACCTTCAACCAAAGAAAAGGTGTTGACGCTTTTAGGGTATAAAGACCTTGATTATCAAAAGGGGCTTTCACGTTTACAAGAAGAAAAGGCGATTAGTGAAAACGAAAAGTTGCTTTTAGTTGATTTACCCGTCGACCAAATTGACGACCATTATATACATATCGACGAGCATACGAGATACGTTTTGTGTGAATATCAAACGCTTACCGAAGACGATAAAAGTAGAATTTATAAGCACATTTTAGAACATAAAAATCAATTAAAAAATAATAATTTAGGAGAATAAACTATGGAAAACCAAATAAATGAACAAACCCAAAATCAAGAACAAATGCAATCTGAAAACAGCAGTCAAATTGCAATAGAACAAGCGGTCTCATTAGGGAAGTTTAAGGACGTAAACGCCTTGCTTTCGGCGTACAATTCTTTGCAGTCTGAATTTACCAAACGCTGTCAGAGAGTAAAAGAACTCGAAGCCGTGCTTTCATCAAGCGATAAGGTTGAGCCCCCGCTTAAAAAACAAACGGAACTTGTTGATGCAAAAGCAAATATAACCGAAAAAGACAAGGAAGAAATTGTCAAAGAGTATTTGTCTAACGTAATCGGCAAAAAGCAAAAGGCAGTCCTTTTGGACGGCGTGGGGGTTGGGGTAAAAACTCAAGTATCACGTCCGAAAACCATAGCCGATGCGGGTGAACTTGCCCGTGAAATATTAAATAAAAAATAAGGAGTAATTATGGCAATTAATTTAACAAACGCAGACAATGCATTAAAGAGTGTGTATCTTGATGCGATTAGCGAACAATTAGACACGAGTGTAAGTCCTTTTATGGCAGTTATTGAAAAGACTTCAAACCACGTTTGGGGTAAAGAAGTAAAACGAAACGTAGTTCACGGTTTTAACGGTGGTATCGGTGCTGGTAATGAAGACGGCGCTCTTCCTAGTGCGGGTGGCAACGCTTATACAGCGTTAACAACCACGTTAAAAAACCTTTATGGCGTAATTGAAATTTCTGATAAAGCAATTAGGGCGTCTGATAACAATGCAGGAGCATTTGTAAACGTTTTGAACACAGAAATGGAAGGGCTTATCAAATCAAGCAAGTTTAATCTTGGTAGAATGCTTTTTGGTAATGGTAAGGGTGTGCTTTCAAACGTCATAAGTGCGGGCGAATGCATTGCCGTAGATAAGGTAAGAAATTTTTACGAAGGCATGGTGGTAGACTTTGTTAGAGCTGACGGTTCAGTCGTTGAAAACGGTAGGGGTAGAAAGATTAGAAAAGTAGATAAAAATTACGACTCGATTTACCTTCTAGGCGAACCTTTGAATGAATCAGAAGTACCTTATGGTACGGTAATAACCATACAAAATTCATACGGTCAAGAACTAACTGGTTTAGAAGCAATTTTTGATACTAGTAGCGGTAGTCTTTACGGTATAGATAGATTTGAAAATTCATTTATGTTGCCGTATTATGGAGAAAATATCGGTAAAATTAGCGAAAAGAGCATTCAACTTGCGCTAGATAATATCGAAGAATTGAGTGGCGCTCGTCCCAATTTTATTATTTGTTCTTGGGGTGTAAGAAGGGCGTTGCAAAGAGTGTTTACCGAATCACAAAGAACGCTTACCACTATGGAACTTGCAGGCGGACATATCGCAATGAGTTATAATGGAATTCCCATTGTAGTTGATAGATTTTGCCCGAAAAACACAATGTATTTGTTAAATACGAACGACTTTGAATTGCATCAACTTTGCGACTGGCAATGGCTTGCTGATGACGACGGCAGAATTTTGAAACAAGTTCCCGGCAAACCTGTTTACACGGCAACTCTTGTCAAATACGCTGATTTGATTTGTTCTCGTCCTAACGGACAAGGGATACTTAAGGGTATTCAAGAAGAATAGTCAATAATAAGCTTTTCGTCGGGCAGTTTGCCCGACGAATTTTTTATAAGGAGAAAATATGAGTATAAAAGAAATGATAAAACATACCGCTACGATAATAGGTAGAGAAGACGTAAAATCCTATATAAACAACGAAAATTTTGAGTTGCTTGAAGATACGATTTCGTTAACTGAAAATTTAGTTGCACTTTCAAACTTGGTTATACAAGAACTTTCTGCAACGTTTATTCCTATGCGTAAAAAAGAAAAGGTTACTGCGAAAAATTTTAGAGTACGATACGATGAGTTGAGCGAAAGGGCTGTTGAAATAAAAAGCGTTTACGATTTAGATGGAAACAAAATTAGTTTTACTCAAACGCCCGAGTATTTTACCGTTAAATATTCACAAGTGTTTGTGGAATACGAGTGCGTTCCTAAAAACTATACTTTAGATGATGAGATAGGTTATGAAGAAAACGACGTTGCGCTAATTCTTTTATCGTACGGGCTTGCGTCGGAATATTACGTTAGTACGGGTAGATTCGAGCAAGCGGTAATGTGGCACGAAAGATACGTTGACGGTATTAATTCTTTGAGAAAAACAAAAAACGTAAGCTTAAAGAATAGGAGTTTCGTATGAAAAAAGTTATAAAAAAGGTAGCGGTTAATAGCAAACGGTTTAAGGTGAAAAATTATAAAGATTTTTTCATCGATGCACAAAACCTTTTACTAAAAGACGACGCGGTTGATTGCGGTTACGGTTATGAAATCGTAAGCGACGAGATTTTGCAAAAACCTACTAGAATGTTTGTTTTTGACCATCAAATTTATTTCCGTAAAGGCGATAAACTTTATTGTTTTGAAAACAAAGTGGAAAGAGAAATATGTACGATAGGGGTAGGTGACACTTGTGCTACGCAAATAATTTACGGCGGAAAAAGGGTAAATCTTTTTATTAATTCAAGTGGTGCGAATATAGTAGACGGGCAAGAAACAACGGCAGTTACTTGGGTGGATGCCACGCTCGTAACCGAGCATAAAGGCAGGCTTTTTTCGGCAAAAGATAGAATAATAACCTTTTCAGAACCTTTTGACTTTAAAAATCAAAGCGTGCAGTTTAAGGTGTCTAGCAGTTTGCGCGTAGATAGACAAGCAGGTGACGTGATAGGCTTTTTTAGCAACGGCGATACTTTATATATTTTTTGTCAACGAGCGGTTTACACTTTGCAAACGGCGTTTGAAAGTATAGATTTTGTTTTTAAAAAAGAGCAAGATTTTGCGTTCGAAATTATAAAAAACAGTTTTGCAGTTTTTGCTGACGACGCTTATTTCGTGGCGAATAACAAACTACGTAAGTTTGCAAAAGGAAAGTTAATAGAGTATTCAAACATGCTAGATTTGAGTAATTATTCAAAAACGGGTTTTGCAAGTTTTTACGACGGAATTTATTGTTTTGCCTTAAATTGTAACGACGGTGAAAATAATTATTTATACGCATACGATACGAAAAAAGGCGCGGAAAGTTTAATTTCAATGCAAACGGGAATTGCTTGTTCGGGGTACTATTTTTTTAATAACAAATTAGTTAGAATATCCCGAGAAAAATTTTTAGCGTTAGACGGACGGGCGACAAGTAAAACGTTCTATTTGTCAGATAACGGCGAAGTTGACTTGCACGAGATTTCTTTTTACGCTGGGGAAAGTGGAAAGTTGGGTGTAGAAAGCAAAACGGGCAGGGCAAGTTTTACTATAAAGAAAGGCTTTAATAAAGTCCATACGCTTTTGCCGTCAGAAGTATTTAAGGTTGAATTTTCTTCTGCAAAGCAAGGCTTTTCAATCAAAGAATTATGCCTAAAATATATTGAAAAAGGAGAATAATATGCAATTTGATAAACCAACGACCAAAGAGCAAATGTTTACGATTTTGAATCAAATATTTCATTATTATAGAGTTGTTTTTGCCGAATACGAGCAAACGCCATTAAAGGAACTTGAATTGACAAGGCTAGAATACACGCCTTCGACAGAAGAGCAAATTAAGCAAAAAGCCACCACGCTTTTAGGCGACGAAGCGAGAAAGGCTTACGACGAGAAACGCCAAGAAATTAGTGGAAAAATAGACTCTTATAACAAACTTTTACAAGAAAGGAAAAAGATTGAAGAGCAAACGATAGAAAAAATTATGCAAAATTACGCAGAGAGCGAAGAAAAGTTAAGAATTCAAGCGCAAAAAAACGGCGTTATTCATTCTAGCGTTTATTTTGATAAACTTGCATCGTTAGAAATCGAAAAAAATTCACTAATAATAGAAACGGGTGAGCAAGCGGATATGGATATTGCAAGTTACCAAGCGGAAATTTCAAAATTAACTAGCGCGTTAACCGAACTTGAAAACGCTAACGGTGCAGTTTCTCAAACGGCTATTAACGCAAAGGTCGTGCAACTTAAAGAAAAAGAGCAAGAAATTCAAAGGGAAGTGTTTAAGTATAATAACGGACTAGACGAAAAAGAACAAAGGTATAAAAACGATATTATACGACAAAACGCAACCATGAAGATGAAATACTATGAAATTCAAGCGCAAGAACTTACTCACGATCAACTCGTTGAAATGGGCTATTATAGTGAAGTTTTAGATTGCGTGTGTGCTTATTACGATACGCTTGCACCGATAACTGCGTATAATCAAGTAAAAGCGGATACGAAATTGATGATATACCTTGACGAATTTTATCAAAACGTAATGTATATGTACGCTATGCGTTCAGGTGCAATCGAATAAAAACGTGCGATTAATAATCGTAAAATAAATAACCCCTTAACCGATTTGGGTTAAGGGGGATTTTTTTTGCGTTTTTTTGGTGTAAAAAATTAATAATTTGTATTTTCAGGCGTAATTAATTGACACTTCGTACCTTGTAATTTTTCAAGAATATCAGAGGGGGGAGTTTTATCGGTAATAAAGTAATCGATATCGTCAAACATAAAGTCGGTGCAAAGGAAAGTTTTGCCGAATTTGGTGCTATCGCAAAGAATAGCGAGTTTTTTTGAATTTTTGCGCATCTGTTGTTTCAGATTTGCTTGTTCGATGCTAGAATCGGTAAAACCGTTAGTAGCCGTAACCCCTGAACAAGATAAAAGCGAAATATCCGCGTGTATGCGAGAGATATAGGTTAAAGTGTCCGTTCCAACGATAGAGTTGCTGTGGTTTTGAATTTGACCGCCGGCAATATAAATTTTAACGTTGTTGGTTTGAGATAAAAGCATGGCGTTTCTAAGCCCCGTAGTGGTAACCGAAAGAAAGTTAAAATTGTTGAGTAGGGGAACGGTTACTCCCACGGTAGAACTTGAATCAAGAAAAACTGCGTCGCCGTTTTTAATAAGTTTAACGGCAAGGTTAGCAATAGTGCGTTTAGCCGAAATATTTTCTTGTTCTCTAATGGCAAAAGCACTTTCTTCCGCGCTTGACTTAAATGGCATAGCCCCGCCGTGCGAACGCTTAATAAGCCCTTGCTTTTCCATAGAGCGTAAATCACGGCGAATGGTCGCCCCACTAACGTAAAGTTCAGCGGCAAGTTCTTCAACCGTGGCTGATTTATTTCTGTTCAAAATGTCCAAAATTTCATCTTGGCGTTCAAGAGTAAGCATATTTTTATCTCCCTTTGTGAAAAATTAACAGTATAATTGCACAAACGTGTTCATTATTGATTATATATTATCATAAAAAAATTCTTTTTGCAACTTAATTTCAAGTGGTTGCAAAAGTAAATATATATGTTATAATACAATAGATAAAATGGGTGCAAAGCGATTTGCACGATTATGAACAAAAACAATCAAGGAGATTTATTTTATGAAAACGAAAGCGGTTAGACTTTACGGCGAAAGCGATTTAAGACTCGAAGAGTTTGAATTGCCAGAAATTAAAGATGATGAAATTCTTGCACGCGTTGTATCAGACAGTATTTGTATGTCGAGTTACAAGGCTGCAATCCAAGGCGCAAACCACAAAAGAGTACCTAACGATATTGCAACAAACCCCGTTATTATCGGTCACGAATTTTGCGGTGATATAGTTCAAGTTGGCAAAAAATGGCAACACCTTTTCAAAGAAGGTATGAAGTTTGGTATTCAACCTGCAATGAACCTTCCTGAAAACCCCGTTGCAGCACCCGGTTATTCTTACACCAAAATCGGTGGCGACGCAACTTACGTTATTATTCCTAACGAAGTTATGGAAAGCGATTGTCTTATTCCTTACGAAGGCGATAGTTACTTTAAGGCTTCACTTGCTGAACCTATGTCTTGCATTATCGCAGGTTATCACGAAAACTATCATAGCGATTACGACCACCACGCTCACGAAATGGGCATTAAAGAAGGTGGCGCAGTTGCAATTCTCGCAGGCGTAGGTCCTATGGGTTTAGGCGCTGTTGACTACGGTATTCACGGCGACAGAAAACCGTCGCTTATGGTTGTAACCGATATCGACCAAGCGCGTCTTGATAGAGCAGCGTCACTTCTCACCGTTGAAGACGCAGCGAAGAACGGCGTTAAACTCGTTTACGTTAACACTTCAACTCTCGAAGACCCCGTTGCTTATATGAAAGAACTCAACGGCGGTAACGGTTATGACGACGTTTTCGTTTACGCACCCGTTGCTCCGCTTATCGAACAAGGCGACGCACTTTTAGCATACAACGGTTGTTTGAACTTCTTTGCAGGTCCTACCAAAACTGATTTCTCTGCAAAGTTCAATTTCTACGACGTACACTATTCTTTCCACAGAATTACCGGTACGTCAGGTGGTAATACGACCGACCTTAAAGAAGCACTCAAACTTGCAGGCGAAGGCAGAATTAACCCTGCAATTATGATTTCACACGTTGGCGGTTTAGATAGCGTTATCGACACTACGCTCAACCTTCCCAACATCAAGGGCGCAAAGAAACTTGCTTACACGCAAATTTCAATGCCTATGACGGCAATCGCTGATTTTGAAGAACTCGGCAAAACCGATAAATTCTTTGCCGACCTTGCTGAAATCTGCAAAAAGAACAACGGTATTTGGTCTGCCGAAGCAGAAAAATACGTTCTTGCAAACGCTAAAAAAATCTAGTTTATATAAGGAGAATATTTATGGCAAAACCAGTATTGATGCCTAAAGCAGGTATCACGGTAGAAAGTTGTATTCTTACCGAATGGAAAGTTAAAGTTGGCGATACCGTTAAAGTTGGCGACATTCTTTGTAGTTACGAAACGGACAAGTCTGCATTCGACCTTGAATCAGAAGTAGAAGGCGAAGTTCTTGCTCTTTTCTGTGAAGCAGGCGACGAAGTTCCCGTTCTTACGAATATCGCAGCGGTAGGGGCAAAGGGCGAAGATTATAGCGCTTTAGCACCCAACGGCGCAGCAGCACCTGCGGCTGAAGAAGTTAAGGTTGAAGCACCTGCACCCGCAGCAGCACCCGTTGCCGCACCCGTAGCCGCAACTACTAACGCTAAACCCGTAACTATGCCCAAAGCAGGTATTACGGTTGAAAGTTGTATTTTGACTAAATGGAACGTAAAAGTTGGCGACACCGTTAAGGTTGGCGACGTTATGTTCTCTTACGAAACCGATAAATCTTCGTTCGATTTCCAAGCGGAAATTGAAGGTGAAGTTCTTGCTCTTTTCTGTGAAGAAGGCGATGAAGTTCCCGTTCTTTCAAACGTTGCTGCCGTTGGCGCACACGGCGACGACCCTGCGCCTTTAGCACCCGGCGGTGCAGCACCCGTTGCAGCGGCAGTTGAAGTTAAGGCTGAAGTTAAAGCAGTAGCAGCATCGCCCGTAGCAAGCGCACCCGCTACTAGTGCTGACGGAAAAATCTTCGCGTCACCAAGAGCAAAAAATCTCGCTGAAAAACTTGGCGTTGACCTTGCAAGTGCAGTAGGCACAGGTCCTAACGGCAGAATTATTGAGCGTGACATTCGCGAAGCAAGCGTTGCTCCCAAGGCCGTTGCTGAAACGGCACCCGCACCTGCGGCTAAACCTGCGGAAGTTGCACCCGTTGTTGCAAACGCAAGCGACGACCTTAAAGCATACAAAGATGAAAAGATGTCAAACATCAGAAAAGTTATTGCGAAAAATATGGTTATGTCACTTTCAACGATGGCACAACTTACGCATACTATTTCTTTTGATTGCACTAACATTATGGCGTTCAGAAAGTTCCTTAAAGACAACGCTGAAGTATTGAAGTTGCCACCGATTACTATAAACAATATTATAGTATACGCAGTTTCAAGAGTGCTCAAAAATCACAGAGATTTGAACGCGCACTTAATCAACGGCGACACTATGCGTTATTTTGAACACGTTAATATGGGTATTGCAACCGATACGCCTAGAGGACTTTTAGTTCCCACGCTTTTCGGTGCAGACACTATGACGCTTTCTGAAATCGCTATTAAGTCTAAAAAACTTTCTCAAGACGCTATTGACGGCAAACTTTCTCCCGAACTTTTGACGGGTGGTAGTTTCACTATCAGTAACGTAGGCACTATGGGCATTGAAAGTTTCACACCCGTAGTTAACCCACCGCAAACTGGTATCTTGGGCGTTAATACGTTAGAAACGAGAATTAAACTCGGCAAAGAAGGCGAAATCATTCCTTACACCGCAATGGCACTTTCACTTTCTTACGACCACAGAGCGCTCGACGGTGCACCCGCGTCAAGATTCTTGAAAGAACTTAAAGATTATCTTGAAAACTTCAGCGTCAACCTTATGGCTGGCTCTATCTAATAAGGAGATAAATTATGGAAAATTTTGATTTAATCGTAATCGGCGGCGGTCCCGGTGGATATCTTGCAGCAGAACGCGCTGGACACGCAGGTCTTAAAACGATGGTAATTGAAAAGAGAGAATTTGGTGGCGTTTGCCTTAACGAAGGTTGCGTTCCCAGCAAAACTTTCTTAAACTCGGCAAAAGTTTACGATTACGCAAACCACGCGGCAAACTACGGCGTTAAGGTTGACGGCAAAACTTCTATCGACCAAAAGTTCGTTGTAGAAAGAAAGAACGGCGTCGTTAAAATGCTCGTTGGTGGTGTTAAGGCTCAACTCAAGAGAAACAAAGTTACTATGAAAGTTGCCGAAGCGTTTATCGAAGGCAAGGCTGACGACGGTATCGTTATCAAAGCAGGGGAAGAAAAGTTCCTTGCAAAACGCCTTATTGTTGCAACCGGTTCAATGCCGGTAGTTCCGCCTATTCCCGGTTTAAGAGAAAATCTTGAAACGGGCGTGGTTATGACTAATAGGGAAGTTTTAGACCTTACTGAAATCCCCGAAAAGTTAGTCGTTATCGGCGGTGGCGTTATCGGTCTTGAAATGGCAAGTTACTTCTCATCGGTTGGCTCTAAAGTTACCGTTGTAGAAATGATGAATAAGATTGCAGGTCCTACCGAAAACGAAATTTCTTCAATTTTACAAAAATCTTTGGAAAGAAAGGGCGTTGAATTCAAACTCGGTGCAAAAGTTACCGGCGTTGAAAAAGACGGAGTCATCTATGAAAAAGACGGTAAGACTGAAAAAGTTCCCGCAGACAAAATTCTTTGTTCAATCGGTAGACGCGCAGTTACCCAAGGCTTCGGGCTTGAAAATATCGGCGTAAATTTAGAACGTGGCGCAATCGTTACAGACGATATGATGAAAACCAACGTTGCAAACGTTTATGCAGTTGGCGACGTTAACGGTAAGATTATGCTTGCTCATACCGCTTATAGAGAAGCAGAAGTTGCTATCAACAACATTTTGGGTAAAAAAGACCGTATGCGTTACAACGTAATTCCGTCAGTTATCTACACCAACCCCGAAGTTGGTTCAGTTGGCGAAACTGAAGAAAGTGCAAAGGCAAAGGGCTTAGACGTTAAAACCGTTTCACTTCCGCTCACTTTTTCAGGTAGATATATTGCAGAAAACAGCGAACTTGACGGTATCTGCAAACTCGTAGTAAACAAAAAGACCAACACGCTTATCGGCGCACATATTATCGGTAGTTATTCGGGCGAATATATCGTAGCAGTTTCTGCAATGATAGATTTAGAAGTTGATATTGAAAATATCAAAAAACTCGTATTCCCGCATCCGACCGTATGTGAAATCGTTCGCGAAGCGATTTGGGCTATTTAATAAGTTAAAAATTATAAGGAGATATAAAAATGCCAAAAAATCAGATTATTGACCCTAATTTTATAAGGGCAAAAGGTAAAATTAAGTTCACGGATATCCCCGTAAACGTTTACAACAAGAGCATTGAAGACGAAAAGAAAAACTTCTCTAAAGACGATTTCGTTCGTATCTTCAACGATATCGCAATGCTTCGTGAATTTGAAAGCATGATTAACGAAATCAAAATTAAAGGCGAATATCAAGGCTTTAAGCATTCATATCCAGGTCCTGCTCACCTTTCTATGGGGCAAGAAGCAGCGGCAGTTGGTCAAGCGTATATCCTTGATATGGACGATATGACCTTTGGTTCACACCGTTCACACAGCGAAGTTTTGGCTCGTGGTCTTGTATCAATCAACAAACTTGACGACGCTAAACTTTATCAAATCATGAAAGACTTTATGGGTGGCGAAACTCTCGCTCCCGTTGAAAAACTCAACAAAACCGGCAACGTTAAGGACTTGGCTGTTGACTTCCTTCTCTACGGATTTATGAGTGAAATTTTCGCTCGTCGTACTGGTTTCCACAGAGGTATGGGCGGTTCAATGCACGTATTCTTCTTACCGTTCGGTATTTACCCCAACAACGCATTAGTTGGTGGTGCTGCTCCCGTAGCACTTGGTGCTGCACTTTATAAGAAAGTAAACGACAAACCCGGTATCGTTATCTCTAACGTAGGTGACGGCGCTGTTGGTTGTGGTGTCGTTTACGAATCAATGAACTTTGCTTCTATGGACCAACTTACCCAACTTTGGGAAAAGAAGGGTGGAATGCCTATCCTTTTCAACTTCTTTAACAACGGTTACGGTATGGGTGGACAAACCAGAGGCGAAACTATGGCTTACGACTTCCTTGCTCGTCTTGGTGCAGGTATTTCTCCGTCACAACTCCACGCAGAAAGAGTAGACGGTTTCAATCCGCTTGCTGTTATTGACGCAATGAAGAGAAAGAAGAAGATTTTGTTAAATGGCGAAGGTCCTTGTATGCTCGACGTTGTAACTTATCGTTACGGCGGACACTCTCCTTCAGACAGTATGAGTTATCGTACTATAGAAGAAGTAGAAAACTGGAGACAATACGACCCAATCGTTACTTACAGAAAATCGCTTGTTGACGCTAAGGTTGAAAGTGACGGTAAGTTTGACGATATCCTTGCAAGCATTAAGGAAAGAATGCTCAAACTTTGCAAACTCGCTGCTGACCCTGTTGAATCTCCATATCTTGATTTCAAGAAAGACCCATACTACGTAGAAGACCTAATGTTCTCTAACGGTAGCGTTGAAAGCATGGGTGATAGACCTGTTGAAGTTGGTAAAGACGTTAAGATTACTATGGAAGAAAACCCCAGAGTAAAACAAATCGCAGGCAAACTCCGTTATGCATTTGACGAAAAGGGACAACAAGTTTCTAACATGAAGAGATATAATATCCGTGACGGCTTGTTCGAAGCAATCATTGATAAATATTATAAAGATACTACTCTTACCGCTTACGGTGAAGACGTTCGTGACTGGGGTGGTGCATTCGCAGTTTATAAAGGGCTTACCGAAGCGCTTCCTTACCACAGATTGTTCAACTCTCCTATTTCTGAAGCAGCAATCGTTTCTTCTGCAGTAGGTTACGGTCTTTGCGGTGGTAGAGTAATCGTTGAACTTATGTACGCTGACTTTATGGGCCGTGCAGGCGACGAAATCTTTAACCAACTTGCTAAGTGGCAAGCAATGAGTTCTGGTATTTTGAAGATGCCCGTAGTTCTTCGTGTTTCAGTTGGCGCTAAATACGGTGCTCAACACTCACAAGACTGGGTTGCACTTCCTGCACACGTTCCAGGTCTTAAAGTTTGCTTCCCCGTAACTCCTTACGATGCAAAGGGCCTTATGAACTCTGCTCTTAACGGAACTGACCCCGTAATCTTCTTTGAAAGTCAAAGAATTTACGATAAGGGTGAAGAATTTAGAAAAGAAGGCGTACCCGAAGGTTACTATGAAATTCCGCTCGGCGAACCCGATATCAAGAGAGTTGGTAGCGATATCACTATTCTTACTATCGGTGCAACCCTTTATAGAGCAATGGACGCTGCTAAAACTCTTTCTGAAAAATACGGCGTAGAAGCAGAAGTTATCGACGCTCGTTCAATCGTTCCGTTCAACTACGAAAAGGTTGTTGAATCAGTTAAGAAGACTGGTAGAATTATCCTTGCATCTGACGCTTGCTCAAGAGGTTCAATCCTTAACGATATGGCAAGAAATATCTCTGAACTTTGCTTCGATTACTTGGATGCACCCGCAGTTGTATGTGGTGCACAAAACTGGATTACTCCTCCGTTTGAATTCGACGCTGAATTCTTCCCACAAGATACTTGGATTATTGACTACATTAACGATAAGATTTTACCGCTTAAAGGTCACGTTTCAACTATCAACACTTCTGATGCAGAAGTATTGCGTAAAGCAAAGAAAGGCGTTTAATTAAAGGTTTTATATCAAACCCTTAAAAAGATTAAAAAGGCGTGCAATTTTGCACGCCTTTTCTATTTTGCTTGAAAAAAAATTAATAATATGTTATAATTATATTATGGTAGATTTTAAGTTTATAACGCACGATAATAACGACGCGTATTTTAATTTGGCGTCTGAAGAATATCTATTAAAACACACCGACGGGTTTTACTTTTATCTTTGGGTAAACGCGCCGGCGGTTATCGTTGGCGTTAACCAAAACGCAATAGAAGAAGTCAACCTTGCATACACCGAAAGTAACGGTATAAAAGTCGTTAGAAGGCTGACGGGTGGCGGTGCAGTTTATCACGATAGGGGTAACCTTTGCTACACCGTAATTGCGCCTTACGATGAAAATGAAAATAATTATATCAAATTCACAGCACCCGTTATTAAATATTTAAATTCTTTGGGCGTAAAAGCCGAGTTTTCGGGTAGAAACGATATAACGGTAAACGGGCAAAAGATTTCGGGCAATGCGCAAACCATATATAACGGAAGAATTATGCACCACGGCACGATACTTTTTTCAACCGACTTTTCCGTGTTAGAAAAAACGCTTAATCCTAGTAAAATCAAAGTTGAAAGTAAGGGTATAAAATCAGTTCGCGCAAGGGTAACGAACGTTAGTGAACACCTAATAAACCCGCTTTCTATGGTAGAATTCAAAAAAGGGCTTTGTAACGAATTTAAAAAAGATTTAGAAGAATACGATTTTACCGATAAAGATTTATATGAAATCAATAAATTAGTTGACGAAAAATATTCGCGTTACGAATGGAATATCGCTCGTTCGCCAAAAGGTGAAAACCGTTTTACTCAAAAATTTTCTTTCGGTATTTTTACTTTGAATTTTGACGTCGTGCACGGATTAATTGAAAACGCTGAAATTTCGGGTGATTTTTTTGAACTTCAACCGGTTAATATTCTTGCGGAAAAATTAAACGGGCTAAAATTTACAAAACAAGACGTTGCCTTTGCTCTTAAAGACGCAAATAAATATATTCAAAATGCAAACGGGCAAGAAATCGCCGATAAAATGTTTTAATATATAATGAAAAAAGAAAGGCGTAGAGAAAATTCTCTACGCCTTTTATTTTTGCCCGTCGACCGCAATATTTATCGAATAGGTTAAATGGTCTAAATAATCGTCTTTATACCTATCGTAAAACTTATTGCTCTTTCTATAAATATTTTCAACTATATTAAAGATATCGCATTTAGTTTGTTTTTGTGTTTCAATTAAATCTTTAACCCAACCTTCTAGCATATTTTCGGTTTTTTCTTTTAGCGGGGTGGGTAAAGTGCTATTTTGTGCAAGCGCTTCGGTTGAACCGTCGATAGCGTGGTCGCTAATTTTGCAATACAGTTTTAACGAGATGTCAATATTTACTCCGTTCTCATCAGCCTTAACACGCACTTTGGGTTTAGAACTCATAACGGTTAAAAGATAGTTGCTACTTTGTCCGTTTTCGTCGGGCACTTGTTCAACGGGAATGGTAGTTCCCGTAAAGTTTGAGTATAACGCGTTAAATGTTAAAGTTAAATTAGTGTCAAGTTCGCCCACCTTATAACCGTCTAAAAAAAGCGCAGTCGTCCGTGCGTCAAAGAGTTTTTTGCTATCTTGCTGTCCGCCTTGCGAGCCGTTTTGCGCTCCGCTACCTTGACTTGAACCGCCCGAACCACCCGAAGAACCACTAGAGCCACCGCTAGACGACGATTCATCGCCAGACGGTAAAATTTTGATTAACGGCATATAAGCACTTTTGCTTTTTGAGTAATGCCCAGAGCAAAAAGATTTTATGTCGCTTGACGCAACGTCTCTATCAAATCCCCGTGTTTTGAACATAATTTTTTGCAAAGCGAATGACGAAATGTTATCGAGTGGGGTAGAGATTGATAAAAGTTCACTTGCCGATTTTTCCGAAAGAGCAACTAACGCCGAATCTTGAATGCGCAGAGTTTTTGCAAAGTAATCAAGCGCGTCTATAACGTTGTATTCGGTAAGAGAATTTCCAAGGATAATCAAGTTGCAAAAAGCAAGTTTAGGAAACCACCCCGAAACGTTGCCAAGGTCGGATAGCGCTCCGCCAACCGTACTGCCTTTTCCAACTAACTGGGTTTTTAGGTTTTCGGTATTTGCGTCGGTTGCTTCGGGCACGGCAATTTGTGCGGTAATCACAAACTCGTTTTGCTCTTTGTCAATAGCAATCGCAGTTATGATTGAGGTTTTTTCCACGTCGATAAGTCCAAAGTCGTTTGAAAAAAAGAACAAAAACATAACGGCAATCAAAATAAATAAGAGTTTAGCCTTAAGCGTTGAGTTCATCGTAATTCTCCTTGTTTTTTAATAAAGCGGTAAAAATAGGCAAAACGTTTGCCATAAGCAAAAAGAACGCCCCCAAGTATTTCATAACTAAATTTTCAATGCTCGAATAATATTGCGTGCAAAAAACAAGAATTAAAAACTCTATTCCTGAAACAATTAACGCCGAAATCCAAGTTTTCTTAAACTGAAAAAAATAGTTTAAAATTTTTGCCGATAAAAACAAGGGGATTGCAAGGGCAAATATTGAAGATAACAGTATCGGAATAATCCCCACGTAATCAAATCTACCTACGTTATTGATGACTGCGGTGTACTTTGAAATTTCAGTAAGGGCAAATCTTTGCCTAAACGCAATCGAAGTAAAAACGCAATAAAAAACGATTAAAAAGGCAATAATTGCAAAAGCGGATATTAAAAAAGATGCGATAATTTTAAGTCCGTCCTTATTTTTATACTCAAAATTTCCTATGAAAAAAATTAGGTAAGAAACGTCGCCAAACCAGCCTAGCGTTGCGTAACTGCCACTTAAAACCTTTCTAGCGCTCTGTTTGCCGATAGGAAGAATAGCCCCAAAATCAGAGTTTGGTATAGATAACGCTATCAAAAGAACGATTCCCGTTATTGTAAAAAACCAAAACAAATCGGACGCACGCCCAACGATGCGCAGTTTTTTAGTGCAAAAATACAATGCAACGCCGAAGAAAGGCAAAAAGTAAAACTTACTTGGCATAAGCGTGTAAAGCGTCAGTTCAACGTAGTCTTTTTGTTCGTTAAGTGGAATAATAATTTTAAGCAAAAAATATACGAGATAAAGCGCCGTAACTATTTTCGTTAAAGGCTTACCTAAATTATTTTCAAGTAGCGTAAAAAAATCAGTTTTTGCCCTTTTGCAAGCGTGTAAAACGAATAAAAGGGTAATAAAATCCAACAAGAGATTAATCGTAGCGCTAATCCACATATCTTCGCTGGCGTGCTCGGCTAAAACGCTTGGCAAGATAAAAAGTTTAGTAACCGGCATGAAAGCGATAATAAAAAGGCAAACTTGCCGAGTTTTTAATTGAAAATGCATTTAATTCTCCTTATTTTCGTCGTTTAATCGCCTTTTATTTACGCTTCTGATAGAGCGTGGGCGAGAACTAGTTTCTTGAATAAATCCCTTATAAAATCCGTCTTTTAGGTCGGAAACGATTAGGGGCGAAAACGGTGCGAAAAGTGGCGTGCCGTAGTTTTCAAAAGAAATCAAGTAAATAACGATGGCGGAAACGCTTAAAAGCAATCCGTAAAGCCCTATCGTGCCCGCAATTATCAAAAAGAATAACCGCAAAAGCGAAAAAATTTGTTCAAGTTCAGGCACGGTGTAAAGGCAAATTCCCGAAAGCGCCACAATCATAAGCGTCGGCGCGGAAATTATGCCCGCGGTAACGGCAGTTTCGCCCAAAACCAAACCGCCTACGATAGAAACTACCATACCGACGTATTTTGGCATACGCACGCTCGCTTCGTTCAGTATTTCAAAAATCATCAGCGTAAAAAACATTTCGTAACTAGGCGATAAAGGAATGCCTTTAATGCTGTTGACGATGGTCAGTAAAAAACTTAACGGAATAAGTTGTAAGTGGAAAAGTTCCGCAGCGACGTAAACGGCGGGTAAAAATAGCGAAATAATAACGGAAAACAAACGCAAAAATCTAGCCGTCGTAGCGCTGTAAGCCGAATTGTAATAGTCGCTTGGGCTTTGGAAATCTTCAATCAATAAGTAGGGGACTGTGAGTGCAATAGGCGAGCCGTCAACGAGAACGGCAACTCTGCCTTCAAGCATTTTTGCCGCCAAAATATCGGGCTTTTCGGTATTGCCGACTTGCTTAAAGACGGAAACTTTTCTTTTCCCTAAAAATTTAGAAACGTACGAAGAATCAAGTACGGCGTCGATATCTATTTTCTTAAGGTTTTCTTTGAGTTTTTTAACTAATTTTGGGTCGGTAATTCCGTTTATATAGCAAACGGCGACGGGCGTTCGAGAATATTTGCCTATGCATAAATTTTCAATGCGTAGGTCGGGCGTTTTAAGTTTTCGCCTGATTAAACTGATATTGACGGGCAAAAGTTCAACGAAACCTTCTCTCGGCCCTTTAATAACCGTCGAAGTCGGGGGCTCGCTGATAGCCCTTTTTTCAAACTGTTTGAGCCCGAAAGACAAAATAAAATCAATACCGTCGGCAATAAGCAAAGCGTTTCCTAAAAGCAGGTCGGTAGTGGCTGTATCAAAATCGAAAACCTTGGTTTTTTCAGGGCTTAAAAAGGCGTTAAAGAACGGCGTTGCGGAAAGTTCACCCTTAAAGGTAGACGCGGGTTTTAAGATGAGTTCGCCCATGTGTTCTTTGTCGGTTAAATCGTTCACGAAAACGAGCGTGGCGGCGGTTTTTCCGATTTTAAGGTCTAAAAAAGTAATGTCTTCCGACTGCAACTTATTTTTTAATATTTCAACGTTTTTAGTTAAAGATTTTTTTACGTGCATAATTCTAATATCCGTAATGAAAACAAAAATATGTAAAAGACAGCCAAACCGGCCGTCCAAAGAAATTTAAGTTTTTATAAAAATCTTTTCAACCTTTGTTCGTAATCTTCTTCAAGCGAAAGAAGTTGTTGCAGTAAATTCAAAACGCCGTCGTCAAGGTTTTGCCCTTCGTTTTTCATTGCGGTAAGTTCGTTAATGCCCATAACCGTACCGTTTATCATCATATCTGCAACTTGGTTACGGCTGTTGTTCATCATAGTTTTCATTTTGATGCTACTCCAAAGCATAGCCTTTTTAAAGGGACTAACGTCTTTCGGTTCAACGCCGTTTTCCGCCATAAACGAAGAAATTTCGCCTATAAGTTTTTCATAGCCTTCGTACTGCTCTTTAAGTTCAGTCTTAATATCGTCGTCAACTACGGCGGGTAAAAGGTCGGAAATACTTTGCAAAGCAATATGAGCGTTTTTATACACGTCGTTAACGGCTTTTTGATTGTAATCGTTCATAAAAATAACCTCCAAAACAATTATTGAAAATAGTTTGAGAAAATAAAAAAATTTTATGCTAAAATGATTGACAAAAAGGCGCAAATAAGATAGAATACTCAGGTAGCCGCTCGGATGGGGTTATTTTAAAGTGTAAAAAAACGCTACCCCAAATAAAATATTCGGCGAGACTGGTTAGCAGGAGGTATTGATATGTACGCAATCGTAGAAAACGGTTCAAAGCAGTACAAGGCAGAAGTTGGTTCAGTTATCAGATTTGAAAAACTTAACGCAAACGTTGGCGACAAAGTTGAACTCAACGTGTTGATGGTTTCTGATGAAAACGGAATCAAAGTTGCTGATGAAGCAAAGGCATTTAAGGCAGTAGGTGAAGTGCTTGAACAAGGCAAGGATAAGAAAATCGTTGTTTACAAGTACAAAGCAAAGAAGAACGAAAGGAAAAAGCAAGGTCACAGGCAACCTTTCACCGCAGTAAAGATTCTTGAAATCGTTGCGAAGTAATTTTGGAGGGTAGAATAATTATGATGTTTTTATTTAGATTATTTGCACACCACAAAGGTGGTGGTAGCACCAAGAACGGTAGAGACAGTAACTCCAAAAGACTCGGCGTTAAAAGAGTTAACGGTCAAGAAATTTTAGCAGGCGGCATCATCGTTCGTCAACGCGGAACTAAAATCCACCCCGGTAACAACGTAGGTATCGGTAAGGACGACACTTTGTTCGCTCTTATTGACGGCGTAGTTAAGTTCGAAAGAATGGGCAGAAAGGATAAGAAAGTTAGCGTATACGCTAAAGAAAACTAAAAGAAAACGGGTTGAGTTTGCTCAGCCCGTTATTTTTTACGATTATGGAAAAAATTACCTTTAACAAAGATTATTTTAATATTAAAGACACGCTTGAATGCGGGCAAGTTTTTAGGTTTAAGCCCTATAAAAACGGCTATCTAATTTTTACTTTGGATAAGTGCGCCTACGCGTATAACGACGGCGATAGCGCCGTTATAGAGTGCAACGCAAGCGATAGGGATTATTTTACCAACTACTTTGATTTAAGTCGTGATTATTCTCTAATTTTTAATAGCGCGCTAACTTCGGGCGTTGAAATTTTAGAGCGCGCATCAAAAAGTGGCAAGGGGATAAGAATTCTCAATCAAGATTTAACCGAAACGCTGTTTTCGTTCGTGGTTTCGCAAAATAATAATATACCTAGAATAAAGGGGATTATTGAAAAATTGTGCGAAAAGTTAGGGCAAAGAAAAAGTGCTTTCGGTATGGATTATTTCGCTTTTCCCACCGTCGAAAATATGGCGAACGCAACGCTAGAATTATATAAAGGTATAGGGTTAGGCTACCGTGCGGAATATATTTTAAGTCTTGCAAAAAGTATAAAATCAGGGCTAGATATAAACGCATTTTCTTCGCTTGCAACGGCGCAAATTAAAAAAGAGTTGATTAAAATTTACGGCGTCGGTCCAAAAGTTGCCGATTGCGTAACCTTTTTCGGATATCACCGTTCGGATAGTTTCCCCGTAGATACTTGGATAGAAAAGGTTTACCGTGAAGATTTTAAGGGTAAAATAAAAAATCGCGCGCAAATTTCCGAGTGGTTCGTTGAAAAATTCAAGGAAAATTCGGGATATTTTCAACAATATTTGTTTCATTTTAAGAGAACGAACGAGCAAAAAATAGAAAAAAACAAATAAAGCGCTAAAAAATCAATTAAAATAATTGTAAAAAATTCGACTATATGTTATACTAAAAAAAGTGAAATTAAACAAACATTATGGAGGCATAGATTTATGCAGTATACAACTGAAGTTAAAGAAATGACCTGCGTATGCAAAGGCCC
The DNA here is from genome assembly GCA_045648045.1 of Christensenellaceae bacterium. Taxonomy (GTDB): domain Bacteria; phylum Bacillota; class Clostridia; order Christensenellales; family Borkfalkiaceae; genus UBA1259. Next base: position 95,648 of record JAZRNE010000027.1, read on the forward strand.
GAAGCACGGACCTGCTGCCATTCCTGAAGAAGGTAAATGGGTAGAAGCAAAGGAAATTAAAGATATTTCCGCATATACGCACGGTGTAGGCTGGTGTGCACCCCAACAAGGTGCTTGCAAATTGTCTTTGAACGTTAAAGACGGTATTATTGAAGAAGCGCTCGTAGAAACTATCGGTTGTTCGGGTATGACTCACTCTGCGGCAATGGCAGCAGAAATTCTTCCCGGCAAAACCCTTCTTGAAGCACTCAATACCGACTTGGTTTGCGACGCAATCAACACGGCAATGAGAGAATTGTTCCTTCAAATCGTTTACGGCCGTTCGCAATCTGCTTTCTCTGAAGGCGGTTTAGTTATCGGCGCAGGTATGGAAGACCTTGGTAAAGGTGCTCGTTCAATGGTAGGTACTATGTACGGCACGAAGGCAAAAGGCGTAAGATACCTTGAAATGACCGAAGGTTACTGCACGAGAATGGCACTTGACGAAAATGACGAAGTTATCGGTTACGAATTCGTTTCACTCGGCAAGATGACAGACTTTATTAAGAAAGGCATGGAACCCAACGAAGCGTACGAAAAGTCTAAAGGCACTTACGGTCGCTTTAAAGCAGAAGACGGTGCGGTTAAGTATATCGACCCGCGTAAAGAGTAATAGGAGGAAGAGTTATTATGGCACAATTTGAAGGTTATGAAAGACGTGAAGCCAAAATTCTTGCTACCTTGAAAGAATTTGGCATTTCATCTATTGACGAATGTAAAGAAATTTGCGATAAATATGGTATTGACCCTTACACCATTACTCAAGAAACTCAACCTATCTGTTTTGAAAACGCAAAATGGGCTTACGTTGTAGGTTCTGCAATCGCATTAAAGGCTGCTGAAAAGACGGGTGATAAGAGTGCTGCTACCGCTGCTGCAAATATCGGTATCGGTCTTCAATCTTTCTGTATTCCCGGCTCTGTTGCTGAAAACAGAAAAGTTGGCTTAGGCCACGGCAACTTGGGTAAAATGCTTCTTTCAGAAGAAACCGAATGTTTCTGTTTCTTGGCTGGTCACGAATCTTTCGCGGCTGCTGAAGGCGCAATCAAAATCGCTCTTAACGCAAACAAAGTTCGTGTTAAACCTTTAAGAGTTATCCTTAACGGTTTAGGCAAGGACGCTGCTTATATCATTTCAAGAATTAACGGCTTTACTTACGTTGAAACCAAGTTCAACCCCGCAACCGAAGAAGTTGAAGTGTTGGAAGAAAAGGCTTTCAGTAAGGGCGCAAGAGCAAACGTTAAATGTTACGGTTCTGACAGCGTACCCGAAGGCGTTGCTATTATGAGACTTGAAAACGTAGGCGTTTCAATTACCGGTAACTCAACTAACCCGACTAGATTCCAACACCCCGTTGCTGGTACTTATAAGAAGTGGGCTATCGAAAACGGTAAGAGTTATTTCTCCGTTGCATCAGGCGGCGGCACAGGTAGAACCTTGCACCCCGACAACATGGCAGCAGGTCCTGCATCTTACGGCATGACCGATACTATGGGTAGAATGCACTCTGACGCACAATTCGCAGGTTCATCATCAGTTCCCGCTCACGTAGAAATGATGGGCTTAATCGGTGCTGGTAACAACCCAATGGTTGGTATGACCGTTGCATGCGCAGTTGCAGTTCAAGTTGCTCTCAATAAATAATTAGTAAATTACTGATTATTTTAAGGTTTTAATGAACTCTAATTTTTGAGTTTAAAATTGTAAAAATCTTAACAAATTAAAATCAATAATAAACAAAGTTGGACACATCATTTTAGAAAATTCTATTATGATGTGTCTAATTTTAAAATATGAGAACTAAAAATATGTGTGATTTATCACGGATATAAAGGAGGAAATATGGCACTGATAAATTGTCCTGAATGTAACAATAATGTATCGGATAAAGCTGAAATTTGTCCACATTGTGGAATAAAACTACACCAGCATAATAAGTTTGTGAACTTTACAAATGATGTCAAGGAGAAAGGCGAACTCATTATATCTACAAAATCCTTGTATGATTTGGTATATTTAAAAGATACACTTCCCGGAATAATTGGTATATTGGTGATTGGCGTTATCGTGGCGGTATTTTTGTCTCTAATCGTTGGTGTTTTGCTTTCTGTAATTGGAACGTTAATTTATGGCACCACGGTGTCATCAAAAAATATGCGCTTCAAAATGTCATATATTGAAGCTTATAAAAATGTTGTTTTAGGTGTATCTTGCATTAAGAATAACGAAGGATTTGCAGGAACGAATTTTTCAATAAATTATGCCAACATTACACATTTAGATACTGTCAACAACCACGAAATTATTATACATACTACTCACGGCATTTATAAGGCACAAGCATTTAATTGTGCTGAAAAAGTAAAATCTATTATTATGAATAAAATAGAAAATGCATAAATAACCGCTCTACTATCCTTTGGGGATAAAAAGCTTTCTTTTTCCTACATGCGTTTCAAAGATTACTAATGCAAAGAAATGATGGGCTTAATCGGTGCTGGTAACAACCCGAGGCTAAAATGACCGTTGCATGCGCAGTTGCAGTTCAAGTTGCATTAAATAAGTAATTAGTAAATTACTAACGATTTTATAAAATCAAAAGGACTTCTAAATCAAAGTTTGGAAGTCCTTTTTTTATGCGAAAAATTAATTTTTAGAGTTTTCTTGGCGGATATAAGTTCTATATTTTGCGGGTGAAATTCCAACGTGTTTAGAGAAAATAGAGTAGAAAAATTTTATGTCTTTATAACCAACTTTTCCGCAAATTTCATCAATAGATAAATCGGTGGTTTGCAACAGTTTTGTTGCGTTCAAAATTCGTTCTTGTTGCAAAAATTGTCCGAAAGTCATACCCGTATGCAATTTAAGTAGACGGTTAAAATAGCAAACGGAAAAATAATATTTTTTAGCCAAAGTTTCAAGTTTAATATCTTCGGAAGCGTGATTTTTCACATAGGCAATTGCTTGGTCTAACAGCAGTTTATTCTTTAAGGATAAACTGTTTTTTTGTTCATTAGTTTTTGAATATCTATAAATTTTTGTAATTAAAAAAGTAAGCAAACTTTTCAAACAAATAAGATAGCCTTCGTTCTTTTTAGCAAATTCTTCTTCAATCATCTTGAACAAAGAAAGGAAGGAGTGGTGAATATCGCCCGAAAGTTTAATGAATTTAGTTTTTGTTCTATCGTGTTTATAGGGGGTATCGAAAAATTCCTTGTGCAAGTTATCGATAAAACGTTCAGGAGAAACGGTGGGTGATAAGAATTCAGTATAAAAAATAATGTTATAAACTTCAACAGGTGCATCATTATTGGTTTTGTAAGAGTGCGCCGTAAAGGGATTGATAAGGAACAAATCGCCACTTTTAATGGGGTATTGTTTATTGTTGATGATATGCGTTCCGCTACCCTTGTAAAAATACACGATTTCAACGAAGTAGTGGTAGTGTGGTTCAGCATTTCTTGAAGAGTTTATAAATGCAATTTTTTTATTAGATATTTCAGATTCGCCTACTAAAAATTTAATGTTATGTTTATTCATTTTCGCCCCCAGTTTTTTAGAGTATAGCAAATTTTTAAGTGGGTGTAAAGTAAAAAGATATAAAAAATGTAAAAGTATCATTTTGCCCCAAAAATTTGCTTATATCGACCATTGAAAAAACAATTAAACAATATTATAATATAACAAAACGAGGTTGTATACGGGGTGGAAAGGTGAATAGATATAAATCCTATGAACCGATACCTTTTTGGTTTATAAATGATGACTTTGATAAAGACGAAATAATAGCGCAACTTTCCGTTATGCAAAACATAGGTGTTGATGCGTTTTTTTTGCATGTTCGTGATGGAAACGTGTATGAAGGGTATGGCACGGAGTTGTTTTTTAACAACGTAAAATACATTGTTGAACAGGCAAAGGAAAGAAACATAAAAGTTTGGCTTTATGATGAAGATTCTTACCCAAGTGGCAATTTAGGTGGCAAAATTGTTATAGATAGACCTGAATTACAAGCGCACGCATTAAAGGTTATTAAACTTGACGCAAAAGATGGTGGCGTTGTAAGAAAAGTTTTGGGCAGAGTAAAGGGGTTATACGGTTACGTTGTTCAAACAATAAACGGGGTAGAAGAAGTTACCGTTTTAGAAGAATGTTTCGGGCCTATTCGCCGTAACTGGTACAAAGCGGAAGTTGATAGGGTGTATTGCTCTGATTTGAGTGATTTACATTATAAACATATAAGGGGCGAAACGAACTATACTGAAATAGTATTTGAAGCGGACGTTCCAAAACAAAGTGAAGTTTACGTTGCGTATTTAGAGCCGGTATTTATAGACCAACGTTTTAGCGCAATGGCGGATTGTTTAAATGCGGAAACTACCAAAGAGTTTATAAAAAGCATACACGATAAATATAAAAAATACGTTGGGGAATATTTTGGTAAAGAAATCCCCGGTATATTCCTAGATGAGCCGTGTGTTGGAGGAATTATACCATACACGGGTGAATTGCCTAAAAAATTCTTAAATGATTTTGGTTATAAAGCAGAGAATAATTATTATAAACTTTGTGCGGACTATCAAGGCGACAAAGCGAAGTTTAGAAGAGATTACGTAAAAACTTGCACCAAGTTGTTTAATGAAAACTTTGTTTTGCCGATAAGAACGTGGTGTGATGAAAACGGACTTATTATGACGGGGCATTACGGCGGAGAAGAATCTTTGTTCGGGCAAATGCTTTCGGGGCAAAACATATATAGAAACACAAGAACTATTGGGCTACCAGGGTACGATATAATAACCTACAATATAGGCAGTTATAAACGCCCAATGCTTTTATCGGGGGCAAACTTAGCGGTTTCAGCAGCAACCCACGAAAACAATCAAACCGTGCTTGCGGAGTGTTTTGCATTATTTCCGTTTGACGCAGGGTATCCCGTGTTAAAAAGAACGGGTGACTGGTTGTTTGTAAACGGTATAAACAAGTTAGTTCCGCACGCATTCCATTATGGATATTCTGCTTTTCAAAGGGCGGATGCGGGAAAGTCGTTTTTCTTTCAAGATGCAAAGTTTGATGAATATATAAAATTTGCCGAATACGCAGGTAGGTGTTGCAAATTATTGCACGAATACGAAAGGAAGAACGATATTCTAGCCGTTATGCCGTATTCAGCGCTTTCAGAAGAAGTGCCGTTACCAACAGGGCATACTGGGTTAAAGCGCAATGCCCGTGTTGAAGAGATTGAAAATCAATATTTCAATTTTATCGGGGCGGCGGCAAAAGTTCAACTTGGCGTAGACTGTTCGGATATTCAAGCGGTTTATGATGCAAGTATTGAAAACGGAAAGTTAAGTATAGGAAGCGCTACGTATACAAAAGTAGTAATATTTAACGTTGGAAATGAAGAAAACAACTTGCTTAAATATCTAAAAGAAAAAGGCGTTGAAGTTGTTGAGTACAACAGTTCGCTTGAATTTTTGCAAAAATCCGAAAGTTTTTTTGGGGATACGCAAGATTTGTTGGCGTATAAAAAGAAAAACGAAAAAGGTGAAATGTTTTTTGTTTTCAACAATAGCGAAAGATTTTGCAACTTTTCAGTATCGGTTGATAAAAACGTTTGTGTTTATGATGCGGAAAGCGATAAAAAGTTGTTGCTTAAAGTTTTTGACGGAAAAGTTTCGCTTGCGTTAAATGGATATGAATCGTTATTTTTGATTGTATCGGAAAATTCGTTTGAAGAAGTTGACGGTATTTATAAAGTTCCTAACGAAAAAGAGTTTAACGCTAACGACTTTGGTAATTTTGATTTAACTTATAAGCCCAAAGGAATGAGAATGGCGGTAGAAAAGTGGCAACTAACTACCCAAAAAGACGGTGTAAAAACGTTTGACGGGCAAATTAAGTGGGCAAGACTGCGTGACGTTTTAGGTACGCAGGACGATATTTATAAAACACGCTATAAAGTTCCGTTTTTTGATAGGGCGCCTAGATTAGAAAGTATTTATCCGCAAAAAGCGATTTTCAAGGCGCAAATTGAATGTGTAGATAAAAGTGATTATATATTACTTGATAAGTGGACTTTTAGCGGAGAGTATAAAATCTATTTTAACTGTTGCGAAGTTGAAAAGAGCGAGTTTTTCAAGAAAAGGATTTACGACAAGAGCAATATGGCGTTTAATCCAAAATGGAAAACGGGTAGAAACGAGATAGAAATTATTTTCGAGCAGGGAAAAGAGTTTGACGGGGTAAACGGAGAACTTTACGTAATGCAAAACTGCGAAAATTAGTTTTATTTAATAAGGCTTAATGCGAATAGTGATTTGCAAAAAAATATTTTTAATTGCCAGCAAAGGCAGAGGAGGATTTTATGAAGAAAGGGCTGTTGAAAGCAATTACGTTGTGTATGGCGTTAGTTGTATCAGTAGGCGTGTTAGGTGGTTGTAAGCCAAACAACAATTTGGGTGGCATTGACCCTAACAAAACACAAGTTTACGTTGCCAACTATGAAGGTGGTATCGGGCGTGCTTGGTTGGATGAAGCGAAGATTCGTTTTGAAGAGTATTATAAAGATACAAGTTTTGAACCAAACAAGACTGGTGTTCAAGTACAAATCAAGAGCGATAAGCAAGTTGCTTTGGGGCAATTAAAAGGCTCTAACCACTACGTTTTCTTTACGGGTGGCAATATGTTCAACAACTATATTGCAACGGGCGATTTTGTTGAATTGACTGATATCGTTAGGGAAAAATTACCTGGCGAAGATAAGACTATTGAAGATAAATTAAACACAGACACAAAAGCGGCTTTAACGGCAGTAAACGGTGGTTACTATGCACTTCCATCTTATCAATATTTAAGTGGCGTAACTTATAACATTCACTTATTTGAAGAAAAAGGTTTGTATTTTGCAGATAATCCCGCTGATGCTCCTGTAAAAAATGCAAGCGACCCAAGGTACGGATTTATCTTGAATAGTGGCGTTAAAAAATCAACTGGGCCTGATGCTTTATATGGCACAAGTGACGACGGTTTGCCGTCTTCAGTAGAAGAATATAAGAAGTTATGCGACTGCATGGTGCACTTAAATATTACACCGTTCATTTGTTATGCATATTCATATCACTATACTCAACACTTATTTAATTCATTGTGGGCAAACCTTGCTGGATATAATGAAGTTATGCTTTCACTTTCAGCAGATTCAACCCGCTATGGCACAACTGATATCGTTGAATTGAATTCAAATGGTAAAATTGTGAAAGAAGGCGGTAAAATCAAGGTTATTGAAGACCAAACTATTGACGTAAACAACGGATATTTACTTTCACGTCAAGCATCAAGATATTACGCATTAGACTTTATGCAATACGTGTTCTCACCCGAAAGAGTTAGCACGTATATGACACCTGCAAGTTTAACGTCAGCATTATCACATACCGACGCACAATTAAACTTCTTGCGTGGTGAAAAAACCGGTCAACCCGTAGGTATGTTGATTGAAGGTTCTTACTGGGAAAACGAATCAAAAGACGCTAACAACTTAGCGCAAATGAAAGACTTATATCCTGAATACTATGATGAAATGAATTACCGTATGATGCCAATGCCTCATCAATATGAAGGTAGGGTACAAGCAATCGGAACTGTTGGGGAAAACGGTATAACCCAAGCCGACGGTATTAAGCAAGTAGGCGTTGACTCGTCATATCAATATGGCATTATAAATGCACACGCAATCAATGCAAGCAAAAACCCCGAAGTTGCAAAAAGAGTTTCAAAATTATTCTTGCAATTCTTATGTACTGATGAAATGTTGACAAGCGGAACTGTTGTAAACGGTATGTTTAGAAACTATGAATACGAATTAAGTTCAGATGAATACAACGCATTGTCAGAATTCTCAAAATCAGTATACGATATTAAGTTAAACGGACAAGTAGTAGTTCCTTTCTCAAATGCAAATATTTTCGTAAAGAATATGTCTTCATTTAATTTGTCTACTTTGACAGGTTCGTTGTTTACAAGTGAAGATTATTCATACCCGATTAACGCATTTAGAGATGGACAAACGTTAGATAATTTCTTTGAAGGAATTGCCACATATCGTGGAGAATCTTGGTGGAATAACTTAAATAAATAATTTGGAGTGTTTTTTAATGGAAAACGAAAAGGCTTTTGGGAAGAAGAAAGTTGTAAGTGCACGTAAGAAAGAGCAAATACTTTTTTACGTAAGTTTTGCAACCTTACCGTTACTTCAATTTTTTATATATTATATTCTTGTAAATTTTCAAGCAATATTGTTTGCTTTTCAAGAATTTGATATTTATACCGGCTTATATACTTTCAATAAATTTCAAAACTTTATAGATTTATTTGAAGAACTTTCTAAGGGCGGATTGATATTAAATGCAATGAAAAATAGTTTAGTGCTTTACGGCGTAACCCTTTTAGCGGGCACGTCGTTAGCATTGCTATTCTCATATTACGTTTATAAAAAGTTTTTTGGCTCGTTTGCGTTTAGGGTAATTTTATACTTACCGCATATTTTATCTAACGTTTCAGTTGTATCAATTTACAAATATTTTGCCGATATCGGCGTTCCGTATTTGTATAATCTTTTTACAGGCGAAACAATGGTTGGGTTGTTAGCAAATTTGAACACTCAATTTTATACGATAATGTTTATGTCAATCTACTTGTCGTTTGGTAATAACGTATTAATTTACACAAGTAGTATGAGTAGCATTTCCGAATCGGTAGTAGAATCAGCGGAGTTAGACGGCGTTTCAAGGCTTAAAGAATTTTGGTATATAACGTTGCCTATGATTTTCCCAACGTTTATAAACTTTATCGTGAGTGGTCTTGCAAACTTGTTTGCAAACCAAATGTTGCTATACGATTTTTATGCAGAAACGGCGGAAAAGAAGTTGTTTACGCTCGGATATTATATGTATCGTGAAGTACAACAGGGCGGACCGGATATTTACCCACACTTGTCTGCAATAGGTTTAGTGTTGACGGTAATCATATCAGCGTGCACGTTTACGATAAGGCGTATTATGACCAAGTTTGGTCCAAGCGTTGATTAGGGGGTGTGAATATGTTTAAGTTAATTAAAAATTACTGGTTTCAAGCAATTTTATTCTTATTCTTAACAGCCTTTGCATTGGTGCTTGTAAGTTTATTGATATTCGGCTTATCAACGTCGTTTAAGACAAATATGGACTTTTTAGATAATCCAGCAGGTTTTCCAACAAAATGGCAATTTAAAAACTATCTTGACGTTATTCAAAATTTTAGTTTCTACATTTCTAAAAACGTTTTTGTAAACGGTGAAAAATATATAGTTGAAACAGAAGTAAGTTTATTCCCTGAACTAATATATAACACGTTGGTTTACACGATAGGCGGTGCTTTCGTAACAACGTTCTGTCATTGCATTATGGGATACGTCGTTGCAAAATTTGATAACTGGCAAATAAGCAAATTCATTTATTCTTTGGTTATTGTGGTTATGATTATACCTATCTTTGGTACGACTGCATCAAGTATTGCTATGGCAAAAACCACAGGTGTTTACGATAGTTTGTTTGGTAACTGGATTCAAAAATTCAGTTTCCAAGGATTCTACTTCTTAATATTCCATAGTGCGTCAAAAATGCTTGCAAAAGATTATTCTGATGCAGCGTATATTGACGGAGCGTCGGAATGGAGAGTATTCTTTTCAATAATTTTCCCGTTGTTGTTTAATACTTTCGGAACTATTATGTTGATTAAATTCATTGAATATTGGAACGATTATTCAACGGTTTTAATTTATTTACCAACACATCCGACGTTGGCATACGGTATATTCAAAATGTCAACAACAACTGTAACGGGCTTGTCTGATGGTCCGCACAGAATTGCAGGCGCAATGTTATTGTTCGTGCCTACAACGATTATGTTTATCATATTTAACAAAAAATTACTTGGCAATTTATCAGCCGGTGGTGTAAAAGAATAGGAGAAGAAAATGAGTGCAAAATTAAAAAAACAAATACTTTTTGTGCTATTAGGGTTAGTTATTGCAACCTTTGGATTGTTCACGCTTGTAAATAATCAAAATAGCGCAAAGGCATATTCTTGTGAAGTTACGCTTTCGCAAGAATTGAAAACTAAATACGTTGCGGGGGAAACTTTACAAATCCCGTCAGCAGTAATTAGTTATAAGGGAAATGAGTTGAACGCTGAAAAGTGGAAAGTTGCTTTTCCATCAGGTCGCACAACTACAAAAAATAGCGTTGTTTTAAGTGAACCTGGTGAATACACTTTAACTTATTATAAGAAACTCAACGGCGATTTGTTGCAAAGCGAAAAGAAGATTAACGTTGTAAACAGCGTTTATTCGGTTGGTGAAAGTTCAACGATAGCATACGGCTTAAATGAAAAAGTTGCTGATGTTGAAGGTTTAACCGTTTCACTTGCGTATGGTGATGAATTTAGATATAACGTTCCGCTTGATTTAACAGGCAAAGTTAAATCTGATAAAATACTTGGCTTTTTTGCATTACCTATGTCACAAGGTTTGGCTGATGCAAGCGAAGTATACGTTAAACTTACCGACGCTTATGATGAAAATAATTACGTTATAGTTAAAACTTGGCACGTTGATTTAGCGCAAGGCAAAGGTGCTGGCAACGCATATCAAAGTGCAAAAACGGCAAACCAAAAATACACAGGTATTCAAGTTGTAAGTTCATCAAGTTTACTTTATAACGGCGAATATTATACGAAGCGTGTAGAAGCATCTACGGGTTATGAATCAAACTTCTCGTTCACGGCAACAACAGGTTACGGCAAAAGGGGTTATTCTCTTTCAATGAACTATGCTGAAAAAGAAATTTACGGTTGTCCACAATACAATTCTTATGGTGGTAACCTTATCGTTGATTTCGATAATTCGTTGTTCTTTAATGAATTTTGGGATGGCTTCACAACTGGCGAATGCTATTTGAGTGTTTACGCTGATAGTTATAACACAGCAAACTTCAATTTCTTTATAACCGATATTTTAGGTGAAGATTTATCAAATACTGAATTTGATAATACCGCTAAACCTGAAATTACGGTAGAAAAAGAAGATGGCTTATACGCAATAGTTGGTCAACCGTTCAAGTTGTTTAACGCAACGGCATTAGACGTTTACTCAGGTGTTGTAGACTGTGATATAGACGTTTTATATAACGGTTATGCCGACGTAGCGTGCGATAACGGCTACTTTACACCTACAAGAGCGGGTAGATATACGATTAGATATACCGCCACAGGCTTATACGGCACGCAAAGCGTTGCAAGCGTATCGGTACAAGCGGTTGACGAATCGTTAGTAGCAGTTGATTTTGGAACTTTACCGCAAGGCGTTAAGTCGGGTAAGGTTGCATTGTTTGATGTTCCGTCAGTATCTGGCACAAGCGGACAATATGAAACAAAACTTTACGCAATTAAAACAAGCGACGAAAATATAGTATACGACCTTAAATTGGAAGATGGTAAGTATAGTTTAACGGCTTTATATAGTGGTGAATATAAATTATATTGTGAAGTAACCGACGCAAACGGGGTAAGCAAGTTCGAAACTCAAATTAACGTTGCAAACGGAAGTTACGCATTAAAAACACAACCTAAACTTCCTGAATACTTCCTAAAAAATGCAAGTTACGATTTAGGCGAAGTTGTTTGCTATAAATTAAGTTCTGGTTCACCAGAAGAAAAAACTGCGGAAATATACTACGTGTTTGACGCTAACAGCCAAGCGAAGTTAGACGGCACAATGCTTAAAGTTCTTGCAAGTGAACAAGCAAAAATATTAGTTTACTGCGAAAATAATTTGGTTTATGAAAAAACCGTTCCCGTTATTGACGCAAAGTATGGCTCATACGAAATGCAAATGCACAAATATTTCGTTAGCGAAGATAATTCTTTAGTGTTTGACGAAAGCGATTTGTCATTTAACCATGCAGGATTTAAGGCAACGAAAGAAACTTCAAAAATGTCGTTTATAAACGACGTACTCGTTCAAGACTTTACGATAACGTTTAGAGTGCCCGAATGTAACTTTAAGACTTTGAAAATTCAACTTGATAACGGCATTGAAAGTTTATTGATTAAGTTCACCACCAACGGTGTAGCGCAAAGCGTTTTGTCGTTTAACGATAAGGTTAGTTTCCTTTGCACAAATTCATTTGAAAGTGGCGAAGTTTACGTTTTAACTTATTCAAACAATAATAAAACGTTAATGGTAAACAATAAAGTATATACCATAACGAACGACGTGTTTGCAGGTTTTGAAAACGTGCTTGCAAAACTTTCATTTGAACTTAACGGCGTTGACACGAATTATCAATCAAAGTTGTTGATTTCAAAAATTAATAACCAAGTAATTTGTGGCGAAAAAACGGATGACTTTAACGCACCGCAACTTTATAACCGCATAGACACAGGGCTTAAAACAATCAATCAAGAAATTGTTTTATCAAACATTAAACCTGTTGACGTGTTGGCAATTAATAGCGTTGGTAAGATTACGGTTACAAATCCTGAAAACAAATACGTTGAAAGTGTTGACGGTGTTACGTTAAAAGCAGTTGACGTTTACGGCACTTATAAATTCAAACTTGATATGTACGGCACGTACAAAATTACTATCTCGTTTGAAGACGATATAGGCAATTCCGATTCGTTGAGTTTCAGCATAATCGTTAAAGACTTAACTGGCCCTGAAATTAAAGTAGAAAAAGATACGCAAGAAATTAAACTAAACGCAAAAATTTCTCCACGTAAATTTACGGTTTCAGATAACGTTGACAGCGCTGAACAAATTAAAACAACTATTACCATAATTGCACCAAACAGTATTTCTTATACTTATGATGCAAAGCAAGGCTTTAAGGCAAAGTTAAAAGGCACGTATAAAGTAATTATTTTTGCGGTTGATACTAGCGGAAACGCATCGCAAGCAAATTACGACGTGGTAGTAAAATAAGGAGAATAGATTATGAAAAAGATTAAAAATATAATTAGTTTACTTCTTGTTTTAGTTATGCTTTTCAGCGTTGGTTGTAATAAGACAAATTCAGACGACGGGAAAATAGAAGTTCTTGATACCTACTTAATTGAAGGTGGAAGAAGTGAATATACAATCGTTTTACCAAAAAACTTTACGTCAAGGGAAGCAACTGCTAAAAACGAATTAGTAGCGTTTTTCAGCGAAGCAACAGGAATAACTTTACCATTTGTTACTGATGATACCGTTGAATACACGGAAAATTCTAAGTTTATATGTATCGGAAAAACAAGATTTGCTGAGCAAGTTGGGATTAAAGCAACTAACGAACTTCTTCACGAAAATGGATTTATCATTAAAACGGTTGGCAAATCAATGTTTCTTTTAGGGTTTACTGATTTCGGCACGTTGTATTCAGTTTACGGATTTTTGGAATTAGAGTTCGATTATGATTATTACACGGTTGATTCTTATAGTCTAACAAAAATCAAAAACGACGTAAAAGTTAAAAAATACGATATTGTTGACGTTCCTGATATCAATATGTTTGAAACAAACTATGGCTATGCGCAAAAAGATAAAACTGTTGCAAATAGGTATAGGGCAATGTCAAGAGAAGAAATTTACGTTACTATTGACGGCGTTGGTTCAGTTCACAACACTTTGAATTATCTTCCCAAGTCAACTTACGAAAAAGATTATCCATACTTCTATACACCTGACGGAACGGACATTTGTTTCTCGGCTCGTGGCGTAGAATCACAATTTGAAACAATGACAGACGCTGTTCGTGATGAAATTATCAAAGAATTTAAGAGCGGACAAATCGGTGTATTGATGATTGTGGGGCAACAAGATATCAACAAAACTTGTCAATGTGATTACTGCAAAGAAACAGCGGTGGCTTACGGTGCAGCATCAGCAAACGGAATAATTTTCTGTAACAGAGTTCTTGAAAAAATTTACGCTTGGTTTGAAACCGACGACGGCAAGCCTTATGCAAGAGATTTTTATATGATATTGCTTGCATACGAAAAATTTGTAAACGCACCCGTATCTAAAAACTCAAAAGGTGAATTTGTTGTGAACAATAACTTAAAAATTCACGAAAAGTTTGGCGTTATGAGTGCTCCGATTAAAAATGACTTTACTATTTCAAGGGCGGAAAATGAAGAACAATATTCACATTATTATGAATGGGCGGCAATCGCAAACGTGTTCTCATTATATGCTTACGATACAAACTATCAAGATTATTTAGTTCCGTTTAACACTTTTGATTCAAAGCAAGATTTATATCAAGCGATGGTTGATGTTAATTGTATTTCTTTGTTTGATCACTCTCAAAGTAACAGTTCAGGTTTAGCATCTGCTTGGTCAATGTTAAAGATGTATTTAGAAAGCAAACTTCGTTGGGATACAACGATTGATATGAACGAATATACTGAAAAGTATTTCTATGGTGTATACGGAAAAGAAGCGGGCGAAGAAATGTTAAAAGCATATTATTCGTTTAGAGCGCATTGGAATTATCTTAAAGAAGAAATTGCCGCAGGCAGAATAGAAAACCAAAAGATAAATGCGCATATGGAAGTTATGGTAACTGCAAAATTGTGGTCACTAAACTTGCTTGAAGGTTGGCTTTCAATAATGAATACGGCAGTTGAAAAAATTGAACCGCTTAAAACAAGCAATCCAGAAGAATACGCAAGAATATACAAAATGATAGCGGCGGAAAGAATGTCGCCCGTATATATGCTATTAAGAATATATAGTTCATACTATTCGGCAGACGATTTGTTGGCATTAAGATTAATGTTTAAAGCGGATACAGCGCTTTGTAACGTAAACTGTATAGGACCTGTATCAAAAACAGTAAGCGGTATGTTAGCGCAATGGGGGTTATAAGATGAAAAAGAAATTATTTTTATTTGTGATGTTAATTGCAATTTGTTCACTTGCGGTAAGTTTTACTGCTTGTAACAAAAACAACGGTTCAACAGAAAGTGGAAGCATAGAACTTGATTATTACGTTTATGAAATGGATTTGCTTGAAGATTTTACACTTAAAGCAACAACCACGGCTGATGCGTCAAAAATTGCTTGGTCTTCAAGTAACGAAGGCGTTGCAAAGGTAAACGGGGGCGTAATTACTCCCGTTGCCGTTGGCGAAACGATTATAACAGCAAAAGTTGGTAAAGAAAGTGCAATTTGTTACTTAACAGTAGTGGATAATCAAGAAATACCAAACTTATACGTTTCAGCACAGTCATTGACAATGTTACCTGGCGACGTTTTCCCGATAGACGTAAACTTGACTTATGCGCAAAAAGATTGTTCAAACGTAACGTATACTTATACTTCGCTTGATGAAAACGTTGCAACTGTAAATGCACAAGGCGAAATAACGGCAGTTGCAAAGGGGACAACAAGCATTAAGGTTGTTGCAAAATGGAAAACGGTTGACGTTGATTATACTACCAAATACGTTAATATCAACGTTGTAAGAGACGTAAGTTTGAGTTTCAACGTTAATGCTTGTTCGTTATATGCAATAGACGAACTTGAAGGCGAAGTCTATCAAAACACACAAAACGTATCTTGCGTAGCGTACGAACAAGGTACTGAATTGTCAGTTCCAATTTCATATGAAATAGAAAATGAAGACGTTTGCACTTTTAACCAAGGCGTAGTAACGGGTAAAAAGGCAGGCAAAACAAGATTAGTTGCATCAATAACGTATGATGGTGACGTTTATTCAGATAGCATTGAAATTGAAATTAAACACGTAATTCTTGAAAAAGAGATTGAATATAAACTTTCAAGATTAAATGCGGACGTAAGCGAAATTTTTGACGGAATAGATGCAACAAAAGTTATTAAGTACGACGGTTCAAATGAAGTTGAATTTACCGTAACCGACGGAATTATTGATGGCGCAACTGCATTTACTACACACGAAACCGTAACAATCGGCGTGTTCAATGATAAATACGGCTACATCATAGACGACGTTGAAGTTTTAGACCTTTTAATTAAAAGTTCAAAAGATATTGACATAATGAGAAGTGCAACCACAGGTTACTTTGAACTTGCAAACGACATCAACCTTAAAGGTAAAAATCTTGCCGCAACGTCAGAAACTTTCTCTGGTACGTTAGACGGAAAGGGCTATAAACTTATTGCACCCACGTTCTCATCAGGCGCTAATAACGGTTTGTTCTACACTTTCTCTGGCGTAATCAAGAATTTGATTATAACTGATGCAATTCTTAACGGACAAGGCGGTGTTATTTGTAACACGGTTGGTAGTGCAAATGCAAAGATTGATAACGTTTATATAAGCGTTGCAAGTATGGCTACCGAAGGTACGGGCGGTTTAGCAAGAAACATTTGGACAACGCCTACTATTACTAACACGGTTGTTTGCGTAAAGGCTGTTACGCCTACTAAAACTTATACTGAAACTTATATGGACGGCACTTCTATTACAGGTTTAAAACTTGGCGTTCTTGCTTACGACGGCGGAACAAGCGTTGATTATTCAACTATTAGATTAGTTACTAACGTTGAAAACTTGCAAGTTTCAAGGTTGTATGAAGATAAAACTTATACCGAAGAAACAACAAGACAAGCGTTCCTTACAAGCAATAAACCATATAATATCGGCGATTTCCGTGTTGGTGTTGAAGCGGGCACGATTGAAGTTAAAGATAGAGTAAGTGCATTGTTAGTTGCTGACGACGGTATTATAAGAATTACAACCGAAGCGCAATTCCTTGCAATGAGAAATGAAACGGTAGGGCACTTTGTCCTTATGAACGATATTACTCTTACACAAGAGTTAGATAGTGTTGATACTGTATTTACAGGTACGTTTGACGGTAACGGTTTTGCAATTAAAAATGCAACAATTAAAGCAAACGGTATTTTCTACACAATGAAAGGTACGTTCAAAAACGTTGCAATCGTTGATGCAACCTTAAAAGGTCAAGGCGGTATTGTTAGTTATAATATTTCAAGCATTGGTAAAATTGATAACGTTTATATCAGCGTTAAAAAACTTATGGTTGAAGGTTCAGGCGGTATCGTAAGAAATGGTAACGAGTCAGCAAAGATAACCAACTGCGTTGTATACGTTAAGGAAGTAAATTCAAATCTTACCGTAAGAACTAACACTTATACTAACGGTAGTGAAAGTGGTTATAAACTTGGCGCATTCGCATATAGTTCTGCGGCTAGTATGGATGCTACTACTAACAAGTTCGTTTCTGACGTTGCAAACCTTAAAGCATATGCAATAAGTGGCGGAACTGCTAGTGATACGGTTCAAGCGTTCAATATTAACAACCCGATTATCTCAGTTGCAAACTTTAAGGCGGGCGTATCTGGCGGAACAATAACCGTTAAAGACGCAAACTTGCTTAGCAAAATTATATAATTAGTTAATTTAAGTGCTAAACCCGAAGGAAAAAAACTTCGGGAATAGCCGTTTATAAAGGTAATTGCGCATTAGTAAAAAATATAAAGGCTTATGCGTGTTTATAAAAAAATCTATTTTGTAGGAGGATTGAAATGAAAAACAATTATCAAACACCCGTTGCGGAATTTGTTGGTTTGTGTACTTTTGACGTTGTTTTGGCATCTATTCCCGATTATCGTGACGACATTTTTGGCTTAACAGGCGAGGGGGACGTTACAGTATGAAATCAAACAGAAAAAGTTTAGTAGCACTTTTAGTTGTTGCGGTATTGTGCTTTGCTATGGGGCTTTTTACGGCAACAAGCGCATTTGCGGACGTAACACCCAAGACTATTGACCAAGTAACTTTTGCTATGGCAAGTGACGCACAAGTTAGAACGTCGCCCGAAAACGACACTAACGGTTTGCGTTTCATCGCATCAATGTCTGAATCTGATTATAACGCATTGCTTGCAAACGGTTATGAAAGTTTAACTTTCGGTATCGTAATTGCACCTGCTGAATATTTAGAAGATGGCAAAGATTTCACCGAAGAAAATCTTTTTGGTGCAGACGCTATTTACGGTTGGGCTGAATATGATAAAGAATTAGGTGAATGGACTAAATACGAAGGCACAAAAACTGAAATTATCAACATTTATAAGAGCGGTTTGACTGTTAAAGATGGCGTTGCATATTTAGAAGCATCAATCACAAATCTTCACTATAACAATATAGCAAGAGATTTCGTTGCACGTGGCTACATAATGGCTAACGACGGCGCTGATTATGCAATGGCTGACTACGCTGATACAAAAGCATACTCAATGGCATTGGTTGCAGAAAAGGCAATTGCTGATGCTGTTGCAGGCGGTTATGAAGATGATATAGACGTTGAATGGCTTACTGCAAACTATCTTGAAAATTCAAAAGTTTATACCGATATGACAAGTCAAGTAGTTGAATTAAACAACTATGCTGTTGATGGCAACGTTGCAACCGTTGCTGGTCTTGGCACTATTAAGTATATAACCGATGGCAATGGTAACACCTTTGATTTCGTTCAAAACGGCACGGAAGTTACTATTGATTTAAGTAGTATATCTGCTGATAAGGAATTTGAAGCAACCATTTACACTCTTGTTGACGGTATCTATAATAAACTTTATAAAGTTACCGTTAATTACGATAAAAAGACTGCTATTACCAACGCTTCTGAATTTAACGCAATGAGAAGTGCTACCGAAGGCGATTTCATTCTTATGAATGATATAACCTTAACCGAAGCGCTTACAGCACCTACTGCAACCTTTAACGCTACCCTTGATGGTAACGGAAAAACTATTAAAGGCGTTGTTATTAACGGTGCTTATGGTTTGTTCTCAACGATAGGCACTAATGCAACTATAAAGAATTTGCTCGTTGAAAACGCAACGCTAGGTGGTGTGCAATCAGGTGTTCTTGCAACTTTCTTATCTGCAGGCGCAACGCTTGATAATATTTACGTTAGCGCATCTATAAAGAGCGGTAACCATTCTGGCGGTTTAGTAAAGCAAATTTATGGTTCAGAAACTTTACAAACTAAAGTTACAAACTGTGTTGTTAATATCACGGATACAACTTGGGTTGCATCATCAGGTATACTTTTCGGTTTTGGTTCTGCAAGTGCTAACGTTGATTTAACTAATACTTATGGTATAAGCACGGTTTCAAGCGCAACGCTTGTTGGTAATCGTGGTGATTCTTATGCTACGTTCAGAGATAAAATCAACGGCTTAAATACTACTGAAAATAAAATGGTTTACAATTCAGTTACAGATTTTAATGATGCACGTTACGCTAAAAAGTTGACTGTTCAAAACGAACTTTTGTGCTTTAAGGCTTTGGGCTTTATTACTGTTTCAACACTTGACGAATTGAACGCAATGAGAAATGATAGCAGTTCAGGTAAATACTACATTCTTGTTGAAGACATCAACGTTGGCGGAAATGCTTTACCTGCACCTGCCGAAGACTTTTACAGCACGTTTGACGGTAATGGTCACGTAATTAAAAGAGCGGCAATCAAGAGTGGTTCACAAGGCTTGTTTATGAATTTAAGGGGCACGGTTAAAAACCTTGCTATGTCAGACGTTGAAATTTATTCTCAAGGCGGTGGTATTTGTTATGATGCTACAAGTTCAGCAGTTATTGAAAACGTTTACGTTAGCTTTAAGTTGCTTAACGTTGAAGG
>JAZRNE010000028.1:0-54687 GCA_045648045.1 Christensenellaceae bacterium
AAACGGTAAGAGAACTGCCGCCGCTGCATTAAAGATTGCGTGCGACTTAGTTGACGAAGGTATGATCGATGAAAAGCAAGCAGTGCTTATGATCGACCCTAGAAACCTTGACACTCTCTTACACCCACAATTCGATGCAAAAGCGTTGAAGTCTGCTCAACCTGCTGCTAGAGCGCTCGGTGCATCTCCCGGTGCTGCTTGTGGTAAAATCGTGTTCACCGCAGAAGACGCAAAGGTTTGGAAGGCAAAAGGCGAAAAGGTTATTCTCGTTCGTCTTGAAACTTCACCCGAAGATATCGAAGGTATGAAAGCCGCTCAAGGTATCTTAACTGCTCGTGGCGGTATGACTTCACACGCAGCCGTTGTTGCTCGTGGTATGGGTACTTGTTGCGTTTCTGGTTGCTCGGCAATCACTAACTTTGATGAAGAAAACAAAACTTTCGTTCTTTCTGGTAAAACTTATAAAGAAGGCGATATCATTTCTATCGACGGTTCTACCGGTAACATTTACGACGGTGCAATCGCAACCGTAGACGCAACCATTTCAGGCGACTTCGGCAGAATTATGGCTTGGGCTGATAAGTTCAGAGTATTAGGCGTTCGTACTAACGCTGATACGCCTAAAGATGCTGCTAAAGCTCGTGAACTCGGTGCAGAAGGTATCGGTCTTTGCCGTACCGAACACATGTTCTTCGAAGGCAACAGAATCGACGCTTTCCGTGAAATGATTTGTGCTGACACTCTTGAAGAAAGAGAAGCAGCGCTTGACAAAATTCTCCCGATGCAACAAGGCGACTTCGAAAAACTTTACGAAGCGTTGGAAGGTAACCCCGTTACTATCCGTTTCTTAGACCCACCGCTTCACGAATTCGTTCCTAACAGCGAAGAAGATATTGCAATTCTTGCAAAAGCACAAGGCAAGACCGTTGCTCAAATTAAAGATATCATTTCTAACTTACACGAATCTAACCCGATGATGGGGCACCGTGGTTGCCGTTTGAGCGTAACTTATCCTGAAATTGCAAAAATGCAAACCAAGGCAGTTATCCGCGCAGCAATCAACGTTCAAAGCAAGCACGCTGACTGGAAAGTAGTTCCTGAAATCATGATTCCGTTGGTTGGCGAAGCAAAAGAACTTAAGTTCGTTAAGAGCATCGTTGTTGAAACTGCTAACGCAGAAATCGCAGCCGCTAAATCTGACCTTAAATACGAAGTTGGTACTATGATTGAAATTCCTAGAGCATGCATCACCGCTGATGAAATTGCAAAAGAAGCAGAATTCTTCTGTTTCGGCACTAACGACTTAACGCAAATGACTTACGGTTTCAGTCGTGACGATGCTGGTAAGTTCCTTGATTCTTACTATGACGTAAAGATTTTTGAAAACGACCCGTTTGCAAAAATCGACCAAGGTGGCGTAGGCAAACTTATGGATATGGCTGTTAAACTCGGTAGAGGCGTTCGCGCAAATATGCATTGTGGTATTTGTGGTGAACACGGTGGCGACCCGTCTTCTATTGAATTCTGCCACAAGATTGGTCTTTCTTACGTATCTTGCTCACCCTTCCGCGTACCTATCGCAAGGCTCGCAGCAGCGCAAGCAGCAATTAAGAATAACTAATCGAAAGTTCATTAACTATAACGAAAAGCCGTTACGACTAGTAACGGCTTTTACTTTTTAAAAATTACGGCTACAAAAAAAATTATACAACGCATATAATATATTATGTTAAATAAAGCGTTTATTGATTTAAATTTGTTGGTAAAGAATGCGCTTAGCGTAAAAGCGAAGTTAAAAAATGGCGTTAAATTTTGCGCCGTGGTTAAGGCAGACGCTTACGGGCACGGTGCGGTGGAAGTTGCGTCTGCGCTCTATCCGTTCGTCGACTGCTTTGCGGTTGCCTTGTATGAAGAAGCGATTACGCTCCGCTACGCGGGGATAGATAAAGAAATTTTGTGTCTTACGCCATTTTTTGAGCAAGATTTGTCGGGCGCGGTTGAGCACGGTTTAACTGCCACCGTAAGTTCCGCTAGGCAGGTTAAAGCGCTTAACGATTGCGCAAAAGCGCAAGAAAGAACGGCAAGCGTACATATAAAGTTTAACGCTGGTATGAATAGGCAAGGCGTAGACTTAAAAGAATTAGCCGAACTTTTAGTGCTAATAAAGGGGTTAGAGAACATAAATTTAGGCGGAATGTACGCGCATTTTTCCTGCCCTGAAAATAAAAACGGCAGAATTTCGCAGGTAAATAAATTTTTACTTGCAAATAATTTAGCAAAGAGTTATAATAATAATGCAACTTGTCATATATCCGCAAGCGGTGGCTTTTTGTGTGGTGTTCAAGCGGATATGGTTAGGGTGGGCATATTGCTTTACGGTTATAAGCCGTTTGAAAGCGATTACGTTTCGGTTGAACCTGTTATGCGAGTGTATGCGCCCGTTATTGAAAAAAGACGACTTGAAAAAGGTCAATCCGCATTATACGGTGAGCGTCCTTGTCAAAAACAAACGGATATAGCGCTAGTTAGGTACGGTTATGCCGACGGGTTAAACCGCGTGCAAATTGACGGGCAGTTTAATAATCGGTGTATGGATTTATCGGCATACGTTTCGAGCAATGAAAGGTCGTTTTACCCCGTAATGGTGAATGCTGACGATCTAGCGAAAAAGTACGGCACGATTAATTACGAAATTTTATCAAAAGTTGCGCTCCGTGCGCAAAAAATTTACATAAGGTAAGAGGTTTTTATGTTAGGATATTTACTAAAACAAACTATTGTTCCCTTAATTTATTTGTTGTTTGGAACGGTTATTGCGCTTGGCATTTTGCTTATAGGCAACAACCTTATTTGGCTCAAAGTAGTTTTGTTGATTTTGAACCTTGCACTTTACGTTTTTATCGTCGGTTCGATTTCTTTTAAGGATGGCGAAACGGCTTATAAAGTGCTTATGGCAAACGACTTGGAACGTTGGAATATTATAAGAACGGGCGAAGATAGACCGCTTAAAATTAAACAAGAATACGCTTTGTGGAAAGGTTTTATGCCCGGACTTCTCTCTTGCATTCCGCTAGTTCTTGCATTTATTCTTCACTTTATCGTGGACAAGGGTGATAATACGCCGGCGCTTGCCTTTTCAAACGTTCTTTACTTGTCGTTCGGTGCGTTTGCGAACGTCGTTCAAGGTCAAGAAAACGTTATTTTAGCATTTTATCTCAATTTGACGGCGCTTGCTTTCTTGCCGTTAGCAACCGGTTGCTCTTATTATTTAGGGGCAAGAAAAATTAGAGTGCAGCAAGAAATGATTGCTGAAAAGAAACGTCAAATTTACGGGGATAGTGCAAATAGATAATGCGTATCGTTGGTGGAAAGTATAGAAGCCGTGTGCTTGAAAGAATTAAAGAAGATAATATTCGCCCAACGTCTGATATGGTGCGTGAAAGTCTTTTCAATATTTTGCAAAACGTTATTTACGGTGCAACCTTTTTAGATTTGTTTTGCGGTAGCGGGGCAATGGGCATTGAAGCGCTATCACGCGGAGCAAAAAGCGCAACTTTTAACGACGCGTCTAGGGCAAGCATAGCCTTGCTTAAAAAAAATCTTGATAAACTCAAAGTTGAAGAAGATTATAGAATTTGTAATTTAGACGCCTTAACCTTGCTTAAAAACGGGGAAAGGTACGATATAATTTATATCGACCCGCCTTACAAAACCGATTTGGGCGTGCGCTCTTTGCAGTTGGTTGGCGGTGCGCTTACCGATAACGGCATTGCGATTTTTGAAGATGAAAAACCGTTTGACGGTAGCGTTGAAGGGCTGACCGTTTACGATAAGAGAAAATACGGTAGAGTTCACTTAACCTTTTTTAAAAAAGGAGAATAATTATGAAAACTTGTGTGTTTGCGGGCAGTTTTGACCCGTTTACGATAGGGCACGAAAGCGTAGTTCAAAAGTGTTTAGAGATTTTTGATAAAGTAATAATTGCCGTTGGCAAAAATTCAGATAAAAATCCTTTGCTTTTAGTTGACGCGCGCGTGGGTTTGATAAAAGAAATATATAAAGATAATCCTAACGTTGAAGTTTGCTGTTTCGACGGTATGCTAGTCGACTTTATGAAAGAGCGTGGCGTAAAAATTACCGTGCGCGGAATAAGGAATATTGACGACTATAAGTACGAAAGCACGATGGCGCAATACAACCTTGATATGTATGCCGACTGTACGACCGTTTATATTCCCACGCCTGCAAATATTGCACACGTAAGTTCTTCTGGGGTTAGAACGATTGTCAATACGGGTGGCGATTTTGGTGCGTATATCCCCGAAAAAGGCAGAGAATTTTTTAAGAACGCTATAAAATAAAATTAAATATTATTGCAATAATAAAACTTATAACCGCCGTTATTATCTTAGCAAAGATAAAAGGGGCGGTTTTTATTTTTGCGCCCTTTAAGTAGGCAAGCGATTGAGCGATTACCGAAAGTCCGCCAAAACCGCTAATAAGCGACGCTACGGGCAGGTAAAAGAACTCCAAGGGTGAGTTTGCAAGCGCGTTTAGACCTTTGGTGCATTCGAAAAAACCAAAAACTAGCGCCTTTGAAAAATTTTCGTCCTTACAAATAAGGTTGAGTGCCGATAGCGGAAGATTAAAAAGCCCTAAACGAAAAAGAATTTCAGTTAAAAGATAAAAAATCGTTATCAATCCACCCACTACGAGTACGGAAATAACTGCCGAATAAACGCTTTCGTAAAGCACGTTATCAACCGATTTAGCGTTCGTAGCGTGCGATAGGCGTTGCGGTTTTTCGTTTTTCTTGTAAAAGGAAAAGATAATACCCGTCAACAAAACGGAAAGCACGTGTACGGCAAATAATTTTAACCCGAAAACTTTGTCGTTAAACATAATGCTACCCACCGAAGAAATTAAAAACATAGGTGAAGAAGTTGAACAAAGGGCGCTTGCTCTAATAGCGTCCACATCCGAAAGAAGACCTTGTTTTTTTAGGTCGGCAACGGTTTTTGCGCCGACGGGATAACCTGAAATAAGGCTGATAAAAAACGCGTATCCCGCGCAACCGCTTTGATTAAAAACCGTGCGCATTAAGGGGGATAGTTTGTTAGAAAGAGCGCTCGTAACGCTAAGGGTAGAGAGCGTTGCAGTTATGAAAAAATAAGGAAATAAAGACGGCAAAACACACCCTGCCCACAACTTCAAAGCGTTTAGGACGGCAGTAGAATACTCTTTGCCAAGCGCTAGCACTACCGAAAACAAACAAAGAGTAATAAAAAGTAGTATTTCAAAATTTAAACTTAATTTTTTCGTCATAATATATTGTATTAAGACTTGAAAAAAAATATCGTATATGGTAAAATAATTCTATGGATTTATTTGATATTGCTAACAAAAAAAGCAAGCCTATTCCGCTTGCAGAAAGAATGCGTGCAAAAACTTTAAGCGAGTTTTTGGGGCAAGACCATATCGTGTCCGAAACGGGGTTGCTTCGTAGAGCGATTAAACTCGACCGTTTGGGCAGTTGTATTTTTTGGGGGCCACCCGGTTGTGGTAAAACCACGCTCGCTAACGTTATTGCAAACGGCACGGACGGAAACTTCGTTAAATTAAACGCAGTTAACAGCGGTGTTGCCGACGTAAAAAGGGTGGTTGAAGAAGCCCAACAATCGGCAAAACTTTACGGCAAGAAAACTTATCTTTTGCTCGACGAGTGCCACCGTTTTAACAAAACGCAAAGCGACAGTTTGCTACCTGCAATCGAGTGTGGCGACATAATTTTTATAGGCTCTACTACCGAAAATCCTTACGCGTCAATGACGCCGGCAATAGTTTCAAGGTGTAGGGTTTTTGAACTGAAAAAACTTTCGGAAGAAAATATCGTTAAGGCGTTAAAGCGAGCGGTTTGCGATACAGAGCGTGGCTTAGGTAATTACGATTTGACGGTAGAAGAAGATGCTTTTTTGCATATAGCAAGAGCGTCCGCAGGCGATTTAAGAGTGGCGTATAACGCGTTAGAGTTGGCTGCGCTCACCACGAATCCCGACCAAAACGGCAAAATAGTTATAACGCTAAAAGACGCCGAAGAATCTATCCAACAGAAAGCACTTTCGTTTGACGAGAATTTATACTACGATATACTGTCCGCATTTTGTAAGAGTTTAAGGGGAAGCGATGCAAACGCAGCGCTCTATTATATGCAAAGGCTGATTAAAGGCGGTTGCGACCCGTTACTGCTTGCAAGAAGATTAGTCGTTCACTCTGCCGAAGACGTAGGGCTTGCAGACCCCAACGCATTAGTCGTTGCAACTAGCGCGCTTACGGCATATCAGAATTTAGGGTTGCCCGAAGGGCTAATTCCTTTAACCGAAGCGGTTATTTACGTTTGCGAAGCCGAAAAGTCAAACACGGTGGTTGAAGCAATGTATTCAGCCGAACACGACGCCGTTAACGTGAAGGACGACAATATTCCACCGCACTTAAAAAATTACGAATTTGCAAGTAAAGACGATAAAAAAAATAAAGCAAATTATAAATATCCGCACGATTTTGGCGGTTACGTTGAACAGCAATATTTACCCGATAAACTTGTGGGGAAAGTTTATTACGCCCCAAAAAACAACGGGTATGAAAATATAATTAAAGAAATAAGAAAGAAAAAAGGGAAGAAAAACTAATATGGATTATGCATTAAAACTTTCAAAAGAATTTACAATCCGTGCCGACCATTCGGCAAACATTATCAACTTGATTGACGAAGGAAATACCATTCCGTTTATCGCTAGATACCGTAAAGAAATGACCGGGTCTTGCGACGACCAAGTTTTAAGAGAATTTGCCGACAGATTAAAATATCTGAGAAACCTTGATAAAAGAAAACAAGAAATTTCAGATTCTATTACCGAACAAGGCAAGATGACTGATGAAATTATGCTTGCGCTTGCAGGTGCTGAAACGCTTACCGAAGCCGAAGATATTTACCGCCCGTTCAAGCAAAAGAGAAAAACGCGCGCGTCAGTTGCAACCGAAAAGGGGCTAGCACCGCTTGCGGATTTCATTTTAGAACAAGATTTAGGTGCTGACCTTAACGCAAAGGCAACCGAATTTATCAATGAAGAAAAGGGCGTTGAAACGGTTGAGCAAGCAATTTTGGGTGCACAAGATATTATCGCTGAAAGAATTAGTGACGACGCTGAACTTCGTAAAACTATTAGAAAGAAGATTACCGAAGTCGGTGAACTTTCTTGCAAACTTTTAGAAGCGGAAAACGCAAAAACTTACGATATGTACGCAGAGTACAGCGAAAAGATTAGCAAAATTCCGTCGCATAGAATTCTTGCCGTTAACCGTGGCGAAAAAGAAGAGTGCTTAAAGGTTAGCGTAACCGTTGACACCGAAGCGTTTATCGACGCTATTAAAAACGTTTACGTTAAGAACGACGGCGAGTGTGGAAAAGTGGTTGCAACCGCTGCAGCGGACGCTTACGGGCGTGTAATCTTCCCGTCGGTTGAAAGAGAAGTTAGAAGCGACCTTACCGAAAAGGCAAGCGAACAAGCAATCAAAATGTTTGAAGTTAATCTTCGTCCATTGCTTTTGCAACCCCCGCTAAAAGGCAAAATTATTTTAGGGTTAGACCCCGCTTATCGTACTGGGTGTAAGATTGCAGTCGTTGATAGCGAAGGCAACGTTTTAGATACTGCGGTAGTTTTCCCAACACCGCCCCAAAACAAAATTGAAGAAGCAAAGGCAATTTTGCTAAAATTAGTTGAAAAACACGGCGTTTCGGTTATTTCAATCGGTAACGGCACGGCAAGTAAAGAAAGTGAAATTTTCGTTGCTAATATGATTAAAGAAAGTGGCAAAAATCTTTCTTACGCAGTCGTTAACGAAGCGGGCGCGTCAGTATATAGTGCAAGTAAACTCGGTGCGGAAGAATTCCCCGATTACGAACCCGCTCAAAGAAGTGCCGTTTCAATCGCAAGAAGGTTGCAAGACCCGCTAGCGGAACTTATTAAGATAGACGTTAAGTCAATCGGCGTTGGTCAATATCAACACGATATGCCCGAAAAGCGCCTAGAAGAAGTGCTTGGCGGTGTAGTTGAAGACTGTGTTAACAGCGTAGGCGTTGACCTTAACACGGCGTCGGCAAGTCTTTTATCTTACGTTGCAGGTTTGAATAAAGGTATTGCGAAAGAAATTATCGCGTATAGAGCAAAGAAACCGTTTGCTCGTCGTGAAGACCTTTTGAACGTTAAAAAGTTGGGTGCAAAAGCGTGTGAACAATGCGCAGGGTTCTTGAGTATCGTTGGCGGAAACGTGCTTGATAACACGGGCGTTCACCCCGAATCTTACCCCGCAGTTGAAAAATTGCTTGCGTTTACGGGCTATACGCTCGACGACGTTGCACAAGGCAAAATAGGTGATATTCGTGCAAAAATCGAGCAAAAGGGTTGGGATAACGCAGCAAAAGAATGTGGCGTAGGCGTTCCCACCGTTCAAGATATCGTTGCCGAACTTCTTAAACCTGGTAGAGATATTCGTGACAGTTTGCCAAAGCCTATTTTAAGAAGTGATTTGATGGACCTTTCCGACCTTAAAGAAGGTATGGAAATTAACGGCACGGTTAGAAACGTTATCGACTTCGGCGTCTTCGTTGATATCGGCGTGCATCAAGACGGTTTGGTTCACATTTCTCAAATTTCAGATAACTATATCAAGCATCCGTCTGACGTGTTGAAGGTTGGCGATTTAGTTAAGGTTAAAGTTTTGGGCGTTGACACGGTTAAGAAAAAGATTTCTTTAACCATGAAAACAGCCGAATTACCGCACGGTATCGCGGTTGGCAACCAAAAAACCGACAAAGAAAGGAAACAAGGTCGTCGTGACGCTGAAAGAAAACGCGAACAACAAATGTCTGATGAGGATATGGTGAAGTTGTTGATGAAAAAGTTCGGCAGATAAGCGGTTATAAACTGCGTTGCAGGTCGTTAACTGCTTTGCATTTTGACTTCGATAACCAAAAAGGTTTATCTCGCCCAAAATGCGTCGCGAGCCTTGTCTTGCTTAATTGAATACAAAATTAAAACGGCGTTGTGGAAAAATCTGCAACGCCTTTATTTTTATTTGACTTTGTTTAATTATAATGTTATACTACTGATGCTTTCCATTGATGCTTTCGGAATAGTTTTAGACCGATTGCGGAGGAATTCCGGAGAATCTCTTAAACCATAAGAGTGCCGAAGGTGCAAGGGGGAACCCCCGAATCTCTCAGGCAAAAGGACGGAACGAAATTTTTTATATTCGTTTATGTTGTTTTTCGGAGTTGCTTTTTGGATAAGGCAACTTTATTTTTTTACTTTAGGAGAGTTGTTATGGACAAATTTTTACTATGGCTTGAAAACGCCATAAACCAAGTCAACGGCGTTTTGGCAGATTATATTTTGGTTTTCTTGTTGGTGGGTGTTGGCTTATTCTTCACTATTAAAACTAAATTCGTGCAAGTGCGTTGCTTTAAGCAAGGTATGAAAACGGTATTTGGCGGAATCAAACTTAAAGGCGACAAGCAAAAGGGGGGTATGAGTTCTTTCCAAGCGGTTGCCACCGCTATTGCCGCTCAAGTCGGCACGGGTAATATCGTAGGCGCTTGCGGTGCTATTATCGCAGGTGGACCGGGTGCGATTTTTTGGATGTGGATAATTGCTTTCTTGGGTATGGCTACTATTTACGCAGAAGCAATCCTTGCGCAAAAAACAAGAAAGGTCAATGAAGACGGTTCTGTTTCGGGCGGTCCCGTTTACTACATTCGCACGGCGTTTAAGGGTAAATTCGGTAAGTTCTTGGCAGGTTTTTTTGCGATTGCTTGTATTATTTGTTTGGGTTTTGTAGGCACTATGGTGCAATCAAATTCAATCAGTTCTGCCGTTGCTAGTGCGGGTGGTTTTGATTATAAACAATGGGGTTGGATTACGGGTATTATAATCGCCGTTCTTGCTTTTCTTATCTTTATCGGTGGTGCAAAAAGAATTGCGTCCGTTACCGAAAAAATCGTTCCGATTATGGCGGTTATCTACTTGCTCGGTGGTTTAGTAATTCTTTGCTTTAATATCACCGCTTTGCCTAAGGCTTTTTGGTTGATTATCAAATATGCTTTCAATCCGCAAGCGATTATCGGTGGTGGCGTTGGTTATGCGCTTAAAACGGCTATCAGTATGGGCGCTAAGCGTGGGCTTTTCTCAAACGAAGCAGGTATGGGGTCAACACCTCACGCACACGCTCAAGCAAACGTTAAAACTGCGCACGAACAAGGCACAGCTGCTATGGTTAGCGTGTTTATTGATACCTTTATCGTGCTCACTATGACGGCACTTATCGTTATAACTTCTCTCTACGTAAAAAATCCCGACGGTTGGAAAGTTGCAACTTCAAACGATACGGTTCAACTTTCTATTGCAAGCCTATTTGCAAACGCAAGCGTAGGAACTAAAGTAGGCGCTATATTCGTTGCCGTGTGCTTGACTTTCTTCGCTTTCTCAACCATTATCAGTTGGAATTTGTTCGGTAGAATTAACTTTGAATATATTTTTGGCAAAAAATCAGCATTCTTATATTCAATAATTGCAACGGTTTTCGTGTTCCTTGGTTCGCTCTTGTCTAACGGCTTGGTTTGGAGCGCAAACGACTTCTTTAACTATATGATGGTGTTCCCCAACGCCCTTGCACTTATCGCTCTTTCGGGCTTGGTTATTAACGAAGTTAAAGTTAACGGCAAAAAATCTATCGGTAAAACGCAAAATCAACCGCTAAAAGAAAGTCTTTAAGGATGATTACTATGTTTAGATTTGGCAAATTTTATGAGAACTTAAATGAAATTAGGCAAAAGCCTTACCTTGGCAAAATTAAGCCGTTTAGAATTGTTGGCGGGGTTTATTTCGTTGGCGTTTATCAGGCGTCTACTCACATTATTGATACTGGTGACGGGTTGATTATGATTGACCCTGGTTATAGTAATTCGGCATATTTGGTGTTGAACTCTATTTACGAGTTAGGGTTTAAGCCACAAGACGTAAAATATATAATCAATACGCACTGGCATGGTGACCACACGGAAGCAACTGCAGCCTTTAAGGATTTATCGGGTGCTAAAACTTTACTCGGCGAATATGATGTGGAAAAAGCAAAAAAACACTTTACGCCCGATATATTGATTAAGGATGGCGATAAGGTTTCTTTAGGCAATACTACTATTGAATTTTTGCATACGCCAGGGCACACGAAGGGGACTATTTCCTTTTTCTTTGACGTCGTTCATGATGGAAAAGTTTATCGCGTGGGTTCGTTTGGTGGTGCTGGACTCAATACTATGGTGAAGGATAAATTTGATTTTGACGGATGTAGAGATGCTTATATGCAGTCGCTTCAAAGACTTAAAAAAGAAAGGGTAGACGTCTTTATCGGCAACCACGCTTGGAATAACGATACGTTTGGCAAGGCTCAAATCTTGGCAACAACGGGCAAAAATACTTTTATTGATAGCCATTTGTGGGTCGCTTTCTTAACCGACTACGAAAAAAGACTAAAAGATTTGATTGAAAAAGAAAATGTTATATAAAATATATTAAGATAAACTGTGCAATCTACGCGCGGTTTATTTTATATTTTCATGATTTGAAATAAGAACAAAATAAAAAAATTGCAAAATTATAAAAAAATTTTAAAAAACACCAAAAATATAATTGACAATGTTTGCTTTTTTGTATATAATACATAAGCATTTAACGAAAAGATAGTCGTGAGTGCCAGACATGGCGGCGTAGCTTAGCTGGTTAGAGCGGCCGGTTCATACCCGGCAGGTCGTTGGTTCGAATCTGACCGCCGCTACCAAACGCAAATTGCGGCGCAGCGCGTCGGTTTATATAAATGGCGGGTAATTCCGTCAAAGGCTAAGGCCCCTTGGTCAAGCGGTTAAGACACCACCCTTTCACGGTGGTAACATGGGTTCGATTCCCGTAGGGGTCACCACTCATACACACTTCCAAAATCTAAAAGTTTAGATAGAACGGGAGTGTGTTTTGATTTTTAAACGAAAAACCCTTAAAGGCTTATGAAAACACTAAAAAACGCTGTTTTTGGTGCAAAATATAGGCTTTTAAGGGTTTTTATATATAATCGTTAAACGATAAAAAGTAGATTTACATATCTATATTCAAAAAATTTTGGGGAATTTGGGGCGAGTTTTAGGTCGTGTTAAAAACTGCTCAAAAACTCAAAAAACGGACTTGCCCTGAATTTTAAGGGTTGTGATAAAACGGCAATTTTGGCAAAAACAAGGACTATGCCTTAACGTTAAGGGGTAGAAATTTTTTATATGCCCCCCTTCTTTCAAA
Source organism: Christensenellaceae bacterium (assembly GCA_045648045.1). Classification (GTDB taxonomy): domain Bacteria; phylum Bacillota; class Clostridia; order Christensenellales; family Borkfalkiaceae; genus UBA1259. The sequence continues at coordinate 12,393 of JAZRNE010000028.1, forward strand.
AAAAAGTGGGGAATTTGGGGAAATTGGGGTAAATAGTATAAGTTGCCTTGAATACCCTTTATTAAAACTGCCCCGAAAGGGGTTAATCAAAACTAAATTCGGCAAAAACTATTATTCGGGGGTGGAGCGGGAACGCTCGGCTCTATTTTCGGCATTTGGGAAAACCAAGTGCCTTTTTTCATTTTAAATACAAAAAAGGAGAACTACTATGAAACAAATCACAAACATATATATACTTGTTGATACTTCGTTTAGAAATGAGCGGAACAAAGAAAAACTGCAAGCAATTCTTACCAAGTATTCACGAGTATTGAACTTTGAGAAAGGCAAAGCAAAATTACATATAATCGGTTATAACGATAAAGCGAAAATCATTGAGCCTTTTAAGAAAATAACAACAAACGGCAACCCGAATTTAGGCGAAGGGTTAAAACTGTTAGAGAACGTTATAAAATATCAACGAAAATATGATGAAAAACAAACACGTTCGGTGTTTATTTTACACGGAAGCGATAACGTTCTGCAAGGGTGGAACGCCCCACTTGAAAGGCTTTTTGGCTTAAAAGAATTTGCCTTTGGACTTAGATACGTCGTGAAATATGGCAACCCCGATAAGTATGCAAAACAAGCATATTTACGCTTTACCGACTCTAATGATAAGATTTTACCATACTTTTCAGAAAACCGCTTAACTTCACTTTTATCTACGATAAGACGGGTTATATAGAAAAGAGATTGACTTGAATATTAAAAAATGCTAAAATATACTTGCGACCTAACTTAATATTTGATTGGGAAAGTATACTTCTGTGTAGAAGTGTACCCTTTTCGCAATACATAAAAACTTTTTCAATCAAATGTTTTTTATAGTTAGTGTCGCAACGAAGCGGAAAGAACATTTTTACAAGGTGTCGTTCCGTTTTGGGACGGCACTTTTTATTTTGCTAGAAAGGAGAAAGATTTATGAAAAAGAAAATCTTATCAATTTTAATAACAATCCTAACGGCTTGTATGCTTATGTTTACGTTATCTGCTTGTGGTGATAAAACTCCACAAATCACAGGTATAACGGTAAATGGACAAGCAGAAGTCTATATAGACGAATTTGACTATGCAGACTATACTATCACGGCAACGTATGATAATGGAACGACTGAAGACGTTGCACTTCTTGCCGAACACCTTTCAGCAGAAGACAATGCAAAAATTTCTACTGTCGGCACTCATACACTTACCGTAACTTATTTAGATAAAACGGCAACGCTTTCTTTGACGATTAAAAACCACGATTTTGACGGAGTAACGTTTGATAATAAAACGGTAACTTATAACGGACTGCCCCAAACTATTGAAGTTTTGGGTTTACCGTCGGGCGCAAACGTTAATTATTCCCCAAATAATACATATATCGAAGTCGGCGAATATCCCGTTACGGCTACTATAACCAAGCAATATTATAATGACTTGCAACTTAATGCAACGCTTAAAATTACAGATATAATACGAAAAATAACCTTTGTTCAAGCAGGCGTTGAAGATATAGTTAAAGAAGTTGTTGATGGTGGCACTCTTTCTGAAAATGAAATTCCCACACCACAAGAAGTCAATGGTTATGAAGTAACGTGGAATCGTACCGACTTTACTAATATAACAAGCAACGTAACGGTTGAAATAGTAAAAACCTTAAAAACTTATACCATAACTTACGTTCTAAACGGTGGCACTAACTATATCAACAATCCAAAAGAGTTTACTATTGAAAGTCCAACTCTTACACTATACACGCCAAGCAAAGAAATTGGCGCAACGTTTGCGGGTTGGTACACTAATTCTGCGTTTACTGATGAAAGCAAGATAACCGAAATTAAACACGGAAGTTATGGCGATAAAACCATTTATGCAAAATGGCTTGATTATCGTATTGAAAATGCAGATGGTTTTACTATAAACTATAATCAACAACCTGCACTTGTAAGTATGACCGTGCCTTATACTACCGAAAATATCGACCTTAACAGTCGTTTTACGGTAAGTAAAGGTTGTACTTGGAAATTGTTCTCGGACTTTATGGGTAATTACGAATTCCCACTTAAAGCAATGACCTTAAACGTAGGCGAGAACAAGGCTTACATAATAGTATTCCACCCAGACGGCGAACACTTTACAAGATATCTATTAAATATTTATCGCCTTGATATGAAAGAATACGCCTTTATGAATGGTTTAAGCGTTTGGAAAGACGGCGAAATTCAAGAACGTTCTGAACTATCTGCACCGACCACTAACCCCGAAAAAACAGGTTATACTTTCGGTGGTTGGGCTGTTGACGGTAACAAAGTAGAATTCCCTTATACCGTAACCAAAGACGTGATGTTCACGGCAATATTTATTCCTATTGAATACGATATAGTTTATAACCTTAATAACGGTGAACTTAATACAAATAAAACTAAATATACGATAGAGCAATACTTTACGTTCGATACGCCTACCCGTGATTATTATGATTTCAGCGGTTGGTTTAATAACGCAAACTTTGACGGCAATGCTATAACGGGCGTATCAATCGGCACTTATGGTAAAATTAACCTTTTCGCAAAATGGACTCCCGTTGACTACATAATAGATTACGAAGAAAATGGTGGCACAAACGACGATAATAACCCAACAGAATATAACGTAGAAACGGCAACGATTACCCTTAAAAACCCAACCAAAAACGGCTTTACTTTTAATGGTTGGTATCAAGAAAGCACGTTTAACACAAAAGTAACACAAATAGTTAAAGGCTCTCACGGAAATATTAAACTCTATGCAAAATGGACTGAAAACGTAAACGGACTTAATTTTGATGGTAACGGCAACACAAGTGGCTCAATGAACGCCATCGCATTAAAGACTGGCGAAACAAAAGCAATTCCGTTAAACACTTTCGTTAAAACGGGCTACACCTTTAAGGGTTGGGCAACAAGTGCAAATGGTAGTGTTGTTTATAATGACGGCGCAAATTACACTATGGGTACGAGTAGTCAATATACTATTTACGCCGTTTGGGAAGCAAACCTTAATACATTAACTTTCAACGGCAACGGTGCAAACGGTGGCTCAACGTCTTCAATGCAAATAAGAACTGATGCAAGTAAAACCCTTAACGCAAACGGTTTTACGAGAACAAAATATCTCTTTGCAGGCTGGGCGGAAAGCACAAATGGTGCTGTTAAATACACCGACGGCGCAACTTATACTATGGGGACAAGCGCAAGTTATACCTTATATGCCGTTTGGACTCTTAATGAAAACGAAATAACCTTTAACGGTAATGGAAACACAAGCGGTTCAATGCCAAATCAAACTGTTTACAATAACGGCAATAAAGTGTTAAACAATAACTCTTTTGTTAAAAATGGTTATCATTTTATCGGTTGGGCAGAAAGTAAAGACGGTGAAGTTAAATATACCGACGGTGCAACCGCAACTTTCGTTCAAAAAGAAAATTATACCTTATATGCAAAGTGGGAAGCAAACCTTAATACCCTTATTTTCAATGGTAACGGCAATACGGGTGGTTCTACAAATTCAATGCAAATAAGGTCTGATGCAACTGCAACTCTTAATCAAAACGGCTTTACAAAAACTGGTTATACCTTTAAGGGTTGGTCAACTTCTAAAAACGGCGAAGTAGAGTATCTAAATGGCGCAAGTTATACTATGGGCTTAAATCCTTCTTATACACTTTACGCCGTATGGGAAGAAAATGTTAACGGACTTAATTTTGACGGCAACGGCAACACAAGTGGCTCAATGTCTGCAATTGAGTTAAAGACGGGCGAAACAAAAGCAATTCCTTCAAATACCTTCGTTAAAACAGGTTATCACTTTATCGGTTGGGCAGAAAGTAAAAATGGTGAAGTTGTTTATAACGACGCTGCAAACTACACTATGGGTACAAACTCAAGTTATACCCTTTACGCTGTTTGGGAAGCAAACCTTAACACATTAATTTTCAACGGAAACGGTGCAACGGGTGGCTCAACTTCTTCAATGCAAATTAGGTCTGATGCAAGCAAAGCCCTTAATTCAAACGGCTTTACAAGAACGGGTTACATTTTTGACGGCTGGTCAACTACTGAAAATGGAACTGTAGAATTTGAAGACGGTGACACTTATTTAATGGGTACGGATAGTGAAAACACCCTTTATGCTGTTTGGGTATTAAATGAAAATATAATCGTTTTCAACGGAAACGGTGCAACAAGCGGAACTATGGATAATCAAATTATATATAAAGACAGTTCCTTAGTTTTACCAAATAACGAATTCCATAGAACAGGCTATCACTTTATCGGCTGGGCAGAAAGTGCTGATGGCGATGTGTTATATGACGACGAAGCAACTATAACCTTCCAACAAAAAGAAATTTACACCTTATATGCCGTTTGGACTCCGAATGTCTATGAAATAACATATATCCTTTATGAAGGAACTAATAACAGCGAGAATAACCAATCTTTTACTATTTTGGATTTACCATTAAAGTTAAATAATGCTAAAAAAACAGGTTGCACATTTAATGGTTGGTTTCAGAGTGAAGATTTTTCTGGTTCCGCTATTATAGAGATTATAGAACTTAATAACATTACTATTTATGCAAATTGGTTAGAAGGAAGCGAAGGATTAACATACAAATTATCAGACTCACAATATTCTGTAACAGACTATAATGGAAATGATACTGAAGTAGTTATTCCATCAATTTATAAAGGTTATCCCGTAACAAGTATAGGTTCTTCAGCATTTTCTGGTTGCCGTTCGTTAACAAGTATAAAAATAGGAGAAAATGTAAAAAGTATTGGTACATGGGCGTTTTATGAGTGTACTAAATTATTAAGTGTCGAAATGCCAAATAGCATAACAAAAATAGGATCTTCAGCGTTCAGGGTTTGTGAATCGTTAACTAGTGTGGCAATATCAGATAACGTAACTAGTATAGGTAATTATGCGTTCAGCGAATGTTATAAATTAACAAACGTAATATTGCCAAGCGGTGTAACAACAATAGGGGATTGTGCCTTTTCTGCGTGTAGTTCGCTATCAAATATAGAAATACAGAACAGTAAATTAGATTTGGGAAACAACGTGTTTTCTGGGTGCAACAAAATAATAAAAGAACAAAATGGACTAAAATATATTAGAGCAAATAACAATGATTACTTTATAGTAACAGGGGTTGTAGATGATAAACAAAGTCAATATAAAATTGAGTTTGGAGCAACGATTATATCTGATTATGCTTTTTCTGAGTGCACTTCCTTAACAAATATACAAATACCGAACAGTGTAATAAGTCTGGGCGATTATGCTTTCCTATATTGCGCTTCGCTAAAAACTATAGTTTTTGATCAAAATAGTTCAATGATTAATATCGGAAATGGTGCTTTTGGTGGTTGCGAAAGTCTTTTAAACATAGAAGTACCTAATAGTGTAGCAGATATAGGTTATGAAGCTTTTTGGGGGTGCAGTAATTTGACAAGCGTGACTATAGGCTCAAATGTAACATTTATAGGTGAATATGCTTTCTATGAATGCATAAAATTAACAACTGCAAAGTTCGTTAATCCGCAGGGTTGGACGGCGTATTGTACTGCTCAAACAACGGGGGAAACGACATTTAGCCTTACATTGACAAATGAGACAAGGGCAGCTGAACTGTTATCATCAGTATACGATGATTATTATATTTGGCGTCGCACATAATACTCTAAAATTGAGAGGGGAGAGACTTTCTCCCCTCTCTAATGAAATATGTATTAAAGAAATGAAGAAAAACATGAGAGTTGAGCAAATGGATGAAGACAAAATAAATAAAGAATATAAAAAACTTAATGAACAAAAAGATAAGGCGTTCAAAGACAATGTAAGGGTTAAAGGGTTTTCAGAAAATGTGTCAAAAATAAAAAATATTGGCAAATTTTACAATCCAGATAAGATATTAGAAAATGAGGATTCAATAATATTTTTTGAGTCATCATCTACAAGTGATAGAAAAGTGCATATTGGGGAGTTGATTCAATTCCTAACATTTGTTAGTCATGGGATAGAAAATCGCAACATCTATTTTGTTCTTTTTTTATGTGGAACAGCAAAATATCCACCAAAAGTAGATAAAGAACTTGACCGCTTGCGCTATTATTATAAAAACTTTTCAATGAAAAATAGCGAATGTGCAAAAATTAAGGGTATTTATCTTGAAAATCAATTAGAGATAGACATTAGAAATTTAACATTAGAAAAAATAAAAAAATTCAAAAGAATAGATAAGGTTGATTAAATATGACAATACAGCAACAACGATATTTTCAGCAAGTAGTGCAATATCTTTCTCAACAAAAGAAGTCTTTTAAGTTTTGTTTAGATAAGAATTTATATCAAAATATTTTTTCTAACAATATTCCCGATGGGAATGATAGAAAAGTAATAGGACGAGAATTTTCAAAACAGGTCAAAAACAACGGAGTAGTTGCTGTTAATAAACTTTCTCTTAATGTTGATTTTGATTATGTGTATTCTCGTTGTAATAGATGTGGTTATAAAGATACTGCGAATAAAATTCATTATATTATAAAATAACAAATGAAAAACCTAACTTAACAACCATATATTATATATATGAATAATAGAATTTGAGCCGAAGAATAAACTAAATAACACTTAAAACTTGGGTTAACGGAATAAAAACCGTTAGCCCTTTTTTAATGCAAAAAAGGAGAACGGATGAAAAAATTTCAAACAAAACAACAGTTAAACGACCATATTTCCAAAAGAGAATATAGTCAAGAATTTAAGACGGCACTTGAAAACTCTATAAAAGCAGTTGAAGACTGCATTAAAGGTGGAGCAACGCCGTCATACCTTATAATCGCCGAAACACGAAAGGAATCGGACGAAGCCACTATTGAATTTTCGCTTAGCGAAAATATGCCCGAATCGGATGTGTGCATAACAGCCGTGAGCGGTGAGTCGTGGCGAGAACGGGTGTTTGTGTTCGGAGATTCGGGCAACGGCGTTATTATATACGAACGTGTGCCGTTTGTGGACGAGAACGATACCGAGTTGCAACGAAAAACTTAATCCTTGCCCAATACCATACACCACTACAAACGTGTGCGAGCGTGGCAAAAACGCCCAAATTTACACGGTTTAGAACAAAAGTAAACGAATAAGGAGAGAAATTTATGTTTGACAATGAAAGATACATAACGTGTGGTATTAGCGATAGAGTGCCCGAAGATTTACAGGTTGCGATATGGTCTGCAATAGAATTACAAAAAAAGTTTTGCAGTAAACTTGACTATCTGCAAGTATTCACTTTTCAAAAAATCGGTGAAGATACACTTGCGATAAGACAAACCCAAGAAAACCCAAACTTTGGCACAACTCACTATACTAACTATAAGCAAGAGTACGAAGAAATACTAAACGAAAAAATCTTCGTTATTGATGATGGCGACCACAGCACAATGCTGTTTGCGAAAGAATATTAAGGAGAACAAAAATGGCAAAAACTACTACCAAAAAGAAAGAAGAAACAAAAATCGTTAGAACAATCGACCAATTAAGTCTTGGCAGAATGATTGCTCAAAAATACGGCTTGAAAATTACTGACGTTATGTCGGTAATTGAAGAAGAACAAAAATTAACTATGGAGTACGTCAGAATGGGATATAAGGTTATTAAGAAGAATTATCTAACAATTGAAAGCAAGAAGATTGCAGGTAAAAAGGACTGGAAGTGCCCGCTTAATGGAAAGACTTACACAATAGAGCCGAAAGTTCGTGTTTTAGTTCGTGTAGGTGCAGGGTTTAAGCAGTTTATAGGAAATAAGAAATTACCCGATAAACTCTGCCGTTTTGTTAACGGTGGAATAGAAACGGGTATAAAAATAAGCGAAAAATAAAAGTAGTCAAACGACTACTTTTTTTGCGTTGTTTTAAGTATTTTTTCTAATACGGTAAAGAAATCTTTACGATTGCCTTGATGTAAAATAATTGTTTTATCATTATCGTTAAAACAATCTTTGTCAACGTCATATCTTAATAATTCGTCAACTTTAGTAGGCGAAACAAGTATCTTTTGACGTTTACAGTATTTAATGAACAAAGGAACGAAAAAGCGTTTTTTACAGGAATAAGTTTGTTTATTCGCCTCGTACCAAGCAGAAAAACTTACATAAGTTCGGTAAGTGGTTTTTATAGTCCTTCTATCGGAACGCTTGACATATTGAAAAGAGACTTTCTTTTTGGTGGCGAAGTCATAAATCATTTTCCATAATTTAATTTCTTCTTCGGTAAAAGCAGAAGTGGGAATTTTGGCATACAGTTTCATAATAAACTCGTCATCAATAGGCTTTACTGATAAGCCCTTATTGAATCGATAAGTATTCCACTCTTTTTTTATAATTTCATCATACTTTGAGTGCCTGTAATTTCTATTTTTCGTTTCTAACGTTCTTATATGAAGATAAGCAGGACTGCGTTTTTCGGGCACTCTTGCTTTTTTATTCTTTACGCCGAGAGTGTAGTAGTTTTCATAATATCTTGCAACTTCTAAATACAGTTTATGGTGCGGAATTTTACTAAACGGCGTTGTTTTTTGTATATACGTCCTTTTAGGCTTGCGGTTAGATATTCGCTTATCTATTGCTTGTAAAGTTTGAATACATAATTTCATCCTTAGGGCGAAATGCTGTTGTAAAATACTCAAGTTTCCAACACTCTCATTGTTAGAGTATCTATCCCACATTGTTGACCAAAAAACTTTACCCATAATTGCTCCTTTTAAGCATTATATCATAAAATTTATTACTTTTCAATTTATACACATCATTTTTCCAAAAAGTAGTAACGACAAGTATTTATGCGCTTGATATTAAGTCGCGCTCGGTGAGCACGTTGCGAGACATTTAGTCAGGTGTAAATACATTTATCGGAGAATTTTTATGCTCGAATTGGATTTTATGAATGGGTGGATGAATTATAAGCACCCGACAGACCCTGCGAAGGACAGGAAGAACCTTTGCCCTGCTATTTGGGTAAACAACCTTATTTTCTCTCTTGATGACAATGATAGTGAGTATCAACTTGCTATTCAAGTCAATGACCACTGTTATAATTATTTAGATTTTACTCTCAATTTTTCAGACGTGGTTAATTACCAACAACTACCAATTATTTTGGCAAGGAAGGGCTTTCTTGGTTTTTCTAACTATGAGAAGACTGTTGCCAACTATTTAACTGCGGAACAACAATGTTGCTTGACTGATGGGAAAATCGAGTATCGACACCATCGACTTGGTTGGTATGAGTACAACGGACAACAGCATTTTTTAATGGATGTTAATCACGTTGAAGGAACAACATCAACGTGCGAGCGGAAGAACTTCAAGTTTCATAATGGCAACCAAGTGGACTATGAAAATTTTTTGCAAAACGTTGTTTATCCCGTGCCAACACTTGCGCTTGCTATGACTATCGGTTATTCTGCCCCTGTTGTATCATTGTTGCGCAATGAGTATGACTTTGGTACTATCATTTATAACTTATGTGGAGCGTCGAGCACGGGTAAAAGCACCGCTTCTCAACTACTTGTAAGCCCGTTTGCTTGTCCTCAAATTACGAATCAAAGCGGACTTATTAGGACGTTCAGCAATACTGACAACGCCTTGTTTTCTGGGCTTAACGACATTCACGGACTACCGATTGTTCTTGATGATAGTACAACTAACACCAAGATTGATTATGCGAGTCTAATCTACAATCTTGCTCAAGGCGAGAACAAGGGGCGCTGTGATAGTAGTGGCAATCTCCGAGAACAAGGCTCTGGGTGGTCTGGTGTTGTAGTTATTTCAAGCGAGACCCCGATTCAATCTCAATCTTGCCATAATCAAGGACTTCAAGCCCGTGTTATAGGTACGGAAGGTATTACTTGGACTCCCGATGCCAACACTTCAAACCTTATTAAGAAGACTATCAAAAAGCATTATGGTTGGACGGGTAAGGAATTTGCTGAGTTTATTGCCTCAAAGCCTTTACAAGAACTTTGCGACCGTTTCGACGAATCTTTGGGATTAGTTAAGGGAATGATGACTATTCGAGACAATTTAAGTGATCGACTTGCGCTCAAGTATGCTACCATACCGCTTACAGTATCTCTTTTGAATGAGTGTTTTGGGTTATCTCTTGACGGAAGTGTTATAACCAACTTACTATTAGAGCCCGAACAACGAAGTATATTAGACCGTGATGTTTCTGTTAAGGCGTTAGAGTGCATTAAATCTTTCGTTGTTATGAAGCATAAGAATTTTGATTTAGTCACTTATTATGACAACGGGCGTTCTTGCTCTCGTCCAACGCCTTCTGATAGGTATGGTAGAATTAACCTTATGGACAACACGTGCGAATTGATTGTGTATAGTTTCAAGTTTGAAGAAATACTTAAAGCCAATGGAATCAATGAGCCAACAACAGTCAAAAAGCGATGGAAGGAGCAAGGTCTTCTCAAAACTGAAAAGGATAGGTATGACATTAAGGTTAACGGTATAAGGTCTATTTACATTATGCTACCATATTCTTTACCTGTTTATTCCCTTATCAAACCCGACGAGGAAGGTGCTCAATGATTAGTATTAAGCGCACCGATTTATATTCGGTTAAAGGACGGATTACACCGTCCTTTTTTGATGTAGAGAAATTGCCTTTAATTGAGCGTGATAGACTCAATGAACGGCTTACTGATACTATAACCCTTAAAGGAGAACAAGAGAATGAGAGTATTGACAGACAAGGAACTATTAAGCCTTAAAGAGATTCTTGCTTCACGTAAGAAGAAGCACGGGATAAGCCACCTTCGGGTGGCTATATATGCCCGTAAGAGTGCAGAAGACGATAAGCAGACTTCTATTCCTACTCAAATTAGTTTATGTGAGAAGTTTGTTAGTGACTATGGTGATTTATTACAAGTTAAGTATAAGTTTTCGGAAGACGACGCAAGCGGTATGCAGTCTTACAACCGACCAGAGTACTTGAAGATGATGAGTTTGGCAGAGCAACAATTGATTGATGTTATTATGGTTGTCAAGTTTGACCGACTTGCACGTGACCTTGCAGACATTGCAACGGCAATTAAGTTGCTTAATCTATACGGTTGTCAACTTATTGCTGGCGACGACATTTCGGATGCGAATACCCCCGCAGGCGAGTTTATGAGAAGTATTCTATTTGCTCAAAATCAATACCACGCACGCAGAGTTGCAAGCGACGTTATGGCTACCGAGTGCCACAATGCCAAGAACGGCTTGACGGCAGGTGGTACACCGCCGTTTGGGCTCAAAATTGTTGATAAGCGGTTTGAAATCAATCACGACGAAGCCCCCGCAGTTAAGTTGATGTTTGAGATGGTTGATAAGGGGCATAGTTATGCCGATATTATCAATGAGTTGGAGCGACTTGGTTATACCACACGCAAGAACACGGCGTTTACTTACACAACTATCAACTCAATGCTTCGCAACGATAAGTATTATGGTACTTATGTCTATAACCGCAAGGGCGGTAAGCGCAAGCGTGATAGAGTCCTTATCGAAGAGTTTGATGAAGTTCGCAACTCAAAGGCAATACCGCCGATTATTTCCAAGCAATTGTTTGATTCGGTACAGAGTATTCTTGACGGGCGGAAGGTTGTTCGCCCCAAGAGCAACTGTCACTCTCAATTTATTCTCACGGGTTTACTCTTCTGTAAGAGTTGTGGAAGCCCAATGAGCGGAACGACCAACAAGGGCGGTAGTAGTGGTAAGAGCCGTAGAATTTATACTTGTCCCAACCATCATAGTAAGCGTGGTAAGACGTGCGCCACGAAGGCTCTCAATGCCGAGTACATAGAGCAAGCAGTCAAACTTACTATTACCGAGAGTATCAACAAGTATCTTTCAACGTCACCGCTGTCTTCGGCGGTGTTTGATAAGCGTTTAAGCGCAATCAAGGAAGAAGTCGGCGCATTATCACGTAGGATAACCGAACTTGACTCCAAAATATCAATGTTTTTAGACAAGGCTTCAAGCCCTTCGCTTTCAAAGCGACTAATAGAGCGTTATGAGAAGCAAGCAGATGATTGTATTGACATACAGACCAAGAAGCAGGCAGAAGTCAATCGATTAACCGCTCAAGCAACCGCAATTACCGCTATAAAGGATAGTTGTAAGCAAACCCCACTTTTAAGCGTTGATGACGTTTTTATATCGGACAAGGCTTCACGGGAAGTTGTTCGACTATTTATTAAGCGCATAGACGTTGATGATAACAACGACGATATATCAATTAATTTCAAGTAGTATAAAGGCTCATAGTTTCAACGACTATGAGCCAACTTTTTTATTTTTGGGAAGTTTTTATGTATAGTGTAAAGAAATTTTACACCAAAACGTCATAAAGTCTTGACAGGATCCGAATTCATGTGATACAATAAATTCGCAAAAGTGCGAATTCGTGTAAGGACTGCATATAATGATAATAGGGTTTGCTGATAATAAAATCGAGAAAATATGCAATAATAGTAAAGAGGCTCTCAAGGAATTTGGCAACAAAAAAGTTGTTAAGCACCTTGCAGAGTTAATGTTGGATTTGCAATCGACAAAGCACATTGAAGATTTTTATACTAAACCTATTTTTAGAAAATACAGAGCGCACGAATTAATTGGGGATAAAAAAGGAATAACAAGTTTAAGTGTTGATTACGCTTATCGAATGACAATTATAGTAACGATACAGGTTGCGGAAGATGAAATTACTATATTGGAGGTGAACAAACATTATGAGGACTAAGTTTAATCCTGATTATGCTGTACACGTAGGACAATTCATTAAAAAGGCTTTGGATGCTTATGACATGAAGCAAGCCGAATTGGCAGAAAAAATTGATGTTCCAAAATCAGTTATTAATGAAATCATTAAAGGGAAAAGAAATATTAACGCTGCTTTTGCATTAAAATTAGAGCCTGTTTTTGAGATGCCTGCAGATTATTGGATGAGTTTGCAAACTCAATTTGATATTGCTGTTGCAAGAGCAGGAACAACTATTTTAGAAGATAATGACGAAGAAATTGAAATAGGTAATAAATCAGTATTAGATATTGCTCATTGGTTTATAAACAAGGCAAAATCTACAGCGACTGGAATCTGTGATTATTTAACTCAATTAAAACTCCAAAAACTTCTATATTTCGCCCAAGCAATTTCCTTAAAGGAACATAATAGAACATTGTTTAGTGAGCCAATTTTACGTTGGGATTATGGTCCAGTTGTTGGAAGTATTTATAGAGAATATAAGGATTTTTGTGACAAACCGATTGTCGATGCTCCAACTGTAAATTTAGATAAAACGACTGAACGAATTCTTGAACTGACTTATAAAAAGTACGGTATATATACGGCAAACTATTTAGTAACATTGACACACAATGAAAAATCTTGGAAGGATGCTGAAAAAAATGAGGTGTTATCCCCACTCGTAATTAAGCAGACTTATACAGGATAAAAAACTTAATAACGTAAACCGCTTGAGAAATCAGGCGGTTTTTTGCTTTTAAATATATATTATAAATATGAAAGGAAGACTTGAAGCCGAGTCTTCCTTTTAATATTTTTAAGGAGATAAAGCAAATGAAGATAATGACGGCTGTTGCTTATGCAAGATTTAGTTCAGATAAGCAACAAGAATCAAGTATCGCAGTACAACTGTCCGCAATAAGGCGATTTTGTGCGAGTCATAATATACAGTTGATACACGAGTATGTTGACGAAGCGCAAACGGGAACTAACTCTAACAGAAAAAGTTTTCAGCAGATGGTTAAGGACGCACCGTTGAGAGAATTTAATCTTATAATAGTACACCGTATGGATAGATGGGCACGAAACGTTGATGATTCACGATATTATAAGAAATATTTCGGTAAGTATGGTATAAAAATTATAAGCGCAATAGAAGAATTTGACGAGTCACCCGAAGGCGAATTTTTTGAATTAATGTCAATGGGTATGGCGGAACTATATTCAAAGAAACTGTCGAGAGAGTCTATTGCAGGTAAACTAACTAACGCAAGAGAGTGTAAGGCTCACGGAGGTGTACCCGTACTTGGTTATAAGGTAAAAGATAAACGCTATGTTATAGACGAGAAAGAAGCGGAAACAGTTAGACTTATATTTGATATGGTTATAGAAGGTTATGGCTATACATGAATTAGAGATTATCTAAACGCAAACGGATATAGACGGCGTGACGGAAGACTATTTACTATTCATTTAACCGATATTCTTCGCAATAGAAAGTATATCGGCGAATATGTATATAATCGGTCTGCATACCGAGCACGTGGGAAATCATACAACAACCACCAAAGCCGAGCAGAATCGGAAATAATTCGAATACCAAACGGAATACCACGAATAATAGACGACTATACTTTTATGAAAGTACAAGAAATAATGGATAGACGGAAGAAAAAACCCTCAGAAGCAAGAACAAAAAAGAGATATTTGTTGACGGGTGTTATTAGGTGTAAAAGTTGTGGAAAGACTTTTAGTGGTGGAAAAACCATAAATCACGGCATACCTTACTATGTTTACCGTTGTGGCTCTCACGGTAAAGAGTGTTTATCAAGAGCAATTAACGTCATTTATATGGACGAATACATAACTTCGCTTATCGGCGGTTGCTTATTATACCCAGATAATAGAGAAAGGCTTATAGAACTTGTCAAAGTTAGTTATATCAAAGCGAACGATAAACTTAACGAAGAATTAAGCCGTTTTGAAACCGAATTAAAAGAAACGGTTGAAACATTAGAAGACCGAAAGCAAGAAATAGGACAACAACAAAACAAGCAACTTCAAGGTTATTTGGCAGACGAAATAAGCGAACTAACGTTAAAGAAAGACGATTTGCAACGGAACATATATGATACACGTCAAAAAATAAAAGACTTTCCCGAATTTAAGCCGAAAGATATTCGTAAGCGTGCTCAACTGCTATATGACTTGCTTGAAAGCGACAATTTAGAAGATAGACAGTATGTGGTAAACAAATTTATTGCAGTGATAGAAGTTGATAACGATACCATTGAAACCACGATAGACTTGCAAAGTCTTACAACAACTTATATACCAATTCAAACAACTGTTATAGAAAAGCGAGATAATGTGGCACGAGCAGAAAACTTTTATCGTCGCTCACTATCTTTCCCAACACTTCATATTCAAGTGAGATAACTAACTTGACGTGGCAACTTTCACGAAAATACCGAAGTGTGTTCGGCTTACCCCATTAAATAGTAGTCACGACTACTACAAAAAAGTTATCAAAAACAACTGATTTTCCACCAAAATACCCCGAAAACGATAGAAAATCAATGCGTCGAAGTATTCACGGTTCGAGCATTATAGGGGTCACCAAAAACACGAAAAATCAGTCAAAAATGGCTGATTTTTTTCGTTTTTAACCACTTTATACCCTTAAAACAGGGGGTGTTTGACCACTTTTACGATTTTTTAAAAGTTTTATTTTGCATTTTGCAGAGTGATTGCAGAGTGATTTTTGAAAATCTTCAGTAAAAAAGCGAGAGTTTTAGGACTCCCGCTTTTTGTTTTTCAATAACACAGTTTTTCACCCTCTTTTAGAAGGTATTCATCGGATACACTTGTGTAAGCATTTCCAAGTTCTCCAAGTGAGTGCCCAACAAATAATTTTTGTGCTCTCTCTGATACTTCACATTCAGTACATCTAGAATAAAAAGTTGTTCTTAAGTCATATAAGATGTGGTTGGAAAGTATAGAGTTAAATTTTTTTCTTAACGTGTAGGGCTTATAAAAAGAGAACTCTTGCACGTCTTTAATGAAGGGCTTAAGCATAGGTGTTATCGGTATTCTTTTTATTTCCTTCTTTCCACCTTTTCTCTTGCTGTTATTAGCGACAATAAAATCTCCATCTCTTTTTGCGCTTTCATATTCGTTAGGACGAAGCCCCGTGTATAGAGCGATTGCAAACATAAGTTGATATTCGGTTCCTGTTGTTGCTTCAAACAATTTCTTTTCTTCTTCTTTTGTTAATGCTGAACCGTGTTCTCTTTCGTGTTTCTTTCTTACTATAATATCTAGCGGATTCTTTTCTAAAAGGCTATGGGCAATAGCACCTTTGAAGATGATAGACATTAAGGAATATAGTTCCTCAGAAGTTTTGCCTTTGCCGGCATTTGCAATTTCTTCAATTAGGTTTTGACATTCAAGCGACGTTATCTTAGTAAGTGCTTTTTCTTCAAAACAGGGTTTAAGATATTTTTTGTATCTTAACAAGTCATTTTGATACGTTTTCTCAGCAACCTTTTTCTTTCTAAAGTTTTCAAAGTAATATGTTGCGAAACTATTAAAAGTAGTAGGAATTCCTGTTGATGTTTTTTCAACTTTGCTTGCAGTTTTTAACTTTTCGATAAACTTTTGTTTTGCAATTTCTAAATTCGTATGAGAAGCATATACATTATATCCATTACGTCTATAAAAAATTTCATAGCCATATCCTTTGTTGCTGAATTTCTTTTTGTATATTCTAGCAGTACAGCCTTCAACACGAAATTCACTTCTAAATTTTTTAGGCATCTTGTCAATCTCCTTTTGTGTAAAAGATAGTAATTGTTCTTGATTTTGCTGTTTGTTTAATCTTAGTAAATCAGCAAAATCTTTATTTTGTAATAAAGTGTTAAAAGTATTTAATAGATTTTGTAAATTGTTTAAATTTTCCATATTTCTCCTTGAAAGAGAAAAGGGCGTAGTACGACCAAAGTAGGTATCGTAATTCGCCCAGAAAATGCAACTATATGTAAGCTTGTCATTTTTGCTATACGTCAAATTCTCTTATTAAATTTATTATATTTTTTTAATTTAATTGTAAATATTTGTTTTGAATACGCTTTCTGCGAAGATATACGGTTTGAAAACAGATGTTTAATCGTTCGGCTATTGTATGAGAGTTGAGTCCATCATAAAGAAGTCTAAGAGTTTCTTCTTCGGTAGTAGATAACTGCATAGCCTTTATTAAACTTTCCACGTTTTCATAAGCCTCTTCCGTATCGTAAAAGACGTTGGGGACGGTATTGTATTCAATTTTATCATCTAATTCGCAGTAAACTTTAGAATCTCTAGTTTGTATCCAAGCATAGTGGTCAACAATCTTAAAACAAGCCTTGCAAATGGTTATAGGGTAGCCTTTTTTATCGAAGTAAAGAACTTCATCAACTTGCCTTCCAACGTGGCTTAAAAGAAAGATATTAACGTCTTGAACCAAATCGTAAGCATCAGAGAAAGTGTCTTGTTCTGTTCTTCTGTTAAAGATGTCACGAAGTAAGCCTTTATAAAACTTGTCAAACTTATGGTCATAACCACAATGTGTCTTAATAGCTCTAAGAACGATTAACTCACTTATGCGAGAAATGTTCTCTTCACTAATAGGTTGTCTAAGAATAGAATAATCTTTTTTGCTTTTCATTTTTTTACTCCTTTGTATTTGTTTCTTTCGACGGGGTAGCCAAACTACAGCCCGAAATACAAGGAGTAATATTTGAAATTTAGGTGAGAGTTGCAAGGAAAAAACGAATTTAATTTTTGGTTAGTAGCACAACCATAAAAAACAACAAAAATTCAATTCGCCTTGCAAGACTCGCTGGGGTGTAGTAGGATAACCCCTAAGAAAGAAACAAAGGAGTATTTGCAGTAATATTGTTGCATAGTTTTTAGCAAAAGTGTTAGCAAGTAAAGTAATCAAAGGTAATGCAAAGCACAAAAAGGTAATCTAAAGTAATTGTAGGTATACTGGGTGTAGATATGTTACTTAAATTATTGCATAAAAAAGGGAAGAAGCGTTATTCAAAAAAATGCAATAAATAGCAAAAAGTTGCAAAAAAGTATAATCACTTGCAATAACTTGTAAAGACATGCAAAAAACTGCAAAATTGATGCTCACTTGTATCAAGACAAGCACACGTCTTATAGTCAAATGGGGTTTTTGAGTGAATTTTCTTATAATCCATCACACTTGCCAAGTTTAGTCTACAGAGAAAGGTCAATATCTTATTCTTACCAGCATAAAGATAGATTACCTACCGTTCCTGCGTTTTATCACGTTAGAGATTTGAAAGGTGATAAAAATTATGAGATGAAAAAGGTTGTTTTTACTAGATTAACAGGGGCGTTATTTGTAGAGAAATCTTGTATTACCTTTTATAATCTTGGGAATGAGATTGTTAATGTGCAGGGTTGTTTTTTTAACTGTACAGTTTTGCGAGTATACCAAATCAAATTTTCTCAAATAAATGGTTGCCACAGTTTTTTAACAAATAAATAACCAAAAGCGTTAGTAAATCACTAACGCTTTTTTGTTTAGAGAGATAAGATTATTTTGTTTCTTTTTTGAATAAAAATATAATAAAACATATTGTTTTTTTGCTAAATCTAAAAAGACAGGGGCAAAATTATTTATCCCCAAAAATCATACTGATAGAAAAAACAAACCATTAGTATCTAGTTCTATAAGTTGTGGGGCTTATCCCAACAACTTGTTTGAACAAGCGTGTAAAATAAAACGGGTCTTTGAAGTTTAAATCGTAGGCGATTGAGTTAATATTTTTATCGGTATTGCTTAACTGCATTTTTGCATTTTCGATTTTGAGCAAATTACAAAATTTTCTTGGAGTGGTGTTGGTGTAGAGTTTAAAATATTTTATAAAGGTGTTTTTGGATAAACCACACATATCGGCATATTCGCTACTAGAAAGCAATTCTTCTTTAAGGTGTTGCTGCATATATTGAATAGCAGTTGCGATAGGCGTATATGTATTTGATTTAAACTTTGTCAGGGTAGACTCATATAAAATTGCTAAAATATTAGCAAGTTTGATTTTTTTGTATTCACAATTTTCGTACCCGAAGTGCTTAAAATCTTTAAGAAGTTGTTTTGTTGTATTTACAAAAATATCAAGACTGCCCGTTTTATAAGGTGTTAAATAATTTAGATTAAGCGAACTGATTATTTCATCAGTATTTGTACCGTTAAAGAAAATATAATAGCGTTCATTTACTAAATTGTTATGGTAAAGAATATTTACAATAGAATTTGATTTAAAAATAATCACGGTGCCTGAAGAAATTTCAATTTTTTTAGAAGAATCAACGAGTATTGT
This sequence comes from Christensenellaceae bacterium, assembly GCA_045648045.1. Taxonomy (GTDB): domain Bacteria; phylum Bacillota; class Clostridia; order Christensenellales; family Borkfalkiaceae; genus UBA1259. The sequence continues at coordinate 31,663 of JAZRNE010000028.1, forward strand.
TGCGTTACCTGCGTGTAGGTATAACAACATTGCGTGTTTTTCTAGGCGTTTGTGGTGGAAGGATGCATTAGACGCAGAATAAAATCCACAGTTATATACAGTCAAATCTTTGTCTATATCCTGTTTAAGTTCGTTTTCGTGATGAAAAACGATTTCTCCGTAGTTTTTCATATGAACACCTCCGTTTCATTAAACATATCAAAAAAGCTAAGAAAAGTCAATCCGTTTTATATAAAATTATATGTTAAAACAAAAAAACAGATTAAAAAAGTTTGAAATTTGGTTTTTTTGTCCATACATTCGGTTTTTTTATGTATTCCTTGAGTGTGGTTAATGTGATAGAATAAACGTAACGATGATTTATACTGAAAGGAATGTAAAAAAATGGTAAGCGTTAAACACAATAAATATGCGTATATTGAAAGGTTTAGAGACTATGGATACGGATTGTTTGTTCACTTTGGTCTATATAGTTTGATTGGCAAAGGTGAATGGGCGCAAGATATTCTTGAAATAGACAAAAACAAGTATGAATCTTTAAAAAACAAATTTAACCCAAAAAAAGATTGGGCGGAAAAAATTGTTGCATTTGCGCAAAAGAATGGTTGTAAATACATTACGTTGACAACACGTCATCATGATGGTTTTTCACTATACGACACGAAAGGGTTAAGTGAGTATGATGCAATGCACTCTGCTGCCGGTAGAGATTTGGTGAGAGAATTTGTTGATGCGTGCAGAAAATATGACGTTGTTCCTTTTTTCTATCACACGCTTATAGATTGGTACAACGAAGACTACGTGAAGAATTTTGATAACTACATAGAGTATTTAATTAAAAGCATTGAAATTTTATGCACCGAATATGGTGAAATCGGTGGGTATTGGTTTGACGGCGTTTGGGATAACGGAACGCTTAATTGGCAGTTTGACCGCTTATATGGAATGATAAGAAGATTGCAACCAAATACTATGATTATAAATAACACAGGCATATCAAATAGGGGGGCGATAGGTCATCCTGAAATAGACAGCGTAACCTTTGAACGTGGAACGCCAAACGCAGTTATTAATAATGGAAAACCGATAGCAGGTGAAATGTGTCAGACGCTAAACGACCATTGGGGGTACACGAAAGACGACTTGAATTACAAATGTCCTGCGGAACTTATAAAGAATTTGCTTGACTGTAGAATTTGTAACTGCAACCTATTAATGAATATGGGACCAAAAGGCAACGGGGATATTAACGCAATAGATAAAAATCTTTTTGAAACGGTTGGCAAATTCATCAAGTCGAATAAAGAATTTATTTATAAGGCACGCCCGGCAGAAGATATAACAGCAAATGGAGCAAAATTGTTGTATGATGGCAAATATTACTACGCAGTAGTGTTTGACGTGCCGATGGTAGCAAACCCTAACGTACAGTTATTACCGCAAGATAAAAAATATTTTACTTTATCTAAACCTGTTAAGAATTTGCGTTGGTTGGATAACGGTAAGCAATTGAAAAAGACAAAACTTGGCTATTACGTGGATACTTTCAAGTATGGTGGTAGCAACACGGCAAGAATTGCTCGCTTCGAATTGGATGAAAAATAAAGAAAAAAACTTAAAGTGGGCTTTTTTTGTTGATAATACAAATAATGTTAATAAGGGGATAACGCTACAAGCGTTTAAAATAAAATTTTTTTGGAGGAAAAAATGAAGAACTTTACAAAAAAAGAGTATTTATATCCAGAAATCAATGTTTTGGATATGGAAACAAAGGACATGTTAAGCATTAGTAATGCTTACGATGATGACGTGTTTGAGCCAAACGGTTTGGGCGAACAGTCAATATAAGGGGGGAAAGGAAAATGAAGGCAAAAAGTAGAAAATTGTTTTTATTATTGTTGACTTTTTTGATGGCTATATCTTGCATTGGCATAATTGCGCCGGCATACGCATCAAACCAAGCGGTAGAGCCTAGGTTTGAAATGTTAGGCTCAAGCGTAAGGCTAGAAGAACCAACGGGTATTAAATTTGCGGCTAGAATAGACGAAGAAAGGTATAACGAAGTTATTTCTGGTAGTGATACGGTGTTTGGTGCGATAATTATTCCTAAAGATATTTTAGGTGAAACTGAAATTAGTGCATCAAATAATCACGTAGTAGCGTTGGCAGGCAAAAGTTATCTTGACAGTATCAATAACTATTCACAAGGTTTGGTTGGTAGAGAAGATAAAACGGCAACGGGTTATTATACCGTTAGTTACTCTGTTTCTAACGTAAAATACGGAAACTATAATCGTGAATTCTATGGTTTGGTGTACATTAGAAGTGGTGCGGAAGGTAGTTACACTTACGAATATGCAACGGTAGAAAATTCTGTAAATGAAAAAACCATTGCAGACGTAGCAAAAACCTATTATGCGATAGCAGAAGATGAAGACGTGGCTGTTTTAGAAAACTTTATCTATAAAGCAGAATTCCTTGCTAACGATACGGTAAGTGCTGATTATGCAACGTCTGAATTAAGTGCTCAAGAATACGTAACCGCACAAAAGGCTGCTATTGAAGAGTTTGATGCAATTGCTTTAGAAACAGTTGCAAATCAAATTTCAATAAATGCAAGTATGGAAAAATATAACGCACTTGGCGCTTTTGCAAAAAGTCTTGTTGCTGAAAGCAAGGCAATCGTTGATGAAAAGCAAGCAATCGTTTGTGGCGAACTTAAAAATCAAATTAGCGAATTAGTAGCAAAAGATTCTTACGTAGAAAGCGATTATCATAAGATTTACGGCTTAAAAGCATCTTATGCATTAATCCCCGCTGAAAGCAAAGAATTAGTGGATAATTACGACGAACTTCTTGCTGTTGAAAGCGAATTTTTAGGTGATTATGAAGTAGAAGTTGTGTACGGCGCTACCGAAAGCGAAGAAGTTGGTTTTAGTGCGCAACAATCAAGTGCAGGCATTGAGTTGAGCTATCAATTTGATGCAGTATACGGCCCTGTATTAAAAGTGTTAAACGGAAAGGGCTATGACCAAAGAATTTCTACGATAATTAAGGAAAACGCAAGCAATAATTATTCAGGCTATAAACTATATATCAATGCATATACTACAAACTATTCTTACTTCCATTACATTAATTCAAGTATAGCGTGGGCAAACACTACTGACGTTGTTGATAAGAGTTGGACGCAATTTGCTTATGATGCTAGTACGTTCGGTGTTTATGGTGGCGGAAGACAAATTGGCTTTAATTTGACAAAAACAACAGATGTAAGCGAAAGTTATTATTTGATTTCAGCAGTATTTGCTATTAAGATGACAGAAACTGGTAGATTGAATGCAACAATTGCTGAACTCAATAGTAAAACGACTTTAGAAGCAAGTGATTATCAATTAATTTACGGTGCTAAAACAAATTACGAAACGTTGACGGCAGAAGAACAAGCAAATGTTAATTACGACACGCTATTAGCGATTGAAGCCAAGTTTGCTGAAAATTATGACGTTAAGGTTGTATATCTTGCAAGCGAAACAGGTGCTTCTGTTAGTCCAAGTGGTAACAATTCTAGTGCCGTAACAGCAACCTACTCAACTGACGCAGTTTACGGACCTACTTTAACAATTACTAATAATAACAGCAGTAATGAACGTGTATTCGGCGATATGGCGTTTACTAGAGCCAACTACGACGGTTATAACCTTTATTTCAACGTTAAAGCAAATCGTGAAGGTGAGTTCTTTACCTTAAATTCAAGTGCTGGTTATGCAACCTTGGCAACTCTTAATGCAGATGAATGGACTACTGTTTCTGTAAATAGTGCGGCAGTTTTGGCAAGTACGTTGCGTATGGGCTTGTATAGTTCTGCAAAACTTTCTGTTGGTGCAACGTTGACAGTATCATCAGTATTTGCAATTAAGTATACCGCACTCGGTGGTGTAAATGCAGCAATTGCTGAACTTAATAGTAAAACAACTTTAGAAGCAAGTGATTATCAATTAATTTACGGTGCTAAAACAAATTACGAAACGTTAACAGCAGAAGAAAAAGCAAAGGTTGATTACGACACGTTATTAGCGATTGACGCCAAGTTTGCTGAAAATTATGACGTTAAGGTTGTATATCTTGCAAGCGAAACAGGTGCTTCTGTTAGTCCAAGTGGTAACAATTCTGGTGCTGTAACAGCAACCTACTCAACTGATGCAGTTTACGGACCAACTTTAACCATTACGAACGGAAACGCTAATAATACTCGTGCGTATGGCGATACTGCTTTTGCTAGAAGTACCTATGAAGGATACACCATTTATTTCAATGCTAAAGCAAACATTGATTGTGAATTCTTTACCTTAAACGCTAACGGTGCTTATGAAACTTTAGTTACCTTAAAAGCTCACGAATGGACTACTGCTTCTATGGATAGCGCATTAGCTCACGTAAATACTTTGCGTATGGGTTTATATAGTTCTGCAAAACTTTATGTTGGTGCAACTTTGACGGTATCGTCAGTATTTGCTATTAAGGCAAAATAAAAAATTAAAAAAATAGTTGAGTTGCCACTATTTTGTGGCGACTCAACGTGAAAAAACAAGGTGATATAAAGATGAAAAAAATATTAAAAAACGTAGCAATTTGTTCTATGGCAGCATTAATTTCAGTTTCTTCCGTTGCGTGTGGCGGTAAACCCGCACCTTCTGGTGAAGAGATTGATAAAACTAAAACTCAAATCAACGTAAGCCATTATTTGGGCGGTGTTGGTCAAGCATGGATTGATAAGATTGAAACTGAATTTGAATCTCTCTATGCTAATTACGAAGGTGAAAATGGTAAGGTGGGCGTTCAAATTATCGTAAACCACCACAAAAAAGAAGGTGATACGCTTGCTGATGATTTAAAGAGTAATCCTGATGAAGTTTTCTTTACTGATAAATCAAAGTATCACGATATGGTAACTCAAGGTTCGCTTTTGGATTTGTCTTCTATAATAACTGAAAAAGACCAAAATGGCGTTAGCCTTGAAGATAGAATGAGTGAACAACAACGTGCATATTACAGCCGTAACGGTAGTTATTATGCTTTGCCACACTATGAATCTTTTGGCGGTTTATTCTATAATAGAAACTTGTTTAACGATAGACAACTTTATTTTGCAAAAGGTGGCGTTCCTAGTGAATATAGTACATTCACTCAACAAAACAATGCAAATCCTGCAACGGGTAGCGCACCGTCATCTGCAATAGACTATTCGTACACGAATTTTGCAGGTGAAAAATCTGCCGGTCCCGACGGTAAGTATGGCACGGATGACGACGGCTTACCTGCAACTTTTGATGAGTTCTTTGCATTGTGCGATTATATGTCTGGTGAAAAATCAATCACGCCGTTTACTTGGTCTGGTCAATTTGGTAAAGCGTATATTCACTATTTAATGAAGGCAATTTGGGCGGACGTTGAAGGTGCAAAAGGCGTTAGTGCTGCTTATAATTTAAGTGGTGATGACATCAAGGTTGTTGATACAATTACTGATAATTCAGTTACTTTCAAAACGGTTGATATTACTAATGAAAACGCTTATTTAACCTATCAAAGTGAAGGTCAATATCGCGCTTACGAATTCGTAATTAAAATGTTATCTAAAGGTGAATACCTTACCGATAACTCTGACAAAGGCTTATCGCACACACATACGCAAGCACAAAGAGAATTTATTTTAAGTGAATTTGAACCTGCAAAGTGGACTGCTGAAAACAGAAGAATCGCTATGATTGTTGAAGGTAACTATTGGGAAAACGAAGCAAGAGATATGGGAATATTTGATAACGTTCCCCAAGGAAAAACTACTTCTTACGCTTACTTGCCCGTTCCGAAAGTTGATGAAAGCCGTATCGGCACAAAATCAACTATAACCGAAGAACAAGGTAACATTGCTTTTATTAGAAGCAACGTTGACGCAAGCAAAAAAGACCTTTTACTTGATTTCCTTGCATACTGCTATTCAGAAGAAAAGCTAATTGAATTCACAGAACTTTCTGGTATGACCAGAGGTTTAGAATATAACCTTGAAAACATTTCTGGTGTTGGTGTTACTGATATGGCTAAATCACTTATAAACACTAAGAAAAATTCAGAAATGGTTTATATGGTTTCAGGTAATCCGTTATACGTTAATCATCAAACATATTTCTCTTATAGATTTGGTATAAACGGTTATGATTGGGTTCTTGACTATTTAGTTTCAGGCTCACGCACAACTAAAAATGTATATGATTTATTAACTCAAAGAAGGTCGGAAAGTGTTTGGAAGTCCACAATGGGGCTTAATTAATTGAAATATGCTCCCTTTCCTAGAAAAAGGGAAGGGAGCTTTTAATTAAAAAGTTATTTTTTACGTTCGTTTTATTTTTTTTATATGAAAGGAGATTTTATGCAACCAAATAAGCCTTTAAGGCAATTAAATAGAAAGCAGAAAAATTTGATTTTTTACATCATTATGATGGCTTATCCTTTTATACAGTTTTGCATTTTTTATATCGGTGTAAACATCAACTCAATTTTGCTTGCTTTTAAGCAGTATGACTTTGCGATTGACGGGTTTGATAATGCTGGATTTAACTGGGTTGGCTTTAAAAACTTTACTGACGTTTTTAGCAGATTTCAAACAGATAACGCACTGTCTTCATCTTTGAAAAACTCCCTAGTTGTTTACGCTGTTACAACTATCGTTATGGCTACGCTTACAATTTGGTTTGCTTACTACGTTTTTAAGAAAAAATTCGCAAGCAAGTTTTTTAGAGTAATTCTATTTTTGCCACAAGTAATATCTCCTATCGTTATTGCTGTTATGTTTACAATGGTTGCGGAAGAAATTATTCCTGACCTTTTGTTAGAGATGGGTATTAAAATTCCTTCTTTGTTCTCGCCTAAATATCCTAAAATAGCCTTCTCAACTTCTCTTTTTTATTCTATTTGGATAAGTTTTGGCACTTCAATTATTCTCTATAATGGTAGCATGGCTAGCATTGACCCCGAAGTTTTAGAGGCTGGTAAAATTGATGGTGCTGACGGGTTTAGAGAATTTATATATATAGTATTCCCGCTAGTTTATCCAACTTTTTCAACGTTTTTTATAACGCATATTGCAGGTATATTTACTAATCAAATGAGTTTACACTCTTTGTATGGCATTGCTGCTCCTGCTGACTTAAATACCTTTGGGTATTATATGTTTGTTAAAACACAGCAGGCTTCAAGTTTTTCTGATTATCCATTCCTTTCTGCAATGGGGCTGATGATGACTTTGATTGCTGTTCCAACTACACTTGCCGTAAGGTTTGCTATGAGAAAAATTGGTCCAAGTGTTGATTGAGGTGTAAAATGATTGATAAAAATAATAAATTTAATCAGAATTCTGAAATTTTAATTAAAAAAGAAAATAAAGTAATAAAGTTTCTTAAAAATAATGCGTTTTTTATCGTTTTAGGCGCTTTGTTGCTAGTATATACGCTTTCAATGTTGTTAGTGTTTTCGTTCGGCATAATAAACTCTTTCAAAAGTGCAGATGAATATGGCTGGAATCAGGCTAAATTACCAACTGAGGGTTGGCAAATTAAGAATTATATCACTGCTCTTGCTGAACTATACGTGAAAGTGAAAATGCTTGATGGTAGTCTTGTGTTGTTCGGTTTGCTCGACATGTATTTAAACACAATCTTATACGCTGTCGGGTGCGGATTTTTAAGCACGCTCGTACCGTGTTTTACGGCTTATCTTACCGCAAGATTTAATTATAAATTTAGCGGATTTATTGTTGGCATTGTTATCGTTACAATGTCTTTGCCGATTGTTGGTAGCACGCCGTCGTCTTTACAACTTGCTCGTTCGTTAGGTCTTTACAACAAAATTTGGGGGTTGTGGATTATGAGCGCGCACTTCCAAATGGGGTTGCACTTTTTAGTTTTCCACGAAGCCTTCAAAGCTTTCCCAGAAGCGTATAAGGAAGCTGCGGAAATTGACGGCGCAAATAATTTTCAAGTTATGCTTCAAATTTTAATGCCGTTGGTTAGGAACGTGTTCTTTACGGTATTTCTTTTAAGGGTTATCGGCTATTGGAATGAATATCAAACGGCGCTTTTATATATGCCTAGTAGCCCAACTGTTGCTTACGGACTTTACGTGTTTACTTTTGCAAATACGGATAACACGCTTTGCAACGTTCCAATGAAACTTACTTGCGCATATTTAGTTGCTATACCTATTTTTGTGGTTTTTTGTATTTTTCAAAACAGAATTATGTCAAATCTTTCTATTGGAGGTATTAAAGGTTGATGAGTAAAAAATTTAGCATAAAATTAATTGCAATTTTATCTTGTTTTTTAATTGCAATTACGTCTTTTTACTTTGCTACTTTGACGCGTACAGTTAAGGCTGATTTTGTGGTGGGTGATTTTGAAGACGCTTATTTTGTTGGGGATACGTTAAACGTTCCCAATGCTACTGTAATTTTAAACGGCGAACAAACTAACGCAAAGTTTGAAATCGTTTGCCCTGATGGTGATGTGTTTACTAATAAATCGCTTTTTCTTAATCAATACGGCAATTATGAAATTAAGTATTATTTGGAAGGTACTTCTTTTTCACATTCAGTTTATGTTAGAGTTGATAAGCCACTTTATGAAGTTGTAGGGAAAGGTAGCGTTACTTATGGTTACCACGAATATCTTGATGAAGAAATTGACGGGGAAACCAAGCAATATGGCGGGGCAATTACTTCTATTGCATCAGGTTCAAAGTTGGTTATCAATAAAGTTATAAATCTTTCAGAATTAGGCCCTAACGACGCTATTGTTAAAATTAATATTACACCTTCGGTTAGGGGGCAAGTTGATTTTGAAAGAATTAATATTCGTTTAACAGATGCTTACGATTCTTCTAAATACGTTATTTTAAGGACTAAAGACCAAGAGTATAATGATGGCGATTATTTGTCTTATTCGCTTTGTTCAATTAATAGTGAAACTCTTTATTATAGAGATTATGATATTTATCAAGCAGGTACTTTGGTTGGAACGGAAGTTTTATGTTCTTTCCGTGGCACTCCTGGTTACGACCCTGATAATCCCGAAGTTTATACTGAATTTAGAAACTATGCAAACGATACTATTGACTGGTATTTGGATTATACTGAACAAGCACTTTACGTTATCGGTGGAAACAAAGCAGAAAAGAAATTAGTTTGCGACCTTGATGCAACAGGCGCATGGGATACGTTTACTACCGGTGAAGTAAAGATGGAAATTTTTGCGGATACGTATACCAACACCTACGCTAACTTTGTCGTGCGTGAAATTGCTGGTTGCGAAATTGCTCAAAACGTTTTAGTTGATAAGCAAGCGCCAAGTATAAGTATTGATTTCGGTAATTATACGGAAGAAACTTATCCTAGCGGTAAAGTTGGCTATGTATACAATATTTTCGAAGCACAAGCAATAGACTTGGTAGATGGTGACGTTGACGTTAGCGTTATGGTTTATAAGAATTATTATACCAACAACAAACTTGCTGTAAATGTTAAAAACGGGGCGTTTTTGCCAAACCAAGTAGGCGTTTACACAATTTGTTATACGTCAACCGATAGATTTGGAAATCAAGCGGTTGAACTTATTGACGTAAGTATTACGGATGAAGATAACAGCATTGCAATTAATTTTGGCGAATACACGACTACTGCAAAACAAAATCAAACTATCGAAATTGCTACAGCAACAACAAGTGGTGGTTTTGGTAAAGTTGTGGTTAATAAGTCTGTTAGTTACAATGGTAAAGAAATTGCTTTGAGCGGAAATTCATTTACTCCCCTACAAGTAGGCGAATACGTTGTAAATTATACTGCAACCGATTATATAGGGCAGGTTGAAAAAACGTCTTATACTATAAACGTTGAACACAATGCGCAACTTTCAATTTCTGGACAGATTGAAAATTTATTTGAACGTTTTTATATAAAAGGATTTACCTATAATATCCCTGAAATTGATGCATATTTGTTTGATAGCAACGGAAAAGATTATCAAGTAAAAAAGGCAAAAGTTTTAGTTGATAATGGCACTATTACAAATGGTAAATACGTGCCGAAGAATGCTGGACAAGTAACTTTTTCGTTTACTGTTGACGGCGCAAATGCTGACGCTACGGTAACACGTTCGGTTTATGACGTTAAGGTGGCGGGCCAAAATAAATTAGACGCAACAAAGTTTTTTGTTCACGACCAACACGTTGAAGCGGGTGCGAAAGACTATTATTCGGTATATTATTCTTTCAATCAAAATTCATCTTTTAAGTTTATAAATTCAGTTTTGGCTGAAAGTTTTTCAGTAGCACTTAAAAACGATAACGTTAATTGTAACGCAAAAGGTTTTGTTGTTACGTTGACCGATAGTCGCAATCCAAACCAAAGCGTTTCTATCGAATTTGTTAAGTCAAGTATGACTACGTTGTTTTATTTGAACGGAACGGGTAAAGAAGTTGATACTAGAACGACGTTTATTGGCGGGGAATTTTCTTTTAATTTGCGTGCATCGCAAGGTGAATTTACAGCCAACGGTTTTAGCGCAACTTTTACTGAATATTTATCTGGCGAAAAATACGCTGGTTTTGACAGCAATTTGGTTTATTGTGATATAACTTTCTTCGGTATGGAAAACAAAACGCATGAAGTTGTGTTTAAGAGCGTTTGTGCGCAAACTTTCTCTCAAAGGGGTGCGGACAATACTGAACCGCTTATCACCTATATCGGTGAGTTGCCTAAAATAATTGAAATGAACGGAACTTATACATTGCCGGAAGTTTTAGCAGCAGACGTTCTTTCACCATCTCTTTCTGACTTTTACGTAACAGTAACAGACCCAAGTGGCAATTACGTTAAAGTTGATGGTGTTCAGTTGTTTTGCGCACCGGTAAAAGAATATTCATTCAAACTTGATAAGTATGGTAAATATTTTATAACGTATACGGCTACTGATGCAGAAGGTAACCCCGCAGAACTTTATCTTGACGTAAGCGTGTTGGATTTTGAGCCACCTGTTGTTGAAATTTCTGATGATAGAACTGTTACTGCAAAAGTAGGGGATACTGTTAAAGTTGCTAAGTTAATCAAAATGGAAGACAACTACGGCGCAATTTCAGGTGATTCAGGATATTACGTTATGGTTAAATATCCTACGGGAAAAATTATCGTTTTAGAAACTTACGTTGATGGTGAAATTCAAAAGCAAGTTAGCTTTAAGGCAGACGTTGCGGGCGAATACGTAGTTTATTTCTACGTAAGAGATTATAGTGATGATTCTGTTAGCCAAGGCAACGCAACTGTAATAAGTTACACCGTAACAGTTTCTTAAAGGAGAACAAAAATGAAAAAAACTATATCAAAAATTATTGCAGTTTTTCTTGCATGTTTATATTTGTTTTCTTTTTCAGCGTGTAAAAAAGGTAGTAAAGAGGAAGAAAAACCTTCATCTATCATTAGACCAGAAGTAGAATTCACAGATAAAGCATTCGTAACAAACGGCACAAGTTCATACAAGTTGGTTTTGCCTAAAGACTATCATTCTAGGGAAATGATTGCTGCGAATGAATTCAATACAATATTTTCAATGGCAACAGGGTTTGAACTTGAAGTTGTTTTTGATGATAAGGTGGAATATACGTCACAAGATAAGTTTATATCTTTAGGTCATACAGAATATCTTGATAAGTTCAACGTTGAACCGAAATATAGTGAACTTTCTACTCAAGGTTACGTAATGAAAAGAATTGATAATTGCGTTGTAATTTCAGGTGCGACAAAAAATGGTTTCGGAACTATTTATGGCGTTTACGATTTTCTTGCACGCCAAGTAGATTATGAGTGCTATGCGCTTGATGAAATTTACGTTAAGAAGATAGAAAGTGTTGACCTTGTTGACGTTGATTTAACGGATAAGCCAGACGTTCCGAATTCTATACGTCCTGCATATTGCTACGTTGAAAATGCAGAATATCAATATCGCCATCGTTTTATTGCGCACACGGATTTATTCCTAGGCAATATGGATATGTACCATAGTTCTTTTAAATTCCTTAATCCAACCGATTACAAAGATGAGCATCCTAACTGGTATAGCACGCACGGGAATCAAATTTGTTACACCGCAAGGGGAAATGAAGCAGAATACAATGCTATGGTAGAGAAGTTGTTTAATATTTTCCTAGCGGAAATTGAGAAAGTACCTGAAATAGTTCATATAGGTTTTTCTATTAACGACAACAATGATTTCTGTAACTGCCCCACATGTTCGGACAGGGTTTCTTATTTTGGTGGCTCTAATGCAGCGTTAATAGTCAACTTTATGAATGACTTGTCAGATAGATTTGCTAAACATTATGAAGATATAGGTGAAGAGAAGGAATTGCAATTTATGTTTTTCGTTTATAAAACGACTTTCCAACCACCAACACAGCATCTTGATGAAGCAACTTGCAATGATAACGTTTATCCATTTATTTGTACTTTCAATGCGAACAGAGTTGAATCTTTTGTAGGTCCCAACAATTCCGATACGAGAGCGGCTATTGAAGGGTGGGAAAAAGTTGCAAGCAAAATGGCGTTCTGGACGTATTCTGCAAATTATAACAACTATATATTCCCTGCGGATACGTTTAATTGTTTGCAAGAAAATTTGCAATATCTAAAGAGCAAAAATCCTGTTTATTACAAGAATGAAGCAGTTGGCGATAACTATAATACAACCGGCTTTTATCAATTAAAGTATTACCTTGAATATAAACTTTCTTGGGATACTGAATTGAATATGGATGAACTTATAAAAGATTATTTTAATCATTATTTCCAAGATGCGGCAGAACCCATGTATGAATATTTTACACGTTTCCGCCTTTGTTTGGCTAGAGCGTATAATGAATTCTGGTGGACGCATTATGATAATTCTAATTTCCCTGCAAGAAATCTTTCTTTTGGTGAATTAAGGGTATGGCAAGGGCTTATCGACAAGGCTTTTGAATCAATTGAGTATCTAAAAACTGCTGATAAAGAGTTGTATGATAAGTTGTATTACAGAATTGCGTTAGAAAGCGTTTGTCCGGATTATATGATTATGTATTTATACGCATCAAAGATTAGTGCGATTGAAAAAACTGAAATCAAGCAAAGGCTTAAATATCGTTGTGAATTAACTAATCTTATGTGGGCTGACGACTATTCTAACCGTATGCAAGACGTTATAGATAAATTGAATTAAGGAGTAGACTATGCAAAAAAGAAGAATTATTACAATTGTATTGATGATAATATGTGTTTTCTCCTTATCAATAGGTTTGTTTGGTTGTAACTGTAAGGGAACACCGCCTACCACGTTTGATTTTGAATTAGTAAAAACAAAAGTTGAACTTGAAATTGATTCAACGTATCAAATTGTAATCAAGGGTGGGGAAACAAACGGTGTTACTTACCTTTCTGAAAATCCACTTGTTGCAAGTGTTAGTTCGGATGGTTTGGTAGTTGGTGAAAGCGTAGGAACAACAAAAGTTAACGTTACGTTAAACAACGTAACCAAAACGATAGAAGTTCAAGTTATCGGTTCGGGTGAGATGCCACATATCAAACTTTACAACGTGCCTGAAAATGAAAGTTTAAGATTACTTGTTAACGGTGAATATGAAATTGAATCGGCAGTTTTGTTTAACAAAAGTATTAAAAACGCAACGGTCGAATTCGTATCTTCGGATGCAAGTAAGGTAGTTGTTGATGGTAACAAATTAAAAGGTATTGCAACGGGGAAAGTTGAAATAGAAGCAAGTGCGCAGTATAAAGAATGGTGTGCAAAAACAACATTTTCGGTTGAAGTTGTTGAAAATGTTGTTGTCTATATGAAAGAAAACAATATTGAACTTTCTTATTCTGACATTACCGGTCTAGACACTCAATATTGTGTTAGTGAATTTAGCGTTACCATTGATGGGCAAAAAGTAAATAATCCTGAACTTTTATGGACTAGCACGGACAACAGCGTTGCGACTGTTGTTGACGGTGTTATTACCGCAATCAAGAAAGGCGACGTAGAAATAAGGGCAATCTACACAAAAAATGGCGTTGATTATTGGGCTTATGCTAACGTTTCAGTTGTTGAACCATATTTAAGAACGCCAAAAAACGTAACGTATGATAAAGATACGACGAAAATCACGTGGGATGCCGTTGAGTATGCTGATTACTACAAGGTTAGTATTGATGGTGAGGAAATAACCGTTTCTAATAATCAATGCGTTTTAGGAACGGATGGCAGTTATTTTGGTCAATATGAAGTAAAAGTTAGAGCGTCTTCAAATAATTCAGGAATTGTTGACAGTCAAAACGCAAAAGTTGAAGTTTTGGTTGACACTATTCTTTTAGATGAAAGATTTGCGCCTAAAGATAGTTATATTGACGCAACGATTTTTGAAGAAGAAGAATATAATTCAATCAGCGGAGAAAAAGTATATTCAGTTAAGAAAGGTGATGATGACCCGTTCTATGATGCAGAGCAGTTTGGGTATATGTTTAGAAAGTTGTATTATACTCCTAGTGCAGATAAGGCGTCTTCAATATCTGGTTGGACGAATTATGCACTTATCGGTGTTGATGAACAAACAAGCAAGTATAAAAAAGCAACTATTTCTTTCTGGGCGTATGCTTATGAAGAAACTACTTTCAGATTACTCTATACCGATATGGGTAAAGATAAGTCTATTTTGGGTGAAAGCAAAATTCTTGCTAACGAATGGACTAGGGTTGAACTTGAATTTTCAGACCCTAAAACCTTTAAGTTCATAAGTTTCTTATCGTCTACGGGTGATTTCTTCTTTACGGATATGCGTATTAATCTTGCGTCATACGTTGGGGAAGACCATTCAGATTGCACGTTCCCGATTAATAATGGGTATGGTGCAGTAAATATGTTGATTAATCACGTTAAAAATTCAGTTGACGCTGAAAACTTGCAACCAAGTGATTATCACGTTATTTACGGTGCGATTAAAAATTATGAAGCATTAAGCAACGCAGATAAAGATAAAGTCAACGATTTTAATTACATTGAAAGGCTTAATGAAAAATTCTTAAAACTTTATCAAGTTGAAGTTGTTTTTGATGCAACCCAAGCAGATGACGCAACGGCAAATACCGACCAAATAGGTGAAACTGGCGCAACTATGACTTACGAAACAAATATGTTGTATGGTTCGGTAGTTAAAATAACAAACGTAGGTGGCGTTCAACAAAGAACAAATATTAGAATTAGAGAAAATCATACTGAAAAGTATGAAGGCTATAAGTTATATTTCAATTTGTTTAGCGAACAATCTAGAAACGTTGTTTACGTTAATGGAAGTATAATGTGGACTGATACTGCTGGAATAGAAACTCCAGCAATTTCGGCTGGACAATGGATGTCTTTCAGTATTGATAGTTTGAATTTAGGTATTTATCAAGACAATAGACACATAGGAATTACAAGATTACCAAATAACAGCAGTTTCAAACTTTCTGCGGTATTTGCAATCAAAATGACTGAAATCGGTCAAATGAATGCAAAAATTTTAGAGTTAGATAGTAAAGAAAATTTAGAGGCAAGTGATTATCACGTAATATACGGTATTAAAACTAATTATGCGTCAATGTCACCAGCCGAACAAGCGCAAGTAGATTACGCAACTTTACTTAAAGTAGAAACTAAATTTTTAAAGAAGTACGAAGTTAAAGTGGTGTTTGGTGCAACAGAAGCCGAAAACGGAGTGGTTGGCGATACTTCTGGTAGCATTAGACCTACCGTAACGTATGGTAAAGATTACGTATATGGTAATTTGGTTAAGTTAACTTCTAATACGTCTAATAAAACGTATGCAATTATTACGGCAAATGCTGATATCGCTTACGCTGGTTATAATTTGTATTTTAATATTCTTTGCGAAGAAAATAGTTCTATAACTTACGTAAATGGTGTAGGCATTTGGGAAACTTCTAACTGTCCCTCTACAACTGCGGGCGAATGGACCACGTTTAACATAAATAGTTCAGATATGTATAGAATTTATAATGGTGGTCGCCATATTGCTATTAGTAGTTTGACGGGTGGAAAGGCATTCTCAATATCAGCAGTATTTGCAATTCGTGAATTGTCTTATGATGGTGATGGAAAAGTTGTGTTCGGCAACACGTTTACGACTAAAGGTATAACTGTTGAAAACAGCGACACTTGGGGTGCTAATGAAACGATTAGTGTTGTTTCTAGTGGTAGTGTGATAAGCAATGCTTATACTTATGACGGAACTTATGGCGACGTTGTTAGAGTGGATTGTGTTATGGGCGCAGGTGGCAACCCAACAAACTGGGCTGTTAAAGTTGATTACCAATCAATTTTAGATGCAATTATCTCAACCAAGGCTGAAAGTGTAACTGTAAATATTTGGGTTAGCGCAGACACAAGTATGTTGTTCGGCGGGTTTTCTGGTGGATATATCAATTTAAGCGGAACGGAAAAATCTTTACTTACAGCAGGTTGGAATGCCGTAACAATAACTAAAGCGGACGTTGAAAACATTATCAGTAAAGGTGTGTCTTTGATTTGTAATGACTGGGCGGTTTTGCCGTTAACGTTACTTGTTTCAGACTTTTATTTGAATTACGCACAAGCATAAATAACTTAATACCCCTTCTTTGTCTTAAGAAGGGGTATTAAACAAAAAAGGTGAAAGATGAAACTGATTTTTTTAGGGGATAGTATAACGCAAGGTGCAGGCGCAACGGTAGAAAGCGCTAGATACGTTGACCGTGTTGAAAAAAAACTTAACTGCACGGCGCTTAATTACGGGCTTGGTGGAACACGTATTGCTAGGCAGAAAAAGGTTTCAGAAAATACTCTTTTTGACCTAGATTTTAGATTAAGGTTAACTGTTGCCGATAACGATTGCGATTTGATTTTTGTTTTTGGTGGAACAAACGATTATGGACACGGCAACCTTGTTCTTGGTAGTGTTGAAGATTGCAATGAGGATACCTTTTCAGGGCAATTAAAACTTTTAATCGACGATTTGATAAAAAAATACACAAAACAAAAAATTTGTTTTGTTTTGCCTATGCAAAGATTTGATGAAGATGGCGTTTGTTGTAAGGGTGCAAGTGGCACGGATAAAGGTGCCCCGCTTGTTGAATACGTAAATTTAATGCGAGCCATTTTAATTAATTATGGCATAAAATTTATAGATTTATATAATTATAATCAATTTAAGCCGGACAGTTTTGATGGTGGTGAATATATGGCAGATAACGTTCATCCTAACGATAAAGGTCATCAACTTATATCAGATATTATATGCGAATATATTGAAACTAATCGCATATAAAGGGGTAAAAAATGAAAGAATTTTTAAGTTTATCTCCGTTCGGTAAGTCTGTTCCCTGTGACAAAATGCGTGCACTTTTTAATTTGCATAATCGTCAAATTTTTGAAATAAACAAGCCGGTAGACATTGTTTTTATAGGGGATTCAATAACAGAGTTTTGGAACGTAAATGCATATTTTAATGATTTAGGATTTGTTCTTAATCGTGGCGTTGGCGGTGATACAACGGAATATATTTTGGCACGTGCGCAAGCAGACGTGTTTCAATTCAGTCCAAAAAAGGTGGTTTATCTAGCGGGAATTAATGATATCTTAAATCCAACCCCTAACACGTGGGAAAAAACGCCTTGGAAAAAAGATAAAAATAAGATTATTGAAGATTTATTAACAAATATTGAAAATACAATGAGAAGTTGTGTTGATTGCTCATCAAAAGGTTATTTTTGTTCTATTTTACCAACAGATTTTACTCCACCTTACGACGGGTTTGGTATTGAAGAAATGGTATTAAAAGCGAACGAGGGTATAAAAAACTTATGCGAAAAATATAAAATGACCTTTGTAGATTATTATACGCCGTTAGTAAGAAGTGGTGAAAATAAAATTATCAGCGGATATACTAGTGATTGCGTGCATCCTACGGTAATTTGCTATGGAGAAATGAGCAGAATTTTAAGGAATTATTTAACAAAATAGGAGTTTGGTATGAAAACTTTATATATGATAGGGAATACACATTTTGACCCTGTATGGCTGTGGACTTATGATGAAGGTATGGCGTCTATTCGTGCAACCTTTCGCTCCGCATTAGAAAGAATGAAAGAAGATGAGAATTTTATTTATTCTTTTTCTTGTCCCCCTGTTTTTGAGTGGATTAAAGAAGTTGACCCTGATATGTTTAATGAAATTAAGCAAAGGGTTAGCGAAGGGCGTTGGGATTTGTGTGAAGGGTGGTGGTTACAACCCGATTGTTATAGTGCAAGTGGGGAAAGTTACGTTAGACAAGGCTTGTACGGACAAGCGTACTTAAAGGAAAATTTTTCAGTTTTAAGCGATACGGTTTTTAACGTTGACAGTTTTGGGCATAGCCCTATGTTGCCACAAATTCTTGCCAAAAGTGGAATTAAAAATTATTGCTTTATGCGTCCGGAACAATGGCATACAAAACTAAAATCGCCACTTTTTAAGTGGAAAAGTCCGGATGGAAGTGCAGTCAACGCATATCGTGTTAGGTTAGGTTGGCAAAAAGACCTTAAAGACGTTATTGACAAGCATTTAGAAAGCGAAGAAAATTCAATGATTATTTATGGCGTTACCGACCACGGTGGAGCGCCAACAAAAGAAGCAATAAAACTTATCAACCAAACAGAGCAAGCAAAATTTTCAACGGTAAGTGGCTTTTTTAACGAAAATAAACCTAAACAAACGTTGTCAAAAGAATTAACAACAAAAGATTTTGGGGTTTACGTAAATCATCAAGGAACGAAAAAACTAAATAGAAAAGCGGAATATGCTTTGCTCAATGCCGAAAAGTCGCTAGTTTTTGCAAATAAAAACAAAACAGCCCTAACTCGTAGTCTTTGGCACGATATAATGTTCAATCAGTTCCACGATATTCTTGGCGGTGCGTCAATCAAGGTGGCGTATGAGGATTCTGAAAATTTATACGGCAGGGTTATTTCTACTGCGAAAGAAATTTTGAATTATAACATACAATCTATCACGAAAGACATAAAAACGCTAGGCAAAAACGAAAACGGCGATATATGGAACGTAGTCGTTTGGAACTTTAACGGAGCACCGTTTAACGGATATATTGAAGTTGAAGTTCAATGGGCACACGAGTTTGAATGGTACGAAAAAGGCATTGAATTAGTTGATGAAAGCGGAAAAGTGTATCCCTGTCAAATTATTGAAGCAAAGGCGGTAATTCCAAGATTCCGCTCAAGATTTGTTTGTAAAGTAGATCCACCGTCATTCGGTTATAAACTTTATAAGGTTGTTAGAAATGAAAAATCGCTTGAACAGTTTGATGAAGAATTCTTAAACTCTGAAAGATTGCAGAAAATACTCAACACGTTTGTCCCTGTGTGTTATAAAGATAACGGCGATACTTGGTGTTTTAACGTTAAAGGGTACGCAAAGAAATTATCTTTGAAACACGTTCAAAGAAGCGTTGTTGAAAACGGCGAATTAAGAAAAATAGTTAAAGACGTTTACAAGTTTAAAAATTCACTTTTAACTTTATACTACGTTTATTACGTAAACGAAGATTATTTTGACGTTAAGTTTAAGGTTAATTGGAACGAAAAACATATCGCCTTAAAGTTAGAAACGCAAGTTGACAGCGATAATCACGTTGCAAGCGTTCCTTACGGGAAAGTTAATAGAAAATCATCAAAACGTGATTTACCCGTTGGCGAATTTTTAGAAACAAAAGATAAAAAGTTTTTACTTGACGGAATATTTGCTTACAACGTTGCAAACAAAAAAATCGGTTTCACTTTGTTAAGAAGCTCTATTTATGGCGATTTAAGGATTAGAGAAATCGATTTGGATAAAGAATTTGACCATTTAGGCGAAGGTGTTTCTGAAGGCACAATTAGGGTTTGCGAAAGCAATAATGGCGTGGTAGGATTTATAAATCAACCTACAACTATCGTTGAAGCAAATCACGGTGGGTGTTTGCCTTGTGAAAATAGTTACTTGGAAATTAATGAAGATGGAATAGATACTGCCGTAATTAAAATGGCAGAGCAAGGTAACGGCGTAATAGTAAGATTAACCGAAACACTTGGTAAAAAGAAAACGATTGAATTTAAAATGAAAAACCAAACGTATAAAGTAAAAGTTTCTCCGTTTGAAATTAAAACACTTTTAATCGAAGATGGAAAAGCAGTGGAAACCGATATGTTGGAAAATAAAATTTAAGGGGAAAAATATGAAAAGGTCAGAAATTAATCAAATTTTAAAAGAAGCAGTAGATTTTGCAAAAAAAATGAATTTTTTGTTGCCACCGTTTGCTTTTTGGAACAAAAACGATTGGGCAAGCAAAAATGATGAATATGATGAAATAAAAGATAATATGCTTGGTTGGGATATTACCGATTTTGGTAGTGGGGATTACGATAAAATAGGGTTGTTGATGTTTACAATACGTAACGGCAATTTTAACGACCCTAAATATACTAAATCTTATTGCGAAAAGTTGCTTATTTCAAAAGTAGGGCAAGTTACACCTATGCATTATCATTATAAAAAAATGGAAGATATTATAAACCGTGGTGGCGGTATTCTTGCAATGCAACTTTACAATTCTTCGCCCGACGGGGAAAAACTTGATACTGACGTTAAAGTAAGTATTGACGGTAGAAATTTCTTTGTAAAAGCAGGCGAAATTATAAGAATTAAACCTGGTGAAAGCGTTACGTACTATCCTGGAATTTATCATCAATTCTGGGCAGAAGAAGCGCCCGTATTGATAGGCGAAGTTTCCAAGGTTAACGATGATAGAGTTGATAATCATTTTTATTCAGCGCCAGGGCGTTTTCCTAAAATTGAAGAAGACGAAGAACCTTTATATTTATTGAGTATGGATTATTCGGATATTAAGGTTGATTGGTAATTTTTGGGGTTAAGTATGTTGTTTTTAAGTGTTGACGTAGGAACTACTTGTATAAAATACGGTCTTTACAACGAACTTGGCAATCTTGTTGAGTACAATTCTAGCGAATATCAGTTAAAAAACTTTGATAATCAGTATTACGTTGATATTGATAAAATTGTAGAAACTATTCGTAATATTTTGTCAAAACTTTCAAAAAATTACAAGATAAATTCGGTTAGTTTTTCAAGCATAGGTGAATCTTTCGTTCTGTTGGATGAGAAAGATAATATAATTTTTTATCCTATGCTTTATACCGATAATCGTGGTGAAGAGCAAGCAAAAAAGATTTGCAATCAAATTAGCGAAGAAGAGTATTTTAATACGTTTGGTATCGTTCCACATTCAATGTATTCTATCTCAAAATTATTGTACATAAAAGAAAAGCACTCCGACATTTTTGCAAAAGCAAAAAAAGTAATGCTTGTTTGTGATTATCTTGGCTATATTCTAACCGGTGAAAGGGTAATTGATTATTCATTAGCGGCAAGAACAGGTGTTTTTGATATAGAGAAAAAACAATTTTCGTCACAAGTTCTAAATGCTTTTGGTATGAATAATTTGAGTTTTTCTAGCCCTGCAAAAACTGGCACGATAGTAGGGAAAATAAAAGAGCAATTTGGGCTTGATGAAGCGTTGCTTGTGCTTGGTACGCACGACCAAATTTGCGCAACGCTTGGTGCAGGCGTGTTTAACGTTGGGGACGCCGCAGACGGTATGGGGACGGTTGAGTGCATTACCGCCATATATGAAGGAAAGTCTTCTAATTTAGAAATGGGCGAAAAGGGCTACCCTTGCGTTCCGTTTTTAGAAGATAATACTTACTGCACTTATATTTTGAATTTTTCGTGTGGTTCAGCAGTTAACTTTTTCAGGAAAAAGTTATTGAACTGGGACAAAGAAAAAAATGGCGATTTTTTCGAATATATGGAAAAAAATATGGATAGAAATCCAACGGCAATTTTGACCTTGCCATATTTTTCGGGGGCAGGAACTCCGTATCAAGACAATGATGCTTGTGGTGCAATTTTAGGGTTGAAGACCACTACCGACACTTGGGAAGTTTATCAATCTATTCTTGAAGCAACGGCGTATGAAATGAAATTGAATATGGAAGTTGTAGAGAAATATGGCATAAAAATTCAAAACATAGTTGCCACGGGCGGTGGGGCAAACTCGCCAAAATGGTTGCAGAAAAAAGCGGATATTCAAGGAATACCTGTAAAACGTCTTCAAGTTTCAGAAGGCGGGCTATGTGGGCTTGCAATGTTGCAGTCAGTTGCATTAAAAACTAGTAAAAATCTTGTAGACGCAAAAGAAAAATTTGTTAAATATGGGTATGAATTTTTACCCGACAAAACTTACAGCGAACAACATATTAAACAATATAGTAAATATAAAAAGTTATATTCAACACTAAAATGCTTACTATAAAAACGGATTTATATTTGACAAAATAAAGGAGCAGTTATGATAATTACAAAATATGAAGAAGTAAAAAAGGTTTATGAAAACGCAGCGAAAAATGGTTGGGTAATTCCTTGTATATGTACGGAAAATCAAACGACCACAGAAGCCATACTTTGTGCGTGTAGCGAATATGGCAAAAAAATAGGCAAAAGAGTGCCTATTAGTATCGCTATAACGGTTAACTATTCTCATAGGTCGCAAGCACCTAATTATAGTCAATCAAGTGATTGGAAAACGGGATTGAAATTATTTAAAGATGATATATTGGCGTTTGCTGCAAACGGCGGTATTTATGATGACGTTGACGTGTTGATTCATCTTGACCACGTTCAGTTTGATGATGATTTAGAGTTGATTAATGGGAATTTAAGTGGCTTTTCTTCAATAATGTATGATGCGTCAGCATTGCCTTTTGCGGAAAACATTAAAAAGACAAAAGAATTTGTTAGAAGAATGAAAGGT
>JAZRNE010000029.1:0-65735 GCA_045648045.1 Christensenellaceae bacterium
TAGTACGAGAGGACCGGGATGAACGCACCGATTGTGCACCTGTTGTCGCGCCAGCGGCATGGCAGGATAGCGAAGTGCGGATTAGATAAACGCTGAAAGCATCTAAGCGTGAAACTAACCTCAAGATAAGATATCCCATAACATAAGTTAGTAAGACCACTCAAAGACTATGAGTTTGATAGGTCGGGGGTGTAAGCACAGCAATGTGTTGAGCTAACCGATACTAATAGGTCGAGGGCTTGATCTCAAGAAATTGAGATGATTAGCGAATTAGTATGTTCACCTAACTATACAGAGATTTAGCCAGGCTTAAAGCTTTAGTTAATTAATGAAAAAAAATCTATGCAGTTGTGAATCTACCGTGTAAATAAATTGACGGCAGGTTAAAAAGAGTGTATAATGAATATACACTTAAAAAACGATATACACGGAGAAATCCGATATATACCATTGCGGTGACGTTAGCGGTGAGGTCCCACCTGTTCTCATACCGAACACAGTAGTTAAGCTCACTAGCGCCGACAATACTTGACTGGCGACGGTCCGGAAAGATAGGTTGTTGCTGCATCCATTAAAAACTTTGGCTTTATAAAAGCCAAACATTGCCCCTTAGCTCAGTAGGTAGAGCAATCGGCTGTTAACCGATTTGTCGTCAGTTCGAGTCTGTCAGGGGCAGCCACATAAGAAGTGAAATTTGTCTAACGACGATTTCACTTCTTTTTTTGCATTTTTAGGGCTATTTAAGCCCTTTTTTGATTATTTTGATAAATTTTTGATAATGCGAAATCAAAAACGGCGTGATTAGGTTGTCTAAATTCCTAAAAACGCCGTTTGACTTTTTTATTAACTAACCTAGATAAACTCCAACGTTTTACACTCCCACGACGGGACTTAAATAGAAAAGACCTAAAATGCTTGACTTTTTTTATATAAAGAATTAAAATAATGGCAAATATTAAAGTAATCTATGCTAAATACAAAAAACAAGAAATTTATTTATCATTGGAGGTTTCCTATGAAGAAAAAATTTTTAACACTTATTGTTTCGATTATTGCAATGCTTGGTTGTGTTTTTGGACTAGTGGCGTGTGATAAAGACAATGGCGCAAACAACACGCCAAGTGGCAAAGGACAAGTACCTGTTTATCAAGGGATGACTATATCAAATGGTCAATCCACTACTTTAACAGCAAAAACAATGTCTGTTAGCCTAATGTCGGCTAAATCTCCTGGGAATACAGACAACAATGGAAATCATAATGGTTGGTACAAAGGCGACCATAACGACAAAGAGAAAGATGTTAATCAAGAAAATCCTTTCCCTGAAAATGGAAGGGATGAAAACATTGAAGCTGAGATAGAATCTACACTTGATATTATAGGTGCAGGTCAAGAAATATATTACGCTACAGCGAATAAGGAAATCTACATCAATATCCATTTAAGTAATCCAGATAATTATGAAATTATATCCTTTACCCTAAATGGCAAAAAATATTCGAGCTATATGTTTGAAGAAGGCTCGGATATGGAGACGCTTGTATTAAAGTACAACGTTGGTTCTAATAGCGGTATTCAAGAATATACGATTGATGCAATTAAATATATAGACGGGGCAAATATTAAAGACGTTATAATGGACGGAGATAAAACTGTCCTTGCCGGTATAAGAGTAGATAATCAAGTAAACGCAACCGTTTCTAACGTTACAATTAAAACAAACACCCTTTCTTTCGCTGTTAAAATCAATGATGATGATAACTTGATTTCCTATAGTCAAGGTTGTCTTAAAGCAGTAATTTACGACGGAGAAAGCGTTGTTGCCACGAAAGACTTAATTGTTGGCGACAATAACGTTGTGTTTGATAATTTAAAAACAAGCACTTTATATCAATATGCTATTGTTGGTTATTATGACGACCTTTCGGGAGAAGGCTTTGCAATGAACACATTGTATAAAGAGGCTTTTTACACAAAAGCAATTGTTTTGTTTGACAATATTGTTGTATCACAAGAAAGTGTACAATTTAATTTTGTATGGGATAGTGAATTCCAAAACAAAACACTAACATCATTAAAATTATATAAAGATAATACCGCAACAGAAGTTTTGACGACTGCAACGGCTGTAAATGGTTTGCTTTCTAATACAATATATTCGTTAGTTGCAGAATATAAAAACGGAGAAAAAACTGAAAGTATATCTCTTGAATTTAAAACCGAAGCAAAAGCAGTGCCCGTTGTTCAAATTGCAAATCCTACCAAGACACAAACAAGCGTAGGTTTTGCAATTAATGAAATTGATACGGACAATGTTGGGTCAGTAGCAAAAATAGAACTTGTTCACGCAAACGGTACTGTGGTAGCAGATAACGTTGACGTAAGAGAATTTACTGGCTTGTTGTCTAATAATACCTATACAGTAAAAGTAACGTACACCTATGACCTTAATGATGGTGTAGGTGCACAAGTAATTGTAAAAACATTGGATATTAAAACCGAAGCAAAAGCAGTGCCTACTATTCTCCTTGATTCTAATTCTTCAGATAAAGCAAGTATAACGTACAGCGCTAAAGTGGTCGATGCCGATGATGTTCTCAATACTTATATAGTCGAATTGCTTAAAAATGGGGAAGTAGCAAAAAATAATGGCGCTACTTTGTTAGGCACATTTTCGAATTTAATTACAAATAATGATTATGCAATAAGAATTTCTTATTCTTATGATTTGAATGATGGTAGTGGTGCTATAACGGATTCTATTTCTAAGAGTGTTATGGAAATCAACTTGGAAACAAATGATGGTAATGAATCTACAAAAGTGTTTGTTATAAACGGTGGAAGTTTACCTGTCGCCACAAGAAACGGCTTTACTTTTGGTGGGTGGAGTCTTTCTGCGGATTTGAATGTCATTGTTGATACTGCAGTTGATACCAACTCTACCTACTATGCTTATTGGAAAGAAGAAACCAAACCATCCTACTTCAAATATGCTGGTTCAACTAGAATTACAATAACAGGTAATAATGGTAATTTACCAAGTGATATTTGGATTCCATCATATATTGGAGGTAAACCTGTTTATAAGATTGCTAGAGATAGTTTTGATAGTTCTAACATAAGAAAAGTTGTTATTGGCGAGGGCATTTCTATTGCCGAAGCATATGCCTTTAATTGGTGCACAAATTTAATGTCGGTAACAATACCTTCAAGTGTTACTACATTAGGAGATTCATATTCATCGACATTTAACGGATGTATTCATTTGATGGAAATTTATAATTTGTCCAATGCTTATGATTTGAAATTTAAGTATGTTCCTGGGTTATACACAGATTTGAACGAAAAATCAAAGATAATTAAAGATAAAGACGGATATTACTTTTTTGAAAACAAAGAAGAGTCATACTTATTTGCGTATGAAGGTGGTAAAAGTGAAATAACGTTGCCCAGTAGTTCGCCTAGTGGCAAAAAATATAAGATTTATGATGATGCTTTCTCTTGGGGATGTGTTCGTTTAACCAAAGTAATAATCTCTGAGGGTGTTACAGAAATTGGCGAATATGCCTTTATGATGAGTGGCGTTAAGGAGATTTATATTAGTAAAACTGTTATAAAAATAGGTCAGGGTGCATTTTCTAGGAATTTTAGTTCCTTGGAAGATATTACTTTTGAAAATCCATTAAATTGGGTTTCAGTGTATGGTTCAACAGAAACAGCACTTGATTTATCCGATTCTTATGAAAACGCTTTGTTGTTTAGAAGTGATGAAAGCGGAAGATGGTGGCACTGTTAGTTATCTAAATTAAACAGGCAGCAGTACTCATTTTCGTTTAGGATATTTGTAATATACAATAAATGCTTATTGAGATATTGTAGTGCTAACCCCTAATTTTAGAGATTTTGTAGTACTAACACACATAAGAAGTGAAATTTGTCTAACGACGATTTCACTTCTTTTTTTGCATTTTTAGGGCTTTTTAAGCCCTTTTTTGATTGTTTTGATAAATTTTTGATATTGCGAAATCAAAAACGGCGTGATTAGGTTGTCTAAATTCCTAAAGTCGCCGTTTGACTTTTTTATTAACTAACCTAGATAAAGTACAACATTTTACACTCCCCCAACGGGACTTGAACCTAAAAGCGGTTATATAAAGTAAAAAGAGTTGATTAATTTGTAACTTTATGGTAAAATATATCGAATTGCATATAAAAAGAAAAATAAATGAGAGGGAAAAGTATTATGAAAGAAATCGACAAATATGATATAGCTGTTTGTGGCGGTGGTATAGCGGGTATTTCAGCCGCTTTAGCAGCAGTTAGGTTAGGGAAAAAAGTAATTCTTATTGAAAAACAGTATATGTTAGGCGGTTTAGCAACGGCTGGATTGGTAACTATTTATTTACCGCTTTGCGACGGATTGGGTAAACAGGTTTCTTTTGGGATTGCGGAGGAATTATTTAGATTATCCATTAAATACGGCGCGGAAGACAATTACCCTGAGAACTGGTTGGAGGGAAACGGAACACGAACGGAAAAAGATAAACGGTTCAAAGTTCGTTATAATGCGCAAGTTTTTGCGATATTAGCTGAACAACTTTTAATAAAGGAAGGCGTAGATATTCTTTACGGTAGTTACGTTGTAGGCGTAGAAAAAAAGGAAGACAAGATTACAAGCTTATACATCGAGAATAAATCGGGACGGAACGCGTATAGTGTAAAATCTGTGGTAGATGCTACGGGTGATTGCGACGTCGCGTATTTTTGCGGTGTGCCGACGGAAACGTTTCAACAAGGCAACGTGTTGGCTTCGTGGTATTATTATACAGATAAAAGTGGGTATAATTTAAAAACATTAGGGGCTGCGGATGTGCCAGATGAGGAACGGACGGGCAAAGAAGCAAAACCGTTAACGCAAAGACGTTTTTTGGGGCTTGACGGCAAAGAAATATCAGAGATGGTGTGTATGTCTCATCAAGTCACGTTAAACGATTGGTTGAAAGGTAGAGAATTGAATCCTGATATGGTAATCTCAACGATAGCGACAATACCTCAAATTAGAATGACTCGCAAAATCGTTGGAGAATATACGTTGTCAAATACCGAAGTACATAAATATTTTGAAACGTCAATCGGTATGGTTTCCAATTGGAAACAACGCGGACCAATTTATGAAATACCTTTTGAAACGCTTTACAACAAACAATGTAAGAACCTTATTGTTGCGGGACGTTGTACGTCTGTAAATGAAACATTATGGGATGTTATGAGGGTAATTCCTTGTTGTGCGGTAACGGGACAAGCTGCAGGAACAGCCGCTTCAATGACAGATGATTTTGCTTTGTTGGACGTATCAAGTTTGCAGAAAGAATTAAAAAGACAAAATGTGGTATTGCACGAAATCGATATAAACAAGAATTCTTGAGGTATAAAAAAGATTATATGCAAATGTTGAAAAAATGATAGAGTTAGGGTATCAAGTAAAAATATCCAACGAGATTAATAATAACTAAAATGGCATTGTTTTTAGTCATTTTGTTGTTCTACCCTATAAAAACAGGGCGATTTTAGAGATTTTGTTGTACTAACGCAAAAAAAGTTTTATCAAAAAAAATGGTTTGCGCCACTTTTGGTTGCCTGTTTTGCATTAATTTTTGCAATAGCAATCCCTATATATCTTTTAAATCCGCCAAGCGCACCTAAAGAAATTTATTATGAAGATAAATTAAGTTATAATAAGGTTACAGATATTTAATTTTACGACGGGTTATCGCAAGGTAACGTGTCTCACGTTAGTTTTGATAGTTATGAAACAAGTCAATACGTGTTATATAAAACTGAAAATCAAGATGCTAAAGGTGGTGCTGTGGATTTATATAATTCGTCTGCTTATATTAAGTTAAAATTTTATGACAAAAACGTAGAATTGAACGAGAAGGGCGCGGAAAAAGTTTATGTAAATACTTATTCTAATAACGGTTTAACTGCGTCGTATAATATAGGTGAAGGGTATCCGCAATACAATATTTATGAATATGAAATATTTGCAACGTATAATAACGTAAATTATTTTATTGAGTATATGGGCTCGGCAGAAAATCCGATTGATTTTTTTAACAGTTTCTTTAATTAATAATTAAAAACGTAAATTGCCAAATTAAGTTTGTGCTTAATTTGACAATTATTTTTTACTCTACGTCTAAATGAACGTAAAAGCAAACTATTACTATTAGATTTTGCATTATCCCCCGATAGCGGAGCGTAATAGCCTATTATACCTTTGCAAAATATTGCGGGATATTTATCAGTTATAAGTGGTTAGAAACGAACGCTACCGCGGGTAAGTGGTGGTTTTTTAATATTAAATAAAAGCGAAAGTGCTAGTATTTATTTAGCGTTTTTCACTAAAATTTGACAAAATTTTCAAAAATGTATTGACACGTATATTGTAGTGTGTTATAATGTGAGCATGACAAATTAGGTCAAGTTTAGGAGGTGGCTTTATGCCTGAATGGTGGTTAATTGTTATCATAGCTGTTGCTATTACGTTGGTTATTTGTTTCTTTGTTGCAACATGGCCAGTTGGTATTATCACGGTATTAGGTATCGGTTTTATTTTAGCATTGTCAATGTTAGTTTTAATGTTTAACGGCGTTGACGTTAAGACTTATTGGGATTCATTCGTTAGTATTTTAAAAGATATCGGCGAAATTTTTTCAAAAATTAAGTCTTTTGGGAAATAGTTTTTAGTATTATAAAACCTGTACGTATTGACTTTAAAACGTCTATTAACGCCCTAGGGGTAGTGTGCCCTTGGGGCGTTTTTCTATAAATAAGCGTTGTGAGTACAAAAAAGGAAAAATCTTATTAAACTTTTGTATTGAAATTTGGCAAAAAATCGTGTATAATATATAACAAACATGTACGGTTGGTGGAATATGTTAAAAACAGGGATTGAATCTACGGGTTATTTTGGGGCGTTTGATTATGAAGAAGGTTTTAAGCTTTGCAAATCGCACGGTTACGACTGCGTTGATTATGAAAATATAATAACGGATAACGACGCGTTCTTAAACTTTTCCGACGAAGAGTATTCCGACTATCTTAAAAAGGTAAAAAACTGTGCGGATAGTTCGGGGATTGAAATTTTTCAGACGCACGGTGGCACGCCGTTAGTTGACGGTAAGCCGTGCAAAGAAATAGACGGCAAGTTTTTGCGCCAACTTTACACTTGCAAAGAACTCGGTTGCAAATATTTAATTTTGCACCCTTACGTTGATTATATCGACCATTTTGATACGCACGCCGTTGGTATGAAGCAAAACGCCGACATGCTTGAACTCATTTTACCGCACGCTGAAAGGCTTGGCGTTACGATTTGTTTAGAGAATTTGCCTTTCCGCTACGTGGATATAAGTAGGGTTGTTGAAGTCAAAAAACTCATTAAACAAATCGGCTCTAAAAACTTGGCGGCTTGTTTAGATACGGGGCATTGCAACGTTATTAAAGAAAACATTTACGATTCGATTATAACCTTTGGCGATGACTTAAAGGCTCTGCACGTTCACGATAATTTTGGTTTTTCGGGCGATAGGCATTACCCACCTTTTAAGGGAACGATTGACTGGGACGGGTTCGTTAAAGGCTTGAACGATATAGGCTATAAAGGGTGTATTTCGTTAGAAACTTTTATAGATAAAAGAACGCCACAACCTATGAAAGAGCAAATGCAGTTGGGCTTATCGGGCATTGCAAAGTATTTTGCAAAGCAAATTAAATAATGTAAATCGTTAAAGGTTTTTTATTTACGAATTAAAGGGAATTACTTGTTTTTTTTTGCAAGTATTCCTTTTTTTTATTAAAAAAAGCACGATTTTTAACTAATTAAAATAAATAAATCTAAAAATGCACGTGTAATTATTGATTAAAAAAAGTAAACTTTTGCATAAAAATAAGGGTTGAAATTAGGCAAAAAACATATTATAATATATGAACAATGGTAAAAGGAGAAAATATATGAAAATATTCAAAAGTTTTTTGATATTTTTGATGTGTGCAGTAATGTTAGTTTCTAACGTTGCTTGTACCGTAGATTCCAGCGTAGACAAACACGTGCATAAAGGTGCGCATAGAAACGCAAAAGAATCTACTTGTACTGCTCTCGGTCAAGTAGAACACTGGCAATGTGCGGTTTGTGATAAACTTTTTGCCGATAGCGAATACAAGCAAGAAATTTCAACGATATTAGTTGGCAAGAAAGCGCATACTTTAACGCACCACGCTGCGAATTTGGCAACCGAAACGGAAGCCGGCAATATTGAATACTGGACTTGCGACGTTTGTGGCGGTTATTTTGCCGATGAAAAAGGCAAAAATCAAATTACCGAACAAGACACGAAAGATTATCCGCTCAACGAACTTCTTGACTTTGTTGTTGAAGTTCCCGCTGATAGAAATCCTATTATTTTACAGCTTGCAGACCCACAACTTATGGACTCTGTTACATCGCCGTACGAAGGTAGACTTAGTGAGGCTGCGGCTGCTTACTGGACTTTTGATAAGCAGAGTGTTTATAAGGGTGAAGAGAAGGGTATAGGTAAAGAAGTTCTTTGTTATAACTTTATTAGAGAAATTGTTGATAAAACAAAAGTTGCTAACGACGGCGCTCTTGATTTGATTTTGATTTCGGGCGACATTATTTACGGTTCTTTTGATAACGACGGGCATATGTTGCTTGACTTCGTTGGGTTTATGGAAACCTTGGATATTCCTTGGGCGCCTATTATGGGTAACCACGACGTTGAGTCGGAAATGGGTGCAGATTGGATGTGTCAACAATATGAAAATGCACCAAACTGCTTGTTTAAGCAAGGCGATGTTAGAGGTAACGGTAATTATACTATAGGTATTAAACAAGGCAATATAGTTAAGAGGGTGTTCTATAATATGGACACTAACGGCTGTACAGGTGCTAGTGAAGCATCAGCTAAAAACGGACAGACCGTAACAAAGACAAACAATGACTACGGTAAAGATATAGGCGTTTATGGTTTGCAACAGGACCAAGTTAAGTGGTTTAATAAGACGAGTGCACAACTTAAAAAGTTCTTCCCGCAAATTAAGATTTCGTTGCATATTCATATCGCTATGAAGTATTTCAGCGTTGCTTTCAATGAAAAGTATAAAGGTTTGACAGGGTTAGACCCCGTTGCACAAGTAGAAGTTGATAGCGATAATTATACGGTTAACGGTGTAGATACAAAGGGAAGGATTTTGTATCTTGATAGAGTCGTTGGGCACGGTGCAGGTGATTTCGGTTGGTTGACTACTCTTGACGGTTGGACGCCTGACTACTGGGACGTTGCTGAAACTAACGACGCAATTCCTGGTGCTACCGGCGACCACGCAATCTTTAATCAAATCAAAGCGGCTGGAACTGACTCAATTTTCGTTGGTCACATGCATACAATAAATGCTAGTGTGGTTTACGAAGGAATTAGATTCCAGTTCGGTCAAAAGAGTAGTTTGTATGATAATACTTCGCAGTTGTTAAGTAATAACCTAATTGCATCTGCTGTTGGTTATTCTTATAATACTGGTGCTACGTTGCTCGTTGGCGGTACGGTTATTCCGATGGATAAGGATACTGGCGAAATTTTAACTCCGTACATTCAATACTGTTCTGGACACGGTGCGGAAGTTAACTGGGATAGTTTCAAAAATACTATTTCAAAAGCATCTTAATAAATGAGAAATTATACGGCGAGATTTATTCTCGCCGTATGTTATAAAAAGATTAAAAAAGAACTAAACTAAAGGACTATTATGAGTAAATTATTGTTTGATAAATTAGGCGTTTTAATTTCAACTGACGGAACCGTTTACAACTTAAACACGATGAAGAGATTTATCGACTATATTTCTAAACTTGGTTACAACAACCTTTATCTAGAAATTACCGCTGGTTACGAAATTGAAGAAGAACCGGTTTTTGCGTATATGCGCGGTAAGTATAGCAA
This sequence comes from Christensenellaceae bacterium, assembly GCA_045648045.1. Lineage (GTDB taxonomy): Bacteria > Bacillota > Clostridia > Christensenellales > Borkfalkiaceae > UBA1259. The sequence continues at coordinate 10,020 of JAZRNE010000029.1, forward strand.
AAAAGACCTTAAAGAAATTGATGCTTACGCAAAAGAAAGGGGAATAACCGTAATTCCCACAATACAGACTTTGGCACACCTTGGCTTTATGTTCCGTTGGCCTAGATTTTTCGATTATCGTGATATTGACGAAATAATGATGGTCGGCGACCCTAGGGTTTACGAATTAGTTGAAAAAATGATTAAACTTATGGCAGAGTGTTTCTCTGCAAAAATCGTTCACCTAGGTATGGACGAAGCGTTCAACCTTGGCAGGGGTAAGTATTACGATGAGCACGGACCTAGAAATAGGGTTGACATTATGAAAGAGCACGTTGAAAGAGTGCTTGATATTTGTAAAAAGTATGAAGTTACGCCTGAAATGTGGGGCGATATGTATATCCGTATGGCTTACGGCGCTTACGATAGGGGCGAAATGACTTTTGATAAGTCAGAAGAAGTTGCAAAGAGCATTGACCCGAATTTAAAAATTCACTACTGGGATTATTACAGTTTGACAAAAGACCGTTATATTAACTTTATAGATAGGTTTAAAAAGATTACCGATAATATCGTTTTTGACGGTGGCGTTTGGAATTACATAGGGTTCGTGCCTGATAACTCGTATAGCATTAAGGCTACGCAAGCGGCGTTTGAAGCCTGCATTGAAAAGGGAATTAAAGAAGTTACCATAACCACTTGGGGTGGCGACTCCGTTCAAGAAACTTCGTTGTGGGCTACTATGCCGACTATGGTTGCGGCGGCGGAATTTGCACGCGGTAATTACGATATGGATAGCATTAAGGCGAAGTTTAAGGAACTTATGGGTATGGATTTTGATGCGTTTATTGCGTTAGAAGACGTTAACAAACTCAAAGCGCGCGATGAAAGCAACAAAGAAAGATACCTTTTAACGCCGAGCAAATATTTGCTTTATAACGACGTGTTTGCGGGGTATTACGATTCTACCGTTGACCAGAGCGAAAGGTACGTTTTTACTGACGCAGCTAAAAAGATGGCTCAATACGTTGACCATCCTGAATGGGGTTATATATTCAAAGTAGTAAAGGCGCTTGCCGAAGTTATGGAACTTAAATTCGATTTGGGCGTTCAAACCCGTCTAGCGTACGCTAACGCGGATAAAGTGCAGTTGAGAAAACTCGCTAACGAAGTTTATCCGCTAGTTGCAAAGCGCGTTGAAGAATTATACGAAGTGTTTAGAGTTCAATTCTATAAAGAAAATAAACCAAACGGTTTTGAAGTTGAAGACGTGCGTTTTGGCGGACTTGTTAAAAGACTTAAAAACTGTAGTAGAATAGTGAATGATTACTGCGACGGTAAGTTGGATAGAATTGAAGAACTTGACCAAAAGGTAGTTGACTATATCGACGGAACTGACGCTCACGTTAAGGGCGCGTTTATGGAAAACGGCTATTGTGACGAATCAAGCGTTTTAAGAATTTAGTATCAGTAGTCGTATAATAATTTTTGCATGAATAAGCCCCCTTTAGCGCACGCTAAAGGGGGATTTCATTTTAAAAATAGAAGAAAAAAAGTTAACCACCGCAAAAGCGGAGGTTATTAATTTTATTTTCTTGATTGAATTTGGTTTTTAGTTCTCCACGCCGACGGCGAGAGTTGGAAAATTTTTGTGAACTGTTTGATAAAGTTCTTGGGTGAACTATACCCAACTAAAATAGAAATATCTAAAATCTTCAAATTAGTGTTCATAAGAAGGAAGGACGCGTGATTAATTTTTTGTAAATTGAAAAAATTAATAATAGTTTGGTCCATGTGTCTTTTGAATTCTTTGCAAATGTACCCGTGGCTATACGGAATTTTTGCGGTAAGTTCTTCAATAGATACTACGAAATTATCGGGATTTTTTAGGTCTTTAACGAATTCGTTAAGCCAGTCGGGTTGAGAAGTGGGTAATTTTGCCGTTTCGTAGCAAGTAAGTAAATTTACGGCAACTGCAAAGTGAATATTTTTAGAAACTTGACTCGTTTTAGACGATTGATTATTAAGAGTTGCAAAAATCTCTTCGATATACTTGCACATTGAACTCGTGGCGTTAAACGACACGGCGTCGGGCGCGTTTAGAAGTTCAGAGTAGAGCGTGGGGGAAAACATACTGCAATACGTTTTCATATCCGAGTCGGTAATGTACACGTCCCTATGGCGATAAGTTTCCTTATCGTTGGGTAGGTTAAAGAAGTGAATATCCTTTAACGGACGCAATAGACAAACGTTGCCGGCGGAAAGCGTAACGGTTTTTCCGTTAACTGTGTGCGTGCAGTTATCGTTAAGCACGATTAAAAACTCCCAAAAGGTATGGTTATGTTTTTCATCGATAGGGATTTGCACGTAATTTGTATATGGAGAATCATGTATTTGGGCTTCGGTGTAAGTTACCATAATTTTTCTCCCTTTCAAAAGATTAAAAATCGTAAATTCAAATCAAATTTTGTCGCAAAAACAAATAAAAATTGCGAAAAATCAACTCAAATATTAATTTTTACTTATGTTAACATAAAATATAGTGCTTGTCAATGATAAAATTAAAAAAAATTTGCTCTATATATAAATGATTAAAAAAAGTAAATTCTTGGGTAAAAAAGGGGTTGAGTAGTAAAATATGTTGTGTTATAATTTAAAAAAAAGTAAATTGGCTATTATTTTAAATTGCAAAATTTACAAAAAATTAACCAGATATGGAGGTACAAAATGAAAAGAATTTTAGCACTTACGTTGAGTCTTATGTGTATGGTTGCGTGTGTTTTTAGCACGGGCTGTGCGAAAGGTTTAACGAAAGAAGAAAAAGAAAACGCGCTTATAATCGAATATTATAAAGCGGGTTACGGTGATCTTTGGATTCAAGAACTTGCTGCGGAATTCACCAATAAAACAGGTAAAGAAGTAGTTCTTCTTCCCCGTTCAGGTAATGATGGTGTAAAAAACATGGCAACTTCACTTACTTCAGGTGAAGCGCACACAGACTTGTTCTTTACTTCAAAACCTGATTTTGACGCGATTTATCGTGGCGCAGCACTTGCAAAAGGCGTTAGATACGATTCTTGGTTTGCAGACCTTACCGATTTATACGAAAGCACCATCGACGGTGAAAATATTAAGTATAAAGACAAAATGTTCGACGCTTTTGAAGAATATTACAAAATGCCAGAAGCTTATGACAAGAACGACAAAGAATTATACTATTCTAATAGATATTTCTTCGTTCCGTGGGTAACGGGTATGAACGGTTTCGTTGTTAATATGGACAAATGGAATTCGATTTTTGGTGAGAACGCTGCGTTCCCTAGAACTACTGATGAATTGCTTGCCGTTTTTGAAAGTGCTAAGAGTAATATTTCTCCCTTGATTTATTCTGAAGGGGATGAATATTTTACTTCTTTCTGGCCTATCTTTATGAATCAATATGAAGGCAACGAACAAATGGATAGATTTTACCAAGGTTACGACCCAATTTCAGGTCTTCGTTATGATGAGAATATGGCAAGTTACGACGGTTTCTTAAAGGCTCTTGAATTCTTTGAAAAGATGCTTTCAAATAAAAACGGCTACGTACATGCTAAAAGTAAAGACATAGACTTTATGGATATGCAAGGTCAATTCTTAAACGGTCAAGCACTTATGACCGTTAACGGCGACTGGTTGGAACGTGAAATGATTAACTCTTATCCTGACGCTAAAATTAAAATGATGAAAACCCCCGTTTTGAGTGCGGTTATCGAAAAGTGCACAACTATTAATGACGACGCTACTCTTTCTGCTGTTATATTGGCGATTGATAATGGTGCTGAATCTTATGAGGGTGTTTCTGAAACAGATTTTGCTTACATTAAAGAAGCAAGAAATATGCAATTAGTTACCGGTAACAGTACTATCGCGTTAGTTCCCGTATATTCAAACCAAATTGACGCGGCAAAACAATTCCTTAAATTTATGGCGACTGACGAAGGAATGTTGATTTTTAGAAACAACACTAACGGTTGCGAACTTCCTTTTAACTACACGAACGAAAACAATAAGGTTGATGCGAATGCATCTATGTTCCGTCAATCGATAAACGAAGCGCTTAAAAATTCAGAAACTAGATTCGTTAACAATAAAGACAAAGTATATACTACCGGTGGCGTTAACGTATTTATGTATAATCAAGGCTTGCGTTTTGTAAAAGCGTTTAGTAGTGGAGAAAAGTCTGCTAAAAAATATTTTGATGACGAAGTTGAGGCTGTTAAAAAGGCACTTAAGGATGCAAAAATATAAGCAGAATTTAAGTATTTGATAAACAAAACACAACCTTAACTAGCCTAAAAGTGGGGCTAGTTAAGGTGCTTTACAACATTTATTTGTAAAAATGTTTTAAGAGGGAATATATGTTAAAAAAATTTGTTAAAAAAGGTGTTGCGCTAGTTTGTGCAGGCGTTATTGCTTTTGGCGCGATAGGTTGTGCTAACGGTTCTGAAAGCGGAAACGTTTCTTACGATATTTGGACGACGTATAGCACTATGAAAGTCGTAAGAGAAGCGGAACTTAACGAAAACTACGTTAAGATGGAAAAAGGTATTAACGTAAAAATGGCTAAAGCTGAAAGCGAAATGGGCTCTTTATACGTAACTACCGGCGAAAAGGGGATTGATAAGTTCAATCTTCTTGCCGAAGACCTTGTGAATGAAAACGGCGATATTTTCCCCGTTGAAAATATGGAAGTTTATGCTCAAAAGTATATCCAAATTACTTGGCGTTCAAGGAACAATACTTACGAAGAATATCCCATAGGTTCTTTTGCTCCAGACGCTATCGTAGAAATGGACCTTTATAGAAATGCTAAGGAAGACAAAATCCCTGCAAACAGCAACCAAGGATTTACCGTCGATTTTACAACGACGAAAGATACTCCAGCAGGTGTTTACACGGGCACTTTCTATCTCAGCTTGAATAACAAGGTTGAAGAAATCCCCGTGAGCGTTGAAGTGTGGGATTACGCCGTTCCTGAAAAGTCAACGTCAGCGTCTTGTATACTTATCTATGAAGATAGCATTAGGCAAGGGGAAATGACGAGTATTCAATCTGAAGTTGACGAATGGTATAGGGCTTATTACGAAGTTGCTCTTGAGTATAGAATGAACCCTTACATGGTTCCTGAATCAACAAAGAGCCCTCAAAAGTTTGTTGAAAACGTTTTAAGGTATTACGACCACCCCAACTTTGCAACTTACGGTTTGCCACACCAAACGTTCTTAAGTAAGTACGATGGTTCGTATCAAGAAAAGGCAGGTTTCTTTACCAAAGAAGACGGTTCTAGAGATGCTGCTAAAGAAGCTAGATACGGCGACTGTATGGATTACTGGTACGATTGTTTGTATTTGTTGGGTAAAGAAGCCAGCAAAACTGGTGTTAACTATTTTGAACAATGTTATATTTATCCGATTGACGAACCTAATGGACCTGAAGCTTTGGCGATTGCAATCGAATGGATGGAAGACTTGGAACAACTTAGAGAAGACGTTGCAGGCGCGTTGGTTAATGCAAATGTTCTTAATGAACAAGAACATGGCGATATTATCGAAAGCGTGCGCGATGTAGATATCGTTTGTACGGCACTTGGTGATGAACCCGCACTTGCAGGTTTTGATATCGTTTACGTTCCGGAACCCTATGAAATTGAAGATTATTCAATTCAAACTTCTATTGAACAACACGCTGAAAATAACAAAAATCCTATTTGGTATTACACACAAATTGATAAAACCGGCGATGGCCCGAACTTGTTTATCGACGATTTCGGCGTTGCGGGTAGAGTTCAAGGTTGGTTGGAAAAATATTATAATATCGACGGTTGGCTTTACTGGGAATTCGCTATGTATTTGAAGAAGATAGCGTTTGTAACTGGTTACGAAGTTGTTGACGTTTATAACGATATGAATAGAGATGGTGGTACGGAGACCGGATGTGCGGGCGGTGGTTATTTCGTATACCCCGGTAGCAAATACGGTTCAGACGAACCTATCAAAACGTTAAGACTTCTTACTTTCCGCGATTCATACGAAGATAAAGAAACGTTGACTTATTTAGACAATATTTATAGTGAATACGAAACTTATTACGATGTAAATGCGGGCACGTTTGATATCAATAACGTATTCAAAGGTGTTTACGACAGCATGTTCTGCCGTTCAGCAGTATATCGTGACGATGCTATGTTTGATGCTTGCAGAGAAGTATTGAAAGATACTGTTATCAACGCAACCAATAAAGACAACAAGTTTGTTTATACGATGGACTATGCAGGTAAAAATGCAACTTATTCTTTCTACACCGCACCTGGCTATCAAGTTAAGGTTGGTGACGTTGTTTTAGAAAGCGTTCAAAGTGGTGAAGGTTTGAAACACACTTACACTATCGACGCATCAACTACCGCTGTTCTTCAATCAGTAGAACTCGTTAAAGACGGTCAAAGCACGATTATGAACCTTTACGAAGTTTCTTCTGAACAAGCGATTGATATGCATTCAGAAAGTTTTGGAATAGAAGTGACAGGTGGTACTTATACAGTTGACGGTAACAATTTTAATTTCAGGTCAACGGATATTAATAAAACCACTGAAATTAAGATAACTGGGGTTCCCGAAAGATTAAAGGTTTTAGAAATAGACCTTGAAAACACAACTAGTGAACCATTGAACATAACTTGTAGGCTTCTCTTTACTGACGGAGAGTTTGAAGATAGAGATATCGGTTTAACAAAAAACACCTACCGTACAGTTGAAGTTTTACGACGTAAAAATAAAAAAGTAGCGTCTATAGTCATTAAGTTCGAAAAAACTGCAAGCATAAAAACAGTTACAATTTCAGGAATAAGGGTTAGATAAGGAGATAGAAAAATGAAAAAGATTTTGATATTTATTTTATCGATAACTTGTTTAATTAGTTGCACGATGTTTGCCGCTTGTAATTTTAACGACGTAATGTCGGGTGCGCTTGATAAAGCAACGGGACTATTCAATCCTAATAAAACCGGAGAAACCGAAAGCAATATCGTTTTGATGAACGGTTTTAACAAGTACGAAGACCTTTCTCTTTACGATTTGAACCCAAATTATTTCAAGGGCAACTGGGAAATTAATACAAACAAAGATTATATCGTTGAGGGTAACGGTTCTTGGCGTATTTACTTGCAGAACACCGGTGCAAACCAACCTGAATTTAAAACGATTACTAGTCAGATGAAGGCTGATATAACAGACGTTTCCGAATTTGGCCTTTGGGTTTATAGTGAAGCGGAATATGAATTTGATATTCTTATAACTGCTTTTGCTGGTGACGACGTTGCGTGCATGCCGAAAGCAACTGTAAAACCGGGCGCGAACGAACTTTCATTCCCCGTAAACAGAGCGCAACTCATCTCTAAAGGTAAGTTAATTACTAATTACAGTATTTCTTTCTCTGGTATTAAGTCGGAAACAACGCTTTACGTTGATAACTTTTATGTAAAAACTACTACAGACCCCGTAGTAATTCCTATGGCGGTTCAAGAAGTTATTGACGGAATTAAGACGCTTGAAACAACCCCGACGAGAGACGCAGTTGAGGCAGTTAAGGCGAAATACGACGCGCTATCGCTAGATGATAAACTTTGTATAGGAAACGCATATCTGTTGACAGCAAAGATGAATAATTTCTACAAAGACGATTTGAATGCGGCAAAAGTTGAAGACACAAAAACGCTACTTTATTTCGACAAGCCTTTTGGCGAATATCAAGTAACAGGTACTACCGCAGGTATTGGCGCGTACTCGTATTCAACAGAACGAAATTACGGTAAAGAGGAAGGCTCCTTGAAAGTTGAATTTTCACTTTCATCAACCAACTGGGTAACGCTTTCTACCACAGCATACGAAGATATCGTTGAAGAAAATATTGAGTTTGCTGTTTATAACGATTCAGACCAATACAAGGCAATGTGTATTGCTTGGAATGGACCTGCAACATCGGAATACGATTTACCTTTCTACGTGCTTAACCCACACGAATGGACGAGTTTCTTGATTAAAACGACCGACCTTACCGAATCAAGCGTAGGGGACGATGGCACGATTCAAATTTGTGGTCTTGCAAGTATGGATAAGGAAGACCCTGCGTACGCAAGCGCGCGTTCACCCGAAGGCACGATGTACTTCTCGTCATTCGTTAAGAGAGACGATAGATTAGAAGTTCAAAATGCAAGAACGGGCGAAGACTCAAACACCGTGTTCTTCTTTGATAGAGAACTTGGCTTAAAACAAATTGACCCGCTAAATGCCGGTATGGATATTACCGTAAGTGAAGACGTTAAGATTAACGGCGAAGATTGCTTGCAAATCTATTTTGACGACGTTGCAAAGACTGACGGCACGACGCCTACCAAAGCAAGATTGCAACTTTATCCGTATTCTAACGAACTCACCGAAGGTAAATACGTTGCGTTCTACGCGTATGCAAAATTAGAAGGCGCTGATTACGCAAGAATTAGATTAGGTGATTACTACGGCACGTATATTTACAACAACAAAACGTCTTTAGTATTGATGCCTGCTGAAAAGGTTGCCGAAATCAGTTACTTGAAAGTAGAAGCCGAAGTTGACGCTGAAACTCTTGGTGGAAGCGGATGGAGTGCAAACGAATTTGCGAACACCGACGGTTACGTATATTTGAGTAAAGCAAAACTTTACACCGCCGACGAAGTTAAAGATTTAACCGGCGTAGAAGACACTTATGAATACAATATCGGTTCAACAACGTTTGTGGGCAATGTATATGAAAAGGTGAAAGGTACTTATAACTATAATAGTAGCGTTTATGCATCAAACTGGGACGTAAAGCCATACGTTGTAGGCGACGTTTTACGTGTATACGCAAGAGCAGAATGGTCTGACTGGTCACAAGACAAAACTCGTAACACCGCACTTGGTTTTGAACTTAAAGAAGCAGTTGCTTCTGCTGGTAAGAAAGTATATATAACCGCTTCTGGATTTGGTGAAGACCCGTGTATGCAAGTAATGACTGGTCGTGAAACTGGTCACCAAGGTACGCCACATGGTACGATTGTTGAAAGACATGCTGACGGATTTGTTACTTGGTGTTTCGACATAAGCACTTACGATTTTGACTTTAAGTATTTTGCATTATATACTGGGCATAAGTTGTTAGCACCTGACTTCGAATTAGTAACCATTAGAGATATTAGAATTGAAGCGCCTAGTGCTTAATAATTAATGAAAAAACGGCAAATTATCCGAAAAATGCTTTCGGATAATTTGCGCGTTAAAAAACGACCGAAAAAAGTTGACTAGAAAAAATGGGTTTTTTGCTTAAATATTAAAAATAGAAAAGCCTTGTTAAAAAAGGTAAACTTTTTGTTAAAAATGGTGTTGAGTAACGTTATATATAATGTTATAAAATAATTAGAGTGGAAACACTTTTAAAAAAATTTAGGAGGGAACTATGAAATTGGTTCAAAATGGCAAATTGGGCTATCAAAGCCCACAAATTGAAGTTCTTTCTGTACTTGAAGACGTTATTATGGTATCGCTTGAGGCAGAAGGCTTTGACGTGGAAAAGGACACAATTGAGTGGTAAAGGGGGGCAATATGAAAACTTTAAGACAAAAATTATTAGTTTCTTTAGTAGTTGCTTTTATGGCTTGTGTTAGTTTGTTCTGTGCATTCTCTTTCCAAACCGCAAAGGCAGAAGTAAACGCTGACCTTTTCACTATCGAAGAAGGCGCATCAGTTGCAATTCAAAAAGACGGCTTGCGTTTCCGTGTGAAAATGGGCGCTAACGTTTATGAAAGTGTTGTAGACGATGCTATTACCGTTTACGTTGCACCTAAAACAGTTCTTGATACTGTTACTGATGGTAATTATGCAGGTCTTGAAAAGAAAGTTGATTTCACTTTCAAAAAGACAGATATTTATCAAAGGGGCGATTATTACTACGCTAACGCAGTTTTAACCAACCTTGATGCTGCAAATAACCAAGCAATCACTTCTTCTCAATACGATTTAGAATTTGGTGCAGTTGCAGTTATGGGCGAACAAGTTACTGACGTTGTTACCGCAACTCAATACGACACTTTGCAAAAGGCAGTTATCAGCCCCGCTGATGAAGACAATGCTTTTGCAAACGCAATTCTTGATGCGGAAAACAGCCCTTACAAAAACTGGTTTGGTAAGGCTGACCATCCTATCGTAATTGACACCGAAGAAAAGTATACTGATTTTGCATCAAAGGGTGTTGAAACTACCGCAGTTTTCAAAGTATACAACAAGTTTGATTTTGATAAGGCTGACTTCTCAGCAAACAGCATTTACGTTCACTACGTAAATTTCTATGACAAAGATACCTTGCTTGAAACTGTTGAAGTTGTCGAAGGCAACGAAGCAGTTTGCACTGTAAAGGCTGATAAGTATGCAAGTGTCGAAGTAATGAACGGATATATCCGTGGCTACTTAAACCAAGGTAACTGGACATATACAAGGGGTGGTAGTGATATTGCTGACCTTACTAACGTTACTAATAATGTAGACGTTTGGGTTAACTGGGGTTCTATGATGCAACTTCAAAATGAATATTTGGCTGATTTGCGTGCTAGTGAACCTGACACTATTTTCTCGTTTGATACGGAATTAGGTGTTTGTCAAGGTTTTAATGCAGGTGGCGCAAGCGCTCCGTACGAAACCAAAACTTATGACACAACGGTTAAAGCGCCTGGTCAAAAGGGTTCAACCAAATTTACTTGGACGAATGATTCAAAGTCAACCGTGTATTTAAGTTATACAAGTGGGCTTTTAGCATCTTGGCAAAACGCAGAAGTTCCTGCTTTCGACTTTAGCAAATATGACGATACAAACGACTATTTAGTTATGGATATTTATCCTGATTATCCTGATACTGTTGACCATCTTTGGATTAGAATGAAGAGTACTCCTGGCTGTGCAGTAAGAAATAAAACTTGGGGTAAGATAATCGTTCCGTTAAGTTCTGTGACTGCTGGTACGTATTTCTGGATTGATTATAGAAATACCGATGGTGGTAGCGTTGCAACGGCAGGCTCAATTTATTTAGGTAAAGGTGTAGTTATGACTGCTAGCGAAGTTACAACACTTACTTCAACTTCAACCTATACGCTTGGCGATATGCAAATGGCTGGTGCAGAACACTATAATTGGGGTGGTACTGCTAATAACGGTATCTTTACCCAAAGTTATTATGGTAAAGCATCAATCATTAACAATGAATTGTACTACTGCGACCACAATAGCAACCAAGGTGATAGGGGTATGTTCTTAACGTTTGAAGAACTTCAAACCGGTAAGATTTATATTGTGTCAAAAGGTCTCGATACGGGATTAACTAACGCGCAAATGTTTAGTGATACTACTGTAAGTAGTTCTACGCACAAGGGTACGCCTGGTGCTGTTTACGAAGGATACACCGCTGACGGGTACAAGGTATATTCTTTCAATTTCGGCTCAAATCAAATCAAGATGATTAAGTTAAGAACTTACGGTTATATGAATGCTGTTTGGATTAAATCTATTTCAAACACCTTACCTGAAGGCACAATCGTTCCCGCTGCATAATTAGAACTTTTTAACAGTCTTTTTTAAGGCTAAATAGACTTTTTACTTGGTACGCTCCACCGCTTGCAACACAGCGGTGGGGTTGTGCCGTGTTTTTATAGGAGAGAAAATGGAAAATATCAATAAAAAGAAAAAAGATATGGGCGCTGTAACCTTTCTTGTGGTTATGATGTTCGTGCCTATTTTATCTTTCTTATTCTTTTACGTTTACATAAATTTTAACTCTATTCTTATGGCTTTCCAAATTCCGCTTTACGACGGCTTAGGGGGCTTTAGATGGGGGTTAGATAACTTTCAAAAAGTATTCGCTCAATTTACCGACACGGATGAAAATTTGCTTTTGTATTTAAGAAACACGGTTATCTTTTTCGTTCAAGATACTTTCGTTAACTTGCCTTTGTCGCTCATCATTTGTTATTTTATCTACAAAAAGATTGCCTGCTATAAACTTCTCCGCGTTATCATTTATCTTCCTATAATTATCACTTCTACTATTTTTGCTACCCTTTTCAAGAGTATGATAGGTGCGGGTGGTCCGTTGCAAGCATTCGCTATGCAATATGATATCACCTTGCCCGATTCTTTCGTCAGAAATGATGATTACGCTCTTAAAACTGTTCTTTTCTACGCTATTTACGCTGGGCTTGGCGCTAGATTCGTTCTTTTCGGCGGTGCTATGAACTCTATTGACCCCAACGTTATTGACGCCGGTAAAATCGACGGTGTTGGCCCGTGGAGAGAATTAGTTTCAATTATTATGCCTATTATTTGGCCCACGCTCGGTACTATGGTTTTATTAGCCGCTACCGGTGTGTTTACTGCTAGTGGTCCTATTCTTTTGTTTGATAAAGGCGAATACGGCTCTTGCACTATCAGTTACTGGATTTACGATATTACTACTGGCTCTGGCGCTGCCGGCGAAAGCCACGAACTTGCGTCTGCTATCGGTTTAGTGTTTACTATCTTCGGATTGCCGATTGTGTTTATCGTTAAAAAAATTACTGGTATCACGGAGGATGACTAATATGTCTGCTACTGAATCTATCAAAAGAACTAAAGGCGAACGTATCCTTTTCGCCGTTGCGTTTACCTTGCTTGCTCTTTACGCTCTCTTTATTTTGTACCATTTCTATTTCCTTTTACAACTTGCTACGAAAGGAAGCCCGGTTGAATATAATCAGGCATTGACGGACAGTAAACTTGCTACGTGGAGCCCTAACTTTACTTTAAAAAACTTTGTTGCGGCGTTTGGTGCGTTCTCAGACGATTACGGTAACACCTTTATTGCCATGACTTTTAACTCTTTGTGGTTTTCTATCGGCAGTGAAATTATCGTGCTCTTCTTCCAAGGCGCTGTTGCGTACGCGATTTGTAAATATGATTTTAAAGGTAAAATGTTCCTTTATAATCTCGTTCTCGTTAGAATGATGGTGCCTATCGTTGGCACGTTGCCGTCTGCTTATAAAATCTATTCTAAATTCGGGCTTATTAACTCGCCTTTGATTTTGTTGACGGCTACCGACTGTTTGGGTGGCGGTAACTTCCTTATCCTTTACGCTTTCTTTAAAGGTATTTCTTGGGATTACGCTGAAGCTGCTTTCATTGACGGCGCTAACCATTTTGACGTTTACTTTAGAATTATGCTCATTATGGCTTTGCCTGCAATCAGCGTTCTATTTATTACCGGCTTTATCGCGCGTTGGAATGAATATATCAATATTTCACTCTTTATGCCGCTAAGGCCTACGCTATCTTACGGGCTTTACATTTACGAGCAGAAAATGAACTACTCTGGTGCGAATAGACCTGCGTATTACTCGGGTGTCGTTATTGCTACTCTTCCGTGTATCGCACTTTTCGTTATCTTCCAAAACTCTATTATGCAAACCGTTCACTTGGGTGGTATAAAGGGTTAATTCAAATTGCATATTTACCCGCAATGCTTTTGCGTTGCGGGTTTCTATAAATTTTAAGCGATTATTGTTTCGCTTGCTATTACTATTTTGGGGTGCTTTCTATGAGCCAAAAAATTATTAAGCCTACTGCATTGCCGTTTTGGTCTTGGAATGATGAATTGCAAGAAGATAAACTTATTAAGCAAATACATAAAATGAAAGCGCACGGCTACGGCGGGTTTTTTATGCACGCGCGTTCGGGGCTTAAAACTGAATACTTGGGCAAAAAATGGTTTGATTGTATTCGCGCTTGCTGTGCCGAAGCAAAAAAACTCGGTATGGATGCTTGGGCTTATGATGAAAACGGTTGGCCTAGTGGCTTCGTTGGCGGAAAACTTCTTGAAACAAAAGAGTATAGATTGCACTATCTTAAAAGCACTCAAGGTGTTTTTGACGAAACTGCTGACTTTCACTATCAAATAGTTGACGGCACTCTCGTTCGTAACGACGTTTGCTCAAAAGGCTCTTTCGTTAACGTTTTTGAAAAAGAATCTATTTCGCTTGCCGATATTTTAGACGGCAAGGTCGTTGACGCTTTTATAGCCGAAACGCACGAAAAATATAAAAAAGAAGTTCCAAATTTCGCTGATAATATCGTTGGTTTTTTTACTGACGAGCCTTTGTATTGCGAATTTTCCGAAACCCCTTACACTAAAATTTTACCTGCGTATTTTTGCGAACGCTATGGCGAAAACCTTTTTGATTCTTTGGGGCTTTTATTCTTTGAAGGAAAGGGCTATGAGAAGTTCCGTTATAGATATTACAAGTGCTGTCAAGAACTTTTCCTTAAAAACTTCGCAGAGAAAATCTATAACTGGTGTAACGCTAACGGTGTTAAAATTACTGGGCACTACGTTGAAGAGCGCACTATGTTCACTCAAATGCTCAATAACGCCGGTATTATGCCGTATTATGAATTTATGCACATGCCCGGTATTGACTGGCTTTGCCGCAGATATTTAATTCTTTCTACTATTAAACAGTTAACTAGCGTTACCGACCAACTGCAAAAAGAATACGCGCTCACCGAGACTTTCGCTATGACCGGTTGGGACGTTACGCCCAAAGAACTTAAAAGCATTGCCGATTATCAATATAATTACGGCGTCAACGTTATGTGTCACCACCTTTTGCCGTATTCTGAACGCGGTGAAAGAAAGAACGACTATCCAGCACACTTCTCGTCCTTTAACGCTTGGGTTGATAAGGGGATGGCGGACTTTAACCGTTACTTTGATTTGCTTGGCGATTTTATCCGCTCGGCTAAAGAAACTGTTAGCGTCGGCGTGTTATTTACCGTGCGTAGCGCTTACGTTAAATATAATTCTCAAGACTGGGATAGCGTAGAGCAACTCGATTTAAGTTACATTGAAGACGGGTGCATAACGCTTGCTAAAAACCGCGTTCCGTTCCATATTATAGACGAAACTTTGCTTGCTAGGCACGGTGGCGTTAATGACGCTAAAATCACGCTAGGCGCTTGTTCTTACGACGTTTTAGTTATCCCTAAATGCATCGTTATTGATAAAAATACCGACGACCTTTTAAGAGAGTTCGTTAAACAGGGCGGTAAGGTGCTTTTACTCGACGGTAAGCCGTCTTTCGTCGATGGCGAACCCGCTAATTTTGATTACCTTGAATCAAATATTACCGCACAAGAGATTTACGATAAAAACGAATATTTCTTGACGTCGAACTCTCAAGATTTACATACTTCGCTCCGCACGATAGGAAACGAAAAGTACGTTTTCGTTGTTAATATCGGCGACGATGCGATTGATACTGAAGTTACCGTTAACGGTGTTAGCTTTAACGCCGTTTATAACCTTTTAGACGATAGTAAAACTTTCGTTGGCAACACGTTTACAATTTCCGCCAAGGAATCTTTGATTGCTTGTTATACTAACGAAAAGGCGTTAGAACAACCCGTTTTTGAGCAAGTTGAAATCGGTTCAAGTGATTATGAAGTAGTCGATTTTAACGACAACTATCTTGCACTTGACTTCGCAAACATTTCTTACGACGGGGTGAATTTTGAAGATAAATTGCCCGTAGTTGGTATTTTTAGGCGCTTGCTTGAAGAACGTTACGAAGGTAAAATTTATCTAAAGTTTAACTTTACCGTTAAAAAAATGGTGGATAGTATTTCGCTGTTGATGGAAGATACTGATAAAATCACCGCCACGCTCAACGGGAAACCGCTTGTTTTTGACGGCGTTTCTGCGCTTGATGAAATTTATAAAACCGCCAACGTTATTGATAAAATCGTTGTTGGGGAAAACCAACTTATAGTTGAATATCCTTTCTATCAAAACGAAAACGTTTACTTCGTTTTGTTTGGCGAAAACGTTGCCGAAAGTTTGAGAAACTGCATGACTTACGACACGATGATTACCGCGCCTTATCTTTGCGGTAAATTCGGCGTTTATTCTGATAATTTTAGACCTGCAGAAACGCAAGGATTCGTTCACGCCGACAGTTTTTATATTGATAATCCGCCAAAAACGGCAAGTAATTTGGTTGAACAAGGTTTTGCTTTCTTTGCGGGGAATATTACCCTTAAACGTAAATTCACGGCGAATAACAAGTTCGTTAAACTTAAACTTAACGGCAGATTCCATATCGCTGAAGTTTTTGTTAACGGTAAGTTCGTTCAAAAAGTTATGTTTACCGATACGGTGGACGTTACCGGTTTTGCAAACGTAGGCGAAAACGTGCTCGAAATTAAACTTTATTCGGGCAACCGCAATCTTTTAGGTCCACACCACGTACGCAACGTTGATTTGGATAAAGAAGTCGTGCCGTCTACTTTTGACTTTTCCGAAACGTGGAAGGGTAGCGCTAGTCCTGATTTTGTTGAAAGGTATTCTTTCTCTAAATTCGGCTTGTTTGATAAATAGAATAAAGGAGTTTTGTCGATATGAAACCTTATGAGAAATCGCTAGATACTTGCGTTTACGGACGCTTTAATTTAGACCAACCCGCCGGTTATACGGTTACTAACGCTAAAGGCTTAAGCGCGCCTTGGTATTACATATATCAAAATAGAAAAATACTTTTATACGTTGACCAAAATGGTCCCGTTAAAATTCAGCATCAACCGCCGTCGGGCATTCTCGTTTGCAAAAGGGAATTAGGTGAAAATCAAAGCAAGTGGCAAGTTTGGGTTCAGTCTGACGACCTAAACGATGGCGTACCCGTAAGCAATTTTGCATCGCCAACCTTGCGCCACGACTTAAAAGAACCCGTTTACACCGTTCAATGGTTGCCCGAAAAAGCAGTTTACAAATCCGAATACGACAACGTGGATATCGTTAGCGAACTATTCGTTCCTATCGACAAGGCGACCGTCGTGATGAAAACGACCATAGTAAATAAGAGCGGAAAGGATATGGATTTTAAGGTTCTTCCCGCAGTTTTTCCTTACGTTAATATGCCGCAAATGGTTGCGTGGGATTTACCTGAATGGTATCTTGCAACTACTGCTTATAATAACGGCAACGCTTTTTGTATTCACGGACAAATGACCGACCCCGGTATGGATAACGATAAGTATCGCTCGGTTACTTTTAACGTTGATTATGACGAAAATGCTGAATTTGAACTAAATATGAGTAAATTTACCCGTGACGGCAATTTCTTTGCACCACGCACGGTAATAGATAATTTACCGTTAAGTTTAAGCGTTAAAGACGGCGACAAGGCTAGTTATAGCGAAAAGCAAGCGGTTTGGGCGGTTAGATATAGAAAAACTATTAAAGCAGGCGAAAGCGCTACTTTTACGCAAGTTTTAACCGCGCAAGAAGCGCGCCGTTACGACCAAGCGGAAAATCAATTTGAAAACAATTATTTTGACGGTGCTTATTACGATGATTGCGTTGAAAAGGCAAAGGCTTTTTATAACGATTTATTCTCAAAGCGCTCTATAAAGACTGAAAATCCTTTGTACGATAACTTCATCAATAGTTTTTCGCCCTTGCAAATGTACTGGGTTTGTTCACTTGATAGGGGTTGGCCTTCTTCGATGCGTGGTACTCGTGATGCAAGCCAAGATTTCGTTGGGATGTTGCCTATTAACCCCGAATGGGCAAAGGTAACTATTTTACAACTTCTTTCGCATCAACGCACGGACGGTTGGTTCCCAAGGCAAATTAGCACCATTTCAAGGCAAGCGCCACACGATATGCGCAACTTTTCTGACGGCGGTGCTTTCTTCCTTGAACTATTCTATGAATATCTTGCGTTTACTAGGGACGCTAGCATCATAGACGAAAAGGTCGTTTGGCTTGATAGTGATGAAAAGAGCACGGTGTTAGAACACGTTGAAAGATGCGTTGGGTATTTCTTAAACCCCGAAAATATAGGCGAGCACGGGCTTACGAAAGCTTGGCACGGCGACTGGTGGGACGTTCTTGACCACGTTGGCTCTGACGGTCGTGGCGAAACGGTTACGGTTACCGAACAAATGGTGCTAAACTTAAAATATATGAAAGAAATCGTTGAGTGGCTTATCGGTTTAGGCAAACTTGGCGAAGAATATAATCAAACGCTAAACCGCTATAGCGTTGCGAGAGAGGGCTTTATAGACGCTCTTAAAAAGCACGCTTTTAACGCGCAAGGCTATTTTAACGGATATTTTAACGATAACGGCGAGTGGTTGTTCTCGGATAACGACCCCGACGGTGAAAAAAGATTATATCTCGTAAGTAACGCTTGGGGTATTATCAGCGGTGTTGCTGATAAGGGAATGCAAAATAGCATTCTTAATAATATTGAAGAAATGAACTTCGGCAGAATGGGTTATAATACTAACGGCTTGAAGTTTAAGAGAGTGGTTGAAAAGGCTGGTAGAGTAGGTAACGGTGCGATTGCTGAAATTTGCCCGTATAACCACGCACAAAGTTTCCTCGTTCGCGCTTGCTGTGTTGCGGGCGATGCTGAAAAGGCGTATAAAGTTACTCGTTATATTCTTCCTATTGAACAAGAATATGCGCCGGTTGAAAAGACTTTTGCTCCACCGTATTGTATAGCAAACGCGTATAGCAATAGCGATATGAACTTGCATAGGGTTGAATTACAATTCTTGTCGGGTACGGTTTCGTACGTGTTGAGAAACGTTTATTCTTATTTCTTCGGTATAACCTACGGTTTTGACGGGCTTACCATAAAGCATTGCTTGCCCAAGGTTTTTGGCGATTGTCAAGTATCGTTTGAGTATTTAGGCAATAAGTTCACTTTAAAATTCGTTAAAACTGACGCTGATAAAAAGGCTATTAAATTCAACGGCAAAGTTTGGGATAAAACCGCTTATTGTGATGAACGCAAAAAAGAGTATCCGTTTTTTGCTGATGCTGATATGAAAAAAGAAAATAATATTGAAATAGAGTATTGATTATGAGTAAAAAAACTGAAATATATCAACTTTGCCCGAATAGTGGCTTTCTTATGCACTCTTATTTAATCAAAACGCCTAACGATAAAATCGTAGTGATTGACGGCGGACATAATTACTATATGCAAAAGGCGTATTTGCCACACGCAATTAGGGCGATTTTGGGCTTAAACGACGGGGATTATTTTGAAATCGAAGCGTTGTTTTTATCGCACGGGCATATTGACCATTACGGCGAATTTACGATGATGATGAAAGAATACGACCAAAATTCAAATTACAAAATCAACAATTTCTATTTTGATTTTCCCGATTTTGCAAATAGTAATTACGATAAAAGCGACTATTCTTTAGATAATCTTGCGCTTTTGAATGACGCTCTTAATACCTATGCAAAAGTGAACGCTATCGCGACTAACGGCAATTATTACGATATGCTTAACGGTGCGGTAATCAATGCTGACGCGGTTAAAAGGGGCTTATCTATAATTATTGACGGCGTTGTGTTTGATATCTTGCAAACGTGGAGTGAAAACGACGATATGGTAAACGGAAATTCAACCGTTATCAGAGTTTACGACCAAGATAAAAAGGGTAAAACTTGTTTATTCTTAAACGATGCGAGTATCGGTTCGGGTAAGAGATTATTACAAACTTATAAAGATAAACTTAAAAGCGATATCGTTCAAATCGCACACCACGGGCAGGCAGGTGTCGATAAAGACGTTTACGATGCGGTTGACGCAACTATAAGATTATGGCCGACGACTTTTTGGCTTTGGCAAGACCACGAAACTTGGAAAGTTGATGAAGTTAGGGGTTGGTTTAACATAGAAGAAAACAACTATACTGAAAACGACGTGTTGGCGTGTCGTTACAAAGCGTATCCCGAAGATTTTGCGTCAGTCGAAGAATGGAAAAAATGCGTTGACGGAATGAAAGTCGTTTTATAAGTGAAGTAGGATTTTTAAGGCATAACGAAAAAGGTTTGCAAGTAGGTTACTTGTAAACCTTTAATTTTTGATTAGGCAAAAAAAAGTTTAAAAAATTTTTTATCGGCGTTGTAAAAGGTGCAATTTTGTTTTTTTTGTGATATAATTAGTAAAGTTTATACAAAAAACGAAAAAAATAAAAGGTTTTAGTTGCGTTATGAAAGAGTTTGATGAGAAGATGCTCAATAACAACAAAAAAGAAACGAACAAA
The DNA here is from genome assembly GCA_045648045.1 of Christensenellaceae bacterium. Lineage (GTDB taxonomy): Bacteria > Bacillota > Clostridia > Christensenellales > Borkfalkiaceae > UBA1259. The sequence continues at coordinate 30,197 of JAZRNE010000029.1, forward strand.
TGGCTAATTATCAGTTTATGTTTCATAATGGTAATGTTTTGTTTAGGGTTTTGTTCTTCACCGTACAGTTGGTTTACGAACTTTATCGTGCCGTATTTAGGCGTTTCCGAATCGCTTTATTCAATCGGTAAAAGTATTCGCTTTGTAACTACTGCGGTAGTCAATTTATTTTTCGGCTTTTTAGTTGCCAAGTTTGGAACTAAAAAACTTATTTTAGCAGGGTTAACAAGCCTTTCGTTATCAATGCTTTGCTCTGCGCTTGCAAAAAATCTAGTTTTAATTTATTTAAGTGGGTTTTTGTTAGGGTTAGGGCTTGCGTGGACCACTACTACAATCGTTGGCTTTATAGTAAATCAATGGTGCAAAGAGAACAAAGGTACGATAATGGGTGCGATTTTGGCGTCAAACGGCATAGGCGCAACCATTGCTACTATGACGATAAAACCCGTTATTGAAAAAAACGCAACGAGTTTTAAGAATGCTTACGTAATCGTTGCAATTACGCTTGCAGTTATTGCAATGCTCTTCTTAATTTTTTATAAAGATAAAAAAGTTGGTGCGGAAAGTTTGCCACGAAAAGACGAAAAGAAAAAGCCCAAAAGGGGTAGAGCGTGGTCTGGCATAGAATATAAAGAAATAGTAAAGAAACCTTATTTTTATTTGTCCCTAGTGTGTATCTTTTTAACGGGTATGGTTTTGCAAAGTATAACGGGTATTGCAGTTCCGCATTTGCAAAACGTAGGGCTAGATAAAGACTTCGTTTCAACTACCATAATTATCCATTCAGTAACGCTAGTTTTATTCAAGTTTTTAACAGGGTTTATGTACGATAAATTCGGGCTTAGAATGACCACGGCAATTTGTATGGTTACTGGAATATTAATTATGGTAGCACTCGCTTTGGTAACGAATACGAGCACGGGTATGGTGTTGGCGGTTTTTTATAGCACTTTTTCATCGCTTGCGTTGCCACTTGAAACTATAATGTTGCCGATTTATGCAAACGATTTATTTGGTGAAAAGGCGTATAACAAAACGCTAGGGTTAGTCGTGTCGGTCAATACTGCGGGCTATGCGCTCGGTGCGCCACTCGCAAGTTTATGCAGGGATATATCGGGCAGTTACGACTTTTCGTTGTGGTTTGGTGCAGGATTGATGCTAGTAATCATAGTGCTAGTTCAATTCGTTATCAATGCGTCGAATAAAGAAAGAAAAGCGGTTTTAGAAATGGAAAGCAAAAATTTAGAACAATTAGAAAATTAATAAATTAAAAGTACAAAAGGCTAACGAAAAGTTTTCGTTAGCCTTTTGTAATAAAAAAATTCAACGAGTAAGATATTTTCGCATTTATTGAAAAATGAATTTAACTATGTTATAATAAGAAAAAAATTAGGTGGTAAAAAATGAATAGTGTAAACAAAACGTTATATATACCATTGTACGGCAAGGCGCTCGTTAGTCAAAAGGGTGTTATTTTGCAAGATAAAATGGCGGAAGAAATTTGGGGAAAAGAAAAGTTTAAGTTAAACGGAAAGGCAAAGTCTAAGTGGCTTGCTTATTATATGGGTATGCGCTCAGCCGTTTTTGACGAGTGGGTATTAGAAAAAATAGAGCAAAACCCCAGTGCCGTAGTTTTGCATTTAGGTTGTGGTTTGGATAGCCGTTTTGAAAGGATAAACCGCCCTAGCGTGCGTTGGTACGACGTGGACTTTGATGCAGTTATTGAAGAAAGAAGAAAATATTATGATGAAACCGAAAATTACAAAATGGTTTGCGCCGACTTAAAAGATAGTGCCTTTCTTAGCACGCTACCCAAGGCTAAAAGCGCTATTGTAGTAATGGAAGGCGTCAGTATGTATCTAACGAATTTAGAATTGACGGCACTTTTTTGCGCTTTAAAAGAAAAGTTTAACGACCTTTCAATCTTGGTTGATTGTTACACGCCTTTTGCGGTAAAAATGAGTAAAATCAAAAACCCCGTTAATCAAGTTGGCGTTTCAAAAGTTTACGGGGTTGAAAATTCTGCCGTTTTAGAGCAAGGTACGGGCTTAAAGTTTATCAAAGAGCATAAAATCACACCGCAAGATTTAATAGACCGACTTCAAGGCTTTGAAAGGCTTGTTTTTAAGAAGATTTATGCGGGCAAGGTTTCTAAAAAACTGTATAAACTCTACGAGTATGAAAGTTAAAAACAGTTAGAAATGCCTTGTTAAAAAAAGTAAATTGTTTGTTAAAAATAGAGTTGTATACTAGTTTTTTTAATGATATATTTTAATAGATGGAAAGGAGAAAATTATGAAGAGATTGTTGATTTTACTTTGCGCGCTTTTAATGGCGATAACTAGTGCTTTTAGCCTTGTTGGTTGTGCGTTCGTAAGCGACTTGGTTGCGAGCCTTACAAATGCTGATAAAGGAAGAAACCCTAGTGGGGATTCGGAAAATACCGACACCGTAGTGGTGTCCAACAGTACGGAATTAGAGCAAGCGTTGCTTGGATTGACTGCGGAAAAGAAAATAGTTTTAGACGATGGTATTTATAACAAAAAGGTACAAATTAGGCCCAAAGCATTCCCTATTCATATATTTAGTGAAGATTCGGTTTCGGTTAACGGCGTAACCGTTTACGACGGCGTTAAAGATTTGACCGTTGAAGGGATAACTTTCGGTATCAACGGCGTTGAAATAGGTCGGGCAGAAAACGTTGCTATTGTAGATTGTGATTTTACGCTTAACGCGAATATTACTAATCTTTCAGGGTGCACGGTTACTAATTTAGAAGTGATAAATTGTCGTTTTACAAATATCTTGAACAACTTAACGACTGCGATTAAAATTCAAGAATACGACGGGCTTACCGTAAAAGGTTGCACTTTTGATAACGTTGAATATAACGCAATGCAAGTGGGGCACAACGTTGCTAACGGCGTCGTTAGAATTGAAGGGAATACCTTTAAGAATATAGGTAGTAGGGTTATTTATCTCGTCGAAGTTAAAAATCTTCTTGAATGTATGATAATTGGCAACGAGTTCTACGATAATACTGATAGTTTGTTGCTTGATAATGAAGTTGACGACGAAATAAAGAAAAAAGACGGCATTTATATTCACAGCAAGAGTACGTCAGGGAATTTAATAATCGGTCAAAACTTTTGGGAAATCATCCCTGCAAAAAATTGGCGCTATATAGCGTCGGTTGCACAGTACGACGTTAGTGAACAAACGTTAATACAAGACTAACAAGGTAGGTTAAAAATGGGAAAATTAAGGTTTGAAAAATTAGGATTTTTGTTATCGACGAAGGGCGGTATGTTGCTCAATATGAAATCAATAAAAAAACTTATTGATTATCTTGCCGAACTAAATTACAACACGCTTTATATGGATTTTACGGCGGGGTATGGAATTAAAGAGCAACCGTTTTTTTGCTACTTAAAGGCAAAATATACCAAAGAAGAATTTAAGGAAATCGACGCTTATGCGCTTGAAAGGGGTATAACTATTATTCCTACAATTCAAACCTTAGCACATTTGTTTTATTTGTATAGATGGCCAAAAAACCACGAATTGTTTGATATAGACGATATCTTGATGGTTGGAAATCCCAAAGTTTACCAACTTATTGACGATATGATTAGAACTATGTCTGAAAACTTTTCAAGCAAAATCATTCATTTAGGGATGGATGAAGCGTTTAGGTTGGGGCGTGGAAAATATTACGATAAAAACGGACCCGTGGACAGGGTTGAAATAATGAAATCGCACCTTGATAAAGTGCTTGAAATTTGTAAAAAGTACGGCGTTACCCCCGAACTTTGGGCGGATATGTATATCACTATGGCGTACGGCAACTATAACAACGCGGCGGCTACCGTGGATAGGGTAGCGGACGTTAGGGCTAGTATTCCAAAAGAAGTTAAGTTGCATTACTGGGATTATTATAGCACTAAAAAAGAGCATTATTATACGGGTATAGATAGAATGCAGTCTATTACCGACAACATTGCTTTTGACGGCGGGGTTTGGAACTATATAAGTTTCGTACCTGATAACGAATACAGTATTAAGGCGACCAAGGCGGCGTTTGAAGCGTGTTACGAAAGGGGTATTCGCGAAGTAAGTATAACCACTTGGGCGGGGGATAGTGGCGAAACTTCTATTTGGGCTATTATGCCGACCGTTGTCGCTGCGTCCGAATTTGCGCACGGCAACTACGATATGGATAAAATAAAGGCTCGCTTTAAGCAAGTTATGGGCATTGAGTTTGATGCGTTTATGAGCATCGAAGCCATAAGCAAAGTAAAATCTAGGGATGAAGATAACCCCGACAAGTTGCCAACTTCGGCTTGTAAATACCTTTTATATAACGACCCTTTCGTGGGTATTTACGATTCGACGGTATACCAAGAAGAAAAGAGTGTGTTTACGAACGCAATAAAAACTTACGAAAAGTGGACGGGGCACAAAGAGTGGGGCTACCTATTTGAAGTCGTAAAAAAACTTGCGGAAATTTTAGAAGAAAAGTTTGATTTGGGGTTGAGAACGCGCGCGTTGTATAAGGCGGGCGACAAGCAAGGCTTGAGAAAACTTGCAAATGAAACTTACGTTAAACTTATAGTATTGCTTGAAGAATTTTATCCTTTATTCAAAAAGCAATGGTATTCGGAATATATGCACCATCACTTTGAAGTGCACGATTATAGATTCGGCGGTATCGTAAGAAGACTAGAAAATTGCAAAAATATGTTGCTAGATTATTGCGACGGCAAGATTGATAGGCTCGACGAACTTGAAGAAAAAATCATTGACTACATTGACGGAACTGATGAGTTTAAGCGCGGTGCCGTGCTAGAAAACGGCTTTGGTGACGAATATACAATACTTTAATTTTTATTAAAAACAACGAAAACAAATATAAAAACGGTCTTAAAAAAAGACCGTTTTTTATTTTTAGGTTCGATTGAGTTGCTATGTTTTTTACTTTTTTATTTCTTTATCGGTATTTGATTTTTTGCTCGCCATTCCGACGGGGAAGATTGAAAGTTTTTTGTAAATTGAGAAATAAAGTTTTTTGGCGAATCGTAACCGACGATATTTGCAATGTCTATGATTTTAAGGTTTGTGTTTACGAGTAGATACGAAGCGTAACTAATTTTTTGTTTAATAAAGAAGTTTATAACCGTTTGCCCGATATATTTTTTAAATTCTCTACATATATGGCAATGGCTATACGGTATTGATTGCGTAAGCGTTTCAATCGGCGTGGAAAAATTCGACGGGTTTTTAAGCGTTTGTATTAGATTGTTAATCCACGGTGGCGGAGCGGTGGGCACTTGTGAAACTTGAAAATTAGCGAGCAAAGATACCACCATTGAAAGTTGAACGTTTTTATACAGCAACGGGTTGTGGATTGATTCAAAATTCGGTGAAAAGAAAGTTGATTCAATATGGTTTATAAAGGTTGGCTGTATTGAAAAAGTGTAAGGTGCGTCGGGTTTGTAAAGGTTGTTATACAAGTTGGGCGAAAGCATATCGCACCATTTTTCCATATCGTCAACGCTCACGTAAATATCTCTATGGCGATACATTGATTTGTTTTCAGGTTCAATAAAATAATGCGAGTCTTTAAGCGGGCGCAAAAAAGTTACCGAACCTGCGGAAATAGTGTGCGGTTTTCCGTTAACGACGTGCGTAATGCTACCGCTCAAAACGATGACAACTTCCCAAAAATTATGGTTGTGATTATACGATAGCGGAACTTTTACGAAATTAGTGTACGGCGTGCTGTGAATCGTTGACTCTGTATAGGTAATCATACTGCTCCTTTTCACAAGTTAAAAAACGAACAATTTTTGAAAAATAAAGAATTTGCGTTTGCGATAAAACTTCAAAAAAAGTGCAAAAAACTTGTAAGATACGTGAATATTAGCACATAAAACGTAAATTGTCAACACGTTTTTTACAAAAAAACAAATTTTCGAAATTATGAACTTTTTTAATTGATGTTATAAAACGTAAAACTTTATATAAAAATAGTGTTGAAAGGGTGTAACACCGTTAGGTATAATTATTGTGCAAATAGTCAAAAAGGGGGAGTGTTTTAAATAATGTCTTACTTATTTTTATGCCCGAATAATGAAGTTAAATATTTGCATGAAACTGCCGACGTTAACTTTAAGAAAACGGGCGTTTGCACACTTTCTTTTGAAATACTAATCACAACTGAAAAACAACAAACCGATACTTACATTGAAACCTTAGAAGGTTTACCAGTAGACGCGCTTTTTGCGCCGAATAAATGGGAGCGCGTGGTTGCGCAAGCGGAGGTGTATTCTTGTGAAAGCGGAAAGTTTTGTCTTTTTAAGATATCTGACGCGCAAGATGAAAGGGTAGAAATTAGAAATATAAATTTTAGCGACCCGCTTGGAAAGTTGTTTGACGGTGGAAGGCTGTTTCAGTTGCCGCCTGCATACGCTCAAAGTATGGGCTACGTGTATACTACCAAAAAGGGTAAAGTAGTGGTGGTTGACGGCGGTGGCGAACAAGATAAAGACGAACTTACCTCTATAATTATGAAGTTCGGCGGGGTCGTTGAGCACTTGTTCGTTACGCATTATCATAGCGACCATATATGTGCACTCATAGGTATGTTTAAGGAAAATAAGGTAAAAGTTAAAAATCTTTACTACGATTTTCCGCCCGAAGAAGTTTTATCGGTAGTTGAAGACGACGGCGATAATAAGTACGTTAAAGAGTTTGAAGATTGCATACCCGACGGCGTAAAAACGTTTAAGCCGATTAAGGGATATCAAGTGGTTATAGACGAACTTACGGTAACGGCGTTAAACGACGCTTGCTTTGAAAATAGACCGAATTTCTGTAACGATAGCGGTATTATTTATAAGTTTGACACGGGTGCAAGCAAAATTCTTTTTACGGGCGATATAGGCGCAAAGGGAAACGATTATATCGTTGACGAGTGGTTTCGCAATCAAATCAGCGATTGCAACGTAGTGCAGATGGCGCACCACGGACAAAGGGGCGCAAGCAAAGAGTTTTACGACCAGATACGAAAGATAGAAGTTTGTTTGTATCCTGCACCTTGGTGGTTGTGGAATGGTTGGGATACGCCTAAGACGCGTTCTTGGATGCGCGCTAAGGGCGTGCTAAAAAGTTATCCTTGCATACCACCGGTAACTATTGAAATAAAATAACGCAAATTCATCTATGCGTTTTTTATATTAAATTTGAAATCAAAAATATTTGGAGGATTTTAAGATGAAAAAAGTTATATCATTTATTTTGATGATTGTAACGGTAACGGCGTGCTTGTTTGGCGGTTGTAACAAAGTAGACAAAAAGAACGCGTTAGTTATTGAAGCGCACTCAGCGGGCTACGGTGAAGACTGGATTGCTTTTATGGCGCAACAATACGAACAAAAAACGGGTGTAAAAGTTATCGTTGAATATCAAGTTGGTACGCAAGGTATTTCTAATATGGATACCAACATTAAAACGCTCACGTCGGAAACCGATATTTTCTTCACCGGTGGCGCAGCCTACGCTGAAGTTTATAGAGGGCAAATTACGGCAGGCGGACAAAATTACGATTGTCTTTACGAAGACCTTACCGATTTATTTGACAGCACCATTGAAGGTGAAAATATCACCGTTAAAGAAAAAATGAACGCCGTTACTAGAGCGGACGTTGAAATTGACGGCAAGTATTATCACTTCCCTTACGTAACGGGTATGCAAGGTTTTATTAGAAATTTAGACGTGTGGGATAATTCTTGGTCCATTCCTAGAACTACGAACGAATTGCTTGAACTTTGTGAAACTATAAAGAATAGCAACAAAGTTAACGAAGTAGGGCAAAAAGTATATCCTTTTATTTATTCACTTTCAGACGAATACTGGACGAGTATGTTGCCCGTTTTCGTTAGTCAATACGAAGGCGTTGAAAATATGAATAAGTTCTGGAAAGGTATCGGCCCTGATAATAAGAGATATTCTAACAATATGATTGCATACGAAGGCGTTTTGAAAGCGTTAGAATTCTTCCACGATTTACTCATCGACGCTAACGGATATATGCATAAAGACAGTAAAGATACTTCTTTCACGAATATGCAAAGTATGTTCTTAGAAGGCGTTGCAGTAATGAACTGTAACGGCGACTGGTTGGAAAACGAAATGCATCTTAACTATCCCGACGCTCAAATTGAAATGATGAAATTACCGATTTTGAGTGCGGTTGCTGATAAATGTTCTTTTGCTCAAAATGCAAATAAAGAACAAATCCTTCGCGATTTGATTGATTACGTTGACGGAAAGACTGCTACTCTTCCTGCCGGCGCAAATGAAGACGACGCTGTAATCGTAAGAGAAGCAAGAAGTTTTGAAAGGTCTGGTTCTGCAAACTGTGCGGTAATTCCTAGTTATTCAAACAAAATCGAAGAAGCAAAAGACTTCTTAAGATTTATGGCGTCTAACCAAGGGTTAGAAATTTTCCGCGATAAAACTAACGGTTGCCGTGCTCCGTTTGATTATTCAGGCGTTACTGCAAGAGACGAATCCGTTTTCCGTTTATCAGTAAACGAAATTATGGCAAGAACTGGAAACTACGGTGGTTCTAGAAAGAAAGATAAGATTTTCTCTATCGGTGAAATTAACCCCGACTTATTCAACAATAAATACGGCCGTTTCGTAGGCGTATTCGCTGCTAAAAATCAGGCTGACTACAAGACTGCGCTCGTATATTTTAACGAAGAAGTTAAAACGGTTAACGACGCTTTAAGTAACGCAAAGAGAAAAGCAGGTATTGCTTAATAAATTAGTCAGTATTTTTGCTAGATTTTAACCAAAATAAAAATAGGAGAATTATGATGAAAAAAACATTCACAAGAGCGATTGCTATTTTAAGTGCGTGTTTAATTACTTTCGGTGCGGGGTGTAAAACTCCGACCGAAGTAAAAAAAGATTACGACCACACGCTTTGGACGTCGTACAACACGCTAAAAGTAATGCAAGACTCTTCGTTTAACGTTAATTACGAGCAAATGCCCGTTGGCATCAACGTTCAAATGAGTAAAAACGAAAGTGAAATGGGTTCGTTTTACGTTACAACGGGGGAAAGGGATATTGATAACTTTAACCTTGTTCCAAGTGCGTTAATTAACGAAAACGGTGATATTCTTCCCGTTTCACAAATGAAGGTTTACGCTCAAAAATACGTTGAAGTTACTTCTAAATCACAAGGTAATAATTTAGAAGATTATCCGCTTGGTTGGATGCCCGACCCCTTAGTTCCGATTGAACTTTATAGGGCGGAAAAAGAAGATAAAATTGAACCGAATAAAAACCAAGGTTTTTCGGTTGACTTTAAAACTACTGCCGAAACGCCTAGCGGAACTTATACGGGCACGTTTACTTTGACTTTGGATGAAAAAGAAGAAAAAGTCCCAGTAAGCGTTGAAGTTTGGGATTTTGCGCTTCCTGAAAAATCGGCGGCGGATTCTTGCGTGCTTATTTACGACCGCCAAATCGTTCAATCTGAAGGCGTTTCAACGAGCACCGAAGAATTTAGCAAATGGCAAAGAACTTATTACGAACAAGCACTTGAATATAAGATGAATCCGTATATGGTTCCCAACTCGTTAAAAGGTGCAAAAGCCTTCGTAGCGGACGTTAAGAAGTACTGGAATCATCCTAACTTTGCAACTTACGGTATGCCGCATCAATCTTTCATTAGTGGAACTGAATCGGTGTATATGGAATACTGGCGTGAATGCCTATACGAATTTGCCAAAGCGTCTGCTGAAGATGGAATTGACTATCTAGAATTGACTTATTTCTATCCTTACGACGAACCGCAAGATAGAGCGTCGCTTGAAATTTGTATTAACTGGATTGATAAGTTAAGAAATCTTATGGCAGAAGTTCAAGCGCAAGTAGAAGAAGCAAATATCTTTGCAAATAACGGGTGTAGTGCAGAATTTACCGAAAAATGCAAAAATAGTCTTTTGAATATAAACATTGTTATCACCGCTTGGGGTGCAGAAGAAATGCTTAACGAAAAATCCGTTACTTATTGCCCGACTATCAACCACTGGGGCGATTCGTTGACGGCGGAAAACTTATACGACCACGCAGAAGAATTCGGCACTCAACTTTGGTATTATACTCACATTAGACCTAACTATCCTGCGCCAACCGTTCATATTGACGATTACGGTTTAAGCACGAGAATTATGAAGTGGATTCAAAAGTATAATGACCTTGACGCATATTTGTATTACGATTATTGTTCCGCACTTTGGTCAAACGTTAAATCAAAAGAATTCCACGGTGAAAATAGATACGAAATAGTTAATAAATCACCTGGGCTTTCTGCTAACGGTGACGGTTTCTTCGTTTATCCCGCGGCTAAATACGAAGCGGATGAACCTATTATTTCAATGCGTTTAGTTGCTTATCGTGATGGTCAAGACGACCTTGATATGCTTAACTATCTGGATTTTTTATACAGCGAATACGAAACGTATTACGGCGTAGAGAAAGGCAGTTTAGACGTTAACAACGTTATCAAAGGACTTTACGAAAGAATTTTCGTTAATACCAACGTTATGGCTGACGACGACAAAGTGTTTGATGAAATTCGTTCAAGCGTTAAAGACCTTATTCTTAACGCTCAAAACGAAAACGGCAATAAATTCATTTATCTTGTAGATTACGACGGGGACGTTGCAAACTATTCGTTCTACACCGCACCCGGTTACCAAGTTAAAGTTAACGGTCAAGTTATCAGTAGCGTTTCTAGTGGCGAAGGGCTTAAACACACTTATTCAATGAACTTTGCAAGCACTTCACTTTTATCTTCGGTTGAAGTCGTTAACGGTAGCGATAGCCAAGTAGTTGAACTTTTTGAATCTAGTACAACAAAAGGTATTAGCGTCGTTGCGGATAATTTTAAGGTAGAAGTTAACGGCGATAGCACTTTCGTTAAAAACCAAGAAACGAAGAGCATTGATTTCGTTATCAAGAGTAAAGATTACGGCGCAGGCAAAGAATATTTGACCATGTTGCACGTGCCTACTATTGAGTTTAAATCACTCGGTCAATTTAGCGTTCTTGAATACTTCTGTGAAAACAAGACTAACGAAGACGTAGAAATGAAACTTACTATAGTTGACGTTGACGGAACGACTTACACTTCGGACGCAGGCTTACCTGCAAACACGTCAAGAATGATTAGTTGCCAGAATAGACTTTTCGGTAGAGACATTCTATCCGTTAGTATTGAATTCGTTAACCATTACGCTGAAGGAAACGACATTGTGTTGCTCAGCGATAGAACGATAAGCATTTCTAATATGAGAGTGAGGTAATGAAAATGAAAAAGATTTTAATATTTATTTTAACCATTTTTATGTTACTCTCTTTTGGGATGTTAGGCGCGTGTAATTCTACCGAAGGCGGTTCAAGTTTCCTTGATAAACTTGCAAGTTTAAATCCTTTCGGCGATAAAAAGGCGAAAGAAAGTATCTTTATCATCAACGGGTTTAACGAATACGACGATATCGCTTATACCTACTTAAACCCCAACACTTTCTACGGCACTTTTACTAGGAATAAAGATAAACAATACATCGTTGAAGGCGAAGCGTCTTATAAATTCAGAGTTGATAAGGTTGGCGTAACTCAACCTAACTTTGAAATGAAGGCGGATAGAGTTAAAACCGATATTACCGACGTGGTTGAATTTGGTATTTATATTCACTCTAACGCTGAATATGAATTTGAAGTTATCTTAAAATGCCAAGATACCACTTACGGAATTATTTACAAAGGAACTGCTAAAGTTAAAAAAGGCGCTAACAATATCGTGTTGCCCGTAGATAGAGCAATTTTGCAAGATACGGGTACGGCTGTTCGTTATTACGATATTTCGTTTAACGGCTTGAAAGGCGATACCGTGTTGTATTTAGATAATTTCTATGCAAAGGTTACTACCGAAGAAGTTAAAGTTAAAGACGAAGTTCAAGAAGTTATTACTGGTATTACTAATTTAACTGCTAGCGATAGAGTTTCAGCCGAAGCAATTTATGCAAAGTATAAAAAACTTTCTAGCGACGATAGGCGCGCGGTTTATAACTACAAAATTTTAAGGTCGATTATGGCGCAATTCTGGAATGCGGATATCGCCGAAGCGCAAAAAACCGACTCTGAAACTTTATTGTTCTTCGATAAGCCGTTTGGTGAAGGTCAAATCAAGTCGGTTTCCGAAGCCGTTCAGTATTACGGATACACCGAAGAAATGCGTTACGGCGATGAAGATGGCTCAATGAAACTTACGTTCCAAAGCGCAACCGCAACTTGGAATAGTATTACGACCACGATTGCAGGCGCTTCACTTCCCGAAGACGCAATGATTGAGTTTTATATCTACAATAACTCTGACCAAAAGAAAGGCTTTGAAGTTGACTGGACTTATCCCACGACGGGATACTTGATTTTAGCACCGCACGAATGGACTAGGGTTTACTGTGAAGCAAGCCATTTGACCGCAAGGGGGTATATGGTATTCGTTGGACTTTCTAAAGAAAGTAGCGCACAAGTTCCCGAAGGCTCTATGTATTTCTCTGCAATTAGAATTTTCAGCCTTGAAAATCAAATTAATAGCGTAAGAGAACAAAACAACCAAAATACCGTTTTCGTTTTTGATAACGAACTCGGTGTAAAACAAGTTAGCCCTAAATATAACATTAGTGACGGTAATATTTCTTACGATACTACCGTTAAACCCGAAGGTAGCAACGGTTCGCTTAAAGTTAGTGCAAACTTAGATAACTCAACTAACAAGCAAATTGAATTATATTACGACATTGCAGGTTATAATTTTAACGAAGGCGACCTTGTTTATATGGAAGTTTACGCTGATTTGCAAGGTGCGGATTTTGCGGAAATTAGATGGGGTACGGAAACTTCTTACAGAACGCGTATTACCAACAAACAATGGGGTATCGTAGTTGTTGAAGCATCTCAACTTGTAAACACGGAAGATAAATGTTTCCGTTTATACTCTTGTGTTTATACGAGTTCTTCGTATGACGGCATTGATTTTAAGGGTAGCATTTATTTCGGCAAGGCAAAAGCAGTCGTTGCCGACGACGTTGTAACGACTAGCGAAGAAGGTATTGAATATACTTTCGGTAGTCAAGGAATCGAGTACGTTGGCGGTAAAGGCCGTGGGACTTTCGGTTGGATAGGCAACTGGGCTGCGGGTAATAGCAATGCTTACAATCAAGTGGGCGACACTCAACCGCAAATTATCGACGGAAATTTAAGGTTCTATATGCAAGGTGGTGTAAACCGTGTTGCAATGACTATGTGTCTTAAAAATGCGTTTACCGTTACTGCAAACTCTACTTTCAAGGTAACCGTAAGGGGTGCAAAGAAAAATAATAACGTTCAATTCGGTATTATCGGTGGAACAGGCGCGTCTGGTGAATTTATCCACACAACCGCTGAATCTATCGAAGAGTTAGATAACGGATACACCGTTTATACCTTCAAATTCTCTTCAAGTTGGGTAGGTAAAACGTTTGACGAAATCTCTTTCTGGCCAAACGGCAACAACAATTATGCTAAACCTTACTTTGAACAAGTAAATATCGTGGATATCGTTTACGAAAACGTTACTTGGGCTGAATAAAATTAATCCTAAAAGGGTAAACAAATTTGGCTAAAAACCAAAACGGCGGAAATATTCCGCGAAAATTTAAAACTTATTTACGAGTTTCCCCGCTGAATTTTCGGTGGGGAAACGCGTGAGTTTTAAGGAGAAAATATGGATAATTTAACCATAATAAAACAAAAGAAAAAAGCAGACAGGGTGCAAATTATTTTTATAATTTCAATGTTGTTCGTGCCCGTTTGCGCTTTTTTGTTTTTCTACGTATACATAAACTTCAATTCGTTCTTAATGGCGTTTCAGCGTCCGCTATACGACGGTACCGGCTCGGTTAAGTGGGGTTTTGATAACTTTAAAATGTTCTTTACTTCGCTTTCTAGCGTTGATTCGGATATACTTTTGGCGCTTAAGAATACGCTCATTTTTTATACCGTAAACATTTTTGTAAAATTACCGTTATCTTTGATGATTTGTTATTTTATTTACAAAAAATTGTTGTTCGGTAAAGCGTTTAGAGCAATCATATATCTTCCGAATATCATTACTGGTACTATTTTTGCAACCCTTTATAAATATATGGTTGGTAGCGGTGGTCCGTTGTTCGCTTTTTGGGAGGCAATGAATATTGACCCGATATATCTTTTCTCTAATTCCGACTACGCAATGACGGGTATGTTGATATTCGTTATTTACTCGGGGTTGGGTGGTAACTTCGTTCTTTTGAGCGGTGCAATGAACGCTATTGATAATAGCATTATTGACGCAGGTAAAATTGACGGCGCAGGTCCGTTTAGAGAACTCGTTTCTATTATTATGCCGACCATTTGGCCTACTTTGGGAACGATGATTTTACTTGCAAGTATAGGTATTTTTACCGCTGACGGCCCGTTGCTTCTTTTCACGCAAGGGCAGTATAAGACTATGACGTTGAACTTCTGGATTTTCGGTATGACGACGGGTATAGGTTCTGCTACTGACCTTGAATACGCATCCGCTCTAGGTATTATCTTTACTTTACTAGGTCTACCTATCGTTTACGTGGCAAATAAAATTACTAAAGTAACAAAGGACGGTGATTAATATTAATACGAATACGAGCAAGAAAAGTTTTCTTGATAGATTATTAAATTTATTCCGTTTCAAAAAGGGTACGAAAGTAAAAAGAACGAAAGGCGAACAAGTTGTCTTTTGCATTGCTTTTGCGTTGATTTTTGTTTATTCTGCATTTCTTCTTTACCATTTCTATTTCTTGTTGCAACTTGCAACCAAGGGTACGCATAGAGAATTTATTCAGGACAAAATTGCTAATAATTTAGCAACGTGGAGCCCTAATTTTACGATGAAAAACTTTGCCGACGCGTTTTCTAAATTTAAGGTTGAAAAACAACCGTTTGCAATGCTAGTTTTTAACTCGCTTTGGTATTCAATAGGTTCAGTTCTTATCAATATATTCTTCGAAGCGGCTGCAACTTACGTTATTTGTAAGTATAAGTTTAGGGGTAGAATGTTTCTATACAATCTCGTTATTGCAAGAATGATGATTCCTATTATGGGTTCGCTTCCGTCTACGGTTAGAACTTATAGGGCAATGGGTATTATGAACTCTCCGCTTATTCTTATCACGGCAACCGACTGTCTTGGCGGTGGTTTCTTGATTATGTATTCATTCTTCAAGGGCATTTCTTGGGAATATGCAGAAGCGGCGTTTATTGACGGTGCAAATCACTGGCAAGTTTACTTTGAAATTATGCTCCGCATGGCAATGCCTGCAATTAGCGTAGTTTTAATTACAGGGTTTATAGGGCGTTGGAATGAATATATGGCAATTTGTATTTTCTTGCCTAAATTGCCTACGCTGTCTTACGCGTTATACATTTTTGAGCAACAAATGGATTACGGTGCAAACGCCCCCGTATATTTTTCAGGTGTAGTTATTGCGGCTATTCCTTGTATAGTATTGTTCTTAATATTCCAAAACTCAATTATGCAAAAGGTTAATATCGGCGGATTAAAAGGTTAATTTGGCGCTTTTATTTCGCAAAAACATAAAGTCGTTAAAATTTTCGTTTGCAAATTTCAACGGCTTTTTGAATATCTCAGGTGAAAAATGGACTTTAACAATATTGAAAAATCTTCCTTTCCTTTTTGGTCTTGGAACGGAAAGTTAAATAAGGAAAGGCTTATTGAGCAAATAGATTTGATGAAGGCGCACGGACACGGTGGGTTTTTTATGCACGCGCGTTCGGGGCTTAAAACCGAATACCTTTCCGACGAATGGTTCGACTGTATAAAAACTTGCTGTGATTACGCTAAAAAAATAGGCATGCAGGCTTGGGCTTACGATGAAAACGGTTGGCCAAGTGGGTTCGTTGGCGGTAAATTAATTAATCAAAAAGAGTTCCGCCACCATTATTTGACTTGTTCGGTCGACGCTTTTGATAAAAAAGCCGATTTCCATTATAAAAACGACAGGGATAAACTTACTAGGTGTGAAACGCCGTCTAACGGTGAGTTTGTCAACGTGTTTATCAACGAATCTATTTCATACGTCGACGTGTTGAGTGACGACGTGGTTAATGCGTTTATTACTGAAACACACGAGCAGTATAAAAATAAAATTAAAGATATCTCTAAAAACCTTTTAGGCTTTTTTACCGACGAGCCGGGGTATAAGGGAATTTCTTTCCCGTATCCGTCAAAATTGCCCGCTTACTACAAGGAAAAATACGGCGAAGATTTGCACGACGGGTTAGGGCTTCTTTTTAAAAACAAAAAGGGTTATGAAACTTTTAAGTATAGGTTCTTTAAGTGTTGCCAAGAGTTGTTTTTGAAAAATTACGCTAAAAAGATTTACGACTGGCACGAGCAAAACGGCTTGAAGTTCACGGGGCATTACATAGAAGAGCGCACCATGTTTACGCAAATGCTCAACAATGCGGGCATTATGCCATATTACGAATATTTACATATTCCGGCTATCGACTGGCTTTGCAGAAGATATATGTCCGTTTCGGTTATTAGGCAGTTAACTAGCGTGGCTTGTCAACTCGGCAAAAAATACGTTATGACCGAAGCCTTTGCTATGTGCGGGTGGGACATTACGCCTAAAGAACTAAAAAGTATGCTTGATTATCAGTATGCTTACGGTATAAATACTTTGTGCCCACACCTTTTGCCATATTCCGAAAAAGGGTTGAGAAAAAACGACCACCCACCGCATTTTTCGTCTATCAACCCGTGGGTTGATAAGGCTATGCCTGAACTTACCCGTTATTCAGACGTCCTTGGTGACTGGGTTAGAAATAGTAGCGAACAAGTTGACGTGGGCGTGCTTTTCCCCGTTAGAAGCGCTTATATTGACTACGACCCAAGGGACTGGTCGTCTTGCGCTAGTTTAGATGAAAAGTACGTAAATTTATGCGATACGCTTGCTGAAAAATGCGTGCCTTTCCACTTGGTTGACGAAACCATTTTGGCTAAACACGGTTCGGTTGAAAACGGAAAACTTAAAGTAGGAAAATGTGAATATTCTACTTTAATTATTCCAAAGTGTTACGTTATAGATAGCACTACGGATAAATTGCTTAAAGAGTTTTTATCTTGTGGTGGCAAGTTGTGTTTTGCCGATGAAAAACCGCATTTGCTCGACGGGGTTGAACATAATTTCGATTACTTAACGCAAAATTGTGAATTAGAAGGTATTATTAAAAACGCGCCCTACAAGATTGAAAGCAATTTCCCCGTTAATTCAACGTTTAGAATTTACAATGGCGTAAAGTATATTTTTATCGTTAATACCACGCCGAACAAAACGGTTACTGCAAGGGCTAGCGTTGCGGGAAAGGCGTTTGACGGGCGGTTTAACGTTATGGATAAAACGTTTGAATACGTTGGTGAAACGGTTGTTATTTCGCCGTATGAATCAGTTATTTTATGCGAATATCTAGGGCAGGAAAAAACCGTTTACGACGCACAAGAAATCGTTGTCGGTAGCGGTGAATATCAAATAACCGACTGTTCGGAAAATTATTTACCGCTTGATTTTGCCGAACTTTCTTTTGACGGAAAGGTTTACGAGCAAAAAATGGCTGTCGTAAATATTTTCCAAAAACTATTGCACGAAAGGTACGACGGCGATATTTATTTAAGATTTTCTTTTAGTAGTAAAATTGCGCCTAAAAATATTGCAATTTTAGTTGAAGAAGATAACGTTAAAGTTAACGTAAACGGTAATGAAGTTTGTCTTGACGAATGCTCTCAACTTGACGGAATTTATAGAAAAGCCGAAATTGCTAACTACGTTGTAAAAGGCGAAAACCAAATTATTATTAAATATCATTTTTACCAAAATGAGAACGTTTACTATGCGCTTTTTGGCGAAAACGTTGGTGCGGGTATAAAAAATTGCATGACTTACGATATCGAATTACAACCTCCGATTTTGGTGGGCGACTTCGGCGTTTTTGCACCCGATATGCAAAAGGGGAATATTGATTTGACGCTTTTTGCAAATTCATTCTACATTGACGCTTTGCCTGAAAAAGTAACCGACTTAAATAAAAACGGATTTTTATTCTTTGCGGGGAAAGTAAGTTTGCGCACTCAATTTAATTCGGAAAGCGAAAACGCCGTGTTAAAACTTAACGGAAGATATCATTACGCGCAAGTTTTTGTAAACGGCAAGTTCGTAGGTTCGCTCGTGTTTGGGGATAAAATAGATATTTCCGATTTCGTTAAAAAAGGAAAAAACGTGCTTGACGTTACGCTTTATTCGGGCAATAGAAATTTATACGGCCCACACCATTCGATTGCTTTTGAAAGAGATAATTTTATTGAACCGAGTTCGTTCGATATGTCAAGCGGTTGGGAAGACGGAAAGAGTGCAGATTTTACCGAACGCTACACCTTTTATAAATTTGGCTTATTTGATATGGAGAATTAAAGGGTATGAAATTGTACGATAAAGCAAGCCCAAATTGCGAATACGGGCATTTTATAGCGGATGAAAAAGCAGGTTATACTTTGACGGGTGGCGATAAACTTCGCACGCCTTGGTATTACATATATCAAAATAGAAAGATACTTTTATACGTTGACCAAAACGGTCCCGTTAAAATTCAGTATGAACCGCCGTCGGGTATACTTTTAAGTAAACGCGAACTTGGCGAAGTTCAAAGTAAGTGGCAAGTTTTCGTTAGTTCGCCCGACTTTAACGAAGGGGTTGCCGTTAGCAATTTCAATTCCCCAACCTTAAATTGCAAGGCGAAAAAACCTAAATTTACGGTCGACTGGACGCCTACGACCGCAGTTTATAAAAGTGAATACGAAACGGTCGATATAATTACTGAAATCTTCGTACCGTGCGATAAAGCGACCGTATGTATGAAAACAACGGTTGTAAATAAGAGCGAAAAGGATATGGATTTTACTGTTGTTCCGTCAATCTTTCCGTACGTAAACGTTCCGCAAATGGTTGCGTGGGATTTACCTGAATGGTATCTTTCAACCAAGGTTATAAAGAACGGCAACGCACTCTCTTTTTGTGGGCAAATGTATAGCCCTGATATGATTAAAGAGCACGAACGCTCGGTTACTTTCAACGTTGATTACGACGCGGAAGCCGAATTTGAACTTGATTTAAGTTGCTATACGGGGGCTGGTAGTTTTTTCTCTCCGCAAGCAGTCGTTGACGACAAACAGTTATCGTTTAAGATGAAAGACGTTGACTCGGTTTCGGGTTTTGGTGGTTTTCAAGCGGTTTGGGCGTCGAAACACAAAAACACCATTAAGGCTGGGCAAAGTAAAACTTATACTCAAGTTCTTACCGTGCAAGAACAAAGGGCGTATTCTCAAACTGAAAACGAACAAGAAAAAGATTACTTTGATGAAAAGGGTTACGCTTTTAAAGTTGCAAATACCAAAGATTTTTATGAAAATCTTTTCACTAAACGCACGATTAAAACGGAAAATAAATTGTACGATAATTTTATCAACAATTTTTCACCCTTACAAATGTACTGGGTTTGTTCGCTTGACCGCGGTTGGCCGTCGTCTATGCGTGGCACTCGTGACGCTAGCCAAGATTTCGTGGGGATATTGCCTATTTATCCCGAATGGGCAAAGTCTACGATAAAAGAACTGTTTGAACATCAGCGCTTGGACGGTTGGTTTCCAAGGCAAATCAGCACTATTTCAAGAACTGCGCCACACGATTTGAGATATTTTTCTGACGGCGGTGCTTTTCTTCTAGAATTAATCCACGAATATTTAACCTTTACCCGTGATTACGACTTCTTGTTCGAAAAGGTTTGGTGGCTCGATAGTGATAATCAAGATACCGTTTTAGAGCATACTATGCGCACGGTTGATTTCTATCTTGATAAAAAAAATATCGGCGAACACGGCTTAATCAAAGTTTGGTACGGCGACTGGTGGGACCCTATGGACAAAATAGGTATGGACGGCAGGGGCGAAACGGTAAGCGTTACCGCACAAATGATTTTGAACATAAAAAATCTTGCGGATATGATTGTTCATTTGCAAAAGATAAACCTTTTAGGTCAAGAATATTCTAAAAAAGTTGAAACGTTCTTGTCTGCTAGGGATAAGTTTATTAGCGCAATGAGAAAGCACGCGTTTAACAAGAACGGATTTTTCAACGGTTATTTTAACGATAACGGCAAGTGGTTGCTCTCTGATTGTGACCCCGACGGCGCTGAAAGAGTTTACCTTGTAAGCAATTCGTGGGGCATTATTTCAGGCGCTTGCGATGAGCAAATGATAAATAGCGTAATTGAAAACGTTGAAAAACAAAGTTATTCAGACGTTGGATATTACACTAGTAGTAAAGGTTTCCCCGTATACATTGACAAAGCGGGCAGAAAGGGTAACGGCAACGCGCCTAATCCCGCAACGTATAACCACGCGCAAAGTTTTTACGTGCGTGCGTGTTGCGTGGCTGGTAGACCTGACCTTGCTTATAAAGCAACAAGGCATATTCTTCCGATAGAAGAATATTACCACCCCGTTGATAAAACTTTTGCACCGCCTTACGCACTTGCAAACTGTTACGAAGCGGGCGGGGCGTTTAAGCATAGGGTAACCTTTCAGTTCTTATCAGGCACGGTTTCTTACGTTTTGAGAAACGTTTATAATTATTTCTTCGGTATCACTTACGGATACGCCGGTTTGACTATTAAGCCGTGCATTCCTAAAGAGTTTGGCAACTGCGAAGTGAATTTCGAATATCTTAATAAAAAGTTCTGCGTTAAGTTTAACTATACGCAAGGGAAATCTAAAAAAGTAACCTTTAACGGCAAAGTTTGGGAAAAGGTTAAAAAGTGCGAGCAAAGCGGAAAGAAATATCCGTTCTTTGCCGACGGCGATATGAATTTAGAAAATGAGTTGACAGTAGATTATTAATTTGTTAGAATTAACTAAAAAATAATTTTTCTAGGCAAGATAATTTGGGTGGCGAAGTATGAAAAAAGAAAATACTGAAAAGATTGTTTCTAAGTTAAAGCAAGAAAGCAACTTAAAAAAATATCGCCCTATTCCTTTTTGGAGTTGGAACGATAAACTTGACGAGCAGGAATTGCGCGCGCAAGTTCGTTGGATGAAAGAGCAAGGTTTCGGCGGATATTTTATGCACGCAAGAAGCGGGCTCGTTACCGAATATCTTTCAGACGAGTGGTTTGATTGCATTAAAGCTTGCATAGACGAAGGTCAAAAAATCGGAATGGATAGTTGGGCTTACGACGAAAACGGTTGGCCTAGCGGTTTCGTTGGTGGGAAACTTCTTGAAGACGAAAAAAACCGCGATAAATATCTTACCTATGAAATAGGTAAATTTGACAAAAAATCTCTCGTTTCATACCGAATTGATAAAGACGATTTAGTGCGTGTTAGTAAGGGTGGGGACGGCGAGTATCTAAACGTTTACGAAACTACGTCTATCTCTACTGCCGACGTGTTAAACCCCGAAGTAGTTGATAAATTTATCAACCTAACGCACGAACAATATAAACAAAGATTAGGCGCTGATTTTAACGGCGGATTAAAAGGCTTTTTTACTGACGAGCCACAATATTTCCGCTATCAACACCCTTATACCGATATGATTAAAAAGTATTTTAAGGATACTTATAATCAAGATATATTAGACAGATTAGGATTGATGTTCGTTGAAAAGAAAGGGTATAAAGAGTTCCGCTACCGCTACTGGAAGGGTATGCAGGAATTAATGTTACGCAACTTTTCAGAAAAAATTTACGACTGGTGTAATGAAAACGGCTGCGAATTTACCGGACACTATATTGAAGAAGGCACTCTTGAATATCAAATGATGTGTTGTGCTGGTATAATGCCTTTTTACGAATTTGAAACTATACCGGGTATCGACCATCTTGGTAGGGGAATAAACTGCCCCGCAAAGCCCAAACAAGTGTCTTCAGTTGCTTCGCAACTAGGCAAAAAACAAGTTCTTACCGAAACATACGCAGGTTGCGGTTGGGATATGTTCCCAAAACAATTAAAGCGCCTTGCAGAATGGCAATACGTAAACGGCGTAAACCTTATGTGCCACCACTTGTTGCCCTATTCTGAACGTGGTAATAGAAAGCGTGATTATCCTGCGCACTATTCGTGGGCTAACCCGTGGGTTAGAAAGAGCAAAAGAGAGTTTAACGATTATTTCACTCGCCTTGGCTATCTCTTGGGTGAAAGTGAAGAAATCGTTAACGTTGCCGTTTTCTGTCCGATAAGGAGCGTTTACTTTGAATATAAGCGTGAAACTATGTTTGACAGAAGTAGTATAAACGATAGTTATTTAAACTTGACGCAAAAACTTTCTAAAATTAATGTGCCTTATCATATTTTGGACGAAACTATTATGGAAAGGCACGCAAAAGTGCAAAACGGCAAGTTGGTTGTGGGCGAAAAGTCTTACGATTATATCGTGTTTCCTGAAACGCTAACCCTTGGTAAGAGCACGGCGGACCTATTTGAAGAATTCTACGCGGAAGGCGGTAAGTTCTTGTTTACCGATAAAGCACCTAACTATATGGAAGGCGTGGAACACGAATATTCGTTTAAGACCAACACCGACTTTGAACAAATAGTAAGCGCACAAGCGTATAAAGTTGATAATTTTGACACGGAAATTCAGTCAACTTATAGAGAAATTGACGGCGTTAAGTTCATTTATGCAGTAAACCTTAATCAAGAAGATGCAAAAGATTTGACTTTCAGCGGTGATTTTGAAAGTTTTACCTACTTAAATCTTGAAACGCTTGAAAGCAAAAAAATATCGAATAAAGTTCATTTTGAACCGGGCGACTCTTTTGTTTTATTCCTAGATGAAGGCGACGCCCCATACCTGCCTAGCGTGCCGTCAAAGACGCTAGAAGGCCCGTTTGAAGTCGTTAGCGATAGCGGTAACTACCTTACGCTAGACAGGGTAGCGTACTCTTACGACGGTGTAAAATATAGTGATAAACTCGACCACTTAAAGGTGTTTAATATTCTCTTAAAAGAAAGGTATGCTGGGGATTTATACTTAAAATATACTTTCGAAGTGCAAAAAATACCTAGTAGTTTATATTTCCTTGCCGAAGATATGAACAACGAATGGTGCGAGATAAACGGTAAGAAAATTGAGTTTACCGGCGTTTCGGATTTTGATAAAGGTATTTACAAGGCTGACGTTACTTCGCTAGTAGTAACGGGTGAAAACACAGCCGTTATAAAGATAAACTACTATCAGTCGGAAGACGTTTACTTTGCTTTGTTTGATGAAAGGGCAACTGAAAGTTTGGTAAATAAACTCGTTTACAACACCAACGTTGAAGCGTGTTATTTACAAGGTGATTTTGGCGTTTACGCGAAAAACGGTTTGCAAAAAGGCGAAAAAGCAGGCGCTTATTACGGCGAAGAATTTTATATTGCAGACAAAAAGAAAGTGGTTAGCGACCTTATTTTTGACGGATATCCTTTCTTTGCAGGCGTTATTACTCTTAAAAAGACCTTGATTCACGACGGTGGGGACTGCGTTTTGAAAATTGACGGAGATTACGGTTACGCCGAAGTTTTAGTTAACGGCAAACTTGCAAAGAAATCTTATTTCAGCGATAAGGTTGACGTTACGTCGCTTGTGGTAAAGGGTGAAAACCAAATAGAAATTACCCTTTACACGGGCAATAGGAATCTGTTAGGACCGCACCATAACGTTATAGAAAATTGTTCTTGGGTTGGGCCGGATACTTTCGATTTGACCACGCAAGAAGAAAGCGAAAAGAGATATTTGTTTGCAGAAACGCCTATTCGCCCTAGTAAAGACGTTTAAGTAACAAACAAACATTAATATATACGCGTAAAAATCTTTGATAAAATTAATGCACCGCAAGGCAAAACGCTTTGTTCGGTGCATTTTTTTTGCTATTTTTTTGGGCGTTTATTTTTTTATTTAAAAAAGCGCGTAAAACTCTTGACAAACAAGAGCAATAGTTGTAAAATTGTTTCGAAAGTTAGCACTTTACAAAAGAGAGTGCTAACAAAAAACTTATTCAAGTGCCAAAGGGGCGTAAGATGAAACTTTCTGATAGAAAGAAAAAGATTTTGCAATTAGTGGTTGACGATTATATATCGACGGCGCAACCAGTATCAAGCAAAAGCATAACCGAAAAATATATGACGGATATCAGTTCGGCTACGGTAAGAAGTGAACTTGCAGGGCTTGAAGAACTTGGGTTTTTAACTCAACTGCACACTTCGAGCGGGCGCGTGCCTTCTATCGAAGCGTATAAGTTATACGTTGCTGAACTTATGGATAAAAGCAAACTTTCGGCAAAAGAGTTGGGTGCAATCAAAAAAGCGTTCACGGGGCACGCTGATAATCTTGAAAAGGTGGTGCAAAACGCCGTTAAAGTTATAAGCGACCTTACCGATTACACTTCAGTTGGGTATGCAGGGCATAGTGAAAAAGATAAGATTGTAAAGGTTGAAATTTTTAGATACAAGCAAAACCAAGCGCTTTTATTAATCGTTACTGAAAATACGCTTATTAGAGATAAGTTTATAACTATTCCCGAAGAAATGGCTGATAAGCAAATAAAAGAAGCAAGCGAGTTTTTGCAAAAACTTTTCGTTGGTAAAGAAATCGGTGAAATAGTTAAACTTGAAACGGTAATTAGCGAAGAGTTTGCGGTATATAGAGATATTTTCAATAGCGTTATGAACGCGATTGAAGAATATATAAACGAAAAAAATTCAGACGTTATTTTAGAAGGCGAAGGCAAAATCTTAAAACACCCTGAATATAACGATTCGGAAAAGGTTAAAAATTTCTTGTCCGTAGTTACTAGCAAAAATAAACTTGCAGGGCTACTCGCAAGCGATAGCGATAATATTGAAATCAATATCAAAATCGGTGGTGAAGACGGGAAGGAAATGCCCGAAGATTGTTCGCTTGTTACGGCAACCTATTCGGCAAGCGGTGTGAAAATCGGAACTTACGGCGTAATCGGACCACTACGTATGGATTATCAAAAGGTCGTTTCGGTTTTAGAAGGCGTGGGCAAGATTTTAGAAGATATGTTGACTAATAAGGATTAAAGGACGGATATAATGGAAGAAAAGAAAGAAAAAGCGACGGCTAAAGAAAAGGTTAGCGCAAAAGAAAAAGCACTTATTGAAGAAAACGAAAACTTGATTAAAGAAGTTGAACAACTCAAAGCGCAAGTTGAAGAATATAAAGATAAGTGGGTGCGCAACGTTGCCGAGTTTGATAACTACAAAAAGCGCACGGCTGGGCAATGGACGGAAGGTTTTAACGAAGGTATAGCAAGCGTAATCATAAAAATATTGCCGGTTGGCGATAATCTTGACTGGGCTCTTTCTTTGGGGCTTGACGAAAAGACAACCGAAGGTATTAAAAAAATTCGTGCAAAGTTCGACGATACGCTTAAAGATTTAGAAATCGAAGAAATCAATCCGCTTGGGCAACCGTTTGACCCCAACTTTGCAGAAGCAGTTATGCAGGCTGACGGCGATAACGGGGAAGAAAGTGGCACGGTTAAACAAGTGTTCCAAAAAGGCTATAAGAAAAAAGATAAAATTATTAGATACGCTACGGTTAGCGTGGTAAAATAAATTTGAAGATAAAAGGAGAAATATAGATTATGAAAACAATAGGTATTGACTTAGGTACTACTAACAGTTGCGTTGCCGTTATGGAAAACGGTGAACCGGTTGTTATCGCAAACGCAGAAGGTTCAAGAACTACCCCGTCGGTAGTTGCTTTTCAAAAAGACGGTGAAAGACTCGTAGGTCAAGTTGCAAAGCGTCAAGCGGTTTCTAACCCCGATAAAACGGTTGCGTCAATCAAAAGACACATGGGTTCTGATTACAAGGTTTCTATTGACGATAAAAAGTATACCCCTCAAGAAATTTCAGCAATGATTTTGACCAAACTTAAAAAGGACGCTGAAAGTTATCTCGGTGGCACGGTAACCGACGCGGTTATTACCGTTCCCGCATATTTTTCAGACAGTCAACGTCAAGCGACCAAAGACGCAGGTAAAATTGCAGGGCTTAACGTATTGCGTATTATAAACGAACCTACCGCAGCCGCTCTTTCTTACGGTCTTGATAAAGAAGGCAAAACTCAAAAGGTTATCATTTACGACCTTGGCGGTGGCACGTTTGACGTTTCTATTATGGAAATCGGCGACGGCGTTTTTGAAGTTTTAGCAACACACGGCAACAACATGCTCGGTGGTGACGACTTCGATAAGCGCGTTATGGATTACTTGGTTTCAGAGTTTAAGCAAAAAGAAGGGGTTGACCTTACTAACGATAAACTCGCTATGCAAAGACTTAAAGAAGCGGCTGAAAAAGCGAAGATTGAACTTTCAGGTATGACCAAAACTAACGTTAACCTTCCATTTATTACCGCTGACGCAACTGGTCCTAAACACTTAGACGTTGATATTACTAAACAAAAATTCGACGCTCTTACCGAAGACTTGGTTGCGGCAACCGTAGTTCCTATGCAAAACGCTATGAAGGACGCAGGTCTTTCATATTCAGATATAGATAAGGTTATTTTGGTTGGTGGTTCAACCCGTATTCCCGCCGTTGTTGACGAAGTTAGAAAAGTTACCGGTAAAGAACCTTTCAAGGGCATCAATCCCGACGAATGCGTTGCAATCGGCGCTGCAATTCAAGGCGGTGTTCTTTCGGGCGAAGTTAAAGACGTGTTGTTGCTTGACGTAACTCCGTTATCACTTGGTATCGAAACTCTCGGTGGCGTTTGCACTAAACTCATTGATAGAAATACCACTATCCCCGTAAAGAAATCACAAGTATTCTCAACCGCAGCAGACAATCAAACTGCCGTTGATATTCACATTTTACAAGGAGAAAGAGAATTTGCAAAAGACAATAAAACTTTGGGCAACTTCCAACTTTCAGGTATTGCGCCCGCTCCCCGTGGCGTGCCACAAATCGAAGTTACTTTCGATATTGACGCTAACGGTATAGTTAACGTTTCAGCAAAAGATTTGGGTACGGGTAAATCACAAAACATTACCATTACGTCATCTTCAAATCTTTCCGACGCTGATATCGAAAAGGCTGTTAACGAAGCAAAACAATACGAAGAAGAAGATAAAAAGCGTAAAGAAGTAGTTGATAATCACAACAAACTTGACGGTCTTATTTTTACCATTGAAAAGTCAATCAAAGACTTGGGCGACAAGATTAGTGATGAAGACAAGGCTAAACTTGAAGAAGAAGTTAAACTTGCTAAAACTGAACTTGAAAGCAACGATAACGATAGAATCGTTAAAGCAACTGAAAAACTTTCAAACGAATCACAAGCAATCTTCGGCAAGATTTACCAACAAGCAAATCCTAACGGCGACGCAGGTGCTCAAGGTGGTGCTGACGGGGATACTGAATTTCATCAATAACTTTTTTAAGGCATATTTACTGCGTTGGGCGTCGTTACTGCGCATTGTTGCATAAATTAAAAATAATTTAATAAAACAAAAATACGCAACTGAAAGGCGGTTTTTCCGTCTTTCAGTTTATGCGTACATAAGGGAAAATTAAATATGAATAATTTGCTTTTTTCGTTTGCGGCTTTAGGCAAAACGATTAACGAAGGGCTTATAAATTCGTTAGGTATCGTTTGGTTTAACGTGCTTATCAATTTTATAGGTTGCGTTGCCATATTAGTAAAGGTCGTTGAAACGCAAAACAAAAAACGCACGCGAATCGTTATTTTCGCCGTAGTCAATTATTTTCTTTGGATAACTTATTTTATACTCAACGGTAATTTTACCGCTGCCGTTGTAAACGGTATTAGTTTTATACAACTTCTTATTTTCTTGCAACGCGGAAAGTATAAATGGGCAGACAGTGTTTTTTGGTTGGTATTTTTCGTTTTGGCGCAAGTTGTTGCAGGATATTTTACTTGGGATGGTCCGTATTCGTTATTCTCAATCGTTGCGGGAATTTTAAGCACTGTGGCGTACTTCGTTATGGATGAAAAAATTTATCGTTATTTCTTCCTTGCGCTAATAACGCTTTGGATTTTCAACGGTATAGTTTACGGTTATATTATTGCGCTTATACACGATATATTTGCATTCGTTTCTATTTTGATTGCAATTATTAGGTATAACTTCAAAAAGACAACGCCAAGCGAAGAAGTTTCTATCAAAGAAACAAAAGAAGGTTGATTTTTATGAATAATTTACTTAATAGTACGTTGTCACAATTTTTTATGCCGACCACGGTTAACGGCACGGTATCGGCACTTTCAGGTTTTTTTGGGTTCACGTTATACCTATTCATACTCAACGGTTTCGGCGTGCTTGCAATATGCTGTAAGGTTACGGAATACCAAGTTAAAAAGCGCGTAACTATGCTCATAGTTGCAACTTTTGCAAACTTTTTGTGGGTTTTATACTTTATCTTTTACGGCGACTGGGCAAGTGCGCTTACCTGTATCGTTAGCACTATAAGGTTGCTCGTTTTTTTGCAAAGGGGAAAGCGCAAGTGGGCGGATAGTCAACTGTGGCTATATTTCTTTCTCGCTTTGCAAGTAATTGTTTCTTTCTTTAGTTTTAACACTTGGAAAGATTTGTTTTCTCTCACCGCAGGGTTCGTGGGAATAGTTGCCTACTACGTTGTCGACCAAAAACAATACCGCTTTTTATCTTTGATATTTATGTTGCTTTGGATAGTTAACGGTATATTGAAATTTTATCCCGTTGCGTTAGTAAGCGACTCGTTCAGCGTTATTTCAGTTGCGGTTGCAATTTACCGTTACGATATAAGGGCTAACAAAATTCGCACTAAAAAACAACAAGAACAATTAGACCAACAAACGAGCGTGCAAGAATAATTAAATTAAAAAGGTTATTATGGCAAAAGATTATTATAAAATTTTAGGGGTAGATAAAAACGCTACGCCCGACCAAATAAAAAAGGCGTATAGAACGCAAGTAAAACAATGCCACCCCGACTTACACCCGGGGGACGCAGCGGCTGCGGAAAAGTTTAAGGAACTTAACGAAGCGCACGAAGTTTTGTCTGACGATAAAAAGCGTAAAAATTACGACACTTACGGCGACCCCAACGGCGGAATGGGCGGTTTTGGCGGTGGCGCAAGTGGCTTTGGTGGGTTCGGTGGCTTTGAAGATATTTTCGGTGATATTTTCGGCGGTTTTGGTGGTACTCGTTCGCGTGCACAAACTAAAACTAAAGGTGAAGATATCATAATTGAGTTGACGCTCAGTTTTCTTGACGCCGCAAAAGGTTGCAAAAGAGAAGTTGCTTACAATCGCAATCAACCTTGTTCTTCGTGTAAAAGCACGGGGGCAAAGGGTGGCACGGCGTATAAAACTTGTGAAAAGTGCGGTGGTAGCGGTCAAATTCAGTATACTTCTAGCAACGGCTTTTTCCGTTCGGTTAACGTTCGCCCGTGTGATGAGTGTAACGGAACGGGTAAAAAGATTATCGACCAGTGCCCAGACTGTAAAGGAAAGGGATACGTTAAAGGGACTACCAAGTTTACCATTGATATTCCCGCAGGCGCAGATACGGGCAGTTATATAAGAAAAGCAGGGTTTGGCGAAGCAAGCAAGAACGGCGGACCTGCGGGCGACCTTATCATTGAAATTAAGGTTGAGTCTAGCAAAATTTTTAAGCGCAAAGGCTTTGATTTGTACGTTGAAGTTCCTATTAGTTTCAAAACGGCTGCGTTGGGTGGAAAGGTTAAAGTTCCGCTTATTGACGACACGATTGATTACACCATTCCCGAAGGTACGCAAAGCGGAAAAGTATTCTTCGTGCGTGGCAGGGGTATAAAATCTTCTAGGGGGACGGGCGACCTTTACATAGTAGTAACGGTTGAAGTTCCCACAAAAATTAGCAGAGAACAAAGAAAAATTTTGGAAAACCTTGAAAAGGAAACCGAAATTAAACAATGCCCACAAATGAGGCAATATAAAGACAACGTTGAAATGATGTACGGCAAAAATCCGTACGAAAAATAATATGAGCAAATTTATTGAACTTACCGTATCAACGACGCATATCGGTGGCGAACTTATAAGCGACGTGCTTTGGGGGTATACCGATTCGGGTGTTGTAATTAGCGATATAGAAGACGTAATCGCCCTAGCGCGCGACGGCAGGGCTTGGGATTATGCCGACGAGTCTATTTTTAAGGCGGATAAAACCGTTTTAGTCAAGGCGTATTTCCCTATTGAAAGCGCAAATCAAACACTTTCGGCTGTTGAAAAAGACTTGATGCAACTAAAACTTAACAGTCCGCTTGATTTGGGCACGCTTGAAACTGCAAAAAGAGAGATTGACGGCGACCTTTGGCGTGAACAATGGAAAGAGCACTTTAAACCTATACATATAGGAAAGGTGGTTATCGTGCCTGAATGGATTGACTACAAAGCACAAGACGGTGAAATTATTATTTTGCTCGATTCAAATATGGCGTTTGGCACGGGTGAGCACGAAACCACTTCTATGTGCGTTGAGTTTTTAGATAAGTACGTTAAAAACGACGATATCGTGCTTGACGTAGGTTGTGGTAGTGGCATTTTAGGTATAGCAGCAAGCAAATTAGGTGCTAAAAAAGTCGTTATGACGGATATTGACGAGTGTGCCGTGACTGCAACCGAACACAATATGAAAAAGAACGGCGTTACCAACGGTAGCGTGCTGTTAAAGAACTTGCTTGACGATAATTCGGTCAAGGGTAACGTTATTGCGTGCAATATTATGGCGGAAGTTTTGATTGCTTTTGCACCGTATATAGGCGCAAACCTTTTTGACGGTGGGATTATTATTTTGAGCGGTATTTTGTGCGAAAGATTAGACGCCGTTAAAAAAGCGTATATTGACGCAGGTTTTACTTTCGTTGAACAAAAATTAAAAGGCGAGTGGTCTGCGTTCGTCGTTAAGAAAGGTGAATAATGAAAGCGGTTGTGTTTACGCTTGGGTGCAAGGTTAACGAGTGTGAAAGCGATTCGCTTATAGCAGGGCTTTCAGAGCGTGGGTATGAAGTTAGTGATAAACTCGTACCCGCTGATTTATACGTGGTTAATACTTGTGCAGTTACTGCTGAAGCCGAAAAAAAATCACGCCAAACGGCGTCGAGAATAAAAAAACTTAACCCGAACGCAAAAATTATTTTTACAGGTTGCGCGGCTCAAAAAAATCCCAAATCGTTTACCGAAAAGTCGAACGAATTTTTGGTAACGGGCGTGTTTAATAAAAACGCTATTTTAGATATGCTTGACCGCTCGGGTGAGCGTTTAAGTCCGCCTTGCGTACAGTTTGAAGAACTTAACACGGTTAAAACTTTGCGCACGCGCGCTTATATAAAGGTGCAGGACGGTTGCAATAATTTTTGTTCTTATTGCATAATACCGTATCTTCGCGGGCGTACTCGTTCAAGGAATCCACAAAGTGTGATTGATGAAATTAAGGCGTTAAACCCAAAAGAAGCGGTGCTTAACGGTATAAACCTTTCCGCTTACGACTATGAAGGTATAACTTTAACCGGACTTGTAAAAAGACTTGGCGAAGTTGATTGTAGAATTCGTTTAGGCTCGTTAGAAGTGGGCGTTATCGACGACGAGTTTTTGATTGCTCTTAAAAACTTAAAGAATTTTGCACCGCATTTTCATTTGTCCTTGCAGTCGGGTTCAAACGCCGTGCTTAAAAGCATGAATAGGCATTACACCGCCGAAGAATATGCTGAAAAAGTAGATTTAATTAGAAAATATTTTCCCGATGCGGGAATTACGACGGATATTATAGTTGGTTTTCCGACCGAAACCGAAGAGTATTTTAACCAAACGCTTGAACTTGTTGAAAGGGTAAAATTTTCGGATATTCACCCTTTCCCGTTTAGTCCTAGAAGTGGCACGGTTGCGCATAAAATGAAAGATTTGCCTGCGGAAATTAAAAAGGCAAGGCTAAATATTTTGCTTAACAAAAAGCAAGAACGTAAACTTGCTTTTGCAAAAAAGTTCATAAATAAGCAACTCGATTTTTTAGGTGAAGAAGTTAAGGACGGATATTTAGAAGGGTATTCTGAAAATTATTTAAGGCTTTACGTTGAGAACGGCGTGGCTGATGGTAAAATAAAAAAAGTAACCGTAATCAAACCGTTTAAGGACGGTGCGCTTGCGGAAATTAAGGAGTAAATGATGGAAAATTGTTTGTTTTGCAAAATCATAGCAGGTGAAATCCCCGCAACGAAAATGTATGAAGACGAAAATATGCTCATATTTAAGGATATTGAGCCAAAGGCAAAAAATCACTATCTTTGCGTGCCAAAGAGCCACTTTAAACTTTTGGCGGATATGACCGAAGAACAAAGTGAAATGCTTAAAGCGTGCTTTAAGAAAATCCCCGAACTTAAAAAAGAGTTGGGGTTAGAAAATGGATATCGCTTGGTTATCAATCAAGGCGACGACGCAGGGCAAACCGTGTTTCATTTGCACATACATATTCTTTCTGGTCAAAAAATGGGTTGGACACCTGCCTAGTAAAAATGAAAAAACAAGTCAAATTAATTATTTCAATTTTATTAATTTTTTGCATTATAATATCCGCATCTTGCAATAAAATTGAGTGGAAAGTTGAAAAAATGGGTGCGGAAGCGTACGGTAATTTACCTATTGTTAAAATTAATACCGAGAATAGTAAAAATCCTAATGACAAAGAAACTTATATTAATTGTTCTTTTGAAATAACTAATTGTCAAAATCCGGAACAGAACTTTAAAGTAGCAATGAAAGAAACCTATGATTGCAAACAAGAAGATGGTGGTGTTGGCGTTAGACTTCGTGGGAACACTACTATGGCTTACGACAAAAAGCCGTATAGAATAAAGTTTGAAAAATCAAAATCGTTATTCGGCTTAGAAAAGGCAAAAAGTTGGGTGTTGCTTGCCGATTATTTAGACCAATCTAATATGCGAAACTACACGGCTATGACGCTTGGCAATGAAGTGTTTACTAACTTGGATTTTACTGCACACCCAAATCACGTGATATTAGAATTTAACGGTGAGTATAAAGGTGTATATTTGCTTTGTGAACAAATGGATGAGAAAAAGGGCAGGGCAAACGTACAAGTTGATGAAGAAGAATTTTATTCAAATTATGAAAAAACTGAGTTTCCTTTCTTGATTGAAATGGATGAATACGCAAGGGACGACGCAACTATTGCGGATGCTGATAAAGTTCTATTAAACGGGTATTTTCCAATAGAAGTCAAATATCCCGAAGCAAAGGACAGGGGAACTTATAACGGTCAAGACGTTTTTTATCAATACCTAACTGAATATTTAACTGCGGTAAAAACTACTTTGTCTTCTAAACAAAAGGTAAGCGTTAGTTTTAGACCAAATCCTGTTAGTTTTGAAGATTTAGTTGACGTAAATTCTTTAATTGACTACGTTTTGTTAAACGAGTTTATGTATAATCCTGATTCTATTTGGAAAAGTAGTTATATGCATAAAGAGATTAACAAAGTTGATGAAAATGGAAACGTTATAGAATACGGAAAATTAAAATTCGGGCCCGTTTGGGATTTTGACTTTTCTATGGGCGGACATTTTTCGGATAAACCTTTTGATGCGTCATATATCGGTTGGGCTCAATATACGTGCGTTATGGCTGCAAATATCTTTTTTGCGGATTTCTTAAGAGATAGTGCAAACTATGAAAAGGTTCAAAATCGTTGGAATGAAATAAACGACGACGTAAAGATTGTGGCTAATAAAATTAGGGACTATAAGCAGCATATAAGTCAGCCTTCAAAAGTAGATGCAACAAGGTGGTATGGTAAGACAGGGGCATTCCAGTTTGATATGCAATACGATTACGTCCGTTTATTTGTGTTAGATAGGCGTGAGTTATTTAATGAGTTATTTGCTCTCAATCATACGGACTTTTTAACAAGGGTTGAAATTCCGATTATAAATTAGTAATAAAAAACACCCCCCATTCTACAAAGAATGGGGGGTAAACTTTTATATTTATTAATAGTTAATTACGCGGAGCATGAAGTATGCTTGTGGGTGGTCGCAAACGGGGCATTTAACGGGTGCTTCGGGGCTGTCAACGATATGACCGCAGTTACGGCAAATCCAAACTGCCTTTTGGTTTTTCTTAAACACCGTATTGCTTTCAACGTTAGATAAAAGAGCAAGATATCTTTCTTCGTGTTCTTTTTCGATAGCGGCAACACCACGGAACAATTTTGCAATATCGGTAAAGCCTTCTTCGTCGGCTTCTTTTGCCATACGAGCGTACATTTCAGTCCATTCGTCGTTTTCGCCGGCAGCGGCAGCCTTTAAGTTTTCAGCAGTAGTGCCGATTCCGTTTAACAATTTGAACCAAATTTTAGCGTGTTCTTTTTCGTTATCAGCCGTTTCTAAAAACAACGCCGCGATTTGTTCGTAGCCTTCTTTTTTTGCCTTTGACGCAAAGTAAGTATATTTGTTCCTTGCTTGAGATTCGCCTGCAAAAGCATCCCACAAGTTTTTCTCTGTTTTTGAACCTTTAAATTCCATAATAAATCTCCTTACGTTCTAGTATTATGTGCGTATTATAAAACAAATATTACCATTTGTCAATAGTGATTTTTAAATTTGGCTCAAAAATTTTTTTAAAATAAGATACGCGCTTTAAAATTATATTTAAAACGCGTATCTTTATTAATTACAAGTAATTGCTATGCAATTTTTACAACTGTTATTGACGCACTATCAATAACCGAATCGGTTGCAGAAGTGTTGTAAAGGGCCAAATCGTCGCCTGATGAAAGATTGAGCAAAATTGTTTTACTTGCCGAACTTTCGTCTGTCAAAATTTGGTTTGCTATAGCAGCACCGTTCAAATACAAACTGATGGAAGTGTCGCCGTCTTCTTCTTCGTTTTGATAGAAATACGAAACTAAATAAGTCCCCGCTTCGCTGACGGTTACCGCGTTATTTGCAACGCTCATAGTCGTAGTAGGTGATGCGGTGGTAAGCGTTATAGGAATAATCGCTTCCGAAGCAACCGTTGCTACGGTTGAACTTGCGTATATTGCATCACTTGAACCTGCAGGGCCTTGCGGACCGGCAGGCCCAACAGGACCTTGCGGACCGGTAGCGCCCGTTGCACCAGTAGCACCCGTTTCGCCAACCGGACCTTGCGGACCGGCAGGCCCAACAGGACCTTGCGGACCGGTAGCGCCCGTTGCACCAGTAGCACCCGTTTCGCCAACCGGACCCTGCGGACCGGCAGGCCCAACAGG